>JBOHUD010000063.1:0-22332 GCA_050734155.1 Candidatus Dormibacteria bacterium
GACGGGCCGGCCCCGGCTCAGCCCACCGTCACCGCCTCGCCGAGCGCGGGCATGGATGGGTCGATGTCGGCCCGACGCGAATCCACCAGCTCCACAAGTTGCCGGACGGACGCCGCCGAGCGATGGAGCGCGGCGCGGTCCGCGTCCGAGAGCGCCACCTCGACAACCTCGATGAGACCGCCGCCGCCCAGCCGCGCGGGCACACCGGTGTAGAGCCCGCTGATGCCGTACTCGCCCTGCAGGTACACCGCGCAGGGCAGCACCTGGCGGGTGTCGAGGAGGATGGCGTCGGTCATCTGCGCCGCCGCCGCCGAGGGCGCGTAGTAGGCGCTGCCGGTCTTGAGCAGGCCGACGATCTCGGCGCCGCCGTCGCGGGCGCGCTGCACGATGCTGTCGAGCCGGTCGCCGGCGATGAGATCGGCCACGGGAACACCCGCCACCGTGGTCAGTGTGGTGAGGGGCACCATGGTGTCCCCGTGGCCGCCGAGCACGTAGGCGGCGACGTCCGCCACCGAGGCGTCGAGCTCCTGGGCCACGAAGGTGCGGAACCGGGCGGTGTCGAGCACCCCGGCCATGCCGATCACGCGTTCACGTGGGAAGCCGCTGACCGCCCTGGCGACCTGTGCCATGGCATCGAGCGGATTGCTCACCACCACGATGACCGAGTCCGGCGATCTCCTGGCCACCTGGCCGGCGACGCTGGCCACGATCGCGGCGTTGGTCATGACCAGGTCGTCGCGGGACATGCCCGGCTTGCGGGCCACGCCGCTGGTGATCAGCACCAGGTCGGAGCCGTCCGTCTCCTCGTAGCCGTTGGTCCCGGTGATCAGCGAGTCGTACCCGACGATGGGGCCCGCCTCGAGCATGTCGAGCGCCTTGCCCTGGGGCAACCCCTCCACGATGTCGACCAGGACGATGTCCGCGTAATTGCGCTCGGCGAGACGCTGGGCCAGCGTGGCGCCCACGTTGCCGGCGCCGACGACGGTGATCTTGAAGCGCACGGTGGCAGTCTCCGGCGGTGAGCGGCTGAAGGACGCGCGCATTGTAGGGAGCAGCGCCACCGGCACCACGCTGCGCTGACTAGCATGGCCGCGATGACTGTCCGGGAATCGCGCCGTGCCGTGAGTGACCGCCCGTCCACGGCGCGGCACCGTTGATGGCCCGGCGGCGCCTCCCCGGGGGTGCGCGAGGGCGTGCCGCCGGGGTGGTGGAGCGATTGCGCTCCGAATACCCGGGGGCCACCTGCGCGCTCGTCCACGAGTCCCCGCTCCAACTGCTCGTGGCCACCATCCTCAGTGCCCAGTGCACCGACCTGCGCGTCAACATGGTCACGCCGGTGCTGTTCGCCCGGTATCCCAGCGCGGCGGCGCTGGCCGAGGCGCGACAGGAGGACCTCGAGGAGCTCATCCGCTCGACCGGTTTCTTCAGGATGAAGGCGCGGGCCATTCGCGAGATGTGCCAGGACCTGGTGGGAAGGTTCGACGGCCGGGTGCCGCCGCGGATGGAGGACCTGGTGACCCTGCGCGGCGTGGGCCGAAAGACCGCCAACGTGGTGCTCGGGGTGGCCTTCGGGCTGCCCGGCCTGCCGGTGGACACCCACGTCACGCGGCTGGCGGCGCGCCTCCGCCTGACCTCGGCCACCGACCCGGTGGCGATCGAGGCGGACGTCTGCGCGATCGTGCCGGAGCAGGAGTGGACCGACCTCAGCCTCCGGCTCATCCTGCACGGCCGGCGCGTCTGCACGGCCCGCTCGCCACGGTGCCCGCAGTGCGTGCTCTCCGACATCTGCCCCTCGGCGGAGCTGGGTCCGGTGCGGCCGCGCCGGCCACCGCGACGGGTTCAGGCCACCGCCAGGACACCACGCACCCGCTCCCCGAGAGGAAGCTGACGGAAACCCGGGAAGGCGCAGGAGCGCACCCGGTGGATGGATTGGATGAGCGCCTCGGTGCGCCGCACCTCGCGGACGGCGATGCCACAGGCGTGGGCCACCTCGTCGACCGCGATGACCCGTCCGGTGCCGGCACCGACCCGCCCCAGCCAGGCCGCGACCGAGATGGTGACGCGCGCGTACACGAAGGGCTCGGACTCGTGCTCGGGCATGCTCGTCTCGATCAGGCTCAACGTGTGTCCGGCCACCAGCTGGGACATCAGCGTCTCGGCCACACCTCCGAGGAGCGGCTGCGCAGCGATCACCCCGGGGGCGTTGTGGTAGACGAGCGCGGTGCGGCCATCAGCGCGCAGATGCTGCACGGCGAGCGCGCTGAGGCCGCTGTGGGGGTCGAAGAAACTGACCGGGAGGGTTGCCAGCGGGGTGCGGACGTCCATGTCCCAGCAGGCTAGGGGGCCCGGGCGGACACCGGCCGGACGTTTTGAGAACCGGCGGGCGTCGTAGAGTTCTCGCCATGCAGGGCGCCCACAAGCTGACGCCGCTCGACGCGTCCTTCCTCCATCTCGAGACGCCGCGGACGCACATGCACATCGGTGGGGTGGCGATCTTCGAGCCCTCGCCGCTGGGCACCGGCCGGGCCCTCTACGACGGGCTGGCCAAGGCGATCGCCCCCCGGCTGGACATCATGCCGCGCTACCGTCAGAAGCTGGCCTTCGTGCCCCTCAGCCTGGACACGCCTGTGTGGGTGGACGACCCCGACTTCGACATGGGCAACCACCTGATCCGCGCGGCCCTGCCCAGGCCTGGGGGTGACCGGGAGCTCCAGGAGCTCATCGGGCGTGTCTTCTCGCGACAGCTCGACCGGCGCCGGCCGCTCTGGGAGATCCACATCATCGAGGGCCTGCGCGATGGTCGCTGGGCGCTGCTCACCAAGTCACACCACGCCATGGTCGACGGCATCTCCAACCTCGAGCTGGCCACGATCCTTCTCGACACCGAGCCAGAGCCTGCCAGGCAGCCCTTCGGGGTCTCGCGATGGGCGGCGCGGGAGTCGCCGAGCAGCCTCGGACTGCTCGTCAACTCGCTGCGCGAGCGCGTCACCCGGCCGGTGCGGGTGCTCAGCACCGCGCGCGCCGTGGCCGGCCAACCGGGACGGCTGGCCAACGCGCTTCGCGACACCGCCAGCGGCCTGGCGGCGATGGCGGAGCACATGGGTGCCCCCAAATCGGCCATCAACGGCGACACGGGCAGCGCGCGCTCGTTTGCGTACAGCCGGTTCCCGCTCGACGACTTCCGCACCATCAGGAGTGCCTTCGGCGGCACCATCAACGACATCGTGCTCGCGGTGGTGTCGGGCGGGCTGCGCAATTTTCTCATCGCCCGCGGGGTCGACCCGGATGACCAGGAGCAGGCGCTCCAGGCGCTCTGCCCGGTGAGCATTCGCGACAGCAGCGAACGGACCGCGCTGGGCAACCGGCTGGCGATGCTGCTGGTGAAGCTGCCCATCGCCGAGCCCGACCCGGAGCGTCGGATCGCCGCGGTGCGCGCCACCGTCGACGCGCTCAAGGCGCGCAAGCAGGCGGTCGGCGCCGACTTCCTGCTCAACCTCGCAGGTTTCGCTCCATCGACGCTCCACGCCATGGTGTCCAGGGCCTCGCTCCGCCAGATCGGCTTCAACCTGATCGTGACCAACGTCCCCGGACCGCAGCTCCCGCTCTTCTGCCAGGGCGCCAGGCTGGTGGAGGTCTTCCCCATCGCCTTCCTGTACGACGGCCAGCAGCTGGCCGTCGCCATCTTCAGCTACTGCGGGACGCTCAACTTCGGCTACCTGGTCGATGCCAAGGGCGTCAGCGACGTCGCCGTCTTCGGGGAGTGTGTGGAGGAGGGCCTGCGCGAGCTCGTCGACGCCGCCCGGGCAGCCGGCGAGGATGGCGCCCGATCCGCCCAGCGCACGCTTCGCGGCAGACCGCAGCCCGGTCGCCGCCGGCCCCGCGCCCAGGGGCCGGCGGGCACCCCCGCTAGGCGGGACTTGGCCCGCTGAGCCGCGTCGCCCAGGCGTGCGCCTGGTCGTCGGGCACGGGGCTGTGCCCGTCCATGGAGACGGCGAGACGGCGGGCCTCGGCACGATCGAGGCGCAGCCGGCCGGTCTCGGCGTCGTCGATGAGACCCGCCTCGATGCAGACGCTGAGGAACTCGCCGAGCTGGCCGGGGTCGAGCGGGTCGAGGAATCGGATCTTGCGGATCAACCGGTCGCGGTTGCTGGGCAGGTAGACGCCGAGGTCGGCGAACGCCAGCAGCACGGCCCGAGCGAGGTCGCGGAGCTCATCCACCGGCGCGATGGTACGCAACCCGGGTGGCAACCACGCCGAAATCGGGTCACGACCTCGATCCGGACCACTGGCCCCCCCTGACCATCGCGCCGGCCAGGAGGTCGGCGGCTCCGAGGGTTCGAGCCGTGGCCTCGCCCCGCCACGACGCCTCGCCGAGGTGCGTGATCAGCTCGTGGTACATGGGTGTGTAGAGCGCGTTGACCACGCGGCGGTCGCTTAGCGAGGGCACCGCCCGCTGGCTGGAGCGCCGGCCGTCACGGGCCAGCCGGAAGCTCGAGTCCTCCCAGTCGACCGCCAGGCACTGGCGGGGACGGTCGAGGTGGATGAGGTTGCTGCGCCGAGCGCCGGCGTACGAGGTGTGGATCCGCGCCACCCCGCCCGCCCCGAGTCGAACCTCGACAGCCGCCACCTCCTGGCCCCCTGGTCCCTCGCGATGGCAGTCGGTCACCCGGCACAGCGGGTCGAGGAGCTGGAGGAGCGCCAGGTAGTGGACGGCGTGGTCTCCCAGGATGCCACCCTCGCGCTCGGGGTCGGCGCGCCAGCCGCCGGCGCTGAGCGGATCGGTGCCCGGCCTCTCGACCCGCACGGCCACGCTGAACCCCTCCCCGTCGCGCAGTGCCCCGGCGGCGGCCCGGGCGATCCATCGCCACGGCTGGGCATGGCGGTACTGGTGAACCGTGGCCAGGGCCAGGTCGGGGTGCCGCCGCGCCAGTGCGCGGAGGGTGGACACGTCGGCCGGGGTCAGCCCCAGGGGCTTCTCGCAGAGCACGTGGACGCCGCGGGCGAGGGCGGCGGCCATCTCCGCGAGGTGGACGCTGGGCGGGGTGGCGATCACCAGCAGCTCCGGCGAGGTCGCCTCCAGCATCTCCTCGTTGTCGGCGAAACCCGCCGCGCCGGGATGGGCGGCGGTGACGGCGTGGCGTCGGCTGGGATCGGGGTCGCAGGCGCCGACCACCGCAACCCTCCCCAGCGCCTCCGCGGCGCTCAGCGCGGGGAGATGGGCGCGGGTCGCCGCGGACCCCACGCCCACGATGGCGACGCGCAGTGGCCCCCCGGCCCGCCGCTCAGCCGGCAAGGGCCCGCCGCAGGGCAGCGATGGCCAGGTCGGCGCCGGGCTCGGTGAGCACCAGGGGTGGGTTGAGGCGCACCTCGGGCACGTCACCGACGATGAGGATGCCCTCGTCGAGGCAGCGATGGAAGAGGTGCCGGCAGAGACTGGGCTCGGCGAGCCGGCCGCTGGCGGGATCGACGAGGTCGAAACCGAGCATCATCCCCACCCCGCGGTTGCGGGCCACGAACGGCGAGTCGCGCTCCAGGGCACCGATGCCCTCGGCCAGGCGCCCTGCGGTGCGGTTCACCTGCTCCAGGAACCCCGGGGCGCCGATCACGTCGAGGACCGCGATGCCGGCCGCGCAGGCCAGTGGGTTGGCACCGTAGCTGCTCGAGGTGGCCGACGGCTGGGCGAAGAGGCTCGCGTCCCACAGGGCTCCCGGCGCGGCCACGCCGCTGAGCGGGTAGCCGCCCCCGATGGCCTTGCCGAGCACCAGGATGTCCGGCCGCACCTCGAACCAGTCGACGGCGAAGGTGCGTCCCAGGCGGCCGAACCCGGTGATCGATTCGTCGACGATGAGCAGCCATCCGCGGGCGTCGCAGAGAGCCCGCAGCCCGGCCAGGAAGCGCCGCTGCGGCGGCCGGTTGCCGGCGGTGCCCAGGACCGGCTCGACGATGACGGCGGCGACCGAGTCGTGGGTGGCGGCGTGCTCCTCCAGGGCGGCGAGGGCCCCCGCGCCAGCCTCCGCGCACGCCGGGTAGCTGCGCGCATCGTGTTGCTCGCAGCACGGGTAGGGGAGGGAGTGGACCCAGTCCACCCCGAGGCTGACACGCTCCTCGGGGAAACGCCCACCGCTGAAGCGAACGCCCGTCGTCTTGCCGTGGAAGCCACCGGCGAAGGAGATGAGGTCACGATGGCCGGTCACCGACTGGGCCAGGCGGACCGCCACCTCGACCGCCTCAGCCCCGCCGGAGTAGAGCGCCACGCGGTCGACCCCCGTGGGCAGGACCGCGGCCAGGCGGCGCAGGTAGGCGGCGTGCTCGGGCGTGTGGAGCACGCAGGCGGCGAGCCGGCCCGCCTGCCGGGACACCGCCCGCGCCCACAGCGGATGCCCGTGGCCGATGGCCGCGACCCCCATGGCGGTGGCGAAGTCGAGCAGGCGCCTGCCGGAATCGGTCACCAGGCACTCACCCTCGCCGTGGGTGACCACCAGCCCCGCGGACTCGGCGATGCGGCGCGGACCCCCGCCGCCGAGGCGGAGCACCGCCTCGGAGACGGTGCCGGCGGAGGACGTGTCGATGGTGGTGCTCATTCAGATGGCCTCGATGTCGTCATGGTCGCGCCTCTCGCCGCGCCGGTGGATGCGGCGAGCGTGGGGCGCGTGCTGCAGGTGGTAGGGCACGTTGATGACCACAGTCCCGGGGCGGAAGAGCAGCTGCGCCTTGAGCCGCAGCGCCGTCTGGTTGTGGAGCAGCTGGTGCCACCAGCGGGTGGCCACCAGCTCGGGCAGGACGATCACCAGGGTGTCGTCGTTGCGCTGCTTGTCGATGGCGTCGATGTAGCGCAGCAGGGGTCGGATGAAGGATCGATAGGGCGACTCGACGATCTCCAGCGGAACGTGGTTGCCCCACACCTCCCACAGCGCCCGCATCCTGGCGATGTGATCCTCGTCGTCGCAGATGTGCACCGCGATGACGCTGTCGCTGATCGTCCTGGCCATGGCCAGCGACTGCAGGGCCAGGCTGTTGAGGTCGGCGATGGGGACCAGGCACACCAGGCGGAGTTGATCGGGCGAGGTGGCGATCTCGGTGGTCAACCGGCTGCTCACCTCGGCGTAGTGGCGGTGCACCGCGAAGCACGCGGCCACCAGGACCGGAACGATGATGACGATGACCCCGGCCCCGTCGAAGAAGCGGGTGACGCCGTTGATGGCCAGCACCAGGCCGGTGATGATCGTCCCTGTGGCATTGATGACCAGCCCCATCCGCCAGCCCCTCTCACGAAGCCTCAACCAGCGCGACACCATGCCCGCCTGCGACATGGTGAACGCGGTGAAAACCCCCACCGCATAGAGCGGCAGCAGCCGGTTGACGTTGCCGTTGAAGCCCCAGACGAGCAGACCGGAGAGGAGGGCCAGCACGATGATCCCGTTGCTGTACGAGAGACGGTCGCCGAGGCGCTTGAACTGGTGGGGCGCGAAGTCGTCGCGCGCCATGAAGAAGAGCAGACGCGGAAAGTCCGAGAAGGCGGTGTTGCCGGCGAGAACCAGGATGGCGGTGGTCGAGACGATCACGAAGAAGTAGAGCGGACCGTTGTGGAACGCGTAGGTGGCGACCTTGGAGATGATCGTCTGGTAGTGCGGCGACGATGGATCGTCCGGCACCAGCCCCAGCCAGTAGGTCACCAGGCTGATGCCGATGAACATGGCGCCGAGGATGATCCCCAGGGTGGTGATGGTGATGCGCGCGTTGACCCACTCCTTGGGCTTGAAAGCGGGCACCCCATCGCTGATCGCCTCCACACCCGTCAGCGCGGTGGCGCCAGAGGCGAAGGCGCGCAGCAGCAGGAACACGCCCAGCGTCTGGCTGACGCGCCTGGGGTCGACGACGGGGGCGGTGTGGGGCACGTGGTTGGTGATGATCTGGATCCCGGCCACGATGATCATCAGGAACATCGAGGCGATGAACAGGTAGGTTGGCGCCGCGAAGATGGACCCGGACTCGCGGATGCCGCGCAGGTTGCCGAAGAGCAGCAGGGCGATGAACGCCAGGCAGAGCGGGACCCGGTAGGGGATGGCCGCGGGGACCGCGCTGATGATGTTGTCGGTGCCCGCGGCGACGGACACGGCCACGGTCAGGGTGTACGAGGTCATCAGCGCGCAGCCCGCGGTCAGCCCCGCCAGGTGACCGAGGTTGTCGCTGGCGACGATGTAGGAGCCGCCGCCCTTGGGATAGGCCTTGATCGTCTGCCGGTAGCTCAGCACCACGATGGCGAGCAGGAGCGCGATGGCGCCGGTGATGGGCAGGATGAAGCCGTACGCGGTGGCGCCGGCCAGGACCAGGTAGAAGAGGATCTGCTCGGTGGCGTAGGCCACCGACGAGAGCGCGTCCGAGGAGAGGACGGCGAGCGCCTTGATCTTGGTCAGGCGCTCGTGGGTCTGCTGCTGCGTGGCCAGCGGGGTGCCCAGCACGGCGTTGCGCAGGCGCGCCCGCAGCCGGGCGAAGTCACCGGTGGGCGCGGTGGCCCGAGCGGTGACCTCGAGCCAGCCCGGCGCCTTGCGCTCGAAGCCCTGGCTCTTGGAACGGAGCACGCGCACGTACCGCTCTCCCGGGCGCCCGCGCCGTTCGCGCAGGTCGAGGTCGGGATCGACGAGGCCGTCGTCGGTCTGCCCGCGTGCCCTGGGGACGCGCGCCCACGATCGCCCGGCCTCTCGGAGGCTCGCAGCCTCGTCATCGGAGAGTTGGACGGTGGCGGGGCGGGACGCGTCCGGCGTCGGCTCCGGCGGCAGATCAGTCACTCTTCGTCACAAGACTCCGCCGCAGAGTGTAGTCAGCGCCCGGCAGACGCGGATCGGCGAGTGTCGGGTACGATTCGCGCGTTCCGATGGATTTCGACGTGGCTGCGTGATCGACACAACCGAGGCATCGTCGCCCGCCGCAGGCGAGCTGACGGGTGGCCGCCGTGCACCTGCTGCTGATGGCGCGCGCTCCGCTGCACACGCGGTGCGCCGGCGCGCGCCCGCGGGCGGCCCGGCGCCGGCGCAGCTGCCGCGGATCGTGCGTCCCCAGGGGCTGCCGCACGCCTCTCAACCGGTCGAGCCGCCCGCCCCGGAGCACCATCACCTGCCCGCCTGGGTCCGTCGTCTCCACGGCCAGGCGCGCCCCATCGTCGCCGACCTGCTCGGCAGCCTCTCCGGCCAGTCTCTCGATCGCTACCGGAGCAGCGTCGAATCATTGATCGCGGGCATCAGCGCAGGCAAGTTCAGCCTGGCCTGGCAGTACCCCAAGCTCATCGGCGACGGCATGGAGATGTTCGAGGCCGATCGCCGCCAGAACGCCGAGCAGCTCCGGCTCCGGCGCGCTCTCGAGCAGCGCCGCAGGAAGGCCGCCGACTCGCTGCGCGATGCCGGTGGACGGCTCGCCCCCGACGTGGTCGCGCGCCTGACTCGAAGCCTGCGCAGCGCCGCCACGGGCGAGGAGGTCGACGCCGTGGCCGCGGAGGTGGCGCAGTCCATGGCAGCGGCGCGCAACCACGAGGAACGGCGGCGCGATCGTGAGATCGACCGCACCCGCTCGCGCATCCGCAGGACCCAGTCCCGGGCGGCGGTTGCCGAGCCCACCGAGACGTGGCAGGACGTGCTGCGCCGCTTCGCGGAATCGCAGAGCGCGGAGTAGCCCGGACGGCCGCCGGCCGGAGCGCCGGTATACTCGGATGCAGTTCGCAGCCAGCGCGAGGAGTTCGTTGACCACAACCCCCGTCGCCGCCTCGCTCGACCCTGACCGTCTCGCGCCCGACGCCGCCAACCCGGCGGTGACCGACGTCATGCGCGATGAGGTGGTCTTCTGCCTTCCCAGCACCCCGCTGGACGCCATCGCCAAGCTGATGGCGGACAACGAGCTCCCCGAGCTCGCGGTCCTGCTCGACCGCCGCCCCGTCGGCTACGTGCGCCAGGAGGACATCCTCGACCGTCTGGTCAGCGGTGAGGTGGTGATCGCGGGCAGCGACCTGGCCATGCGCCCGCCGACCACCGCCGTTCAGGCCCGCGACATCCTGCGCACGCCGCCGCTGCTCGTCGACGAGAGGCAGCAGGTGCGCGAGGTTGCCGCGGTGATGGCTCAGCAGGGACGCCAGGTCGCGCTGGTGATGCACGAGGACGAGACCCCTGTCGGCATGCTGACCGCCCGCGAGCTCGCCGACCATCTCCTCGCCCACCCGGAGATCAGCGGTGCCTGAGCTCGACCGCCTGGCCATCACCCTGGGCGCGGAGTGCGACGCCGACGACACCCTGGTCGACATCCTCGCGTCCCTGCGCGCGCAGCACCCCGTCCCCCTGGTGGTGGTTCGCGATGAGGCGATTGCGGGCACGGTCGGCCTGGAGGTGATCGTGGCCGCCTTCGGCCACGACCTGGGCAGCATCCGCGTTGGCGATGTGATGCGCGCAGCGCCGCCGCTCGACGTTGGCGAGTCCACCGAGCTCGGCGTTGCCGCGATGCGCACCGCACGGGCCGGCGCGGTGATCGTCACCGAGAGCGGCGGCGGCCTGTTCGGGCGGCGGCGCGACGAGCGCCCCGTCGGCATGGTCACCGATTCGCTGGTCCTGGCCACGATCGGCAAGAACGTCACCGACAAGGCCCCCATGAAGATCCTCGCCGGGCACCGCGATCTCGGCTTCAACGTGCCGGTGTCACCGTGTCAGCGCAACTGTCCCATCAAGCAGGACATCGCCACCTACGTGGACTATGTGAGCCAGGGCCGCTACGTCGACTCCTGGGTGGTCATCCACGAGACCAATCCCTTCCCGAGCATGCTGGGGCGGCTCTGCAATCATCCCTGCGAGACCGACTGCAAGCGGGGCTGGGATCCCGGTGAGGAGCCCGTGACCATCCGCTCGATCAAACGCTTCAGCACAGATTTCGCGTTCAAGCAGAACCTCTGGATCGACTACAGGATGGCTCCCTCCAACGGCAGGCGCGTGGCCGTGGTCGGCGCCGGGCCCGCCGGGCTCACCTGTGCCCTCGATCTTCGTGTGCAGGGCTACGACGTGGTTGTCCACGAGCGTGAGGCCAAGGTCGGGGGGCTGCTGAGCACCTCCATCCCGCCCTTCCGCTTCGACCATCGCCAGCTGCAATGGGAGCTCGACATGATCCTCGCCACCGGGATCGAGGTTCGCACCAACAGCAACGTGGGTGCAGGCGAGGGCGACATCAAGATCGACGATCTCCTCGCATCCCACGACGCCGTCTTCGTGTCGATCGGCATGATGAAGGGGCGGATCCTGCCCATCCCGGGAAGCGATCTTCCCCAGGTCACCGACGCCATGACCTACCTGCGGCAGATCTCGTACGACCGCATCCCTCCGCACTTCCCCGTGAATGGGCGGGTGGTCGTGGTGGGCGGCGGCGCCATCGCCACCGACGCCTGCCAGAGCTCGATCAAGCTGGGCGCCAAACAGGTGTGGATGGTCGCCATCGAGCCCGAGGACCGGCTTCCGGCGTTCGGCAACGAGCTCCACGAGGCCAAGGAGATCGGGCTCAAGATCAAGTGCGGGGTGATCGTCAAGGAGATCCACGCCGACGAGCGTGGCAATGTGTCCGCGGTCAGCTTCGCGCCCCTGCAGCCGATGGAGTTCGATCCTCTCAGCGGCAAGCTCATCTTCTCCTCCGTCAAGGAGGTGGAGAACGCCGAGCGCTGGACGGTGCCCGCCGACCTGGTCATCTTCGCCTCGGGGCAGATCATGGAGACCCCCGGAGGGTCGGTGCCGCTGACCCAGCGCGGGCTGGTCGCCGCCGATCGCGGTGGCCACACCGGTGTCGACAGGCTCTTCTGCGGTGGCGATTGCGTGCAGGGCCCCTCCTTCATCGTCGACGCGGTGGCCTGGGGGCACCGGGTGGCGCGGAGCATCCGCGAGCACCTCGGTGACGACCTGCCGGCGGAGGAGCGAATCTACCAGACGACCGTGGAGCGCACCGATGACCATCGCCAGTCCGAGGTGTACGCCCGCACCGATCCGCAGATCCTGGAGGCCGCCAAGCGCTACGACATGTCGGAGTGCGAGCTGCCCTGGAGCGATCGCGAGGCCATCGTGCAATCGATTCGCTGCTTCCAGTGCGACTCGGTGCACCACTACGACACCGCCGTGTGTGTGCTCTGCGGCGCGTGCGACGACGTGTGCCCGGAGAAGGCGATCGACGTGGTGGTGTTCGGCGAGGACCGGGAGCGCTCCTCGGGCGGCGAGACACTGGTGTGCGCGACATCAGGCGGCGACCCCATGTCGGGTGGCTACGAGGGCGAGATCTACATCAACTACGACCGCTGCACCAACTGCCGCATCTGCGAGGATCACTGCCCGGTGAACTGCATCACCTTCGAGCGGGTGCGGTTCATCGACGACACAATGCGGGTGGTCGAGCAGCCGCGCATCAGCGTGGAGCTCCCGCTGGTCGCGGTGCACTGAGCGCGCCCCCGGCGGCTGATCGCGGCGCAGCGTCGGGTCCTGGGGGGGCGGCCTCCGGCACAGGATTGTCGGATGCGGCGCTGATGCGGCGCGCGCTGGACCTGGCCCGAGGAGCGGGGAAGCGGGGCGAGGTGCCGGTGGCGGCTGTGGCGCTGCTCGACGGTGCGGTGATCGCGGCGGCGTCCAACCGCATGGAGCGCTCGCGCGACGCCACCGCGCATGCGGAGATGCTGGTGCTGCGGCGCGCCGCGGCGCTGGTGGGTGGATGGCGACTGGGAGGAGTGACCGTGGCGGTCACGCTCGAGCCATGCCCCATGTGTGCCGGAGCGATGGTGCAGGCGCGCATCGAACGCTGCGTGTACGGGGCGCGCGATCCCAAGAAGGGAGCGGATGGAAGCGTGTACGACGTGCTCCGCAATGGTGCCAACAATCACCGCATCGCCGTGACCGACGGGGTGCTGGGGGAGGAGTGCGCACGCTTGTTGAGCGACTTCTTCCAGGCGCGGCGGGGTGGGCTGGGAGCTGCGCCGGTGCGGGGCGCGGCCGATGCTGGTTGATCGCCGGCTCACCGTGAGTGGGCTCGGCGTGCTCGAATAGGCGGCCATGCCCTGCGATTGGCTGTTCGTGGACGGTTCCAGCCTCATCTTTCGCGCCTTCCACGGCGTCCCGCGCTCGGTGCGCTCGCCCGACGGCCGGCCGGTCAATGCCATCCGCGGGTTCGTGGACACCCTGGCCCGTCTGCTGGCCACCCGCCGGCCGCGACGTCTGGCCGTGGCCAGCGACGAGGACTGGAGGCCGGCGTGGCGGGTCGAGCTGATCCCCAGTTACAAGGCTCATCGCACCGCCGAGCCCGTGCCGCCCGACCTGGAGCCGCAGATGCCGCTGATCCACGCGGTTCTCGCCGCCATCGGCATCGACTTCGTCGGAGCTCCCGACCACGAGGCCGAGGACGTGATCGCGACCTGGACGGCGAGGGCGTCGGGCACAGTGGAGATCGTCAGCGGCGACCGCGACCTCTTCGCGCTGATCGAGGATCCTCGCGTGTGCGTCCTGTACCCCGAGAAGGGAGGGATGACGATCGTGACCGAGGCGGAGGTGACCCGTCGCTACGGCATCCCCGGGCGCAGTTACGCGGACTTCGCGATCCTCCGCGGGGATCCCTCGGATGGGTTGCCCGGCCTGAGGGGAGTCGGCGCCGTGGCGGCGGCGGCCCTGATCCGCAGGCACGGTGACGTGGCGGGTCTGCTGCGCGAGGGCAGGCTCGCCGACGATCAGCGCGAGTACCTGACGCGCGCGCTGCGGGTGGTGGCGCCGGCGGCGGCCCTGCCGGTCGCGCTGCCGGCGGGCCGGCGCGACTCGTATCCGGTTGACCCAGCCGAGCTGGAGGAGCTGGTGCGGACTCACGGCCTGGGCTCGGCATGCGACCGGCTGGTGCAGGCGCTGCTCCTGAACCTGCGGTCGGCGTAGCAACACGGCTCAGGACGAGGTCAACTCCGCACGGCGGTGGCACGCCAGCCGTGCACCGTTCCGTGGTGGATGTTCACCTCGAACGTGGCGCGCTCGACCGCGCTCAGCCTCCACCCGTCGGCGAAGGCGGCCACCAGCTCATCGCGCCGCACCCGGCGCGGGCCCCAGTCACCTGGCTCCGCGTCGCTGAACACGAGCAGGTGATAGCGGCCCCCGGGCTCGAGGGCCCGGCGGATCGACTCCACGTAGCGCGCGCGATCGTCGTCATCGAAGGTGTGGAAGACCCCGCTGTCCAGCACGGTGTCGAAGGTCCTGCCGAGAAAGCCCAGGTCGAGAGCGTCGCCAACCTCGAGCCGGACCCCGGTGAGCCCACGCTGGGCGGCTCGGCTGCGCGCAATGGCGATCGCCCTCGGCGACGAGTCGATCCCGGTGGCGTCGAGGCCGCGGGCGGCGGCGAGGAGAGCCAGCTCGGCGGTGCCGCAGCCCACGTCGAGGACCCGGCCGGTCACCTCCCCTCTGTCGAAGAGCTCCATCAGCGCCGGCTGCGGCTTGCCGATCTCCCACGCCGGGGTGCCGGTGTACGCGTGGTCGAAGCGCGCGAAGGCGGGTGGCTCGAGACGCTGGTCATCGGGCATGGGCGGAGTCTGGCGTCGCGGATGGGGGTCTTGCGACGATGCGGGCCGCGCGCCACGCTGCGGGATCGCCCAGACAGGCGGTGCTAGGCTCACCGCGTGGCCACCGACAGGACCGTGCACCTCACCGCCGACGGGCGCGCTCGCCTCGAGGAGGAGTTGCGCGACCTCATCGACAACCGCCGGCCGATGATCGTCACCCGCGTGGCCACGGCACGGGCGGAGGGCGACCTCAGCGAGAACTTCGCCTACCATGACGCGCGCCAGGAGCTGGGCCTGCTCGACGGTCGGGTGCAGACGATCCAGGGGATGCTCCGCCACGCCCGGGTGATGGAGACGACGGTGGGAGACGTGGTCGGCCTGGGATCCACGGTGACCGTCCGCGATGAGTTCGGAGAGTCGACCTACGTCATCGTGGGACCGGTGGAGGCGAACGTCGCCGACGGGCGGATCTCGATGGTGTCGCCCCTGGGCGCCGCGTTGATGGGCCGGACGGTGGGCGACGAGGTCAGCTTCAGCTCACCGGGCGGCAGCCGCAACGCGATGATCGCCTCGGTTCGCTGAGCACACCAGCACACTACGCACAGCAATGACAGCGCGAGCGCTCGTGGTCGCCACCGCTCTCATCATCGCCGCCTGTGGCGGCGAATCGACCATGGCGGCGCCCCCCTCATTCGCCGGCATCACCCCGAGCACGGTCACCTACTGCACGGACTCGGGCCGGGCCGAGACGCTGGACATGTACGAGCCGAGCAGGGGCGCATCGCCACATCCGCTGCTCATGGTGGTGCATGGCGGATCCTGGGCGTTCGGCAGCTCCTCTCTGCGGCAGCAGAATCCGCTGACCCAGATGACGGTGACCGCACTGCTCAGCCGTGGGTTCGCGGTTGCCTCGATCAACTACCGGCTGGCGCCGGCCGATCCGTGGCCCGCGCAGATCATCGACACGCGCTGCGCGGTGCGCTACCTCCGCGCCAGCGCGGCACGGTGGCACATCGATACGCGGCGCTTCGCCGTTCTCGGCAACAGCGCGGGCGCCCACCTGGCCAGCCTGACCGCCCTCTCCGATGGCCTGGAACCACAGTGGGACAACGGCCAGTTCGCCGGCCAGTCCAGTGGGTTCGCCGCGGTGGTCGACTGCTGGGGTCCCGCCGATCTCGCCGCGCCCGGTTGGAGCGCCGTGGCGGTCGCCATCGGCCGGCCCGTCTTCGGCACGGCCTGGGGTTCGGACAGCGACGCGCTGCGCGTGGCCTCACCGGTCACCTACGTCCACCCGGCCGCGCCGCCATTCCTGATCGTCCAGGGCTCGAGCGACGCGCTGGTGCCACCCCGGCAGTCGGCGGAGCTGGACGCGCGGCTCGTCGCCGCCGGCGACCCTGTGTCAGTGATCGCCGTCGCCCACGCGGGACATGAGCTGATCCCCTCCGGCGCACCGATCAGCCCCAACCTCGGCGCCCTCACCGAGCGCGTGGTCGCCTTCCTGGAGTCGGCGGTGGGGTAGATGTGCGCCCCGCCCCTGGCATGAGCATCCAGCCGTCCCAGTCCCCGCCCGGCGCCGGCGACCCCCGCGTTCACCTGGTGCTGGTCGGCATGATGGGCGCCGGCAAGACCACGATCGGCCGCCTCCTGGCGGAGCGATGGGGAGTGACGTACGCCGACAACGATGAGGAGTTGCGCCGGCTGACCGGACGTGACCCCGCAGAGACCGCCCGCGCCCTCGGCGCGGTCGCGCTGCACAGAGTCGAGCACGACATCCTCGTGGCCGCCGTCCGCCGGTGCGACGGAGCCGTGGTGGGGGCACCGGGGAGCGTCGCCCTCGACGCGTCCGCGGACGCGCTGCTTGCCGACCAGCGAGTCGTCTGGCTGCGTGCGCGTCCGGGCACATTGCTGGCGCGTCTCTCACACGGCCCTGCCAGGCCGCTGCTCGGCAAGGATCCCGCGGCTGCGCTGACGCTGCTGATGCGCGAGCGGGAGCCGGGATTCGAGCGGCTGGCCGACGCCATCGTTGACGTCGACGGCCTCGATGCCGAGGTCGCCGTCGACACCGTGGCTCGAGCTGTGGGACGTCGATGACCGGTCTGCCCCCGTGACCGCGGTGGCCACGCAGGCGTCGATCACCGCCGTCATCACCGCTGCCGCCCCACGCGCTCCCAGGTGGGGCGCCAGGCGGGCGACCCGGTCTCTGACCTCCGCCTCACGACGCCGGTCGCGGATGGGCGTGCCGGAGTCGAGCTTGATGCGTTCCACCCGCGCCACCAGGCCGGCACGCCGCTCCAGGAGCAGCGCCAGCCCGGCGTCGACGCCGTCGATGGCGATCCGGCAGTCCTCGACCGAGCCTGCCGGGGAGGGACGCGTGGCGGTGGCCAGCAGCGCGGTGGCCCGGACGATCGCCGCCAGGGTCGCCGGGCTGATCGCCTGGGCGGCGTCGCAGAGCGCGCTCTGCGGATCGGGGTGGCACTCCACGAGCAATCCATCCGCGCCGGCGGCGACGGCGGCGATGGCCAGCGCGGGTACCCACGAGGCTCTCCCCGCCGCATGGCTCGGATCCACGATCACCGGCAGGTCGGTGCGGTCCCGGAGCACCGGGATCGCCGACAGGTCGAGCGTGTTGCGGGTCGCCGTCTCGAAGGTGCGGATGCCGCGCTCGCAGAGCACCACCCGGTCGTTGCCCTCAGCCAGGACGTAGCGCGCGGCGGCGAGCCACTCGTCGAAGGTGGCCGACATCGACCGCTTGACGATCACCGGCAGCCCCGATCGTCCCGCGGCGCGGAGCAGCGGGGTGTTGTGCATCGATCGCGCCCCGATCATCAGCGCGTCCACGTGAGCGGCGAGCTCGACGACGTGCGCACCCTCCAACGGTTCGGCGACGATCGGCAGCCCGGTGACGTGGCGGGCCTCGTCGAGCAGCTCGAGGCCGGCGCGGCCCATCCCCTGGAAGGCCTCCGGCTGGGTGCGCGGCTTGTGCACGCACCCGCGGAGAAGCGACGCACCGGCGTCGGCGGCGGCACGCGCGTGGGCCACGTAATCGGGTTCGACAGCACAGGGCCCGCTGATGACCGGGACCACCGCGCCCCCGATGAGCACGTTGCCGATGGCGACGGGACGCGCCTGGGCGGTGCGGGTGGCGCTGGGGATCAGTGCGTCGATCTCCACTGCGGGTACCTCCGGGAAGTGAGTGGGTCACTCCGCGGGGCTCTGCCGAGGACCGACCCATCATTTGATGAAGCCAGCCTCGGTGACGACTGCGCGTTAGGCTTGAACGACCCTCGGCAGCCACACGGCCGGCCGAGCAAAATAGAAACGCGCGATGTGTCGCATGACGCGACCCTACCACTTGTCCGCCCATACCGGCAAGCCACCGCCGACGCCGTGTGCACTGCCGGCGGCTCCGGGTTAGGAGTGGGCTGGCCGTGGGTGCGGGCGCTGCTCACGCACCTTGGTCAACGCTGCGCTGGAGGATCGATGCGGAACCAAGTGGATGCATCCACACCGCTCATCAGGTGCCAGGGCAGAGGGCTTGCTCCTTTGAGAGGAGGGCTTGCGTGAGACTGGCGGACGCACCAACACCATCAAACAAGGTGCCACTGTCGATGCTGAGGTCACCATGTCGCACGACAGTGTCCGTAAAGATGCCCCCTGGATGATGCCAGCAGGCTGGACGGCCTGGGAGACATTGTTCCGCGGTGTACGGCCCCAGCGCTGCTGTCGGTGAATCCTCGTCAGGGATCCGGATCGGCACCCGCACGTGGCGGCGCCGCTGACTGGGTCGGTGAGACACGGAGCGAGCGGTTCAGCTGTGTTGCGCGCACTGGTCGGCCATGGGTCGGCACGGTCCGCGAAACCCGAGGCGTTGGTCACCGGCGGATGCCGAGCTGTAGAAATTGGGTCCGTAGCGGCTCTCGTTCGAGATCGGAACAGGTCGCGACGCGGTCACCAACACGAGACCGCCGTCGACCACCACCCTGCTCAAGCGTAGGTCATGGTTCAATTTCCATCTTGGGCTCCGCTCCTCGTCCACCGCGCGCCTCAGCCGCGGCGCCGAGCCAGCACCCGAGGCAGGGCGGCGGCCACGAGCCGCCAGCCCACCATGGTCAGGGTGATGAAGCCATAGGCCACCAGGATGAAGGCGAGTGGTGTGTCACGATGGGTCACGGCGATGCGGACGATGAGACCCACCCCAACTCCGAGCACCACCGTCGCAGCGAGACGCAACCCTGGGCGCGATCTGGCCACGTACAGGCCGACCGCGAGCGCGGCGGCGAACCACCCCGCCGCGACCGGCCAGAGGACGGCCACGAACCAGCCGATTCCGCTGTCGAGGCCATGGCTCTGTCGGCCTGCGACAACGAAGACGACAAGGCACACAGCGTCCAGCGCGACGGCGACGGCGGGAGACCGGCGATGGAGCCGCACACCGCATCATCCGCCGTTGTGACCACGCCGGCAAGCATGTCGTGGCCGAGAAGCCCGTCGCTCCCACCGCGTCGGAGGCACGGCACGCCAGCGAGCTCGCCGCCGCGCGGGGCGTGATCCTCGTGCCGTTTCCCAACCGGCGCTGGGACTCCGATCACCTCACCGTGCAGCGGCTGCTCGCCGATGGTGCGCTCGGCACCATCCTCCGCTAGGAGTCGCGCTTTGATCGCTGGCGCCCCGAGCTGCCGACGGGCGCGTGGCGGGAGCAGCTGTCGCCATCGGAGGGTAGTGGGGCGCTGCTCGACCTCGGCGTCCACCTCGTCGACTCGGCGCTGACGCTGCATGGACGTGCCGAGCGCGTGTACGCCGAGGTCGCCGCCAGGCGAGGCGGTGGCGACGACGACGTCTTCGTCGCGCTGCGGCATACCTCGGGCGTGACCTCGCGGCTCGCGAGAGCGCGCGCACCGGCGCTGTGGTCCGATTCCCCCACGCATGACCTGCTAGTCGGGCCGGGTCGTGCGGCGGCCGCCGCGCCCTCTCTCGCGATGGGGCAGATAGGAGCGATCACCGATCCAGGACGCCGGCGGAACGCCCAGGTACTTGGTGGTCTCGTTCAGCCAGGCCGCGTACTTGGTTCGCAGTGAGCTGAATTCCTGCCAGGCCGTGTTCGGAGCGCGCAGCCGGTACCCGGCGCTCGCCAGGCGCGCGTACGCCGCGACGAACTCCTCGTGCTCGACCCCGGGGTTGGCGTCACCGTCGGCGTACTTGAAGTACGAGCGCATGTCGGCAACGAGGTGCATCCCGACCTTGTGCATCAGCCGTGCGTTGCCCACAGGGGCGTCGGCCACCGTGCTCAGAACGAGCGTTGCTGCGTCCATCACCGCGCCAAAGGAGTTGGGCCACGCTTCGTTGTCATGGCTCGACCGGAAGTAGAAGAGCAGTGGATACGAGAGGTGGCTCTCGAGCACATCCACTGTCCACAAGCGCCATTCATCGAAGGTGGAGGCCAATCGCTCGGGCATGTCGTCAGCGGCGCAGCGCTCGAGCAGCTGCACACCCGATGGGGGCGCCCCCGCGAGGGCATCGAGCGCGACCACCGCCGTCTCCCGTCGCTGGAAGGAGCTGAACAGAGAGAACAACAGGCTGATGACCAGGGCGAAGAGTCCGAAGCCGCTGGCCGCCTCCACAGCCGCGAAGGTCCGCGTCGCAATCCCGGTGGCCTCGATCCCGCCGACGGGGAACGCCAGCATCCTGCCCGCGGAGAAATAGATCGTGGTGCCGAACGAGTCAGGTTGCGGCGACAGGCCCTTCTCCAGCCCCCTGAACACGAGCGCGTAGCCGAGGATCAGCAAGAAGGCCCAGAGCACGAGCAGGACCACGATCATCATCGGCGCAAAGGCGGCCAGCACCGCCTCACGTGTCTGCAACCTGCGCAGACGCTCCGCGACCTTGCACCAGCCACGCCAACCGACGTTGATGAGCGTGGTGCTGAGGCGCAGTCGGCCGACCGCCGGTCGCGGCAGCACCACCGATTGGAACACGTCGTACAGGGTCACCGCGACGAGCACGGCGCCGAGCCCGATCTCCACGCCGTCGCTGGCGCTCATGCGCGGAGAGCATGGCAGGGTCAGCTGCCCGCAGGATCCTCCGGCGCTGGCCTCTCGTCGGCCGCCACCCTGTCGGGGTGCACGTCCTCGTCCTCAGCCAGGTCGTCGGGATGGATCGCCGCCTTCACCGCGGCTGCGATCTCCTCGAAGGGCACCGCCAGCGCGGAGACCACCTCGCCGTACACGTCGGCGCTGGTGCGCGCCGTCGCCTCCCAGCTGAACCGTTCCCGGGAGCGCAGCAGCGCGGCCTCGCTGAGCCGCTTGCAGAGCGCGGGATCGTCGAAAGAGGGTGCCGATGGCACCCGTCAGCGCGCCCGCGTCGCCTGGGGGCACGAGGAGGGCGGTCTCGCCGTGGCGTCCGGCGACCTCGGGGAGAGCGCCCGCCGTGGTCGCCACCAGGCACACCCCCGACGCCATCGCCTGCAGCGCTGGGATGGAGAATCCCTCATACAGCGAGGGCACCACGGCAACCTCTGCCTGTGCGTAGTGCCTGGCCACGTCGACCTCGCCGATGCCGCGCACGAAGCTCACCATCCGCTCAGGTCGAGCTGTTTCATGGTCTTTTCGTCAGCGCCCTTGGGGCGCGCCTCGCCGAGGACGACCAGCTCCAGTGAGCGCCGAAGGGACAGCGCGGCGACGGCGAGGTCCGCCAACGCCGCGACCAGCTGCGCCGACCGCGGCTCCTCGATGACCTGCAAGCCGGTGGCGTTGCTGCTGGCGGACCTGGGCGTGACCAAGAGCCATTCGCGGCCGCATGTCTCCAGCGGACCACCCGTTCTCCGAGTTGATCGGCCGCTTCCCCGGTGAGACCAGCTGCCTGAGCCTGTGCTGGGCGATCGGGGACCTGGTCATCGCCAGCGCGCGAGGCCTCGGGCTCAACCGACCCCGACGTCCTTCAGCTACCCCGCACTCGGGCCGCCAAGCAACCGCTGACAGACCAGGGCCTTAATGCGACAGCGTCAAGGCCCGTATCCCGACAGCGCGTCCCTTGCCGCCGCGCTCGCTCGCCGCAGCGACGGCGAAGGGATAGAGTCCCGCCGCAGATGAGCGCACCCAGCAGCGGCGCCAAGCGGCACAGCGCGGCGATGACCGATGGACCGGAGCGCGCGCCCGCCCGCGCCATGCTCCGGGCCATCGGGTTCACCGCGGCGGATCTCGCCAGGCCGATCATCGGGGTCGGCCACGCGTGGATCGAGACGATGCCCTGCAACTTCAACCACCGCGTCCTCGCGGAGCACGCCAAGGCCGCCATCCGGGCGGCGGGGTGCACCCCGATGGAGTTCAACACCATCGCCGTCAGCGACGGGGTCTCGATGGGGACCGAGGGGATGCGCGCGTCACTGGTGTCGCGCGAGGTGATCGCCGACTCCATCGAGCTGGTGGCGCGCGGACACAGCTTCGATGGTCTGCTGCTGATCGTCGGCTGCGACAAGACGATCCCGGCCGCGGCGATGGCGCTGTGCCGGCTCGACCTGCCCGGGCTGGTGCTCTACTCAGGGACGATCGCCGCGGGGCGACATCGGGGCCGGGACATCACCGTCCAGGACGTGTTCGAGGTGGTGGGCGCGCACGCCGCGGGGAGCGCCGACGACGCCGAGCTGGCCGCGGTGGAGGCCGCCGCGTGCCCGGGTGCGGGCGCCTGCGGCGGGCAGTACACCGCCAACACCATGAGCACGGCGATGGAGTTCCTCGGCCTCAGCCCGGCCGGGGCCAATGACATCCCGGCCACGCATCAGAGCAAGCCGGCCGCCGCCGAGGCGGCCGGCCGCC
>JBOHUD010000064.1:0-209899 GCA_050734155.1 Candidatus Dormibacteria bacterium
TGCGGGTTGTTGGACCAGATCTGCCGCCAGTGCTCCTTGGGGAACGCGGTGAAGGCGAGGATCTCCTCGGCGGCGTCTGCGAGCATCGCTGCGGCCTTGGGGAACTTCTCCTCGAGTTGCTCGATGACGCGGTGCAGCTGCGCCCAGGTGGTCGCGGCGTCGGGCTGGGCAAAGATGGAGCGCACGATCGTCGCCACCGCTGGCTGCGCGCTCTTCGGGACGCGGGTGAGCAGGTTGCGCATGAAGTGGGTCCGGCAGCGCTGCCAGCTGGCGCCGTCCAGAGTGGCCGCGATGGCGCCCTTGAGGCCCTCGTGAGCGTCGGAGATGACCAGGCGCACACCGGTGAGCCCCCGGGCCACCAGTCCGCGCAGGAAGGCCGTCCAGGCGGCACCGTCCTCGCTGGCCACGACGTCGACGCCGAGGATCTCGCGCTTGCCGTCAGCGGTCACGCCGGTGGCGATCACCGCGCAGACGTTGACGATGCGGCCACCTTCGCGCACCCGCTGGGTGAGCGCGTCGACCCACACGTACGGGTAGCCCGCAGGGTCAAGCGGTCGGTCGCGGAAGCTCTCCACCATCTCGTCCAGCTCCTTGGCCATGACGCTCACCTGTGACTTGGAGAGGCGCTCGATGCCAAGTGTCTGCACCAGGCCTTCCACGCGGCGTGTGGAGACGCCACGCACGTAGCACTCCGCCACCACGGCAACCAGGGCACGCTCCGAACGGCGGCGCGCCTCGAGCAGCCAGTCCGGGAAGTAGCTGCCCTGACGCAGCTTGGGGATGGCCAGGTCGATGGTGCCCGCGCGCGTGTCCCAGCTGCGCTCGCGGTATCCGTTGCGCGTGTTCACCCGCTCGCTGGTGCGCTCGCCGTAGGGGGCGCCGCACAGCGCATCCGCCTCGGCGCTCATCAGGGCGCCGGCGAAGGTGCTGATCATTTCCCGGAGCAGGTCAGCATCGGCTGCCTCCACCTGCTTGCGAAACCAGGTCAACGGGTCCATGCTGTTGGTGGCCACTGTCGTCTCCTTGAAGTTGGTAGAGCTTCGTCAAGGATGGCGCGGTGGTCGTTCTTTGTGGGTGGCTCTCCACCCCTTCATACACCACGAACGTGGACGCTACTGGTCTCCGACTGGATGAACGGAGACGACCCAGCATACACGGTGGCGCAAAGGCGGTTGCGAGACAGACATCAATTCAGTGCTCAACACCTTGCTACCACCGATGAACTGCTGAAGAGCAACAGCGTCGGCGTGTGCCTGAGATATGGCCACCGGGCCATTCGGCGGTACCGTCAGCATGATGCCGTTGCTCGCGAGGACAGCAAGCGGTATCGGCGGCGGGGTGGCTTGCGGCGCCCCAGATGCCGCACCGATGCTGCCGCATGAGGCTGCCAGGATTGAGCCAGCCGCCAGGGTGCAAATGGCAAGCGCATCGCGGGGTCTGGCTAATCGGCCCATTTCCAGTCCCAGATGTCTTGCGAATCGAGGTAAGGGTAAGGGTAATTTGTGTCAGTGCTATCCATAAGCATCACCCAGGCGGAAGAGAAGAAACGCGGTTGCGCCGCCGCCCGACGCGAACACCGTGAGGGATGGCCAGTGCCCGTATGCGAAGACCGCGGATACCAGGGGAACGACCCAGACCGCAGGCCGCACGTCGGCCGACCCTCGACGATCCGTGCGGGCGCCGGCGCCCCAACTCAGGGCGCGTCGCCCGATCACGGCAAGAGCGATAGACACGGCGGCCTGCCAGGCGATGACTGATGATCCGATCAGGCTCGCCGCCGAGCCAGGATGTTGAGGCGCACGTAGTCGATCACGCGCGCCGGCATGCGCTCCACCACCGCGTCCAGGAATGCATCGCGCCGCTCTGCAGACATGGAGGCCACGCATTCGCGCAGGCACACCGCCTCGAGGAAGTCGCGCAGCTCCGCCGCGCTGTCGAAGGCGGTCGGCTCCTGGTTGGTCCAGACCTGCACATCGCTGAACCCCGCCGCCTGCAGCTGTCGCGTGGTGTCGTCCACCGATGCGTACAGCCAGCTGCCCGGACGCTCGACTCCGAGACCTCGGACCACCGCCGTGAGCTGATCGACGTTCCCGCGCGCGCCGCACTGCGCCACCAGCCGGCCACCAGCGCGCAGCACCGAGGCGATGTTGGCGAAGAGCCGGCCGTGGTCGAGCACCCAGTGAAAGGTGGCGGTTGAGAACACCGCGTCGGCGGGGGCGGCGTCGCCGAGATCCTCGGCTGTCAAGGACAGGAGGTCGGCGTGAACGTAGCGCACGCGGTGGTCAGCGCCGAGGCGGCGCTGCGCCTGCGCCAGCATCGCCTCTGAGGCGTCGAGCGCCACCACGCGGCCACGCGGCAGGCGATCGAGCAGATGCCTGGTCACGCGACCGGTTCCGCAGCCCGCGTCGACGACGGTCTCATGGCCGAGCAGGGGAAGCCGGTCCAGCACCGCGGTACCCCATCGCGTCTGCGGGTTGGCGACGCGGTCGTAGGTGGTCGCGTCCCAGTCGGCGGAGCTGTCTGCCGCCGCCCTCGAGCTCATGCGCGCAGGGTAGCGTCCACCCCCGCGCTCGGGATGGCGCGGAGCGCTCGATCCCGTAGCATCGTCACCATGCCCTCATCGCCGCACACGCGCGTCTATCTCGTCCGCCATTGCGACGTGCGCAATCCGCAGGGCGTGCTCTACGGCCATCTCCCCGATTTCCCCCTCAGCGAGAAGGGCGTTCGCCAGGCGCACGCGCTGGGCCGCCACCTCTCGACCACTCCCGCCCGGCAGATCCACACCAGTCCACTGGAACGCGCCCGGCAGACCGCCGAGATCATCGCCGGCCACATCCCCGGCTCGACCATCATCATCGCCGAGGACCTGGTGGAGGCGCGCTTCGGCCGCTACCTGCAGGGCATCCGCCCGGCGCATGTGCCCTGGCGCAGACCGCTGTGGATGGTCCACATGGTGCGCCCCGGGCTGCTCCCCAATGACGAGCGGGTCGAGGAGATGGCGGCACGCGTGGAACGGCCGATCCGGCGGATCCTCGCCACCACCCCCGCGGAGGGCGGCATCTGCGTCAGCCACGGTGACCCCATCCAGGCATTCTGGGTGCACAGCGAAGGCCGCCCGGACTGGGCCCTGCACCGCCTCCAGTGCGCCAAGGGCGGCATGCTCGAGCTCGACTACGCGGGCGCCACGCTGCGGGCGACCACCTACCGGCGGCCACCCACAGTCACCGGCCCGGCCCAGTCGAGCAGCCAGTCGGAGGCGGGCGACGTCGCCTGACGCCGTCGGTCAGCTGGCGAAGGCGGCGGCGACGTCGATGCCCGCGTCACCACGCCAGGGGCCGAGCCCGGGTTGCGCCGGGGTGCGGGCGGCTGCCGGCTCAAGGCGCAGGGTCGCCGCCACGATCAGCCCCAGGCGGTCGCCGCTGCCCAGGAACAGCCCCGCCAGGTCGTAGCCGACGACGTCCTTGAGCGTCCGTCCTCCCGCTGAGATCAGTGCGCCCGCCTGGGTTAGCAGGTCCACCCCGGCCAGGGTGCGGTGGGCGATCTCCCCCAGGGCGACCGAGTCACCGACGGTATCGCTGCGCACCGTGGGCAGCCCGCTGACGGCCAGGCGCTGCGCCGCCGCCGCCTCGCGGACCTCGGTCCAGGTGGCGGCCGCACCCGCGTGGAGGAGCATCGCGGTGGCGTCGAGCAGGATGGAGCCCAGACGGACGGCGCCGACCACCACGTCGGCTCGGCCAGCCCCCGGTGAGGCCGACGGCGCGACCGAGGCAGACCCCGCCGCACAGGCGGCCAGCACCTCGCCCAGCTGGGTGATGTTCACGGGCGTCACCAGGCCACCGGCACCGATCCCCCGGGCGCCGACGATGGCAGCGAGCCGACGCTTGAGCGCCTCGTCCACGCCGGCGATGGTAGTGGGGCGGCCTAGACTCGCGCGATGCCCGCGGCTGCGCCCCTCACCAAGCTCAACTCACTTGGCGACCGCTACGTGGCCGAGCTCTTCGACTTCAACCCCGGCGAGGCGCGGGCCAGCGGCGAGCACTCCTACGACGGGCGGCTCGGCCCCGTCGGCGCCGGGGCCACCGCGCGTCGTGTCGAGCAGCTCGATGAGCTCGCTGCCGAGCTGGCCACCGTCACCTCCCGCCACGTCGAGGAGCGGGCCGACGAGATCACCCTGCGGCAGCGCCTCGCCCTGGAGCGATTTCACCTTGTCGAGCTGGACGCGGCACGGCGCAACCCGCTGGCGGCACTGTTCCGCGGAGCCGACCCTCAACCGTACTGCACCCACGGCTACGCCCCCGTGCCGGCCCGGGCGGAGGGCCTGATCCGCCAGCTCGCCCAGCTCCCGGAGTGGCTCGACGCAGCGCTCGATGAGCTCGGCGATTCGCTCGACTCCGGTCCGCGGCAGATCGCGATCGCCGCCGCTCGCGGGCTCGCCTTCTTCTACTCCGAGGGTGTCGACTCCGCTCTTCCCCTTCCCGAGCACAGCGATCTGCGGGCTGCGCTGCATGCCCGGGCAGCCACCGCTGCCCAGGCGTGCACCCGCTACGCCGACACCATCGAATCGCGCCATGCCCATCCCGACGCGGCTCTCGGCGAGGCGCGATTCCTGGCCCTGCTCAACGCCCAGGAGGGGGTGAGCGAGAGCCTGGCCGGGCTTCGCGCCATCGCCGACGCCGAGATGTCTCGGCTGCGCGATCAATTCGAGAAGGTGAGCCGGACGGTTTCGCCGGACGGCGGCATCGCCCGCGCGGTGGCCACGATGGAGGACGACCATCCCTCCGCCGGGTCCCTGATCGACGAGGCGGCGGCCGGCCTGGAGAGGCTCGCGCAGTTCTGGTCCGACAGCAACGCCCTCACCGTTCCCGGCGGCCACTGCGGTGTCACCGCGTCACCACCCCACCTGCGCCATGTCACGGCTGCCCTGGATCCCGCGGGCACCCTGGCCTCACCCGAGGTGGAGAGCAACTACATCGTCACCCCGGTCGACGCCTCGATGAACCAGCAGCAGGCCGAGCAGTGGCTGCGATCCCTCAATCGCTGGACGCTCGAGAACATCGCCGTGCACGAGGTGTACCCGGGGCACTTCGTGCACTTCGCGCACGCCCGAGGGCAGCGCAGCCGGCTGCGCAAGGTGGGCTTCGTGTCGGGGTTTGGCGAGGGCTGGGCCCACTACACCGAGCAGCTCGCCATCGAGCAGGGTATGGCCGACGATCGACCACTGCTCCACCTCGCCCAGCTCCAGGACGCGCTGCTCCGCGCCTGCCGCTTCCGCGCCACCCTGATGATCCACACAGAGGGCCGCTCCGTCGACGATGCCACTGCCATGTTCGTCAAGAACGCCTCGATGCCGGAATACCCGGCGCACCGCGAGGCCGAGCGGGCCACGTACGACCCCATGTACCTGGCCTACACGTACGGCAAGCTGCAGATCCTGGAGTGGCGTGCCGAGCTGCAGAGACGGCCGGGCTTCAGCCTGCGCAGGTTCCACGACACCCTGCTCGGCAGCGGGTTTCCGCCGCTGGCGGCGGTTCGCGAGCTCGCCCTCAGCCCGAGCTGACCCCGCCGGGCGGAGGGCCGGCGCCCTCAGAGCAGGTTGGACGGGAGGATGCCGTGCTGGGCGGCCACCGCGACGTTGTACACCAGGGTGACGAAGATGCCCAGGACCAGCGTCCCCGCCCCGGTGAGGGCGAGCACCCCTCCCCCCGCAATCGAGGTCCGTGACCAGTTGTACACCGGCTGATCAGCCACCGGGCGCGTGTACATCAAGAGGGCGACGCGCAGGTAATAGAAGACCGAGATGGCGCTGGTGGCGATGCCCCAGAGGGCCAGCGGCACCTGGTGGGCGTGGATGGCGGCGGCGAAGACGAAGAACTTGGCAAAGAACCCCGCCGTGGGCGGGAAGCCGCCCAGCGAGAGCAGGAACAGGCTCATCGCCGCGGCCACGTACGGCCGCCGGAAGGCGAGGCCGCGGAGGCTGTCGTAGCTGTCCATGTCCTCGCCGCGGCCGGCCATGACGGTGATGACCGCGAACGCTCCAATGTTGGTGACGGCGTACGCGGCCAGGTAATAGAGCGAGGCGATGGTGCCGAGCGGGTCGAGCACCACCACTCCGATGAGGATGTAGCCGGCCTGGGCGACGCCTGAATAGCCGAGCACGCGCTTCACGCTGGTCTGGCGCAACGCCGCCACGTTGCCGATCACCATCGAGGCGATCGCCACGAAGTACACCATCACCTTCCAGCGGTCGTAGAGCGTGGTCTGACCGAGCGTGTAGGTGAAGACGCGGATCAGCGCAGCGAAGGCGGCCACCTTGGTGGTGACGCTCATGAACGCGGTGACCGAGGTCGGCGCGCCCTGGTAGACGTCGGGCGTCCACATGTGGAAGGGCG
This sequence comes from Candidatus Dormibacteria bacterium, assembly GCA_050734155.1. GTDB lineage: Bacteria > Chloroflexota > Dormibacteria > Aeolococcales > Aeolococcaceae > Aeolococcus. The sequence goes on from JBOHUD010000064.1 coordinate 6,390, forward strand.
CCGCACTGATCTTGAAGGCAAGTCCCACGAAGAGCAGCGCCACCCCGGCCATGAGCAGCGGATCGACCCTGCTGCCCGCGCTCTGCAGCGCCGAGGCGATCTGGGCGAGCTGGGTGTGGCCGGTCTCGCCGTAGATGAGAGCCATCCCGAAGAGCAGGAAGCCGGAGGCGAAGCCACCCAGAAGGAGATACTTCAGGGCCGCCTCCTGGGAGCGCGGCTCGCTGCGGCTGAACCCGCTGAGGATGTAGAGAGCGACGGAGAGCAGCTCGATGGCCAGGAAGATCACCATCAGGCTGCTGGCTCCGGCGAGCAGCATCATCCCCGTCGCCGCGGCGAGGATCAGCGAGTAGTACTCGCCGTAGTGCAGGCCACGGCGATTGAGGTACTGCGGGCTGATCATCAGCACCAGCGCCGTGCTCACCAGGATGATCGCGTTGATGAACAGCCCGAAACGGTCGTATGCGAAGGAGCCGAAGTACACGGTGTGCGGGGTGGCGGCGTCGAACCAGCCCCACACCGTGGAGCCGAAGGACGCGGCGACGGCGACCAGCCCGAATCCCGCCAGCCATCCACGGTGTGCAGGACCGGTGACCAGGTCGAGCAGCAGCAGCGCGACGAAGCCGCCCCCGAGGATGACCTCGGGGAGGATGCCGAGGATGTCGACGCCGCGGGGCATGGTCAGCGCGGGCAGCGCGGCCAGCCCGGTCACGGCGCCGACCCCGGCGCGAGCGTGGTCAGCGCCGTGGGAGCGGACACCGCGCTGGCGACGCTGACGGACTGCTGAACGCTGGGGCGCGAGATGTCACCGACCGGCCGCGGGAAGACGCCGAGCAGCACCATCAGGGCTGTCAGCGGGAGCAGCACCAGGCCCTGGCCGAACCGGATGTCGCGGACACCCTCGGTGCGCGGCTGCGGTGGGTCGTGCATCAACCCCTGGTGGAGTCGCAGCATGTACCAGCAGGCCAGCACCACCCCCAGGCCGGCGGCCACAGCGTACGCGGGATGGAGTTGGAACGCGCCCAGCATGATGGAGAACTCACCGACGAAGGAGTTCATGCCGGGCATGCCGAGCCCGGCCAGGGTGGCCACCAGGAAGAAGGCGTAGAGCCACGGCATCCGCCTCTCCAGGCCGGCGAGCTCGCGAATGTCCCGCGTCCCGGTGCGCTCCTCCACCAGCCCGACGATGATGAAGAGAGCGGTGATGATGATGCCGTGGTTGACGATCTGGATCACCGCGCCGTTGACGCCGTTGACCGTCAGGGTGAAGATGCCGAGCGCGATGAAGCCGAGGTGGCTGATGCTCGAGTAGGCGACGATGCGCTTGAGGTCGGTCTCGCTCAGGGCCATCAGCGCGCCGTAGACGATGCTGAGCACCGCCAGAGCGGCGAAGAACCACTTGAAGCTGTTGACGGCGTCGGGGAACAGCGAAAGACCGAAGCGGATGAAGCCGTAGGCGCCGAGCTTGCTGACCAGCCCGGCGAAGAACACCAGCACCGGCACCGGGGCAGACTCATAGAGGTCGGGCAGCCAGGTGTGGAACGGAACCATGGGGATCTTGATGGCGAAGGCTGCCGCGAAGGCCAGGAAGGCCAGCTGCTCGGGGCTGAAGGTGCTGATGTTGAGGCCGGGGATGACCAGCGGCGTGCGCGACATCTGGCCGCCGAGCAGGACTGTGATGTCGAAGGAACCACGACCGCTGGCGAACTGCAGAGCGATGATGGCGATGAGCATCAGCAGGCTGCCGGCGACGGTGTAGATGATGAACTTCAGCGTCGCCCGGCCCCGGTTCTCGCTGCCGTAGTTGGCCAGCATGAAGTAGAGCGGGATCAGCATCCCCTCCCAGAAGAGATAGAAGAGCAGCAGGTCGAGGCTGAGCAGGACGCCCGCGGTCATGGTCTCGGTCAGCAGCAGGAGCCCGCAGAACAGCTTGAGCCGCTCGGTGCTGCGCCGCGAGATCAGCAGCGCACCGAGCAGGAACACGCCCGCGTTGAGGGCCAGGATCCATGCCGAGATGCCGTCCATCCCGAGGTGGTAGCCGGCGCCGATGGCGGGGATCCAGCTGTGGATCTCCTCGTAGTGAAAGCCCAATCGCCCTGCCGAGAGCGGAGTCCCGCTCATCCGCGCGACCAGCACCCACACCAGCACGGCGGTGGCGGCGGTGGCGGCCACGGTGAAGGCTTTCAGCAGCCCGGTGGCGGTGCGCGGGATGACCTGGAGGAGCAACGACGCCCCCAGCGGCACGGCCAGCACGACTGTCAGCCAGGGGATGCTCACCGCGACACCAGCACGATGGTTGCGACCACGAACACGCCGGCGGCGGCGATCATGTATGAGGCGTAGTCCCGGATCAGCCCGGTCTGATAGTCGCGCGCCCACACGCCGAGCTCAGAGCAGGCGTCGGCGACCAGGCGCACCCAGCCGTCCATGGCGCGTGGTTCCACCACCCGGCGCATGGTCCGCGCCAGCGACGTGGTGGGCCGGACCAGGAGCGCGTCGAAGATCTCATCGAAGTAGAACTTGTTGTAGGACAGCTGGGGCAGGGCGCGGGGCAACCGCTCGATCACGGTCGCCGGGTCGGGGTTGTGCTGCAGCCACATCCGTGCGGCAAGCCCCGCTCCCGCCAGGGAGGCCACCGTGCCGACGATGCCCGCCACCACCGCCTGCCAGGTGCTGAGATCGACGGCCAGCGGTCCCGACGTCGCGGTGGTGAACACCGGGGAAAGGAAGCGGGCGAACACCCCGATCAGGAAGTTCTCGTGGATGATCAGCGCCCACACCCCCAGGACCACCCCGATACCGGCGCTGAGCACGGCGAGGATGGCCACCGGGCCGAGCATCACCGCCGGCGCCTCGCGCGCCGCGTACACCCGGGCTGTCTGAGGCTCCCCGCGGAAGACGGTGGCCCAGAGCCGGAAGGCGTACAGGCCGGTGAGAACATTGATGGACAGCCCGACGACGTAGAGGATCCACGGGATCGCCCCGGGACCGTTGGTCAGGCCGAAGCCGAGCAGGCCCTCCTTGCTGAAGAACCCGGCAAAGAATGGGATCCCGGCGAGCGCGAAGGTGCCGCTGAGAAAACACAGCTCGGTGCGCCGCATCCTCGAGGCCACGCCGCCCATGAGGCGAATGTCCTGCTCGTCGCCGAGGGCGTGGATGACGTTGCCGGCCGCCATGAAGAGCAGCGCCTTGAAGACGGCGTGGGTGGCGAAGTGATACATGCCGGCGGAGTACGCGCCGATGCCGACGGCGAAGATCATCAGGCCGATCTGCGACATCGTCGAGTAGGCGATCACGCGCTTGATGTCGATCTGGCTGAGCGCGATCACCCCGGCCATGAGGGCGGTGCCCATGCCCACGCAGGCCACCATCCCCTGCGCCACCGGCGCCCGATCGAAGAGGGGATGAAAGCGGGCGATCAGGTACACACCGGCGGTCACCATGGTGGCGGCATGGATGAGCGCCGACACCGGCGTCGGTCCCTCCATGGCATCGGGCAGCCAGGTGTGCAGTGGGAACTGCGCGCTCTTGGCGAAGGCTCCGATGGCCAGGAGCGAGCAGACGCCGGTGATGAGCAGGCCGCTGGAGGGAAAGGAGCCGGCCGCGGCGAAGATGCCGGGGATGCTGAGCGTGCCCACCCGCAGCACGATCAGGAAGGCGGCGATGACCAGGGCGACGTCACCGATCACCTGGGTGATGAACGCCTTGCGGGCGGCGAGCACCGCGCTGGGCCGCTCGTACCAGAAGCCGATGAGCAGGTAGCTGCTCAGTGCCACCAGCGCCCAGCCGATGATGAGGATGAGCAGGTCGGCGGCCAGGACCAGCAACAGCATGGAGAAGATGAAGATGTTCATGTAGCTGAAGAACCGCGCGATGCCGCGGTCGTGGGCCATGTATCCGACCGAGTACACGTGGATGAGCAGGCCAACCCCGGTGATCACCATGATCATCAGCGCGCTGAGCGGGTCGAGGGTGAGATCGACCCCCACGCTCAATCCGCCTCGGCCGAGGTCGATCCACTGCCAGAGGTGCACCGTCGCCGTCTTGCCGCCGGAGGCACCGACGACCTGGGCGAGCATCAGGCAGGCGACCAGGAAGGCAGCCAGGATGCTGAGCGTGCCCACCAGGTTCACCGCGCCGCGGGGGAGTCGCCGGCCCGCCAGGGCGTTGATCAGTGCGCCCGCCACCGGAAACAGCAGGACCAGCGATCCCAGCACCGCCACGGCGGAGGTGTTCATTCGCTCATCTCGTCGAGGTCGTCGACGTCGAGCTCGCGGCCGAGCCGGAACACCTGCGTGATCAGAGCCAGCCCCACCACCACCTCGGCGGCGGCCACCACGATGACCATGAACGCGAACACCTGCCCCTCCTCGCTGTTGAGGAAGCGGCCGTAGCTGACGAAGACGATGTTGACAGCGTTGAGCATCAGCTCGATGCACATGAACACCACGATGGGATTGCGGCGGATGAGCACGCCGAGCGCACCGGTGCTGAAGAGAAAGGCGGCCAACCCGAGCAGGAACGGGAAGTCGTTGGCGGCGTTCATCCCACCTCGACCTCGATGCGGTCCTCTTCGAGATCCGGCTGGGGCCGGCGGGGCCGCGGCCGCTGCCGAAGGACGGGTTGGGTGTGGCGAGGGCTGCGCCGGGTCAGGTACACGGCGCCCACCGCAGCCACCAGCAGGAGCAGGGAGGTGATCTCGAAGGGCAGAAGGAAGGTGGTGAAGAGCTGGCCTCCGACGGTCTGGACATTGCCGGCGGTGTTGACCAATCCCAGGTCGCTCTGGTCGAAGGAGAAGCTGTGGTATGGATCCGAGGCCTGACCGATCTGCTGCGCACGAAACACGTTGTGGCTGTTGAAGGTGATGCCGTTGCGGGCGGCGACCACCATGGCGATGGTGATGCCCAGCGCCGCCACGGCCCCGATGAGAAAGCGGCTGTCGATGCGCACCGGCTCTTCGGCGCCCGGGGAGAGCAGGGCGATGATGAAGACGAAGAGCACCACCACGGCACCGGCGTAGACGATGAGCTGCACGACGAAGAGGAACTGGGCGTTGAGCACCAGGAAAACCACCGCCAGGGCCCCGATGGCCATCACCAGCGACAGCGCCGAATAGAGCGGCTGTGGTGAGAAGACCACCCCCAGCGCGCTCAGCGCCGCCAGGATGCCCGCGATCCAGATGATCACGCTCATCGCGGCTCGGCCTCATCGGGGGCGATGACCCGGGGCACGTGCGTGGGCACCCCGAACTCGTCGGGGTGGGGGGTGTCGGTGCGCTGTCGCTCGCCGACCTCCCAGGCGACTCGCGGGCTGACCCCGGAGGCCAGCCGCTCCCGACCCCGCTGGTCGGCGCCGGCACCGACCTCGCTGGTGGGCCCGAGCGCGTTGGCAAATTTCGGCCAGGCCTCGAGAAGCTCGGCCTTGGTCACCACGGTGCGTTCACGGCGGTAGTCGGAGAGCTCGAAGCGAGGACCGAGGGTTATCGCCTCGGTGGGGCAGGCCTCGGCGCAGTAGCCGCAGTAGATGCAGCGCATCAGGTTGATCTCGTACCGCTCCGCGTAGCGCTCACCGGGCGAGACGGGGTGCGCCGGATCGTTCTCGGCCGGACCCACGTAGATGCAGCCCACCGGGCAGGCGGCGGCGCACAGCTCGCAGCCGATGCACTTCTCCAGCCCGTTGTCGTAGCGGTGCAGGATGTGGCGGCCGCGGTGCCGCGGTGGGGTGGGCTTCTGCTCCTCGGGCCAGCGCACGGTGATGGGCTTGCGCATCATCGTCCGGAGCGTGAAGGCGAGCCCCTTGACGACCTCGATCAGCATCGCCGGCTCCTCACGACGCCCGCACGGCGACGATGGCACCGGTGATCACGATGTTGACCAGGCCCAGGGGCAGGAGCACCTTCCAGCCCAGGTTCATCAGCCGGTCGTACCGGAAGCGGGGCAGCGTCCAGCGCAACCACATCATCACGAAGAGCAGCGCGCTCACCTTGGCCAGGAACCAGGCCACGCCGACGAGCCCACCCAGCCAGTCGGAGTGAATCCAGGGGAGCAGGGGCAGCCACCCGCCCAGGAACACCAGGGTTGCGATCGAGCAGACGATCACCATGTTGATGTACTCGCCGAGGAAGTAGAAGCCGAACCGCATCGACGAGTACTCGGTGTGGTACCCCGCCACCAGCTCGGTCTCGGCCTCGGGGAGGTCGAACGGCAACCGGTTGGTCTCCGCAAGGGCGGCGGTGAAGTAGAGGACGAAGGCGAGCGGCTGGAGGACCACGAACCACACGCCCTGTTGCGCGAGCACGATCTTCTCGAGGTCGAGCGAGCCGGCCAGGATGACCGCCCCGACGAGCGCGAAGGCGACCGCCATCTCGTAGGAGATCAGCTGGGCGGACGAGCGCAGCCCGCCGAGCAACGAGTACTTGCTGTTCGCCGACCAGCCGCCGAGGAAGAGCGAGTACACGCCCAGCGAGGTCACCGCCAGCACGAAGAGAAGGCTGACGTTGACATGGATGAGGTCCCAGTGCAGCGGGTAGCCGCCGTCGCAGCCCTGCCCCACAATCCGCCCACCCACGCAGGTCAGGCCGCTGATGGGGATGGCCGCGAAGGCGAAGATGGCAGCTCCGCCGGCCAGGGCGGGGCCCACCAGGTAGAGGAGCTTGTCGCGCCCGCCCGGGGCTGCGTTCTCCTTGAAGAGCAACTTGACCGCGTCCGCAGCGGGCTGGAGCAGACCCATCGGGCCCACCCGGTTGGGGCCGATGCGCAGCTGGATGCGCGCCGCCACCTTGCGCTCGGCGAAGGTCAGGTAGGCGGCGGCGGTCGCCAGCGCCAGGAGCACCACCACCGCCTTGAGCAGGATCACCACGATGCCGTCGGCACCGACGCGGCCCACGCTGAAGATGTCGGAGAAGGTGGCGATCACGCGGTCACCGAGGCCGCGAAGCTGGCGCGCCCGCCGTTGCCGGCCAGCCGGTAGGCGGGGATCGCCTCGGCGAGCTCACGGTGGGCGGCGATGGGATCGGCCGGCCATCCCGGGGCGCCGAGCTGGGCGGCCAGCGCGCTGAGGATGCGGGTCTCGGTCGGGGTCTGGGTGGTCGGCGGCAGCGCCGGGCGGAGCCGCTGCACCCGCCCTTCGAGATTGGTCACAGTCCCCGCCTTCTCGAAGTAGGCGTGGCCGGGGATGACGACCGTGGCGGCGCGGCTCAGCGAGCTGGGCCGGGTGTCGATGACCACCAGGAGGTCCAGGGTCGCGGTGGCTGCTTCGAGCAGGCTCGTCGCCTGGTCCGCCCAGAGGCTGCCGCCCATCACGAGCATCGCCTTGACAGCCCCGGAGGCCGCGGCCTCGAGGATCTCACGCCCCGACTTCCCCGGCTCGCCGACGGCGGTGTAGCCCGGCCCGCTGTTGGGCAGGGCGCCGACGTCCTTGGCCCCGCGGCCGTTGACCCCGCGGGTCACGGTCAGCCGTCGCAACGGGTGCGATCCAGCCAGCTGGGCGCACAGCCGCGACGCCTCGCCGCGATGCACCTCATCGGCGATGACGCCGACCACGCCCTGCGACGGCAGCTTGCCGATCGTCCTCAGGCCGGCGCCGTGGCCGACGCGCCGGACCGACACGCCTCGCTTGGTCGACGCTTTGTGCAGGCGCAGGGTGAGCACCGGGGCCTCACGCTCCGGTTCGTCGCCCAGGACGATGACCGCGGCGCAGTCCTCGATCTCGGCGATGCCCAGGGCGTGCTCATCGGGGCTGATGTCGGCAAACGGCTCCAGCTGGTGATCGATGTGGGGTGTGCCGATGACCTCGCGGGCCAGCCGCTGCAACAGCCAGAGCTCCTCGTTGGTGCTCTGCGCCGACCCCAGCACCGCGACTGACCCCGGACCGTTCCATTCGCGCACCTCGCGCAACCCGCGAGCCGCGACATCGATCGCCTCACTGACGGAGACATCGCGGACGGTGCCCTCCTGGCGCAGCGATGGTCTGCGGATGCGGTCGACGTTGTTCCAGCTCTCAGCGCTGTAGCGGCCCCGGTCACACAGCCACATGTCGTCGACGGCGGGATTGTCACGCGAGGCGAAGCGGCGCACCTCGAAGTCACGGGTGTCGACGTTGATGTTGCAGCCGTAAGAGCACTCGGGACAGACGCTCCTGGTGCGCTGCAGGTCCCAGGGGCGAGCCTTGAAGCGGTACTGGCGGTGGGTGAGCGCGCCGACCGGGCAGATCTCGGGGAGGTTGCCCTGGAAGTCGGACTGCAGCGGCCTGCCGTCGAAGGTGTTGATGAGCGTGTGCACCCCGCGCTCCTGGAGCACCAGCTCCCTCTCGCCGGTGATCTCCTCGTAGTAGCGGGTGCAGCGCCAGCACAGGATGCAGCGTTCCTGGTCGAGCTCGATGCGGTCGCTCAGCACCACCGCCTTGTTGAAGTGGACCTTCTCTGTGATGGGAAAGCGCGAGGCAGGCGGCCCGTATCGAAAGGCGAAGTCCTGGAGGTCACACTCACCGCCGCGGTCGCACACCGGACAGTCGAGGGGATGGTTGAGCAGAAGGAACTCGAGCATCCCCTCGCGCGTCTTGGTGACGTCGGCACGCTGGGTGTCGACAACCATGCCGTCGGCCACATAGGTCGCGCAGGCGGGCTGCAGCTTGGGCATCTTCTCGACATGCACCAGGCACATCCGGCACACCGCGACGGGATCCATCTTGGGGTGGGAGCAGTAGATGGGGATGTGGATCCCCATCTCGGTCGCGGCATCGGTCAGCAGCGTGCCCTTGGGGAAGCGGGCGGTCCGGCCGTCCATGGAGATGCCCACGCGGCCGTCGTCGGGCGGCGGCGACGCCGCGGCGGCCACTACGCCGTCACCAGCTGGGCTGTGCCGCCGCGCACCGGGCAGGACCCCGCCCCACAGTGCGCCTCGAACTCCTCTCGGAAGGCCGCGTACGCCGACATCACAAACCACGTCGCGGTGTCGCCCAGCGGGCAGAAGCACTTGCCGTTCATGTTGTCGCAGATGTCGGCGAGGGTGGTCAGCTCCTCGCGGGTGCACTCACCTGCCTCGAGACGGTGCATCAGGTCGGATTGGAAGTACGTGCCCTCCCGGCAGGGGACGCACTTGCCGCAGGACTCGTGGTGGTAGAAGTCGACCAGGCGCATCGAGACGTTGACCAGGCAGGTGGTCTCGTCCATGAACACCATGGCCCCGGCTCCCAGCGACGAGCCCGCCTGCATCACCGCATCCATGTCGAGGGGAAGATCGAGGTGCTCGGGGAGGAGGACCTGCATGGAACCGCCCCCGGGCTGAAACGCCTTCAGGGAGCGGTCCTTCCAGACCCCACCGCACTCCTCCTCCAGCAGCTCGCGGATGGGCGTGCCCATGGCCATCTCGTATGTCCCCGGCCTGTTGACGTGGCCGCTGCAGCAGAACAGCCGTGTTCCGGCGCTCTTCTCGGTCCCCAGGGACTTGAACCAGGCGCCACCGCGCTGCACGATGTGGGGCAGGTTGGACAGGGTCTCGACGTTGTTGACCACAGTGGGTTTGCCGTAGAGACCCTTGAGCGCCGGGAATGGCGGCTTCAGGCGGGGCTGTCCTCGATAGCCCTCCAGGGAGTCGATCAGCGCCGTCTCCTCGCCACAGATGTACGCCCCGGCGCCGCCGTGGACGATGACGTCGCAGCTGAATCCACTTCCGTGGATGTCCTTGCCGATGTGGCCCGCGGCGCGCGCCTCCTCCACGCAGCGCTCCAGCAGGAGTCGCTGATCGAAGTACTCCCCACGGATGTAGAGGAAGGCGACGTTGACCTGGAGCGCGTAGGCGGCGATGAGCAGCCCTTCGATGAGCTGATGAGGGTTCTCGTCGATCAGCTCGCGATCCTTGAAGCACCCCGGCTCGGATTCGTCGGCGTTGCAGCACAGGTAGCGGGGGAAGACGTCCTTGGGCAGGAACCCCCACTTGGTACCGGTCGGGAAGCCGGCTCCGCCGCGCCCGCGCAGCCCGCTCGTCTTGACCTCGTCGACGAGCGTCTCCGGCGTGAACCTTCGCAGGGCCTCGCGCAGTCCCTGGTAGCCACCGAGGCGCTCGTAGACCGCCAGGGTCTGCACTCCCTCGGTGCCGAAGTCCTTGGTGAGCAGCTTGTGTTCGGCCATGACGGCGCGATCCTACAGATCGCCCGCGTCGGGACGCGGTCGCCGCCGGGGTCTGCTCCGGCTGCCCCGGGGATTGGCCGTTGGCCTGGTCCGCGACCCAGGCATCTCGGTGTGCTCGGCGAGGGGCGCTTTGTCTGCGGGCGGCCTGGGGGGGGCCGTCCCGTCGTCTGCGGGCGGTCCCTCAGCGGTGGCCACGGGCGGCGTCTCGGCGGTCGGGGGATGGGGGCCACTGGCGTCCGCCCCCACCGCCGCCCCGGCGTGAGCGTGAGCACCGGGGCGCGCGCGCACCCGCTCGAGGATCCCATCGACGCGCTCGGGGGTGAGATTCTCGTGAAAGTGGTGGTCGACCTGCATGGCGGGCGCCCCGCCACAGGCTCCGAGGCACTCCACAGTGCTCTCCCAGGTGAACGCCCCGTCCGCGGTGGTGCCTCCGGACGGGCAGCCCAGCCGCTGCTCCACGTGGCTGACGATCTCATCGGAGCCGCGCAACGCGCAGCTGACGTTGACGCAGATGATCACGTGATGGTCACCGGCAGCCCTGTCGAAATACATGGAGTAGAAGGTGCTCACCGCCTGCACCTCGCTGGGCGCCAGGTCGAGGATCTCGGCGACCTCCGCCATCCCCTCGACGGTGAGGAAGCCCTGCTCGTTCTGCACCGCCCACAGGCAGGGCAGGATCGCACTCCGGGGATGCGGATACCGGTCCCTCAGGGCGGTGATCTGCCTGCGGGTGGCCGGCGCCAGGGTCATGGACGGGTCTCCGCCCCGACACCGGGGCCCCTCATCGATCCACGTCCCCGAGCACAATGTCGATGGATCCGATGACCGCCACCACGTCGGCGATGAGCTCGTTGCGCACCATGTGCGGCAGCGCGCTCAGGTTGCTGAACGAGGGTGCGCGGACCTTGCAGCGGTAGGGGCGGTTGCTGCCGGTGCTGACGATGTAGAAGCCGAGCTCACCTCGGGGCGACTCGATCGCCTGGTAGACCTGGCCGTGGGGCACGTGGAATCCCTCGGTCACCAGCTTGAAGTGGTGGATGAGCGACTCCATCGAGGTGTTGATCTCGTTGCGCGGCGGCAGCGCGACCTTGCGATCGGCTGTGTTGACGGGACCACCCGGGAGCCTGTCCATGGCCTGGCCGATGATCCGCAGCGACTCGCGGGCCTCGCGCATGCGCACCAGGTAGCGGTCGTAGACATCGCCGTGGCTGCCGATGGGGATGTCGAAGTCGAAGTGATCATAGGAGCTGTACGGCTGCGCCTTGCGCAGGTCGTAGGGCACCCCGCTGCCGCGCAGGGTCGGCCCGGTGGCGCCGTAGGCGAGCGCGTCGTCGGGGGTGAGCACGCCCAACCCGCGGGTGCGCTCGAGCCAGATGGGATTCTTGGTGATCAGCACCTCGTACTGGTCGATGAAGGCCGGGAAGGTGCGCACCACCTCGTTGACCAGCGAGTAGAACTCGTCGGGAACATCGGCGAGCAGACCACCGACGCGGATGAAGGAGGTGTGCATGCGCACCCCACTGACCAGCTCGTTGATGTCGAGCAGCTTCTCGCGCTCGCGCCACGCGTACACGAAGGGGGTGGTGGCGCCCAGGTCGAGCGCGCTGGTCCCGTACCAGAGGAAGTGACTGGCCACGCGCGTCAGCTCGCACATGATGACCCGCAGGTACTGGGCGCGGGGGGGCACCTCGATGCCCAGCAGTCGCTCGGCGGCGAGCGAGAAACCCAGGTTGTTGAACAGCGGGGCCAGGTAGTCCATGCGATCGGTGAAGGGGATGCACTGCTGCCAGGTGTGCGATTCGAACGACTTCTCGAAGCCGGTGTGCAGAAAGCCGATGTCGGGACGGCACTCGCGCACCACCTCGCCGTCGAGCTCGAGCACCAACCGGAGCACGCCGTGAGTGCTGGGGTGCTGCGGACCCATGTTCAGCTCCATCGTCTCGTCGTCGAGCTGGACCATGTCGATGGCGTCGTTGGCGGGGTCGACACCGAGGATCTCGCGGCCCCGGTCGAAGGCGTCCGACTGCGGGTCGCGGGTGGGCAGGCCGGGTCCGCGCATCGGCGGCAACACCGCCATCAGCGCGACTCGCCGGGCATGTCGCGGGGCCGCTCCGCCGCGGGCAGGGCCCACTCCAGGTTGTGGGTGAAGGCGACCGGCTCGCCGAAGCTGACGTAATCCTTGCGAAGTGGATGGCCCACCCAATCCTCGGGCAGCAGGATGCGGTGGAGATCGTGGTGGCCGACGAACTCGATGCCGAAGAGGTCGAAGGTCTCGCGCTCGTGCCAGTCCATGGCCGCGAAGACCCGCTCTGCCGTGGGCACGCGCGGCGCGTCCTCGGGGACCTGGACGACCACCCGGCACTCGTCGTTGTGCTGCAGCGAGCGCAGCTGGTAGACGACGTCGAAGCGCGGGGCCGCAGGTTCACGGTCCGGCCAGTCGACGGCGGTGACGAAGAGCGGCAGGCGATACCGTCCTGACTCGTGGTCACGGAGCAGGGTCAGCGCGCCCACCAGGTGCTCGACGCGCACCAGGATGGTGACCTCGCCCGCGTGCTCCTCGGTGCGGATCACCGCGTCGGCGAGCTCGTTGGTGAGCAACTCGGCGGCGCGGCGCCCGCGCGGCGGACGCGCCGAAGCGGCAGCGACGGCGTTGGTGGTCACGGTTCTATCCCCGAAGCGAGCCGGGCCGCTCGGCGGCGATCTTCGCCTGCAGCTTGAGCACTGCGTCGAGAAGGCCCTCCGGCCGCGGCGGGCACCCGGGCAGGTACACGTCCACAGGCACCACCTTGTCGACGCCCTGGATGATGGCGTAGTTGTTGAACATGCCACCGCTCGAGGCGCAGGCCCCCATGCTGATCACCCATTTGGGCTCGGGCATCTGATCGTAGATCTGGCGCAGCACAGGGCCCATCTTCTGCGACACCCGGCCGGCGACGATCATCAGGTCCGCCTGGCGCGGCGACGCCCGGAACACCTCGCAGCCGAACCTCGACATGTCGTACCGCGCCGCCCCCGTCGCCATCATCTCGATGGCGCAGCAGGCCAGGCCGAACAGTGCCGGCCACAGCGAGCTGTAGCGGCCCCACTGGATCACCTTCTCGATGCTGGTGGTGATGGCGCCTGCCTTGGCGGCGGTTCGCTCCAGGTCGCCGACACGGGGCAGGGGCAGCGCGCCCGCGTCACCCTGGGCATTGAGCAGCGCCACACCCGTGGCCCTGTCGATCGTCAGTCCCATCGCAGCGCTCCCTTGCGCCAGATGTAGACGAGGGCGATCAGCAGGGTGGCGATGAAGATGCCCATCTCCACGATGCCGAAGATCTTGAGCTGGCGGACGATGGTGGCCCAGGGAAGAAGGAAGATCGACTCGACATCGAAGATGATGAACAGCATGGCGGTGACGTAGAAGCTGACCGAGAAGCGCCGCCGCGCCGTCTCCACCGGGACGATGCCGCATTCGTACGGGAGGTCCTTGGCGGGGTTGGATCGGCGCGGCCCGAGCCACGCGCTCAATGCCTGCACGCCCGCTCCAAATGCGACGCAGACGGCAAGGAAGACGAGGATCGGCGCAAAGTCCGAGAGCATCGTGTCCCGATCGTAACAAAGCCGCCTCACAGCCCAACCCGGACACCACCCGCGGCGCATCGTTCCCCCCAACCGTGCCCGAGACGCGGCCGCGGCATCACCTCGTAGGCTTGTGGCGAGCGACCGTCAGGTCTCGCAAGGAGATGACATGACTGCCCCGGTCCCGGCCTCGATCCCCGCGCTCGTGACCGGTGCTTCGAGCGGAATCGGCGAGGAGTTCGCACGTCAGCTGGCGTCGCGCGGACACGACCTGACGCTGGTGGCGCGCCGCGGCGACCGGCTGACGGAGCTGGCCAGGAAGCTCCGTCGGGACCACTCGGTGAAGGTGACCGTGCATCCCGCCGACCTCGGCAGCGCCGCCGGTCGGCGGCCGGTGGCCACCATGCTGCGCAGCAGGGGCCCCTGGCTGCTGGTCAACAACGCAGGCTTCGGGACCCGCGGAGCATTCGCCGACCTCGATTCTGGGCGTGAGGCTGCCGAGGTCGCGCTGAACGTTGTGGCCCTCCATGAGTTCACCACCGCCGTCGTCCCCGGCAACCTGGCCGCCGGCGCCGGGGCGATCGTCAATCTCGCCAGCACCGCGGCGTACCAACCGATCCCCTACATGGCCACCTACGCGGCCACCAAGGCCTTCGTGCTCCACTTCACCGAGGCCCTGGCCCAGGAGCTGCAGGGGACCGGGGTGCGCGCTCTGGCCGTCTGTCCCGGCCCCACCCGCACGGAGTTCGCCGACGTCGCCGATACCCGCGGCCTCTTCGACAAGACAGTCCCGATGAGCGCTGAGGCGGTGGTGCGCAGCGCGCTGCGTGCGCTGGACCACGGTCACGCCATCTGCGTGCCCGGCATCCACAACCTCGTCCTGGCCCAGGGGCCGCGCCTGGTGCCGCGCTCGCTCCTGCGGCGGATGATCGCGCCGATCTTCTCGCGCTGACCGGCAACGGCGCTGCCGCTGACCGCCGAGGCCGCACCCTCAGTCCCTGGGCGGCTCCCCGAGCTCGACAACACGCTCGCGCCAGTAGGCGAGCCGGCGCGAGAAGCGCTTCATCTCGGCGTCGAGGACGACGAGGTCGGTCGCCGCCACCTCGCTGCGGGCCTCCGTCTGCATGTCGGAGAGGCTGGCTTCAGCGACGCCGACGAGGTCCCGTTTGACGCCGAGAAGCTCGCTGTACACAGTGACCCAGTGGACGGCGTCCTCGAGGTACGGCGTCTGCGGGTTCTCGCCCTCGAGCAGGCGCTCGTCGTCGGCCGCTTTCTCCGCCGCCGCCTCCGCGGGCTCGTCGGTCATGAGTGCACGCTTTCCCCCGGCCACCCGGCTTTGCGGGTGATTCGCGGCCGACCACCGGCGCGCCGGCGCTGAGTGTAGTGCGCGGGCGGGTCCGAGAACGCCCCGGACCGCGCTCGGCGCGGGTCCGAAGCGGCAGCGCTCAGCGGGCCGAGGCGGGCACCCTGGCGAGCAGCGCGAGCGACTCCCGGTTGAAGGCGTCGAGATCGTCGGGCTTGCGCGAGGTCACCAGGTTGCCGTCGACCACCACCTCCAGGTCGACAACATCCTCGCCCATGCGGCGGAGGTCATCCTGGATGGTCTTCCACGCGGTCAGCCGGCGGCCCCTGATGGCATCGGCGCTGACCAGGAGCTGGGGCCCATGGCACACCGCCAGGATCGGCTTGTCGGCGGCCGCGAACGCCGCCGTGAACTCGATCGCACGCGGGTGGGCCCGGAGATGGTCGGGTGAGCTGCCGCCGGGGATGAGCAGGGCGTCGAACTCCTCGGGGCGGACGTCGTCGAAGGACCTGTCGCTGCGGGTGGTCACCCGGCCGGCCTTCCCCTTCAACTCCGCTCCGGTCTGCAGCCCGATGACGGTCACCTCGTGGCCGGCCGCGATCAGGCTGTCAAACGGCTTCTTGAACTCGGAATCCTCAAATCCACTGTCGAGAACGCAGGCGATCCGCATGGCGGTACCTCACTGGTGCGCTGACAACTCCTCTGATAGCGACTCTATCAGTCACGCCTCTCGCCCTCATTCCGGGCGGACGCGCACCTCGAGGCTCCCCTCGCTGACCCTGACCTCGAAGGCCGGCTGCGGGGAGGTCGCCGGGCCGCCCGCGACGGAGCCGTCGGCGAGCCGGAACCTGCTGCCATGCCAGGGGCAGGTGACGCACAGGTCCGAGTCGACCTCGCCCTCGGCGAGCGGCCCGCCCGCGTGGGTGCATCGCGCCGCGATGGCATGCGCGGTGCCGGCGTGGCTGTAGAGGAGGATCCCGTAGGCGCCGGCATGGACCAGCAGCGGAGTGTCGGGCTGCACGTCGGCCTGCCGCGCCACCCGGGTCCAGCTCTCCGGTGGCTCATCGAAGACGGTGTGATCGACACCGATGCCCCGAGCGAACACCAGGTGGCCGCCGATGTAGCCGCCGGCGCTCAGCGCGCCCAGGCCGGCCGCGCTGAAGAGCCTGGCCGTGCCCCGATTGCCGCTGCGGCGGCTCAGCAGGGCGGCCAGGAACAGAGCCGATCCGCCGGCGTTGGCGAGGGCGTGGACCAGGCCGAGACGGCGTTCGGGCCCCACCGTGTCGGCCCAGTCGGACAGCCCCGACACCGCTGTGGGCGCCACCGCCAGCAGTCCCAGGACGGTGAGGGCGTCACTGGCCGCGGCACTGTCCTCACCGCCCAGGACGTCGATGACGGTGGCCGCGGTCAGGGCGCCGATGGGCACGTCGGTGAGCAGCGGATGCAGGGGATGACCCAGCCAGGTTCCGCTGAGCAGGCTCTTGAGCGGGCCGGTGCCGACCAGCTGGTTGACCTTGCCGCTGAGCCACTCGCCGGCAGGGTCGAGCTGCTCCCAGCGCTGCAGGGGTCGCAACACGTCGCGGATGCCCATGTGTGTCTGCCTCCCTCCCGGAACCGCCGTCAGCTGTGGATGTGCCCGCCGCCACCGTCGTCGCGCCGCCGTGCCGCCAGGAGGATGCGCAGGGCGCGGCGCAGGCGATGCCGGGTGTCGACGTCAGCCCCGCCCGGGCTCGCGGCGGGACGATCGGACGCGCCCCCGAGCGACTCCTCATCCGTCCCCGGTGAGCTGCCCACCGACGGAGCGCGGCGATCGGTCAGGCCGCTTGGGGTCATCTCCCTGATTGTGCCCCCTCCGCACCCCTCACAGCTGGGGAGGGGCCCTGCCTAGCTCTGTGCCGGCGCGTCCTGGCGGAGGATGAACTGCACTTCGATCTCCACCTTGATCGTCTTGCTGACCACGAAGCCACCGTTGGCCAGCGGCTGGTTCCAGCTCACCCCCCAGTCATCGCGCTGGAGCTCGGCGGTGGCGCTGAACGTTGCCTTGGTCCGGCCGTAGGGGTCCTCGAAGGCGCCGACGAGCTCGACGTCCAGGGTCACGGGCCTGGTGACTCCTCGGGCGGTCAGGTCGCCCTTCACCTCGAGATGATTGTCAGAGCCGAGGTCACCGATCGAGGTGCTGCGGAACTCCAAGGTGGGGTGGCTTTCGACGGCGAAGAAGTCGGCGGTGCGGAGATGGTTGTCGCGGGCCTCGTTGAAGGTGGTGATGCTCGCCGCCTGGATGGTGGCCTCGACCCGGGCGTTCGCGGGGCGCCCCGCGGTGGTCAGCGTGGCCGTCCAGTCGCTGAAGCGACCGCGCACCCTGGTGGCCATGAGGTGGCGCGCCACGAACTCGATGCTGCTGTGGGCGGGGTCGACGTCCCACACCCCGGCCTGGGGGATCGTCTGCACTGTGGTGTCGGTCATGCTCTTCTCCTGCTGCGACGCGAGGGCTGTCGCGCTTCCTGGTCTCAGCCTACCGCCTCGGTAGTTGCTGTGTCAACTACTGCGATCGAGGCGGTATGATGGTGCGGCGGGCGGCACTCCGCCGCCGCGCCAGGGGATCACGGGTGAAGAGCAACCGAGCGGACGCCAGCCGCATCGCCGCCTGGGTGGCGCTCCTCGACGCCCACAGCCGCCTCACCGGCCGCCTCGAAGCCGACCTGGAGCGGGGCTGCGGGCTCAGCCTGGCGGAATACGAGGTGCTCTACCGCCTCAACTCGTCGCCCGGGCATCGGCTCCGGCTCAACCAGCTCACCTCCCACGCGCGCATGACCAAGAGCGGCGTCAGCAGACTGGTGGATCGCATGGAGCGGGGCGGACGGCTGCGCACAGAGCAATGTCCGTCGGACCGTCGCGGCGCCTTCGCGGTGCTCACCGCGGACGGCCGGGCGGAGTTTCGGCGAGCCGCCGCACTGCACCTGCGCGGCATCCAGGATCACTTCGGGCGCCACCTCGACGACGCCGAGGCCGCCGCCCTGCGCGTCGCCCTGGAGCGGGTCCGTGACGCCCTCGCCTCCCCGGGGTGCTCCGCCGCCGCCGCCGTCCCCATCCCCGAAGGCACCCCGGTCAGCGGCTGACGGCTTCCCGCGCCCCCGCCTCGGCGAGCAGCGCCCCGCAGTGCGGGCAGAACCTGGCCGCCTCCAGGCGGCGCCCGCAATGGTGGCAGCGGACCTGGCGCATTCCCAGCGCGACCCCCTCGTCGAGCACGGCGGCGTGGACCAGGATGCGGATGGCGATGAGCACGGCCGCCACCACCACCGCCTGCCAGAGGAGCACGAAGAGCGGGCTGAGGCCGGCATCGTCGAGCACCTCGCTACCGGCCGTGAAGCCGATGTCGGCGATCACCGCCAGCGGCAGCCCGGCCGCCCGCAACCCGGCCGCGTGGCCACCTCGTCGGCGCCACAGCGAGGCGGCAACCAACCCGGTGCACGAGCCATGGAGGAGCGGGATGAGCAGGGCCGCGCTGAACAGCGTGAACACCCAGTTGGCGGGATCCACCCGCAACCCCACCCCGCCCAGCGAGCCGGAGAGGTTGACCAGCGTCTGGGCGAGCGCGTAACCGGTGCCGGCGGCGACGCCGAAGACCAGGCCGTCGAGGGTGTTGGGGAAGCGGGAGCGCAGGAGCAGCAGCGGCGCTGCCGGCTTGAGCAGCTCGGCGACGACGGCGACCCCGGTGGCGAGCAGCACCACCCCCCCGGCGGACATCCCCTTGCCGAGGGCGTCGGTGGCGGCGGTCACGGCCACCCCCACGCCGGCCCCGGCCACGACGGTGCCGAGCAGCACCGGCAGAGGAGCGTCGGCGAAGACGTCCGCCTCGCGCATCGAGAGGATGTAGAGGGCGGGCACCAGCAGCGCGGCCACCCAGATCGCCGGGATGATCAGCCCGGTGACCGCAAGGACGGCAACCACCGCCACGCCACAGATCAACCCCCAGCGGAAGAGGTGGATGCGCTCGTGGGCGATTCGCGGCAGCAGGGTGGAGAGGACGCTGGGGGTGGCCACGTGCTCGCCGGGGCGCAGCGCGTAGTGGTGCAGGCGCAGCCGGCCCTTGACGCGATGGGCCCCGCAGCGCGTGCAGAACTCGCCGTCGGGCACCTCGGCAGCGCAGTGGGAGCAGGTCACCGGCGGAATACTACGTCGCCCCCCCGAGCGCGTCGCCGGCCGGCTCGGAGCCGGCACGGCGCCATCGACATCCGCACCGCTCAGCCGGCGATGGCCATGACCTCGTTGTCGGTGTAGCCACAGGGGGCGGCGGTGCTGCCGTCCGGCCGGGTCACCCGCGAGTAGATGGCCGCCATCCGCTCCACGGCCCGAGCCCAGGTGAAGGTCGCGGCCCGGAGGCGCGCTGCCTCACCCATGCGCTGCCTCAGGCCGGCGCTGTCGAGCAGGGATGCGATCGCCTCGGCGAAGGCCTGGGGGTGACGATCGGCGACCAGGATGCCCGTCTCCCCGTCGGCGACGATCTCGGTGAGCCCGCCCACCGCACTGGCGACCACCGGGGTGCCCAGGGCCTGCGCCTCCAGGGCCACCAGCCCGAAGGTCTCGGTGCGCGACGGGACCACGCAGATGTCGGCGAGGGTGTAGTAGTCGGCCAGGTCCTCGTGCTCGATCGCGCCGAGAAACCGCACCCGCGACTGCAACCCGTGGCCGCCGACCACCGCTTCCAGCCGCTGCCGCTCGCCGCCGTCCGCGGAGCCGTCACCGCTGTTCTCGCCGATGACCAGGGTGATGACGTCGTCGAAGCGTGGCTCAGCGCAGAGCCGGGCCATCGCCACCACCAGCGTCTCGGCCCCCTTGAGCGGCTCCAGCCGGCCGGCGAATAGCACCACGCGATGGCCGTCGAGGCCGAGCCCGTCGCGCAACGCGCGGGTGTCGGTGGGGTGGAGCACGCGGAGGTCGACCCCCGGCTGGGCGACGCAGATGCGATTGCGCGACGCGCCATAGAGGCGCATCAGGTCCTTGGCCTCGGCGACGCTCCCGCTGACCAGCCGGTCGGCGGCGGCCACCAGGCGCGCCTCGGCGGCGGAGCGGCGCAGATCCAGCGGAAGCCCCACCCGCGCCTTGGCGCGGGCCAGGGTGTGGAAGGACTGCACCCAGGGGATGCGCCACAGCTCGCGCAACTGCTCAGCCACCAGGCCACCCAGCCAGTAGTGGCCGTGGACGACCACGTAGCCACGGCGCTCGCTGGTGGCGTGGGCCGCGACCGCATCGCTGAAGGAGTGGACATGGCCGACCAGGTCCCGTTTCGGCAGGGCCCGCGGTGGACCCACCTGGAGCCGGACCAGCCGGCTCATGGGCGCGATCAACTCCTCGGAAGGAGAGGTCGTGTCGTCGCGTCGCACGAACACGTCGGTGGGGATTCCGGACTCCGCCAGGCCCTCGCAGAGCCGCCGGACAGCCAGGTTGCCGCCGCCGTTCTCCCCCCGGCCGAGAGCGCCCAGGGGCGAGGCATGCATGCTGATGACCGCAACGGGACCTGAGATGTTGCGTGTCATGCGGGGAGTCTACCCGCACGCCCTGATCCCAACCCGGCTGCCACCGGGCCGGCGGTTGTCGCCGGGGACGAGCACCATCGGCACGCGGGCACCGCCGGCTCGCCTACGGTGCCCCGCGCGCGAAGGCCCTCGGCGCTGCCGGCGTGGCGCAGAGGCTCTGGCCTTCCAATTCCGCCGAAGGGAGCCCGTCGCGTCGTGACGCGCCCAATGTCCCTCGACCGCGCCTCCGGATCGCTCGACCGGGCCGCCCGGAGCCGGCAGCTGCGCTCGCGTGTGGTTTCGAAATCGCCGCGGCGCGGGACTCTGGTTGTGTCCGATCCCGCAAGCACAGGAACATCGATCATGGAACCCCTGACCCCTCTCGCCCGTGCCGCCGGGGCGCTGCCGCCCGAATGGAAGTGGGTGGCGCTCTTCGCCCCGCCATCGCAGCACCAGGTCGAGTGGCGCACCTGGCTGGCCCAGGCACAGCAGGCCGAGCAGGCGGCGACGCTCCGCTACTGGGCTGCCCGGGTCGACCGCGCCGCCTGACCGCGCGCCGCGCCTGCTCGCGACAATCGGTTGAGCCAGAGGCGGCCGGTTTCACCGGCTGTGGCGGCCGTGTGGCACACTTGCCCGACCGCGCTCCGGCGACAGGGAATCCGGTGGGAATCCGGAGCTGTCGCGCAACTGTCAACGGGGAGCAGCCGGCCACCGGTCACTGGGACACAGGTCCTGGGAAGACGGCCGAGCTGCACTGATCCGTGAGCCAGGAGACCTCCGCCGGAGCGGAACCACTCGAGCCCGCGCGAAACGGGAAGCTGGGTCCCTCATGCGGCGAGGGTCTCATCCTTGCGGGACTCCACACGCCGTGGGGAGACCTCGATGAGACGCCAGATGACAGCGGTCGGCGCGACTCTGACCGCCCTGGGCATGGTGGCAACGATCGGGGTGGTGGCCGCGGCCGCCACGCCGCAGACAGCGCCGGCAACGGCGGCACTGCGCTACCTCTACTCGCAGGTGGGCAGCGACGGCAGTGTGGCGGGATCCATGGGGGCCACCGAGGACACCGTGATCAGCGTTGCCGACAACGGCTACGACCCGGCCACGCTGACCAACGCTTCGTCCGGCGCCTCGGCGTATGACTACCTCAGCGCCCACGCGTCCACCATCACCACCGCCGGTGGGGCTGCCAAGTACGTCCTGGCCTGGCTGGCCGCGGGCAGGCCCCATGCCATCGACGGCACCGCGCTGCTGGCCAGGCTGAACAGCCCGACCGCCGCCGGCGGATACCTGGAACCCAACGGCGCCTTCCACAACGCGGATTCCACCGTGGAGACGGCGAACGCGTTCTCGCAGTCGCTGGCCGTGCTCGCCGATGTCGCCGCCCGACACGTTCTGCCGGCCAACGCCACCGGCTGGCTCACCTGCGCCCAGCGAGCGGACGGCGGCTTCGGCTACGCGATCCACGACACCGCCGCCATCCCTCCCGTCTCCTGCGGTGACACCTCGAGCGACAGCAACGACACCGCCATCGTGCTGGAGGCGCTGGGCGCGGCAGGGGTCACGTCCGCGGACGGCGCGGGGGCGAGCTACCTCCACGGTGTGCAGCAGCCGGATGGCGGCTTCGGTTTCGCCGCAGCCGGCCCCAGCGACCCGGGCAGCGACGCGGGCGCGATCCAGGCCCTGGTGGCCATCGGCCAGGATCCCACCGGCGCCGCGTGGACGCGGAGCGGGGGCGGCGATCCCATGGCCAACCTCGAGGCCTTCGCCGACCCCAAGGGCAGCGGCGGCTATGTGTTCCCCGGCAAGGCCAGCCCTGACGCGTTCACCACCAGCGCGGTTCCGCAGGCGCTGGCGCTCAAGCCCTACGGCGCTGCGACCAACATCGCGGCAGGAACCGCCCCAGCGCCGGCCACGCCGACGCCGGCGCCGACGCCGTCGCCAGCGGCACAGGGATCCGCTGGGATCACGGTGCCGTCGACGGGAGCATCAGGTGGTCCCGGTGGGACGGCAATCCCGCTGCTGCTGATCGGCCTCGGCGCCCTCCTGGTGGGCGCCTCCCGGCGGGCGCGGCGGCGGGCGGCCGCGCGGTGACCAGCAGCCGCCGTGCTCCATTGCGTGCGCTGGCACGGGTTCTGGCGGTCGTGCCGGTGCTCGCGGCGGGCACGGTCGTCGGTTCGGTCACCGGGGTGGGACCGCACGTCGCCGGCTGTGCCCAGGCGTCGTCGGTGCACCACGCCGCGCTGGTCGCGGAACACGCCAGCGGGGCTGCGGTCACCGTGTGCGTTGCCTTCGCCGGGGACTCCATCACCGGTGCGCAGCTGCTGGCCCGCAGCGGGGTGGAGTACGCCACCGCCGACTACGGCGGCACCGGGCAGGCGGTCTGTCAGATCGACTCAGAGCCGGCCCAGTACCCGTCCAGCTGCTGGACGGCGAGCAGTCCCTACTGGGCCATGTTCGTCAGCCGCGGTGGCGGCGCCTGGACGGTGTCCAGCCTCGGCATCTCGTCCCAGACGTTCCGTGACAGTGACGCGCTCGGCTTCCGCTACCAGGGCCAGAGCGACTATGCAAGTCCACCGTCGCCTCGGGGTGTGTGCCCGGCGGTGAGCTCCTCCGCCCCGACGCCCATGGCGACGGTCCAAGCCGGCGGCGCCGCCCATCCTGCCCGCTCCTCATCCGCCTCGACATCGCGGCCCACGGCGGCGGCCGCAGCCATCTCACCGACCGCCACCATCGTCGAGCCGTCACCGTCCACCGGCGAAGGCAGCGCGGCGCCGGCTCACGTGAACGCCACCACCGTCAGGGGGAGGCCCGCCGCGCCGGCGTTGGGCATGAGCACGGGCGCCTGGGCAGCCGCCTCTCTGGTCGCGGTTCTCCTGGTGCTGCTCGCCGTCCAGCTGACCCGCGCGCGCCGCCGGCGCCCGCCGGCGCGGAGGGCGCCTTGAGCGACACTCCCCGGGCCCATCTCCCCTGGAGCAGTGGCAGTGGCAGTGGCAGTGGCAGTGACGGCGCGGCCTGTCTGCCGAGATGAAGCCGCTCGCCTTCGCCACCTGGTCCGCCGCCGCGCTGGTGGTCGTGCTCAGCAGCACCAACCCTGTGTACCGCGTGCTCGTCCTCCTCGTCGCGCTCAACGTGCTCCTCGCGCTGCGCCGTCGTGACGCATGGTTGCGTCCCCTGCTCGTCGGCGTGGGCATCGCCGCGCTGGTCGCCGCCGTGCTCAACATGGTGCTCAGCCATACCGGCGCGCACGTGCTGTTCACGGTGCCCGTGCAGATTCCCGGCATTGGTGGCTCGGTCACTGTCGAGTCGATCCTCTACGGGATCGACGTCGCGCTGGGCATCTCGACGGCGGTGCTGGTCATCGCACCGCTCAGCTGCGTCCTGCGCCCACACGACCTCATCGACGCCTTCCCCGGGCCGCTGCAGCGCACCGCGGCGCTCACCGGGTCGGCGCTCAACCTGATCCCGGGGTTGGCGCGCAACGCCGTTGCCATCAACGAGGCGCAGCGCATGCGCGGCTCTCACGGTGCGCGCCTGCGCGACTGGCACGCCGTGGCCGCGCCGGTGGTGCTCTCGGCGCTCGACGACTCCCTGCAGCTCGCCGAAGCGATGGAGGCGCGGGGATTCGGCAGCGGTCCACGCACCCGCTACCTGATGACAGGGTGGGCGCTGCCGGAGGCGGCGGTGATCGTCTGCGCGCTGGCGGCGTTGGCGCTCACGGTGCTGGCCCGCATCTCTGGGAGCCTCCCCGACTGGTACCCGTTCCCGGTCGCCACCGTCCCCGTCATCGCGGTGATGCCCGTGGTGGCGTGCCTGCTCCTGGCCGCTCCACTGGTCGCATGGCAGCGCTCGTAGACATCGCCTGCCTCGCCTACCGCTACCCGGAGATGTCCGCGCCCGCGCTCGACGCGGTCGACCTGGTCCTCGACTCCGGCATGTGCCTCGTCGCCGGTCCTTCGGGCGGAGGCAAGTCGACGCTCCTGCGTCTGCTCAACGGGCTGGTCCCCCATCTCCACGGCGGGCGCATCAGCGGCCGCGCGACGGTCGACGGCCGCGACGTGCTGCGCACGCCCGCGCGCCGGCTGGCCACGTCGGTGGGCTTCGTCTTCCAGGACGCGGAGCGCCAGGCGGTGCACGCCACCGTCGAGCGCGATGTCGCCTTCGGCCTGGAGAACCTGGGGACGGCGCCGGCGGCGATGCGGTTGCGGGTCGGTGAGATCATGGAACGGCTCGGCATCGTACACCTCGCGGAGCGCAGCATCGCCAGCCTCAGCGGCGGCGAGCGACAGCGGGTCGCGGTGGCCGGCGCGCTGGTGCTGCGGCCGCGCCTGCTGGTGCTCGACGAGCCGCTGTCCCAGCTCGACTCGCACGGCGCCCGTGCGCTGCTCGACCTCTGCGCGGAGCTGCGTGACTCGGGCACGGCCGTCGCCATCTCCGAGCACCGCCTGGACGGTCTCCTGCCCATCGCCGAATCGGTGGTGAGCATCGCGGACGGCCATCTCACCGGCCCCGCCGCCGCAGCGCTGCTGGCGCCGGACCTCGACAGCGCCCCCCAGGTGGTGCGCCTGTCAGTCGCCATGGGCTGGTCGCCTCCGCTGCTCGACCCAGCCGACATCGCGCTCCCGCCCTCCGTGGAATCGCGCGTTGCGCGAGCCCGCGTGGCGGCGACGACGGCGCCGCCGGCGTGGCGCCTCGACGCGGTCACCGCCGGCCACGACGACCTGCTCCGCGAGGTGACCGTTACCGCGCATGCCGGCGAGGTGGTGGCCGTGATGGGCCGCAACGGCGCCGGCAAGAGCACCCTGCTGCGGGTCGTCGCCGGGCTCGCCGCCGCACGATCGGGGGCTGTGTGGCGTGAGCAGGGTCGGGTTGCCTATCTCCCCCAGAACCCCGCCGCCCTCCTCCACCGCGACAGCGTTGCCGCGGAGATCGAGTGGACCCTGCGCGCACAGGGCCGGCGTGGTGCCCCCACGGACCGGGACGCGCTCCGCGCCCTGCTGCGCGTCCTCGGCGTCGACGCCATCGCCGGCCGGGACCCGCGCGACCTCAGCAGCGGCCAGCGCCAGCGCGCCGCAGTCGCCGCCATCCTCTGCGGGTCGCCAGTGATCGCGCTTCTCGACGAACCCACGCGCGGGATGGATGGCCGGGCGCGCGACGGCCTGGTGGCGGCGGTGCGGATGCTGGCTGCCCGGGGCACCTCGGTGGTGGTGGCCACCCACGACAGCGACCTGGTCGCCTCGGTGGCCGACCGCGTGCTCGTGGTGGCGGACGGAGCGGTGCACGACCGCGGCGCGCCGGAGGCGGCGTTGAGCGGTGCCCGCAACGAGCACGCCACCCAGCTGGGACGTCTGTTCACCGCGCCGGGCCCGGTCACGGTGGAAGCCGTCGCCGCCCGTCTCGCCGGCGCGCGCTCCGGCACCATGGTGGCGACGTGAGGCTGGCCGCCATCAGCGCGGCCGGGGCTGCCCTGTTCCTCTGGCCCTTCACCGGTCTCGGCCCACCCGGAACCGCGGCCGCCGTCGCGGTCAGCCTGGGCTGCGTGGTGGTGCTGCTGGCGATCGAGACGATGAGCCGCCGCCTCGACACCCGCGGCCTGGCGCTGATCGCGGCCATCGCCGCCATCGACTCCGCGCTGCGGCTGGCCCTGGTCAGCGGCATCGGCGGCTTCTCGCCGATGTTTCTGCTGGTGCTCTGCGCCGGCTACGCGATGGGCGCGGAGTTCGGGTTCCTCTGCGGCGCCTCGGCGCTGCTGGTGTCGGCGCTGGTCACGGCGGGGGTGGGACCGTGGCTGCCCTACGAGATGATCGCCGCCGGCTGGGTGGGCGCCGCCGCCGGCCTCGCCGGCGCTGGTCGCCGGGGCCGGCCCCCGCGGCGCCGCGACATCGTCGTCCTGGCCGCCGTCGGCGTGGTGGCCGGCTTCGGCTACGGGATGGTCATGGACGTGTGGGACTGGACGTTCTTCCGCGGAGCCCCGGACCTCGGGTTCGTGCCTGGCCTCCACGCCGCCGCGTCAGCTCTGCGTTTCGCCCACTTCTATGCGGCCACGTCGCTGGTGTACGACAGCTTCCGGGCGGCCGGCAACGCGATCCTGGTGATCCTGCTGGGGGCGCCGATCCTGAGCGCGCTGGCCCGGCTGCGCCGCCGCCACGCGGTGGTCATCGAGAACGCCGTTGCGCAGCTGGCGTGAGAGTCCGGTGACGGCGACGTGGGCGCCTGCACCCCCTGGCGGCGTGAGACGTTTCAAACAACCTTGGCGGTCCGTAAAGGTCCATCTCCACGCGGCTGAGCCAAGAGGGCGTCGTTGCCTTGGATGATCAAGACGACCCAGTCGCCCTCCCTGGGGAAGCAGGTCACAGAACTCCCGTGGAAGGACATTGTCGGAGGATGTCGCAGCACCCGAATGACCCCATGGAGTGATCGATCACCGAGTGCTACACTACGCATCTTAGCCCGTCGTGGAACAGAAATCGAGGACCGGCGCGACAATGCTACCAGCGGCGCCATCTTGAGGCGGTCCCGCATGCATGCAATCAACCTCGCTTTCGCGGTGCTCCCTTTAGCAGGTGGCCCGTCTCCGCAAAGCGCTCTCAACCGTTTGCCGGGTTGATCCCCGCAGCGTACAACCCGTGCACTTCCTCACATTACAATTTCGCGGGGCGCAGCACGGCGGCAACAAGCAACACTTTTGAGGGCATCTCGGCAAATCCAACATACCGCGCCGACAATCTTTGCACGTCATACTGGGCCCTGACAATGCCGCGCTCACATGGAGCATGGTTTATGGCCATGACGGGGCGGGTTGGAGTCAGACGGGCCAGTTCTATGCCACGAACCATGGATGCCAGTCACATTTCTCGCAGCAGGAGGAGAATGTCTCTTACTTCCTGCCCGTGACAGTGTTCGGCAGCTGTGTGACTCCGGGCCAGGTGCACGCGGTTTGGCAGCAATGCCTCCCGTCGAATGGGCACGTACGGGCCAATATTGACCTGAGTAACTTCAGCGAGACTCAGTATCGCGTTTTCTCACAAGAAGGCAGCGGATCTGGGAGCGGCTGGGCACAGCCGTTTGAGGTGGAGGTCGAGGGCGAAACCAAGTACCCCCAGTCAGACGTACCGGGAACATCGTCACTCCGCTCCGACTTCACCACCCTCGACGTGCAACGTTACAGCGACGATGCGTTCGAGACCGCTTGCAACAGCAATGCGGTCTTCTTCGACGACACCACCCTGGCACGATACTCTCAGTACCCACCAGGTTGTGATCATGTTCAGGTTTGGACGAACAATCCGGGTGGCCCCTAGGTTGATCGAGCCGCGCAGCGAGTTGATAGGACTGGTACCATGAAACACCAACGCGTAGCAAGGGCTGTCGCGACCCTCATCGCGTGTGGGGGTGGAGTGCTCCTGACCGCATGCGGGAGCGCCGGTTCTGCACTGACCAATGTGAGGGCCGTCGACAGCTCGGTCAGTCCCACGCCGGCGCCCCCGATGACCGTCTCTCCGCTGGTGGAACCGCGCGTGTATGGCGCAGTCGGTGTGCGGCTCGATCCGCCGGCTCCTGACGCAACGGCGTCGCAAACGGCGGATCAGGCGATGGCCGAGTGCGCAGCGCGACTCGCGGTGTGCGCCGCGGGCTCGCCTCAGACCGCTGAGCTGGGTCTCCTCACCGACAAGCAGTTCGCGGACTCCCACCGGCTGGTCTGGGCACTGACCTGGAAGCACGTCGCGTGCGACGTCTTCGGCCCAGGCCGAGCAACTCCCGGCGCCGCCCTGAATCTCAGCAGCGGTTGTGCATTCGTGACGTTCATCGACGCGCGCTCCGGCCGGTATATCCTCGCGACAGAGGGCGCTGACACCTGAACCGAACTACGTGCTCCCTGTGGTAACGGCGCGAAGCCCGAACAGGACGGTGGACACGGCGCCGACCAGCAGGTAGAGCATCTCCGCCTGCGGATTGGTGCGGCGGGCCAGCGCCTCCGCCGCGGGGATGGGGATGACCGTGGCCGCTCCGTAGAAGAAGTGGATCGCCTCCGCCGGACGATGGCCGCCGGCGAGCATGGCCAGCCCGATGACCGCCTCCACAGCGGCGGCGGCCGCACAGAGACGGACGAAGACGCGCACCGAGGGGACGGCGCTGGGACGGATCCGTGCCAGCAGTGTGAGCAGCGCCCCCACCACCGCCACCACGATGACCGCGATGCCGAGGCGGGCGTGGATGCTCACCCGGTCACCACCACCAGTCCACTCCCATCGAGCGTGCGCGCGGGGGTCGCGCCTGCCTGCTCGATGTCCTCTTTGGTCCACTCGGGCAGCAGCAGCGCGAGATGGCGGCGCAGCTGGGCGCGGAGCATCGCCGGATCATCGGGCAACACCATCTCGGGCGGCTCGCCGTCGCCGATCGATCCGAACTGCGCGTCGGCGGCCACGGCCACGGTGTCGATCAGGCGCCAGACGTCGTCGTCCGCGACCGTGGACACCAGGTCGTCCCAGGGAGGCATCTCGACGCTGAGCTCGTCGACGCCATCACGCCCGTGCCTGGCTTCGAGGAACAGCGCGTGCCGGCCCCAGCGAAGCTCCTGGGAATGGATCAGTGGCACCCCGCGGCGGTCACCGACAGCCCGGGCCACCCCGACGCGGTCGACGGCGACGTCGCCCAGCGCCGTGAGCACGCGGGTCAGCGGCCAGGGAGCGCCCTCCTCCACCCTGTGCAGCACCATGGAGACGACCGTCTGCCCAGCGCTGGGCAGGTCGACGCGCCGCCGGCGGCGGCCGCGGCTCCGCGAGCTCACGTCGGCGCCGGGGCGGGCGCGATGCAGGCCTCGGGGTGCAGCACGCCCGCGACCGGGGGCAGCGCACCACCGACCGGCACGCTGAGGACGAAGTCGCCGAAACGGCCCCAGACCAGGACGGAGGGCAGCTCCACTGGCGGGTAGATGAGGATGGCGACGCCGCTGTGGCCGGGATCGAGGTGGATGCTGCAGCCGTCGCCCGGCTTGGAGTCGGCGACCACGGCCAGGGGGAAGGTGGGGTGGTAGAAGTGGCGCAGCGGCCCGCTCGCCGTGCCCGGGGGCGCGTAGTCGCTGGCCATCTGGAGGTCGCCGAGCTGCGGGTCCGAGCTCACCTTGCCATCGTCGCGAAGACGCAGTGCCACCAGGGTGAACTCACCGAAGGTGTGCAGCTGCGACCACGACGACGCAGCCGAGCCGAGCCGGCTCTGGATCGCGTCAACCCCGTGCTGCTCCACCAGCATCACCTCGAGGTGGTCGGGGTTGCGGTAGATGCCCCCGTCGGGACTGGTGGCCAGCGTCGCCGTGGCCAGCGCCGTGGGGGCGCTGCGCGAGCGCAGCCCCAGCGCAGCGGCATCGAGAATGGCGGCGTCAGAGCCGCATCCCGAAAGGGCGGTGATTCCCACCAGCAGCGCAACCACGGCTCCCCCGCGCCGCCGCCGATCAATCACGTTCCAGGACACGGCGGCTGAGCCCGGCGAGGGCGGCGGTCGCCACCAGTGCCGCTCCCAGCACCGCGAGGACGTCAACACCACCGGCGTACGTGGCCGTGCCACCCAGCACTCCGATGAACGCGGACTGGAGGTGGCTGAAGGGATCGGCCGCGGCGACGATCGCTCGCCATCCGTCCGCGGGCACGCCGGTGAAGAGACCGCCGAGGTACAGCAGCGGTGCCAGCAGCACCACCACGTCGAGGAGCACCTCGGCAGCGTTCGCCGCCGCCAGCGTGATCAGGCAGCCGAGCACGTTGGTGACCACCAGGGTGGCGGTCAGAGCGGCGACCAGCACCACCAGCCCGGCGACGCCGCCACCGCCGCTGAGCCAGGCGGCGACGGCCACCGGTAGCAGCTGCAGCACGTCGACGGCGGCCGCCGCCATCACCCACCCCAGCAGCAGCCGCGGCCGCGATCCCGGAGTTGCCGCCAATCGTGTCAGAAAGCCGGCCTCCCGCGCCCGGCTCACCGTCACCGCGGTGCCCACAGCCCCGACCATGGCGACCAGCACGGTGAGCAGCATCCCCGCCCAGAAGGTGGGGGCGCGGCCGGCGACGAGGACCACCGCGAGGGCGAGGGGAAGCCCCGCCTTGATGGCCAGGGCCCGGCGCCGGCTGAGCACCACGGCGAGCTCGCGTCCGGCGGCGCTGCGGGGCAGGAGGCGTGGGCGTCGCGGCTCTGTCCCCAGGGTCCGCGCGTCCCCGATCACGATCGTTCCTGGAGCGGGCGGCCGGTGAGAGCGCGGAAGCAGTCGGCCAGGTCGGGGCGGCGCAGGCGCAGCTCGCGCAGGCGCCCACCGGGCGCGTCGGCCACCGCCACCAGCGCCGCGACAGCGTGGTCGCCGCTGAAGCGCACGGTCACCACCCCACCGGCGGCGCTCACCTCGGTGACCCCGTCGACCTCCTGCAATGCCGGCGGTGAGCCGCCGCCGTCGATGACCAGCTCCGCCACCCGCCCCGCCGGCAGCTCCGCCAGCAGGTTGGCGGGCGAGGCGCAGCGCACCACCATCCCCTCGTCGAGGAAGGTGACCGAGTCGGCGGCCGACTCGACGAATCCCGCGTCGTTGCTGGCGACCAGCGTGCTCGATCCCTGCCGTGACCGCTCGGCGAGGAGCAGGCCGAGCTGCGCCGCGCCGTCGGGGTCGAGCCCCGCAGTGGGCTCGTCGAGCAGCGCCAGCGCGGGGTCGTGCACCAGCGCGGCGGCCAGGGCGAGGCGGCGGCGCATCCCGAACGAGTACGAGCCCACCGGGTCGTCGGCGACCGGGCCGAGGCCGAGGCGGCGCAGCATCGAGTCGGTGCGGACGGCCAACTCCGCGCCGTCCGTGACCCACTGCGCGCACCAGAAGTGGGTCGCCTGCCGGCCGCTGAGCCCGGCATCCTCGAGGGCCCCGTCGAGCGCCAGCCCGAGGTGCGCGCGTGCGGAGCGGGCGCCGCCACCGAACCAGCGCAGCTCACCGGCCTGGGGTCGCGACACGGTGGCGAGAAGACGGAGCAGAGTGGTCTTGCCGCACCCGTTGCGACCCATCAGGGCCATGGTCTCGCCGGCGCGGATCACCAGGTCGACCGGGCCCACCCCGCGGCCATTGCGGTGGCGACGCACCACCTCGCGGGCCTGCACCACGACGGCCGGCGACGTCGCCACCGTTGGCTCCGCCGCGGGGTGCGCGAGCATGGTCACGGCCGGGCGGCGGCCAGCAGGGTCGCCACCTTGGTGGCCACCGCGGTCGGCTTGAACGGCTTGATGATCACGCCTGCCGCCCCGGCCCGAACAGCGCGGGCGCCCTCGTCGGCGGCACGGCTCTCCACCAGGGCGAACCATCCGGCGCGGGGCCGGAGGCCGGCCCCGGCCAGGCGCGTCATCGCCTCGATCCCGTCCGTGTCCAGGGTCACGTCGACCAGGGCGATGTCGGACGCTGCCACCGCCGCCTCCAGCCCCGCCACGGTGGCGGCACGGGCGACCCCGTATCCCTCCCGGGTCAGCTTCTCGGCGAGGATGCGACCGATCATGGGCTCGTCCTCGACGATGAGAACAGTGGCCGTCATCCCGCTGCCGCCGCACCGGGGTAGAGCCGCGGCCACCCGGCGTCGTCCATGTCGGCGACAGCGCAGAGCGGTCCGGCCAGCCCGGCCTCCTCGAGCAACTCCAGCGCATGCCGCGGGTTGATGACACGGCTGGCCACAAGCGCGTCGCCGTCGATGTCCAGGCTCCATCCCTGGCTCTGCAGACCACCCGCCAGCGACGCGATCAGCTCCAGGCGCTGGCGCAGGCGCGATGCCAGCGCTCCCAGCGCCGCCGCCACGGTGGTCTGCTCAGCCTCCACGTCGATGTCCGCGTCCTGGGCCTGTTCGAGCTCGTAGAGCTCGCGCATCCACTGCGGCCAGGGGGGCTCGATGGCGCTGCGGAGCTCCTGGTGGGCCGACAGGAAGATGGGGATGCGCAGGGCCACGGCGCCCACCGGGACCCTCACCGGCCACGATCCTGGAGGTTCTGCGTGGTGGGTGCGTGATTGGTGATCTGCTGGTGCAGAGTGATCTCGCCGTTGATCAGGTAGGGCTGGCGGGAATGCTCGCGGATCACGCCCATGACCAGCATCATGAGGCTGACGGCGACGCCGATCAGGAGCGCGGCCCGCTGGGCGCCCCGTCCGCTGCCGCCGGGCTTGACCAGGCCACGCGACAGCGCCGCCAGGTAGCTGGTCACCGACCACAGCCCGAGCAGCACCATGGCGCCGAGTGCCGCCACCTTGAAGGGGATGAAGTTGCCGATCGGGTTGAGCAGCCCGCCGTCCCACCACGCCCGGTTGCCGGCGGCGGCGATGGCGGCGTCGTGGGTGGCGGCAAACCAGGCCGGCTGCACCGCCACCAGGGTGACCAGCAGGAGAGCCACCGCCAGGCCCAGCTGCCGTCGTGCCCTGGGCGCACCGGAACGGACCAGCCGCCGCCAGAAGTACAGCGACCCCAGGCTGAAGATGGAGCCGAGCAGGAAGATCTGCACCAGGAAGACGTTGGAGAGGTCACCGAACATCATCGTGTACCACGCTCCGTAGGCATGGAGCTGGATCTCCTTGGCGTACGAGTACCCCACCCAGGGCTGCAGCAGCGTCAGCGCCACCGCCCAGATCACTCCCCACTGGGCGAGCCACTCCCAGTGGAGGATCTCGGCGCGCTCCGCCTGGTGCTCGAGATGGCCCGCCGCCATCGCCCCCACGGAGTGCAGCGGCTGCATGGCCGGCGGTGCATCCGGGCTGGGCTCGCGCTGGCGGCGGACGAGGCGGAGGTAGTTGAAGGCGCCGATGAAGGCGACGACCGCGCCCGCCCAGGCGATGTTGCCGATGGTGCGGTGGATGGTCAGCGGCAGGTTGGTGGGGTTGAGGACCTGGTTGAGGATGCTGACGTCGCCGCCATTGGGGGTGAGCATGAAGGAGGCCACGATGTCGATCAGGAACATCTGCCACCACATCGAGATGTTGAGCAGCAGCAGCATGGCCAGGCGGGCGCGGCGATGAGCCTGCAGGCGCTCCCAGTTGGCGTAGAGGCTGTAGAGAAGCACGATCTCCGCGAGGAACATCGCCGCCTCGAACAGCAGCACCCAGAACGCGATCTGCTGCAGGGCGGTCCAGAAGATCGCCCAGAGGCCGACCAGCACGAAGATGAGAAAGAAGATGGCCACCGCCGAGCCGAAGCCGAAGACGTAGACCTGGGCCTTGACAAGCATGTGGGCCACCCGGCCGTGGCGCTCGTCGTGGCGTGCCATCGAGATCGCCTCCGAGACCACCGCCAGTGTCGACGACCCGGTGAGGAAGGTGGCGACCTGGATGTGGATCAGCGCCACCACCGCCACCACCAAGCCATTGGTGGCGAGGTTGCCGCTGACCGGCGAGAGAGAGTCGAGCAGGATGCTGGGGTTCACAGGTTGTACAGCCGGTTGATGCCCAGCACGGCGAAGAAGATCACCGTGAAGGCCATGAAGAGGGCTGGGATGATCACCTCGGGGCGGCGCAGCGGGCGGCGTTCCACGGAGCGGTCGATGAACGGCAGCAGCACCATCACGGCCGCGCCCAACCCCAGGACCCCGAAGATGCCGATGGCGATCAGGGGGTTGGTCGGCGCCACCACCAGGAACTGGTCGAGAGGCAGGAAGAACCACTCCGGAGTGGGCACGTAGGTGAGCGTTGCGGGGTTGGCGGCAGCGTCGAGTGGCGCCCCGGAGATCAGCCCCATGATGAAGATGACCGCGATCAGGGCGGTGCTCAGGGTCACGTCCTTGAAGAGCTGGTTGGGGAAGAATCCCACCGTCTCGCGCGGCGCCGCGTAGCGGCGCGAGATCCTCTTGGTCGGGTAGGGCGGCTCGGCGCGGCGGATCCGCTCGGCGATCTGCCGCTCCTCGTCCAGGTTGGGGTCGGTGTCGTAGTTGATCCAGGCCCCGAACTCGCCGTGGCGCCGCAGAAGGTAGATGTGCGCCCCGATGAAGCTGAAGAGGAGGAAGGGCAGCACCCAGACATGGATGGCGAAGGTGCGCGTCAGGGTGATCGGTCCCACGAAGTCACCGCCCCGCCACAGGGTGCGCAGCCCGTCGCCGATGATGGGGATGTAGTGGGGGATGTTGGTGACCACCGTGGTCGTCCAGTAGGCCGCCTGGTCCCAGGGGAGCATCGCGCCGGTGATCGCCAGCCCGAGGACCAGGAAGAAGAGGAGCGCGCCCGTCACCCAGTTGAGCTCACGGGGTTGCTTGTAGCTGGCCGAGAGGAAGGTGCGCAGCATGTGCAGGCCGATGACGAAGATGAGCGTGTACGACCCCCACAGGTGCAGTCCGCGCACCCAGGCACCGAAGGCATCGCTGCTGCGCAGGTAGTCGAGGCTGTTGAAGGCGTCGTTCACCGAGGGCACGTAGTCGAGCAGCAGGAAGATGCCGCTGAACAGCTGGAGCAGGATCAGCGCCAGGGTGGCGCTGCCCAGCGCGTAGGCCCACCCGCCCCTCTTGGGAACGGCTTCGTACAGGCCCTTGTGGAGCAGCTCGGTGGCCCCGGTGCGATCGTCGAACCACACCATCCCCGCCCGCAGGCGGGCCTTCAGCGGTCGCGTGACCAGGCGGCTGACGATCATTTCCCGTGCTGCATTCAGATCGACTCGTCGAGCCTGTTCTCGATCTCGAGGATGGTGCGTCCCAGGGGGTCCTTGTGAAACCGGTGCACCCACTGCGCCAGCGGCTGCGGCGGGGGCCCGCCGACGTTGCGCCCCTGGATGTCGTAGAGGCCGCCGTGGCAGGGGCAGAAGAAGTTGCGCAGCCCGGGGTCCCAGTGCACATCGCACTGCATGTGGGTGCAGATGTTGCTGAGCGCGCGAGTCTGCCCATCGCTGGTCTTGACGACGTACACGATCCGCTTCACAGGTGGCGCCGCGTACCCGGTTCCCACCGGCACCTCGGCGACGAACGGAGTCGGGGTTCCCACCGGCACGTCATCGATGGGCCCCACCGTCACCCACGTCGGCCTCTGCCTGGTGAACAGCGGGCTGAGCAGGAAGCCGACCGCGGGCACGCTGAGCATGACCCCCACCAGGCCCATGCCCAGGCCGGTGCCGCGCATCAGCGCCTCGCGACGGGAGATCTGTTTCACGATCCGCCCCCGCTGGACAGCATGCCGCCGATGGCGACCGCGTACATGCCGGCGAAGGCCACGAAGGCGACGCTGACAGCCCCGGCGAGCACGGCCGCCGGTCCGTGCTCACCGCTGCGCCAGAGACGGCGAATCCCCACCAGCGCGTACCCGGTGCCGAGGGCGATCAGCAGGAGCATGGCCGAGAGCAGCAGCGAGAAGTACCAGGCAGCCTGGAACTGAGCCGCACGGGCGAGAATTGCGGTGCTCACGGGTAGAGGCTCTGGTTGGGCTGATACTGCTGATGGGCGTCGACCTGGCGGAGCTCGCCGTAGACAGCGTAGTCACCGCGCGCGTGCTCCTTGATGTAGCCCATCAGCAGCGACGTGACCACCGCCACCGTGCCCACCGTGACCACCGCGTTGCGCCCGATCCGCGACACCGAACCGGTGACGCGCAGCGAGTCGTCCTGGCGGTGGCTGCGACCGCGCAACCTGGACACGGTGTGGGCCGCCGTCAACATGGTGGCGACCCCGAGCCCCCAGTAGCGCAGCGCGTTGAGGTCGCCGCCGAGCACCCCGCTGGGGAGGGCGGCGAGGGTCATCCCAACCACCGTGAGAGCGATCACCAGGCGGCTGCTGGTCGACCACAGGCGGGGACCGCCGTCCTCGCTGGCCAGCGCGATGTTGCCGCCGATGAACATGGCGCCCACCAGGCATTCCTGGGCCACCATGAAGGCGGCGGTACCGCCACTGAGGAGGTTGTCGAAGTACCCGGGCTCGCTCTGCCGGATGATCTCGATCAGCGCGAACCCCACCACCGGCATGAGCAGCCCGGTGAGAAGGCCGATGCGCAGGTTCACCCGGGCCGCCCAGGACTGGAAGGCGCGCTCGGGAGCGTCCCCGCGACTGCCCACCAGCCGCACCGCTGCATAGGCGGCGCAGAACAGGGCCGTCCAGCTGACGTTGCCGATGAGCCGGTGAACCAGCAGCGGCCAGTACACAGGGTTGAACACCGGTTCGGTGAGCCCCGCGTCGACCGGGTTGATCAGGTAGGCGTCGATGCCGACGATCAGCACCATGAACAGCGTCTGGAGCACCAGCACGGCCGTCCCCAGAGCGGCGTGGCGGGTCTGGGTCATCGAGGCGAAGGTGTTGCGGTACCAGACCAGCAGCGGCGCCAGCACGAAGAACAGCCCGAAGGCGATCGCCGCCAGCCAGATGAACTTGTTGATCAGCCGCCCGAACTCGTTGGCCCACAGCCCGGTGAGCAGCACCACGGCGAAGACGGCGAAGGTGGCCCCGAGGCTGAAGACCAGGTAGTAGCTGTTGGCCAGGCTGCGCGCGTATCGGGCGGTGCGCACGTCGCCGGTGCGCACGTGGTGCCACTCCGCGCCGACCGCCAGGGTGATGGCACCGAGGCTGAACTCGGCGATGAGGATGTGGACCAGGAAGACGATCCCCACCGACACGTTGTTGCCGATGCCGGGAAAATCCGGCGTGGTGATCTGCAGGCCGAGCACGTCAGCCGTCCGGCGCCGCCGCGACCACCCGTCTGCCGAGGTCGTCGATGACGGGCGCGGTGATCTCGTTGAGGCCGCCGCCGTGCCTCGCGGTGGACGCCGCCCGGGGGGTGGCCGCCACCTGGCCCACCGGGCACCCCGGCGCCGCCCCGTCGCCTCCGGCCCCGGCGGGACACGCCGCGGCGGCCGGGTCCGTCTCCCGGCCCTCGCGCTGCATGCGGGCACGCGCCTCGGCGATCCCCGCCTCGACGTGGAGCACGGCGACCTCGGGTGCTCCCAGCGCGATGGCCAGGCGCTCGATCTGCTCGGTGGCGAGGTTGCGCAGGAATCCCGCAGGGATGCGCTCGATGCGGTCGTCGGCCTCGTCCGTCCAGGGCAGGCGGCGGCGCTGGTCCACCTGGGGCCCGGTGTGCCGCTCCACGCCCAGGGGCGCGCGATGCGGCCCCGCGCCGACGTCGAGCGCGTCGAGCTCGGGCGTGACGAAGGGCTCGGCCACCTCCGCGGTGATCGCGGGCAGCCGCCTGGTGCGCGCCTGCTTCTCGACGATCGCCTTGACGCGGCGGCGCAGATACCCGGCCGGCAGCTGCTGGAGCAGGCGACGCGCCTCGACCGTCCAGCCCAGCTTGGCGCCGTCGAAGGCGGTCTGCGCAGCGTCACCCTCCCCCGCCGCCGCGGCGCGG
Organism: Candidatus Dormibacteria bacterium; assembly: GCA_050734155.1. GTDB lineage: Bacteria > Chloroflexota > Dormibacteria > Aeolococcales > Aeolococcaceae > Aeolococcus. The sequence continues at coordinate 44,183 of JBOHUD010000064.1, forward strand.
AGCGCATCGCTGTCGATGCGCTCGAAGGAGGCGGCGTCGCCACCGCACACCGGGCACCTCTGCGGCGTGTCACTTCGTGCCGCGTAGCCGCAGGTGAGGCAGACCGCGCGCGCGTCCTGGATCGGCGGCTCCTCGATCATCGCGCGCTCTGCCGAGGCGACGGCGGCGCCGGTCTCGGCGATGCGGCGCATGGTGCGAGCGAATGGCATCAGCTCGTCGAGCGCGGTGGCCACGTCGCCGGACGAGACCACGCTGTGACCCCTCTCCATGGCCCAGCGCAGCACCGCGGTGCGGGCCAGGCCGCGGGCGCCGCCGGGAACCGTGGCCATGCGCTCCTCCGCCTCGGGCGTCCACACCACCGCGGCGTCGGCGCGGACGTCGATTGGCGGCGTGAAGCTGCCACTGCTGACCAAAACGTTGCAGGGAGCCAGCCGGAGCAGCTGCTCGGTGTTGCTGCCCAGGTCCATGGCGGCCTCGGAATGGACGCCGATTCGGCCCAGCACGAGCAGCCACGGGCGCGTCTCACGCGCATGGCGGAGCACGCGCTCGAATGCCTTGCCGTCGAGAAGGGTGATGGGCAGGTCCACCCCCTCCTCGGCGGCCGTGGCCCGGGCCACGCGCAGGTGGGACTCGTAGATCTTGGCCAGGCCGGTGTCGATGATCTCCTCGTGGAGCGCCTCCTGCTCCTTGAAACGAAAGATCTTCGAGGCCTTCTCGGAGAGCACGTCGACGATGCCGTTGAAGACGGCGTAGTGCAGGTATGGGTCGTAGACGGCCACCGCCTCGACGCGCTTGCCGGTGGCCCTGCCCAGAGCCAGCGCGGTGCGCAGCCCGGCAAAGGACTGCGGCGAGCCGTCGATGGCCACCAGGATGCCGCCCTCGGTGGCGGCACCGTTGGTGCTGCGCACGATCAGCAGGTCGCGGCGGATGCGCCGGGCGACCCTGTCGGTGACACTTCCCAGCTGCGACTCCTTGACGGCGCCGGTTCCCAGCGCCCCCATGATCACCAGGTCGACGTCCTCGCTCTCCTCGATGTCGGCGACCAGCTCCTCCCAGTTGCGCCCGTCGCGCATGCGTGCCTCGAAGCGCACCCCACGCTCGAGGCAGCGAAAGCGGAGCACCTCGGTGTAGCTGTCGCTGATCAGCTCCAGGCCGGTGGTGATCAGGCTGTCGTGGATGCGCCGCTGGCGGAGCAGCTCCGCCTCGTCCTGGTATTCCTCGGGGAGCGTGTACTCCATCTGTTTGAAGCGGTAGTCGTGCATGCGCGCCGCGTACACGTGCATCCCGATGACGCGCGCCTCGAGGGCGGTGGCGAGCTCGAGGGCCACCGAGCTGGCGGCGTCCGAGTGCTCGGAGTTGTCGAGGGCGACGTAAAGTGTGGAGTACATCCGCTCCCTGCCATGCAGATGCAACGTCGACCGCCGCGCGCAACGATCCGGCGGCGTCCGGAGCGCGTCACTGGTCAGCGCACGCTCGATGATAGCGAGCGGGGTCGTCGGCCTGAGCCGGGACTCCGCCTCGCCGGCCGCCACAGCGTAGAATCGCCCGATCGTGGCGACCACCTGGAGGTGACCGATGCCCGACACGTCGCAGCCCCCACGCTGCCCGGTGGCGCACGACCCCACCGATGCCGGCTGTCCGGCCCACCCCAGCGCCGCGCACTCCGCGGCCGGCTGGACCTCGGAGGGGCGGCGGGCGGCGGCGGCCGGGGGCGCTCGCGCGGCCGTGAGTCGCCTCGCACCCGACCGCGCGGTGGCCATGTCGGAGCGAGTCGTCGAGGCCCGCGCCCAGCGCGATCGGGTCGAGGAGATCACCGATCTGTTCGTGCGCACGCTCGGCAGGAAGCTCGGCTACGGGCATCCGCTGAGCGAGCGGACCGGCACCGAGGTGGTGTTCACCTGGACGGAGGAGGCCGAGGCACGGCTCGCCGAGATCCCCGAGTTCTGCCGCGATCTCACCCGCTGGCGCGTGGAGTGGACCGCCCACAAGCTGGGCCTGGGAACCACGATCAGCCCTGCCGAGATGGACGCCAAGTACGAGCTCTGGGGCCGTGTCTCCCACGCCATCGAAGCGCGTGATCGCGATGCGCTCCCCTGGACGGAGTCGGCGCGGGGGCGCTTCGAGCGCATCCCCGACTTCGTGCGCGGCCAGGTGTTGGAGGCGGTCGAGGGCAACGCTCGCAGCCTCGGGCTCACCGAGGTCAACGACGCCGTCGTCGACCTGGTGATCCAGCACTGGGTCGACACCGGCGATTTCCACGAGGGCCGCTACGGGTTCAGGTAGGCGCCGCGCTCAGTCGGGCCAGTACTGCTCTTCGCGGATCTCCCCGTCGCCGAACCCGCGGCGACGCATGATGCGGTGGCTCTTGCCGATCATCTCGGGATTGCCGCAGAGGTAGACAGCCCCGTGCCCGGGGCGCAACCCCGCCGGATCGGCGTGCTTGCGCAGGATGTCCTCGACGCGCCCGGTCTCGCCGGTCCACCCCGGGTCGTCCCAGGGGCGGCTGATGGTGGGCACGTAGGAGAACCAGTCGCAGGCGGCGTCGAGAGCGCGCAGCTCCTCCTCGTAGCCCAGCTCGTCGGATCGGCTCGCCCCCTGGAGCGCGACCACCGGCTGATCTGGGGTCCACTCGCCGCTCTGCTGCCGCCGCACCAGGCTGCGCAGGATGCTCACGAAGGGGGCGATGCCGGTCACCGTGGCCACGAAGAGATGAGGCTGGTCGAGCACCGGCGCGTCCTTGAGGAACAGGCCCTTGCAGCGCTTGCGCACCAGCGTGGTCTCGCCGATGGGCACGTCGTGCAGGGGAGCGGACAGCTCACCCTCGGGAACCCGCTCGATGAACAGCTCGATCTCGGGCTCCGCCGGATCCGAGGCGATCGAGTATGGCCTCTCGACGATCCGCCCATCCAGCTCCAACCCCAGGGTGACGTACTGTCCCGGGCGGAAGGGCAGATCGCAGTCGGGCCGGATGCGCACCACCCACAGGTCGGGAGCGAGATCGCGGCGCGACATGATGGTCGCCGCGGCGTACTTCTCTGTGTCGATCATGCGCGCGACAGTGTAGGGATGGGGGGACGACCGACCGTCCCCCTCGTATCCTCGCCGCCATGACCGGTCCCCTCGCTCTTGTCGGTGGCGCCGAGTTCGGGGCCGGCAACGACGAGCAGGATGGCCTGCTCGCCCAGGCTGCCGCGGGCCGGCCGGCATACGTGGTCTGCGCCGCTGTGCGCACCCACCCGGAGCAGGCGGTGGCGACGGCGCGGCGCTGGTTCGCCGGGCTCGACGTCGACATCAGCGAGCTCCGGGTGCGCTCCAGGAGGGACGCCGCGGCGGCGGCCACGGTCGAGGCTGCGGGGTCGGCCGGCCTGGTGTACATCGCTGGCGGCGACCCGGGACGTGCGGTGAGGCTGTTGGCCGGGACTCCCGTGTGGGACGCCATCGTCGCTGCCTGGTGTGGCGGCGCGGCGTTGGCCGGTTCGTCGGCGGGGGCGATGGCGCTCTGCCGCTGGACGCTGGTGCTCGACCGCTGGCCGGACCACGACACCCGGCGACCGATCGACGCGCTCGCCCTGGTACCGGACTGTGCCGTCCTCCCTCACTTCGACACCTTCGGCGAGCGCTGGATCCCATCTGCGCAGGCGGCCCTCGGCCTGCCGACGCCGCTCATCGGGTTGGACGAGCGCACCGCCGCGGTGTGGCGCGATGGCGCATGGGCGGTGGCGGGGCCGGGCTCGGTCACCGTCGTCAGCGGAGCACGGCGGGTGCGCTTCACGTCCGGTGACGTGGTCGCGGGAATCCCAGCCCCTGTGGCCGCGCCGGTTGGGCAGGGATCCCGGCGGCCATCTCGACACCGTGACTGATGGCCAGCGAGAGTCGCCTGGTGCCCGAACCCCTGCCCCCGCCGACCCGGGCCACCCCCGACCCGCTCCCGGAGCCCACGCCGGGCGCTGGGGGCGCCCGTCCGCCGCGCCGGTCGGCTCTGCGGCGGGCGGTGATGAGCGCCACGGTCGACGTGTCGCCGCTGCGGGAGTCGCGCGAGTTCCGGCTTCTGTTCATCGCCCAGACCGTCTCGCTGGCGGGCACGATGATCACCTACGTCGCGGTGCCCTTCCAGGCGTATGCGCTGACCCGGTCGTCGCTGGTCGTGGGGTTGGTCAGCTTCACCGAGCTGGTGCCGATCCTGCTCATTTCATTCGTCGGTGGCGCCCTCGCCGACGCCGTCGACCGCCGCCGCATGGTCCGGCTGACCGAGCTGGGATTCTCGCTGGTGATCGCTGCCCTCGTCGTCAATGCGGCCCTTCCGAGTCCGCGTCTGTGGGTGCTCTTCGTCGCCGTGGCGGTCGCCGCTGGGCTGGATGCCCTCCAGCGACCGTCGCTGGACGCGCTGGTACCGCGCATCGTCCGTCGCGACAAGCTGCCCGCCGCAGCCGCGATCGAGTCGCTTTCCGTCAACCTCGGTCAACTGCTCGGCCCGCTGGTCGGGGGCGTGCTGATCGCCACGATCGGGCTGCCCGCGACCTTCGGGGTCGATGTGGCGACCTTCGTCGTCTCCATGGTGGTGCTCGGCTTGATGCGCTCCGTGCCTCCCGGGCCGAACCTGGACGGCATCAACCTGCGAGCGGTGCTCAACGGGCTGCGCTACGCCTCGGGTCGCCAGGACCTGCTCGGTTCCTATGCCATCGACATCAACGCGATGTTCTTCGGCATGCCGATGGCGCTGTTTCCGCAGATCGCGGCATCGTTCGGGGGTCCGGCCGCGCTCGGACTCCTTTACGCCGCGCCGTCCGCGGGCTCGTTCATGGTCGCGCTGACCAGCGGCTGGACATCCTCGGTGCGCCATCACGGCCGCGCCATCGCAGTCGCGGCCGCCGCCTGGGGGATGGCGATCGTTGGCTTCGGTCTGGCCCCCAGGCTGTGGGTCGCGCTCATCGCGCTCGCGGCCGCCGGCGCCGCCGACATGGTCAGCGGCCTGTTCCGCACGACGCTCTGGAACCAGACCATTCCCGACACCATGCGCGGCCGCCTCGCGGGCATCGAGATGATCAGCTACTCGTCGGGGCCAGCGCTCGGCAACCTCGAAGCGGGCGTCGTCGGAGCGCTCGCCGGCGTTCGCGGTGCGGTGGTCAGCGGCGGGGTGCTCTGCGTGGTGGGAACGGCGGCGCTCAGCGCGCTGCTGCCGCGCTTCTGGAACTACCGCGCCGGGTGAGGGCACCCACGCGATCTGTTGATGGCCCCGGCCGCAGACGGTCAGTGTCTAGACTGCGGCGGCCGTGACCCTTCCCCCCACCGAGCGCATGGCGCTCATCGAGCGCAACACCGCCGAGGTGATGGGGCGCAGCGATCTCGCCGCACTGCTGCGCACCCCGACGCCGATCCGTCACTACATCGGCTTCGAGATCTCCGGCAAGGTCCACCTCGGCAGCGGCCTGGTGTCGATGGGCAAGGTGCGCGACTTCCTCGACGCCGACGTCGACTGTCACATCCTGCTGGCCGACTGGCACACCTGGATCAACGACAAGCTGGGCGGCGACCGCGAGCTGATCAGGCGCATCGCCACCGGCTACTTCACCGAGGCGCTGCGCGCCTCATTGCTGGCAGTCGGCGCCGACCCCGCCCGTGTGCACGTGGTGCTTGGCACCGATCTCTACGACAGCAATCCCGACTACTGGACCACCGTCATCGAGGTGAGCCGCGCCACCAGCCTGGCGAGGATGCTGCGCAGCATCAGCATCCTCGGGCGCGAGCAGAGCGACTCGGTGGACTTCGCCAAGCTCATCTACCCGGCTATGCAGTGTGCCGACATCTTCGCCCAGGGCATCAACCTCGCGCACGCCGGCACCGAGCAGCGCAAGGCGCACGTCATCGCCCGTGACGTGGCCACCAGGATCCGCACCAACCGGCTCACCGACAGCGACGGCAGCACCATCAAGCCGGCGGCTGTGCACCACCCACTCCTGCTCGGTCTGCGCCGGCCTGCGGTGTGGCCACTACCGCCCGGCGTCGACCCCTCCACGTTGAAGATGAGCAAGTCCGACCCGTCGTCGGCGGTCTTCGTGCACGACTCGGCGGACACCATCAGGAGCCGGGTGGCCAGGGCCTTCTGCCCTCCGGATGAGACGCGCTTCAACCCCGTGCTCAACTGGTTCGAGCAGCTGGTGTTCGCCCTGGACCGCAGCCCGGTGCGCGTGGAACGGAGCGCGGCCCACGGCGGCGCCATCAGCTTCGACACGTATGCGCAGCTCGCCGACGCCTACGGGCGCGGCAAGCTCCATCCCGGGGATGCCAAGGAGGCGCTGGCGTCACACCTCATCGACCGCCTGGAGCCGGCGCGCGCCCATTTCGCCAGGCCGGAGGTGGCGGCGATGCTGGAGGAGGTGGACGCCGCGCTCGCGGCTCGGCGCTGAAGCGGCGGAGCTCAGCGGCGCGCGCCGGCGGCACTCCTGTCGACGGCGGCGAAGGCCCGGTTCACCGCATCCTCGGGCGTGCTCACCTTCTGAATCCCCAGGTCGGCGCCGCGGCCTCCGGGCGGGTGCACCTCCCAGGTGTCGAGACCGATCACCGGGCGTCGATTGCGCAGCGCCAGCCCGATCTCACTGATGGTCCCGTAGGCACCCCCGATGGCGATGATCACCGCGCAGGCGCGAACGATCAGGGCATTGCGCATCTCGCCCATCCCCGTGGGGATGGCCACGGACACGTCGGTGGCGGCGTCCTCGGCGCGGTCGCCGGGGAGCAGGCCGATGCTGAAGCCGCCCCCCCTCGCCGCTCCACGCGCCGCCGCGGCCATCACCCCGCCCAGGCCTCCGCAGACCACGATCCCCCCACGCGAGGCGATCAGCCTGCCGACGCGCTCGGCCAGGTCATCGGTTACGGGGTCGTTGCGCGACGTGCCACAGACCCCGATCAGCGGGGGTCGCTGCTGGCGGATCGGGGTGGCGATGGTGAAGCTCATAGCAGTCCCACGGCCCGCTGCACGCGCAGCAGGGTTGGGCCCGCGACAGCGGCGGCCCGCTCCGCCCCGCGCCCCAGGATGTCGCGCAGGCTGGTCTCGTCGGCGCGCAGCTCGTGGTAGCGACGCTGCACGGGTGCGAGGACCTCGTTGACCGCGTCCGTCACCGCGGACTTCAGCCCCCCATAGCTGGCGCCTTCGAACACGGCCACGGTCTCCGCCCGGCTGGCGCCCCGGATGGCCGCATGGATGTCGAGGAGATTGCCGACCCCCGCCCCGACCGGTGCGGCGACGGCAGGATTGGTGTCGGTGGTGGCGCGGGCGATCTTGCGGCGCACCGTGTCGGGCGGGTCGAGCAGCAGGATGGCGTGGCCCGGTTTGGTGAGCGCGGTGCTCTTGCTCATCTTGGTGGTGGGGTCGTCCAGACCCATGACCCGTGCCCCGGTGCTGCGGATCAGGGGCGCCGGCAGGCGGAAGACCTCGCCGCGCAGGCTGTTGACGCGCTGGGCGATGTCACGGCAGAGCTCGACGTGCTGGCGCTGGTCATCGCCGACGGGGACGAGCTCGGCGTCGTAGAGCAGGATGTCGGCCGCCATCAGGTCCGGGTAGGTGAGCAGGCCGGCGCCCACACGCTCGCGCTCACGTCCGCTTCCCGCTCGTGCTCGAAACTGTGTCATCCGCTCCAACCAACCCAGGGGAGTGTGACACTCGAGGATCCACCCCAGCTGGGTGTGGGCGGCGACCTGCGATTGCGCGAAGATCACGCACCGGTCCGGGTCCAGCCCGCACGCCAGGTAGAGGGCGGCCAGCTCCAGCACGCTGCTGCGCACCAGGTCCGCGTCCGGCACCACGGTGAGGGCGTGCAGGTCGACGATGCAGAAGAAGTTGTCGTAGTCCTCCTGCTCGCGAGCCCAGTGGCGCAGAGCCCCCAGGTAGTTGCCGAGATGGAGCTGGAAGGTGGGCTGGATGCCGCTGAAGACACGGGGACGCTGGCCGCGCTGCGGGATGACGTCGGCCGCGGGCAGGCTGGGGACCATCGCCGAAGGATACCCACCCGAGTCCGTCGCGCCGTCGACGGTCAGCGACGAGAGCGCCGAGCCCTCGCGCTCCCACCCGCGGTCCGCGCTGGCGCGGTCAGGCGCGCGGTTCGGGCGCTGCCGGGGCGGGCACGCCGGCGGGGGACCACCCGCACTCGCGGCCCCCACACGGAGTCGAGAAAGACGTCGATCTCGCCATACAGACGATCGGGGCGCATCCGCATCTCCAGTATCGAGCTGGCCTCGACGAGCCGGCCGTTGGGCAGCTCCTTGGACAGCATCCCGGCGTCGGAGAAGGGATGGACCGGGTCGCGGTGGTGGCCGATCACCAGGGCGGGCGCGACGAACGTGCGTCGCTCCTCACGATGGGGTGCCGTGCGTCCGAAGAAGACGCCCTGGAGGAGGGCGCCGCTGGGTCCGGGGTCCTGGCGCACCGCGTCGAGCACGATGTCGATGTTGAAGGGCGTCAGCGACGAGGGGATCCACCGGGTCAGCCGGGACAGGACGCGCATCAGTGGCTCGCCCAGGGTGACTGCGACGAGCAGCGGCGCGAAGGTGACGGCGCTGGCCAGCAGCGCGTTGTCGAGGACCGGCATCTCCAGCACCATGGCGCGCAACCGCTGGGGCGCCAGCGAGGCCACCTCGAGGGTGATGTTGGCGCCCAGCGAGGTCCCTCCCACCACGGCCTGGTCGAGGTTCAGATGATCGAGGAGGGCGACGACATCGCGGGCGAACTGGGTCATCGAGTAGCGCCACATGTCGCGCGGCCGCGCCGAGCTGCCCTGGCCGAGGGGATCCAGCAGGATGACCCGATGGCCACGCTCGGCGAGATGCAGGGCCAGCGGCGTGTTCATCCGCGCCGGCAGCAGGAGCCCGGGCAGGAGAACGACGGGACGGTCGCCCCCACCATGGATGGTGTAGCTGAGACGCTGGCCGCGACTGCGGAAGCTTCCGTGGCGGACGCGCTCAGTCATCCGGGCTCTCCCCTGTGGCACTGCGGCTGAGCCGATTCTGCGGCTCCGGCCCCGATCGCGCGCGCTGACGCGCGATCCCGGCCCTCTAGACTGCCGCCATGGCGGGGAGGATCGTCCTCTTTGGAGCGACGGGGTACACCGGCACGCTGGTCGCCGAGGAGCTGGCGGCGGGCGGCGTCCCCGCCGTCCTCGCCGGGCGCGACCGCCGGCACCTGCGCGCGCTGGCCACACGCCTGGGAGGGGAGCTCTCGGTGGCCACCGCCGACGTCGCCGATCCCGCCACGGTGGCCGCTCTCATCGGTCCCGGCGACGTGCTGGTGAGCACAGTCGGTCCCTTCGCCAGGTACGGCGATGCGGCGGTGCGCGCCGCCATCGAGCGAGGCGCCCACTACCTGGATTCCACGGGCGAACCGGCCTTCATGCGCGCCATCTTCGAGCAGTTCGGGCCTCTCGCCGAGCGCGCCGGCGTGGTGCTCCTCACCGCCTTCGGCTACGACTGCGTGCCGGGACACGTCGCTGCCGGGCTCGCGCTCGAGGACGCCGGCGCCGCCGCCGTGGAGGTCGACGTGGGCTACTTCAGCGAGGGCGGACGATGGAGCGGCGGAACGCTCGCCTCTCTGCTGGGCGCGGCGCGCGCCCCCAGCTTCTCGTGGCGCGACGGCGTCCTGGTCACGGAGCGCAGCGGGATCCGCACCGCCCGCTTCGACCTCGGCGACCGCCACGCCGACGGGCTCTCCTTCGGCGGCTCCGAGCACCTCTGTCTGCCCCGCAGCCATCCGCGGGTGCGCACCGTGGGCACCTACCTGGGCTGGTTCGGACCGCTGACCAGGGGGGTGCGGGCGGCGGGGGCGGGGCAGGCGCTTGTCGAGCAGCTGCCCGGCGCCACCGGGCTGATCGACCGCGTCGCGGGGCGGCTGGCGCCGGGGTCGTCGGGTGGTCCCGACGCCGTGGCCAGGGCGGCGACGCGCTCCACCTTCATCGCCGTGGCCCGTGACGGGCGCGGACGCGGGCTGGGGAAAGCGCGGCTGCACGGCGTCGACGGCTACACGCTGACCGCGCGGCTTCTGGTGTGGGGCGCGCTGCGGCTTCGCGACGGGGCCGCTCCACCCGCCGGGGCGCGCGGGCCGGTCGAGGCATTCGGCCTCGGCACCATGACCCGGGCGCTGTCGGATGCGGGTCTGCCCCGCGTCGCCTAGCTGCCGGGCTCGTACTTGAAGGACAGCGCCAGGCGGGTCCGGAATCGGGCCACCTTGCCATCCTCGACAGTGATGTCGAGCTTGACCACCTCGGCCACGCGCAGGTCGCGCAGCGTCTGGGACGCCGTCTCGACCGCACGACGGGCGGCGTCCTCCCAGGACTCGGTGCTGACCCCGACCAGCTCGGTGACGCGGTAGACGGAATCGGCCATGCCGGGCACCTCCACAACTCTGATGAGGGTGTGCATTCTGGCGCAGCCGCACCCACGCTCAGCGGGCCGGAGGGACCGTCTGGCTACGATGGAGGCGTCGGTCCGAATTGAGGTGGCACCGCCCATGGGCTTTCTGCGACTCGTCGCCCGCTCCGCCTTCGCATGGATCTTCGTCGTCGCGGGGTACAGCACCCTGACGACGCCGGGAGCCCGCCCCGAGCTGGTGGCCAAGCACCTGCCGCTCCCCCAACCCGAGCTCCTGGTGCGCCTCAACGGCGCGATGATGGTCGCCGGCGGCAGCGCGCTGGCGCTGGGCATCAAGCCGCGTCTCGCCGCCCTGGAGCTGGCGGCCACGTTGGTGCCGACAACCTACGTCGGGCACCGCTACTGGGAGCAGTCGGACGCCGCGGCGAGGCGCAACCAGCGGGTGCACTTCGACAAGAACGTCAGCCTGATCGGCGGCCTGCTCGCCTACGCGCTGACCGAGGAGGGCTGAACCTCAGCCCCCTCAGGGCTCCGTGCGTTCGGCTGCGACGGGATCCGGGCCGCCACCGGCGAGCCACACGCCGCCGAGGAGCAGCAGCATGGCCGCGCACGAGATCTGGATGGCGACGTCCCAGTGCAGCACGGAGGCGGTGCCCAGGGCCCAGAGCGCGCCGATGAGCATGCCCGAGTACATGGCGATGAAGATGATCGAGTTGTACCGCCCCATCAACCCGGGCGGGGCGCGCCGCTGGATCTCGGTGATTCCCCAGGTGTCGAGCGAGCTCCCGCTCCCGGCGCTGAGGGCGAGAACGAGCAGCGCCGCGAGGAACAGCGTGAGGGCGCTGAACCCAGCCAGGGCGACGAGCTCGATTGTGATGGCCACGAACACTCCGAGCCGCGTCCAACCCCGCGCGGGGATCCAGCGCAGAGCGATGAGGCCGCCGACCAGCCCTCCGACACCGACCGCGGAGTAGAGGTAGCCAACCACCGCATCCCCTCCGAAGCGCTCGTGGGCGGCGACAACGAGCAGGGCCTGGGTGACGGTGACCGTCAGACCGCTGGCGAAGTTGGCCGCGGCAACCATCCGGATCTCCGGGCGTCGCAGCGCCATGCGCAGAGCACCGGCGGTGGCGATGCGCGCTGTTGAGGGCGTGGATGTGCCATCGTCACGCCGCTCGCCGCGCGGGAGGGTCGCGATCAGCAGCGCGCTGACGGCAAAGCTGGCAGCATCGATGGCGAAGAGCGGATCCGGCCCGACGCGCACAAGCAGTACTGCGCCGATGGCCGGGGCGACGAAGATGCTGGTGCTGAAGAAGAGGCCGTAGGTGGCGTTGGCGCGGGCCAGCTGGCGATCGCTGACCAGGCTGGGGAGCAGCGCGCCTTGACTTGGTCGTGCCAGCGCGCCGATGAACTGCGCCACCGCGACAGCGAGGTAGATCGCCCAGATCAACCCGGCGCGGTGCGAGGCGATGAGAGAGGCGGTGACCACCGCCTGCAGGATTGCGGCGCCAACGATGACCCGTCGTGGAGAGAAGCGGTCGCTGAGGTTGCCGCCAATCCAGGGCCCGAGGACGCGCGGCGCCACCCTCGCCACCATATAGCCGGCAGGCGCGGCCGGGCTGTGGGTGAGCTCATAGAGGACCACCAGCAGCGCGACGGTGGTCAGCCAGTCGCCGTACAGCGACAGGAATACCGCGGTGAAGAATCGTGCCGCCGGGCCCCGCGGTGGCCCGACAGGTGGGCGCAAAGCTTCAGGGACAGCCGATCCGGTGAGGATCGGCATCCCCGAAACCCCCCCGACGGGCGGGCCCGGCTCTGCTCCAATTGCCACGCGGGCAAGGTTCGCAGAGGGGCGCCCCCCTGTGTGGCGCCGACTGTTACCAGTCTGTGACGCCACCTACCAAGGCTCCGTCACATGTGCGGACTACCTTGGCGGAGAAACGAAATCCTGGCTGGATCAGGCCCAGCTGTTGCACTGGCACTGGGTGTCCCAGGTGGCCATTGAGTTCCCTCCGTCCAACTGAGCCCACGCTCAGCACCGGGCGGAACTGTGCACTCTTCCCAGCGTTTGGTGTGGCGCGATTGAAGTGATCGCCTCGTTCCTCTTCGGATCGTTCCGGATCGTTACGGATTCTTTGCAGATCTTTACCACCGTGTGCGACCTGCGTGGGAACGGGTCCGATCTCGAATTGTGGCGATCGTGTCGCAGGCCGGTCTTTGGCGGGTGGACCCGCGGACCATGTGTGAAGTGACGGCACGCGACCGCGTCCTGGCCCCGATACGCCGCCTGCAGGGCTTCCTGCCGGAGGAGCGACGCCTTGCGCCGGTGTCCTACACGCTGCCCTTGGTGGGATTCGTGGGCCTCCTGAGCGTTCTGAGTGTTGCTATGGCTGCCCTCACTCTGACGCCCGCCAAGGATCCCGCCACGCTGGTCCTTGCCGCCGTGGTCGTGTTCGGTGGCGCGTACTGCGGAGTTCGCATGACTGGTGGCGTCGATAGCCTGTGGACCGCCAGTGTCTTCGTACACCTGGCCTTGACGTTCACCTTTGGACCGATTGGGGCGCTGGTCGCCTCGCTGTCGCAATCACTCGCGACCGCCGCGCGGATGAAGATTGGATGGTTCCGGGCCGCCTTCAACACGGCCAATTACTTTCTCGCTGACCTCAGCGCCTGGATCGTGTTCTCGAGCCTCGTGCGGGTCAACCACGGGGTGTTGTGGGGCGCTGGTTCCGCCACCATTGCAGCGGTTATCCAGTGCACCGTGAACAACACCCTGCTGGCGGGGGTCATCACCTTGGCATCGGGCAACCGAGCCAGCGGTTGGACAGTCTTCCGGCGTTCCATGGCCTCGCTGATCCTCTACAACATCGGCTATGGCTGGGCAGCGTACGGCGCCGTCCTCCTCTACGGCGTTGCGGGCACGGTGGGTTTCACCACCACCCTGCTTCCGATCCTCCTGCTGCAGGGGTTCCTTCTCCTTCTGGCCCGGCGCATCAAGGCGCAGGAACTGGAACGCGAGGCGCACACCAGGGAGCGAGAGGCCCTGCTCCAACAGGCGATCGACGCCAGTGACGTCGAACGCAAGCGGATCGCCAGCGACCTGCACGATGGCGTCGTCCAGACCCTGGCCGGGCTGGCCTTCTCCCTGGCTGCACGTGGGTCTGGCCCGACTGCGGACGCGCAACTGGTCGAGGCGGCGGCCACGCTGCGATCCTCGGTGACCGACCTGCGCACGCTGATGATCGAGATCGCCCCCCCGGACCTGGCCAAGAGCGGCGTCGACAGCGCCCTGCGCAAGTTGCTGGAGCCACTGCCCGCGCGGGGGATCGAGGTGGAGTTCGAGGCGGCCACCGCCACCCACATCCCGCCGGACAAGACCTCGCTGGTTTTCCGGGTCGCCCAGGAGGCGATCCGCAACGTGGTCAACCACAGCCAGGCCACCAAGGTGATCACCACCCTGCGCCTCGCCGACGGCCTCCTGACGCTGAGGGTGGCCGACAATGGCCGCGGTTTCTCGTCGGCTGACCGCACCCGACGTCGCGAGGAGGGCCACGTCGGCCTCCACCTCTTGAACAACGCGGTGGAGGCGTCGAGCGGGCAGCTGTCCCTGGAGAGCGAGCCCGGCGTCGGAACCTCGCTTATGCTGACCTTGCCATGCTGAATGCGGACGACCCGACAATCCGTGTCCTCATCGCCGACGACCATCCGCTGATGCGCAAGGGCCTGACCGACATTCTCGAGGGGGCCGAGGGGATCGAGGTTGTGGGGGCCGCGGAGGACGGTGCCGCCGCGGTCGCGCTGGCCTACGCGGTCAACCCGGACATCGTTTTGATGGACATATCGATGCCGGGAATGGATGGCATCGAGGCAACCGAGAAGCTCGTGGAGATGGAGTCCACCGCGCGCGTGGTCATGCTCACCTCCTACTCGGAGCGCGAGAAGATCACCCAGGCGCTCGCCGCCGGCGCCGTCAGCTATCTCACCAAGGACGCCCCGCCCGAGGCGGTGATCCGCGCCATCCGCTCCGCCGCAGCCTCGGCGGTCGTGCGTCCTGCCGACTGAGCCACCTGGCCCCAGCCGCGCTGTGGTGATGTAGCGTTCGAGGTGCATCCTCAAATCGATCTCAGCGCGGACGGAGGCTCAGCACCATGGCCAGTGAGAAGACGCGGGGCGCGCCCAAGAAACAGCAGAAGAAACCCAGGGCTCCCTCGACCGCCAAGGCGGCACGTCGCGAGGCGGCTCGCAAGGCACACCAGAGCGGGCAGCCGACCGCCGTCTGACCTGTGAGCTGCCGGGCAGCACTCTCGGGAGCGCTCGCGCAAGATTGCGCTCCCTCACAGCGTTGCTCTCTGTAGGGCCCGCACGCCCTCGACCCAGCCGCCCAGGGAGGAACGCTGATCATGAAATTGGGACGCCTGACGATCTCGGCCGCGGCCATCGCTGCGATCGCATCGCTCGCTCCCGGGGCAGGCGCGCACGCGTCCGTGTCGGGGAGCGGGCTGCGCGCCACCACCTCAGGGCACGCGGTCCACTTCGTCCTGCCCGGGCACGCCGCTGCGGGCGCGGCGGCCGCATCCAACAATCTCCAGTACAACGGCGGCCCGGTCGAAGCCGCGGGTTCGACCAACTACGCCATCTTCTGGGAGCCCTCGCTCAGCGCGCCGGTGAACAGCGTGAGCCCGACCTACAACTCCCTGATCAGCCGTTTCCTCACCGACATCGGCGGCAGCAGCCTGTACGGGGTCGCCAGCCAGTACTACCAGGTGGTCGGCGGCACCACCCAGAGCATCGCCAACAGCTCCACCTTCGGCGGCGCCTACGTCGACACGTCGATGTATCCCGGACCCGCTCTGACCGACGCGCAGATCCAGGCCGAGGTCACCAAGGCGATGCAGGCCAACGGCTGGACGGGCGGAATCGGTCACGAGTTCTTCGTGTTCACCGCCAAGAATGAGATCTCCTGCGCGGGTGTGGAGTGCTCCAACGCAGTCTTCTGCGCCTATCACAGCAGCTTCAGCAGCGGCAGCCAGGAGGTTCTCTACGCCGACCAGCCCTACACCGGCACCACGCCGGCGGGCTGCAACACTCCGACATCGCCGAACGGTGATCCAGACGCCGACAGCACCATCAACGTGGTCAGCCACGAGCTGATGGAGACCGTGACCGATCCCAGCGTCGGCAACAGCAACTACGCGTGGATCGACTCCTCAGGCTCGGAGATCGGTGACAAGTGCAACTTCACCTTCGGACCCACCGACGCCGCCGGTGCCGACCT
The DNA here is from genome assembly GCA_050734155.1 of Candidatus Dormibacteria bacterium. Taxonomy (GTDB): domain Bacteria; phylum Chloroflexota; class Dormibacteria; order Aeolococcales; family Aeolococcaceae; genus Aeolococcus. The sequence goes on from JBOHUD010000064.1 coordinate 59,811, forward strand.
CTATGCCAACGGCCATCCCTACATCGTTCAGCAGGAGTGGAGCAACCGCATCAGCGCCTGCTCGATGTCCTAACTGCGACGGAGCGACAGGGGAAGGAACCGCGCCCCTGCTCCGGCCCCGGCGGCGACATCGCCGGGGTTGGAGAGGGCGCAGCGGCGCAGTGACAGGCAGCCACAGCCGATGCAGGTGGTGAGCCCGTCACGCAGGGCGACCAGCCCCGCAATCTGCTCATCGAGCCGTTGTCGCCACAGCGTCGACAGCCGCGCCCAGTCGGACTTGGTGGGCACTCTCGAGTCGGGCAGGGTTGCCAGGGCTCGGCGCACCTCCTCGAGGGAGAGCCCCACGTTCTGGGCGGCGCGCACGAAGGCAAGCCGGCGAAGCACGCTGCGCGCGTAGCGCCGCTGGCCACCATCGCTGCGGGCTCCGCTGATCAAGCCCTCCTGCTCGTAGTAGCGCAGGGCCGATGCCGCGAAACCGGAGCGGCGCGCCACCTCGCCGATGGGGAGGAGATCGGTGGTGCGGGCGGTCGCGCTTGACATCAAGTTCACTTTAACTTGTAAGGTCGTTGCATGGCAACAGCCCAAGGTCCTCCGCGCTCCCGGCCCCTGGCACTGGTCACGGGTGGCTCACGCGGCCTGGGCCGCGCGCTGACCGCCGAGCTGGCGAGGCGCGGCTGGGAGGTCGTCATCGACGGGCGCGACGCCGCCGCGCTCGCCGCCACCGCCGCCCAGCTGGGGGACACCGTGACCGCGATCGCCGGCGACATCGCCGACCCGGCCCACCGGCGGCGCCTCGCCGAGGTCATCGCACCGAGGGGCGGTCTCGACCTGGTTGTCAACAACGCGAGCCTGCTCGGTCCCAGCCCGCAGCCTCGCCTCGCCGACTATCCCCTGGCTGAGCTCGAGCGCGTGTATGCGGTCAACACCTTCGCTCCCCTGGCCCTTCTGCAACTCCTCCTCCCCCACCTCGTCGGCCACGGCGGCCAGGTAATCAACATCTCGTCGGACGCGGCCGTGGAGGCGTACGAGGGATGGGGCGGGTACGGCTCGTCGAAGGCGGCCCTCGATCACCTAACCGCCGTGCTCGCAGCCGAGCACCCGGGGATGCTGGTGTACGCCTTCGACCCGGGTGACATGCGCACCGACATGCAGCAGGAGGCGTTTCCCGGCGAGGACATCAGCGATCGCCCGGCCCCCGAGAGCGTGGTGCCCGCGCTGATGGGGCTGATCGACAGGCGACCTGCCAGCGGCCGCTACCGGGCCGGCGACCTGGCCGTGGCGACGGTCCGCAGGTGATCGCCCTGCCGGTTCTTCCCAGGCCGCAGACGCGGTTCGACCTCGCTGCCGAGCTCGAGGCCACACTGCCCGCGGAGCGCCGCGGTCTGGCGCGTGACGGCGTGCGACTCCTCGCCGCCCGTGCGGACGGCGTGTCCCATCACCACTTTGCCGATCTGCCCCATCTCCTCGGCGCGGGAGACCTGGTGGTGGTGAACACCTCTGCCACCCTGCCGGCCGCGCTGACCGGGCGGACCGCGGACGGGCGGACCGCGCTGGTGCACGTCTCCGGCTGGCTCGACAGCTCGACCTGGATCGTCGAGCTGCGTCGCGCCGACAACCGCGGTGCTGACCCCTCGGTGCGCCGCGGTGATGTCGTTCATCTTCCCGGAGGCGCGACCCTGAGGGCGGCCCAGCCCCATCCCGATCCGGCGGCGCCGATCGCACGGCTCTGGCAGGTCGTCGTGACCCCGTCGACCGAACTCGTCGACTACCTGCGCGCGCACGGCCGTCCCATCGTCTACAGCCACCGGGGCGGCGGTCTCCCGCTCAGCGATCACCAGACGGTGTACGCAGATCAGCCGGGGAGCGCGGAGATGGCCAGCGCCGGCCGCCCCTTCACGCCCGAGCTGCTGGTCCGGCTCATGTCAGCCGGGGTGACCGTCGCGCCCCTGACCCTGCACTCCGGGGTGTCCAGTCCCGAGTTTCACGAGCCGCCCGCTTCGGAGCGCTATTCGGTCCCCGAGAGCACCGCCGGGCTGGTCATGGCCACCCGCGCGGCGGGCAAGCGCGTCGTGGCGGTGGGCACCACCGTGGTGCGCGCTCTGGAGACTGTCGCCGACGATGACGGGGGCGTCCGCGGGGCGAGCGGCTGGACCGACCTGTTGCTCGGGCCCAACCGTCCGCCGCGGGTGGTGTCCGGCCTGGTCACCGGGCTGCACCTGCCCGAGTCGAGCCACCTGCTGCTCCTCGAGGCGGTGGCCGGTGCCGCCCTGGTGGGCGCGGCCTACACAGCCGCCCTGGAGGGCCGCTACCTCTGGCACGAGTTCGGTGATTCGATGCTCTTGCTTCCCTGACGGCGACGGCGCCGGGCCCGCGCTGCCAGATCGCGCGCGCTGTCAGCTCCCCACCAGGTCGGTCGCGAACTCCCTGAAGTTGTCGATGTAGCGGCGCACGTCGTCGCCGTCGTGCTGCACCGACAGCGTCCAGTTCTCCTCCGCCCCGGGCGCCATGAGCACCCCACGATTGCTCTGATACAGCCACGACAGGTACGGCGCCGCCTTGTCGATGTCGAGATAGTCGCGGTAGTTGCGCACGCGCTCCCTGCGGTAGGTGACGCAGCCGCGCGCGGCCAGGGTGAGCGCATGGAAGGGCAGCCCGTGGTCGGCGATGACCCGGTCCAGGCCACCCTGCAACTCCTCTGCGAGCGCGTCGAAGTGCGCGTAGGCAGCCGGCGTCAGGACCTCGAACAGGGTGGCGTGGGCGGCGGCGATGGTCAGGGGATTGCCGTTGAAGGTGCCCATCTGGGCCACGCGTCCCTCGCTGATCGTGGCCATCACGTCCTCGCGCCCACCGATGGCCCCGCAGGGCAGCCCTCCCCCGATCGCCTTGGCGAGGCAGACCAGGTCGGGGACGGTGCCGAATCGCTCGGTGGCGCCGCCCGCCGCGATGGTCACGCCCGTCTTCACCTCGTCGAAGACGAGCAGCGCATTGTGGCGGTGGGCGATGTCGCGAACTCCCGCCAGGTAGCCATCGCCGGGCAGGACGATGCCGATGTTCATCATCACCGGCTCGACCACGACGGCGGCGATGTCATCGTGGGCGGCGAAGGCGCGTTCCAGGGCTTCGAGATCGTTGAAGGGCACCACGGTGACGAGGTCGACGCTCGCCTGGGGGATGCCCTCGCAGTAGCGCACCGAGTTGGGCTGCCCGGCCGGCCCCATGAGGTCGGCAGCGGGCTCGACGCTGACCAGGAGGGAATCGTGGTGGCCGTGGTACGACGCCTCGATCTTGACCAGGCGCTCCCGGCCGGTGAAGCCGCGCGCCAGGCGCACCGCGTCGAGGGTCGACTCCGTGCCGCTGTTGGTGAAGCGCCACTGCGGTTGCGAGAAGCGACGGGCCAGCTCCTCGGCGACGGTGACATCCTCGGCCACCGGCTGGGCGAAGTGCGATCCTCGCGCCATGCGGTCGGTGACCGCCGCCACCACCGCGGGATGGGCGTGCCCCACCACCATGACCCCGAACCCATTGTGGAAGTCGACGTACTCGTTGCCATCCACATCCCAGACGCGGCTGCCGTTGCCGCGGTCGATGAACACCGGCTGTGGCGGCGTGTCCTGAAAGGATGACGGCACCCCGCGCGGCATCGACCTGGTCGCCTGCTCCCACAGCTGCCGCGACCTCTGGCGTCTGGCCACGAACTCCCGCTCCTCGCGCTCGGTCAGCTCCGCCATCCGGCGCGGGTCGATGCCGGCGATCCTGGCGTCAGTTGCCATGGTTCTTCCTCGTGGCGGTGGCGGGCTGAGTGGTGGCCGCGGCAAGGTCGGCGGCGACGGCGGCGTCGAGTGACTGCTCGAGGATGTCCAGCCCCGCCGCCAGCTCGTCGTCGCCGATCGTCAGCGGCATGAGCAGACGGATGACATTGTCGTGCAACCCCGCGCGGAGCAGGGCCAGCCCCCGGGCGTGGGCCTCGCGCAGCACGGCGTCGGCGAGCGCCGCAGCGGGTTCGCGGCTGGAGCGGTTGCGCACCAGTTCCATGGCGGTCATGGCACCGATGCCGCGCACATCGCCAATGCACGCCTGGCGCTCCTGCATCGCCCGCATGCGCCTCATGGCGATGGCGCCCACCTGGCGTGCCCGGGCGCAGATGCCGTCGCGTTCGATGACGTCAAGCACCGCCAGGGCGGCTGCGCAGGCCACGGGGTTGCCCCCGAACGTCCCCCCCAGCCCGCCGGGCTCGGGTGCGTCCATCAGCTCGGCGCGCCCCACCACCGCGGCCAGGGGCAGGCCGCCGCCCAGCGATTTGGCCAGCAGCACCATGTCGGGCTCGACGCCGAAATGGGTCACCGCGAACAGCTCGCCGGTGCGGGCCACCCCGCTCTGGACCTCGTCGGCGATCAGTGGGATGTCGAGCTCGCGCAGCAGCTGCGCCAGCCGGGGCAGGAAGTCGGGCGGCGGCACCACGAAGCCCCCCTCACCCTGGACCGGCTCGACGATCACGGCAGCGACCCGGTCGGGCGGGATCTGGGCGGCGAAGAGCGAGCGCAGGGCGTCGAGGCTGATGTCGCTGGTCACGTCCTGGTAGGCGCAGGGATACGGCGCCTGGTACACCTCGGGCGCGTAGGGGCCGAAGTTCTGCTTGTAGGGATGCACCTTGCCGGTCAGGGTCATGGTCAGCAGGGTGCGGCCGTGGAAGCTGTTGTGGAAGCTGATGATCGCCGGGCGGCCGGTGGCCTGGCGGACGATCTTCACGGCGTTCTCGACTGCCTCCGCACCGCTGTTGACGAGCAGCGCGCGCGCCGGGGCGGGCACGGGCGCGAGCGCGCACAGCCGTCTGCAGAGGTCGACGTAGACATCGGGGAGCATCACCGGTGCGCCGGAGTGGACGAGACGGTCGACCTGCGCATGGATCGCCGCGAGCACGTCGGGCTGTCCGTGGCCGAGGTTCATGACGCTGATGCCGCTGGCGAAGTCGAGGAAGCGCCTGCCGTCGGCGTCGACCAGCGCGGTTCCCTGCGCGGCATGCGCGAACCCCGCCATTGCCGATCCCATGCCGCGGGCCACGGAGCTCGCCCGCTGCTGCTGGAGCTCAGCGTTGGGCATGGGTTCTAGCTGATCGGACCTGCCGGCGATGCCGTCAGCTGGCCGTCCGTCATGATGTACGACACCGTCTTCTCGCGGAAGAATCCAGACCGGTTGGTGACCACCGCGAGCAGCAGCAGCGGCACCCCGGCGCCGACGGCGACGAGCACCGGCAGGGCGACTGTGATGTCCGAGATCCACGACTGGTACACCACGTACCCGCCGATGGCCAGCAGGAAGAGGCCTCCCAGGAGGGGAAGGATCCCGGCGAAGATCAGCAGCCGCGGGCTGCTGGACAGGACCCTGCGGAAGGCCCAGGCCGAGGCCACGCCGGTGATGCCGTAGTACAGCGCCACCAGGACGCCGATGTCGAGGATGAGGTTGTTGAACACCGTCGAGACGTTCGACGAGACCACGGTGAGAACGACCACCAGGAGAGCCAGACCGGAGGAGATGATGGTTCCGATCCAGGGGGTGAGCCACTCCCCGTGCACCCGGCCGAACGCCTTTGGGAACACCCCATCGCGCGCCATCGAGAACGTCAACCGGCTCGAGGGCAGCAGGGTCGTCTGGGTTGTCGCCACCGTCGACGACAGGACCGCGAGCACCATCACGTAGGCGATCGGCGTCCCCGACAGCTGCTGCGCGAAGAAGTAGAGGATGTTGCTCTGATTCTTGGTGATGGCATCCTGTGACAGGAACATCTGGATGGCGACGATGGCCGCGAGAAAGATGAAGAGCAGGATGAACATGCTGAGGATTCCCGCCTGCCCGGGCGAGCGCTCGGCGCGCTTGGTCTCCTCGTTGACGTTTGCCGCCGTGTCCCAGCCCCAGAAGAAGAAGACCGCGATCGCGGCTCCCGCGGCCACCGCGCTGAGGTCGCCCAGCGAGCCGGGGTTGAACCAGCTGCCCGAGAAGCTCGTCGCCACCGGATGGCTGCCCGTGGCGACCTTCACCAGGGCGACGACCACGAAGCCGAGAACGATCAGGTACTCGATGAACACCATCGCCCACTGGAAGTTGGCCGTGATCCGGATCCCCCGGACCACCATGAAGGTGACCAGTGCCAGCCAGAGCACCGCCACCCCCGCCACCCAGCGGTTGTCGCCGGCGACATCGGCGCTGATCTGCCCGGGGAAGATGCTGTTGAGCAGTTGCAGGGTGTAGCTGCCGGCGAGGATGGGAGCGGCCGCGCAGAACAGCACGTTGGCAGCGAGCTGGATCCACCCGGAGAGCCACCCGATGTAGGGGTTGAGAGTCCGGCTGACCCATGAGTACGAGGCGCCGCAGTTGGGGTCCATGCGGTTCAGGTAGTAGTACGCCATGGCGATGAAGAGCACCGGCAGGAAGCCCACCAGGATGGCCGCCGGAGACGCCAGCCCCACCGCCGCGACCAGCACGGCCGCGGTCGCCGCCAGCGTGTAGGCCGGGGCCACGCTTGAGGTGGCGATGATCGTCGAATCGAAGAGGCTGAGCTCGTTGGTCTTGAGCTGCGAGACGACCGGCGTCCCATGAACCAGTGGCTCTGCGATCGTGGCCATCGTCTCCACCCCCCGGCACGCCGTCGATCTTGCAGAACATCTGCAAGGAGCGGTGCACACCGTAGCGTCGGGTGGTAGGCTCGTCAAGTGGGTCCACCACACTGGGAGCGGGTCGTGAGCACCTCGACGGCGGCGCGCTACTCGGTCAGCGAGGTGGCCCGCATGGTCGGCATCAGCCCCTCCACCCTGCGTGCCTGGGAGCAGCACGGGCTGGTGCGCTGCTCGCGCAACGCGGCCGGCTGGCGCAGGTACGACAGCCTCGACGTCACCCGGGCTCGCCAGGTTCACCGCCTGCGCGAGGTTGAGGGCCTCGCCGTCCACGCCATCCGGCGCCGCCTGCACGGCGCCGGGCCGCGTGCCCGAGGCCGTGCGCTGCACGCCGCCAGAGGGCCCGCGGAGAGCCTGGGCATGCGGCTGCGCGAGAAACGCACCGACTGTGGGCTGTCGCTGCGCGCGCTGGCCGCAGCGGCGGGCGTCTCGCCCTCGCTGGTGTCGGGTGTGGAGCGCGGTGCGGTGCAGCCCTCGCTGGCTTCGCTGCAGAAGCTGAGCGCCGCGCTGGGGACCAGCGTCGGCGAGCTCCTCGTGGTCCGGACGCCGGCCTGCCAGCCCATCGGAGGCGACGTCGCGCCGCTCGAGATCCCGGTGCCCGGCGTGCGCATCGAGGACCTGTCGGGGACGGCGCGGCTGCTCGAGCCGCAGCGCTTCAGCGTCGATCCCGGTCACGGCAGCGGCGAGGAGTACGCGCACGACGGCGAGGAGTTCCTCTACGTGGTCGACGGCACCCTCTCGATCACCCTGGACGGCCGCGACCAGTTCGACATCGAGGCGGGGATGTCGCTGTGCTTCGAATCGACCCGCCGGCACCGCTGGTGGAATCCCGGCAACGTGGTCACCAAGGTGCTCTGGATCAACACACCGCGCAGCTTCTGACGCGGCCACGCACATCGGGGGTTGGACATGGCTGTCACGGTGGAGACGGTGCGAAATGTTGTGGGCGGCGAGCTGGTCGAGCCGCGCGGCGCGGCCACGCTGCCGATCATCGATCCCTCCACCGGAGAGGTGGTCGCGCACTCCCCTCTCTCCGGAGCCGACGACGTGGACCTGGCATACCAGGCAGCGCAGGACGCCTTTCCACGCTGGCGCGACACCACCCCGAGGCAGCGCAGCCTGGCCATGCTGCGCTTCGCCGACATCCTCGAGGCTCACGGGCGGGAGCTGGTGGAGCTGGAGTGCCGAAACACAGGCAAGCCGCTGGCCCTGACCGAGAGCGAGGAGCTGCCCCTGCTCCATGACACGCTGCGATTCATGGCCGGCGCGGCGCGCTGTCTCGAGGGGGCCGCCTCAGCCGAGTACATGGACGGGCACACCAGCTGGATCCGGCGCGAACCGGTCGGCGTGTGCGGCCAGGTGACCCCCTGGAACTACCCCATGCTGATGGCGGCGTGGAAGTTCGCGCCGGCCATCGCCGCGGGCAACACGGTGGTGCTCAAGCCGTCGGAGACGACGCCGCTGACCACCGTCCGGATGGCCGAGCTCGCCCGTGAGGTGCTGCCCCCGGGGGTGCTCAACGTGGTGTGCGGCGATCGCAGCACCGGGGCGGCGGTGGTGGCGCACCGCGTCCCCGCCATGGTCTCGATCACGGGCAGCGTCCGCGCCGGCCGGGAGGTTGCCCGGGCGGCGGCGGCCGACCTCAAGCGAGTCCATCTCGAGCTCGGAGGCAAGGCGCCGGTGATCGTCTTCGACGACGCCGACGTCGAGGCGGCCGCCGAGCTGATCGCCGGAGCCGCGTACTTCAACGCCGGGCAGGACTGCACCGCGGCGACCCGCGTCCTCGCCGGCGCGCACGTGCACGACGACCTCCTCAGCGCCCTCGCCGCGAAGGCCCGGACCACGCACACAGGTCCACCCTCGGATGAGCGGGCGGCATATGGACCGCTCAACAATCGGGATCAGCTGGCCCGGGTGCGCGGCTTCCTCGACAGGCTGCCCGACCACGCGTCCATCGCCGCCGGCGGTGCCGCCGCGTCGGGCCCCGGGTTCTTCCAGGAGGCGACCGTCGTCTCCGGGTTGCGCCAGGACGACGACATGATCCAGCAGGAGATGTTCGGTCCCGTGGTCACAGTGCAGAGGTTCAGCGACGAGGACGAGGCTCTCCGCTGGGCCAACGGCGTCGAGTACGGGTTGGCCTCCAGCGTCTGGACGCGCGACCATGGACGCGCCATGAGGATGTCGCGGCTTCTCGACTTCGGCTGTGTCTGGATCAACACCCACATCCCCCTGGTGTCCGAGATGCCCCACGGAGGGTTCAAGCATTCGGGGTACGGCAAGGACCTCTCGATGTACGGCCTGGCGGACTACACGCGCATCAAGCACGTGATGTCGAACATCGGGGTGTGAGCGCCGCCGGCTCACCGCGGTATCGCGGGCTCAGCCTGTGGCTCGACACCGTCGACGACGACCTCACGCCGCGGGCGGCGCTGGACTCCGGCTGCACCGTGGACGTGGCCATCGTCGGGGCGGGCTACACCGGCCTCTGGACGGCATATGCGCTGGCCCAGCGGGACCCCAGCCTGCGCATCCTGGTGCTGGAACGCGAGATCGCCGGCTTCGGGGCGAGCGGACGCAATGGTGGCTGGTGCAGCGACCTCTTTCCGGTGTCGTGGGAGCGGGTGGTTCGACAGGTGGGGCTGGAGGCGGCGCAGGCCATGCATGGCGCGCTCGCCCAGGGGATCGACGACATCGCCGCCACCCTGCAGAGAGAGCGCATCGACGCCGACCTGGCCCGGGGCGGGTGCCTCACCGTGGCCATGACCGCAGTGCAGGAAGCCAAGCTGCGCAGCCCGGCGGCAACTTCCCCGGTGCGCCAGGGCGTGCCCCTGGGGCTGGGCTGGCTCGACGCAGCCCACGCAGCCGAGCTCGTGCGCGTGCCCGGCTGCCGCGGGGCCCTCTACACGCCCCACTGTGCGCGCCTCCATCCGGGAAAGCTGGTTCGGGGACTGGCCCGGGCGGTGGAGCGCGCCGGGGTCCGCATCGCCGAGCGCACCGCCGTGCTCGAGGTGCGGCCCCACGCCGCGATCACCGCCCGCGGCACGGTGCGCGCTCAGACCGTGGTGCGTGCCACCGAGGCGTACACCGCCGGCCTGCCCGGCGAGCATCGCGCGCTGCTGCCCCTCTACTCGTTGATGATCGCCACGGCGCCGCTGCCCGACCGGGCCTGGGCGGAGATCGGCTGGTCGCGCGGAGAGACGCTCAACGACGGTCGCCACCTGATCATCTACGCGCAGCGCACCGCCGACGGGCGGATCGCCTTCGGCGGCCGCGGAGCGCCGTACCACTTCGGCTCGCGGGTGGCCGACGACTTCGACCGCGACCCCGCCGTGTTCGCTGCCCTGGAGGACTCTCTGCACGAGCTGGTGCCGCAGACGCGAGGGGTGGCCGTGACCCATCGCTGGGGAGGCCCGATCGGCGTGGCCAGGGACTGGTGGCCGTCGGTGACCCTCGACACAGGCTCCGGCATCGCCTCGGCGGGTGGCTACGCCGGCGACGGGGTCACCGCCAGCAACGTGGCCGGACGCACGCTGGCCGATCTCATCCTGTCGCGAGACACCGCGCTGACGCGCCTGGCCTGGGTGCAGCATCACGCGCGACGCTGGGAGCCGGAACCGCTGCGCTGGCTCGCCGTCAACCTCAGCGTGCACGCGATGCGTGGGGCGGACGCGGTGGAACGTCGCACCGGCAAGCCGTCCCGGCGCGCCCGCCTGGTCACTCGCGTGCAGGGCCGCTGACCTGCCGCCGGCGGTCCGTCCCGGGTAGCGTGGCGCGGTGCGCGTGAGAGCTCTGCGCGCCGCCCGGGGGCGCTCGCCCGGCGCGGCCAGGTCGCGGCCCGGCATCGGCCCGCTCCTCTGCTGGGCGGTCGTCTTCGCGGACATCGGCACCTCCGTGTACTACACCCCCGGGATTCTCTTCGGCCAGTTCGGCAAGCACGCAGCGCTCTTCGTGGGGATGACCCTGGTCGTGTTCGTGCTGCTCACCGTGAAGTACGCCGAGGTGGCCACCCGCTACCCCGAGGGCGGGGGCGTGGTCACGGTGGGAGCGCACGCCGTCAATTCCTTCGTGGGCCTCCTCGGCGGCCTGCTCATCCTGGTCGACTACTTCCTCACCTCGGCCCTGAGCGCACTTTCCGGGTTCATCTACCTGAGCGTGGTGTTTCCCCAGCTGGGAGGGGGCGCCGTGCCTCTCACCGTGGTGGCGCTCATTCTCCTGGGCGGTCTCAACCTGCTCGGAGCGCGGGCCGATGCCAGGGTCACCGCCATGATCGCCGGCGTCGCGCTGGTCAGCCAGGTCGCAGTGGTCATCGCGGTGCTCACCCACTTCGGCATCGGAGAGGCAGCCGGAGCCATCAGGCAGGTGGGCCAGGGACCGCCGCTCGGCGCCGTCGCCCTGGTCACCGGCTTTGCCGGCGCCTTCCTCGCCTTCAGCGGACTGGAGAGCATCTCCCAGCTGGCCCCGGCGATGCGCACGCCGCAGCGCAGCACCGCCCCGCGGACCATGGTGATCGTGGTCATCACGGTGGTGGCCACCAGCCCTCTGCTGACGCTGTGGGCCACGACGCTTCTCGATGTCAAGAACAGGAACCCCAACCAGTTCATCTCACTGCTGGGCGGGGCGAGCGCCGGCCCCTGGCTGCAGACCGAGGTGGCGGCGACGGCGGCGCTGCTGCTGGTCTTCGCCAGCAACACCGCGATCATCGGCTGCTATCACGTCTTCCTCGCCCTGTCGCGGATGCGATTCCTACCCCAGCTCATCCAGCGGCGCAACCGCTGGCGGGAGACCCCGCACATCGCCATCCTCATCGCCACCGCCGTGCCGGCGATGGTGGTGATCCTGGCCAACGGCAACGTCTCTCTGCTCGGCGACATGTACGCCTTTGGACTGCTGGGGGCGTTCAGCGTCACCAGCGTCTGCCTCGACGTGGTGCGCTGGCGCGAGCGTTCTCACCGCGACGTGGGCAAGCGTCGTGCGCACGGTCCGTCGGCGGTGCACACCTCGGCTGTGATGTTCGCGACCGGGGTGGTGACCTCCTTCCTGGTGGTGGTGGCCTGGCTCACCAACCTCTTCGCCAAGCCCCTGGCCACGCTCTTCGGCGGCTCGGTGACGCTCGCCGGGCTCGGGGTGGTCGGACTGACCTATTCGATCCGGCGGCGACGGGGGGTCCCCGCCCTCGTGCCCGTGGTGCATCGACTGGCGCACCTCCCCCACCTCCGCCATGGCCATCCGGCCGTGCTGGTCCTGCTCGACCGGTGCTCGCCGGCGGAGGCGGAAGCGATCGCGGGGCTGGCGATCGCCGACGTCGCGCACCGCGACCTGGTCCTGGCCTATGTCGGTGACCCCCAGGTCCATGGAGCGCGCGGCCACGTGCTCGAGATCGTCGATCCCTACCTCGCCGACCAGCCCGCGCACGACGTCTTCCGCGCGGTGCAGCGGCTCACCGGTCCAACCGCACGCCAGCGCCACCGCCACTGCATCTACCTGTCTGGTGACGACCGCACCGCCGCGGTGCGCGAGCTCATCGAGGGATTGAGACCAGCCAGCATCCTGGCGCTGCGCAGCCACGGCCATCTGCTCGACGGTGTGCCGCCGGGCAGGCGCCGGCGGCGCACTCGCAACGGTGTCCACATCACCGAGTGGACCGGGACGGTGACGGCCGCGTGATCAGCCGGTGCGGCGCCGCCGCCGCCAGGGAACTGTGAGCGCCCCGGCGCCGATGATGGCGGCGGCGCCCAGCGCCGGCAGCGCCGCCAATCGCGGCCCCGCCGTCGCGCCGGCAGGGGCCGGGCAGAAGGCATTGGCAGGCACCCCCGAGCAGGGATTGGGCATGGTCGCCTGGGCGGGCGGCATCGTCAGGGTGAACGGAGTGGGGCGCGGATAGCAGTTGACGGCACAGGGTGCCTGGGAGATGCAGGGCAGGCTGGCGTTGACGTCGCAGAGGGTGTTGAGGGTGGGACATGGAGCCAGCAGCTGCGATGCGCAGAGCACCTCGGCAGCGAGCGGGCCCATGTCGCCGGCGTTGGCGGTGGTGCACATCCTCCTGACGGGGCGGTACGGGTTGTGGGGCAGGCCGTTCTCCATGCCGGCCGGGTCGCTGGTCAGGCCGCGCGGGTCGGTGTCGGCGGAGAAGCAGTTGCCGGGATCGTGCGCGATGGTGGCCAGACCGATGTCACCGTTGCTGGGATTGCCGTAGGAGCCGTTGTTCTTGAAGGTGTTGCCGATGCTGACGTTGCCGAAGGCCTGGAAGTAGCAGACGCCGACCGGTGGAGGGACGAAGGTGCCGCCCTGGCAGTTGGACGGCCCCGCCTCCTGGTCGGGCAGGTCGGCGATGAGCTCGCCCCAGGAGTCGTTGTTGACGATGGTGTTGTGGTACAGGGTGATGTACCTGGTCCCGGCCAGGATCAGGCCGGCTCCGACCGGTCCGCCCCCGGCCAGCCCCGAGGTGCCGTTGCCGGGCACGTTGGGATTGTTGTTGTCGTGGAGGTAGTTGTTCATCCACACCGTGCACGACCTCGTCCCCAGCGCGCCTCTCTGTGGCTCGCTCCGATCCGCCAGGTCGCACAGCCCGATCTGCGGTGAGGGGGCGTCGTCGTTGTTCTGTGAGTTGGAGACCGGGCCAGTCTTGTTCCTGTCGCACTCGGTGTTCTCGATGAGCAGGTAGCCACCGGCATTGGTCGTGGAGATGCACAGGGAGCTGTACTGTCCGTGGTCGTGGTTCATGACCGCATCGCACCTCTGCTGGCAGGCGCCGATGTAGAAGGAGGAGTCGGCCATGTTGCTGGCGTACGAGTTCGTCCAACTGCCGTGGGTGGCATTGCTGGAGAAGATGCCGTAGCTGCCGGCGGGATAGTTGACCCCGTTCGAGTACGTGGACGTCGCGGTCAGGTAGCTGCCCCGGTAGCCGGACATGCCGATCTGACCTGAGCCATCACCGCCGTTCCACCAGATCTGGTTGCCCCTGGCGCCCGACGGGTCGGTGAGAAAGTTGCAGACGGTGAGGTTGTCGATGGAGACCTGGTTGGCCCCGAAGCCCTTGCCGTACACCTCGATGCCGTTGCGTCCCTGGCCGCCCGGGCCGAGGTCCTGGTCCGCGAGCCTCGACGAGCAGGGTACGGCTCCAGGGTTGGTGCCGTCGACGATGACCGAGTTGCGGTTCATGCCGCGCAGGTGGATGCCCGGCTTGTCGATCCACACACCGGCCGGCCAGGTGCTGGTGGCGTGGTCGGCTCGCTCGTGGTAGTCGCCGGGGCCGACCAGGATCCAGTCGCCGGGCGAGGCCGCATCCACCGCGGCCTGGATGGTGCCGTAGGGGCCGGTGGCGCCGTTGTAGCTGCCCACCAGGAGGACGTGGGGAGCGGCCGCCCCGGCCGTCACCGGCGGCGCCGTGGCCACACCCAGCGCACAGATCGATGCCGCGAGAGCAGCCGGGGCCATGGATCTCATGGAGGTACCTCTCATCCGCGATACGGCGCCGGGACGAGTCTAGGCAATGTGTACCGACGACTTCGCGAACAGTGCTTTCCACGTGCACGCGCGAATCAGCCCCGGCTCAGAGGAGCACCACAACTGAGGCCTGGGCGCGCGCTGCGGTCCCGTCATCGTCTGTGATCGTCACCGTCACAGTGAAGGTTCCCAACAGACCGCCGTAGCTGTGGTTCAGCGTGAAGTTGGTTCCGTTGAGCGCCAGAGGTCCGCGAGACCCATCGCCGTAGTCGACTGTGGCCGAGAAGCTGTCCGCACCGGGGTCGCTGTCGGTGAAGCTGCCGGTCCCGTGGAAGGGAGCTCCCAGGAGGAGGAGCGCCCCGGCCGGTGGGGTGATCACCGCCGCAGCGCTTTTCACGGTCACTGTCGAGCTGGCGTACCCGTAGCCGCCGCGGGCGTTGGTCACCCGGACAGTCACCGTGCACGTGCAGACCTCCGCGTAAGCGTGCTGCAGGCTGAAGCTGGTGCCGTTGAGCGCGAGCGGATGCACGCCCGATCCATCCCCGTAGTTGACGGTGGCGGTCCAGCCGCTGCCCCCCGAATCGGCGAATGTGCCGCCGCTCCTGTACATCCCCTCAGAGATCTTGATCGGCGCCGGCATCGAAACCGCCGGCGGGGTCATCGGGCCGGGGGTGGGGGTTGGCGTGGGACCCGGCGTTGGCGTGGGCCCCGGCGCCGGTGTGGAGGATGGCGATGGGGTCGGCGCCGGGGTCGGGCCCAGGCCGCCCCCCGACGGCGGGGTCGATGAGCCGGTCGGCGACCCCGGCGGAGGAGTCGTCGTGGTGCCGGCGAGCACCGGCTGTGGGCCCGTCGAGGCGGGCGGATGCTGCACGTCCGGGTGCGCCTGGCCGCCCGACGCGGAACCCTGGCCGGGGCCGGTCGGTGACGACCCCCCTCCGCCCCCGCCGGCGGCCGGGCCGGAGCGCGTCCCATCCATCACGGACACGGCGGGCGGCCCCGGCTGGGGGCGAGGAATGTTGGTGCCCGGCAGCAGCCCCGGCGCAGCCAGTCCCAGCGCCGTCCCACCTGACACGATGGCGGTGCCCCACTGCAGACCCAGGTCGTTGACCCAGGGGATGAGGGGAAGCTGGGCGATCCAGGACCCCAGGCCGACAACTCGCCACAGCCGTCCCACCGAGATGTTCAGGAAGGCTCGGACCACCACGGGATCGAACTGCTTGCCGGAGCAGCGCACCAGCTCCTCGCGCGCTGCCACCACTCCGAGCGGCCGCCGGTATGGTCGCACCGCCGTCATGACCTCGTAGGCGTCGGCCACGCCGACGATGCGCCCGGCGAGCGAGATCTTCTCCCCGGCCAGTCCCGCGGGGTAGCCCTTGCCGTCCCAGCGCTCGTGGTGGTGCTCCACCGCCGCCGCCCAGCCACCGAGCCAGGCGCGCAGGGGTCCGATCAAGCGCGCGCCCTCCTCGGGATGGCGGCGGACCGCGTTCCATTCCCTGTCGTTCAGCGCCGCCGGCTTGGTGAGGACCTCGCTGGGCACCAGGAGCTTGCCGATGTCGTGGAGCAGAGAGGCCCAGCGAAGCCGCGCTCGGTCGGGCGCAGACAGCTTCATCTCATCGGCGATGAGGTCGGAGAAGACGCGCACTCGCTCGGAGTGACCGCGCGTCTGGCGGTCGTGAACGCTGAGCGCCGCCACCAGCTCGAGCACCCTCTGCATGTACGCCACCTCTCCGCCCTCGATGCCCTTGTCTCGCGCCTCCTGGAGCTGGCGCTGGAGGTCGCGGGGGCGGCCCACCCGACGCGCCACCGCGAATCGCTGGGGTGCCCGGTCAGGAAAGAGCAGTGAGAGGTTGAGGAGCGCCGCCAGGGGAAGAAGACGGCGGGCCCCCCGCTCGACCACCAGGATCACCAGCAGCATCGCCACGCTGATGGCGACGAACCAGAGCAGCGTCTGAGGCACACCGGCGGGGCGCGGCAGGAGACGGCTGACCGCCGTCGCCGCTCCGATGCCGGCGGCCGACGGGCCAGCCACGACCGCGAAGCGGACGAGCTTGCTCAGCACCGGCCGCCGTTGCCACTGATGGCTCGGCGGGGTGGGGTCAGGAGCAGACGGGGTGCCGGACTCCGAGATGATCCCAATCCTCTGCGGTGCCTGACGGTGCCGATCGTGCATCGGTCTGCACGACAGCCAACGCCATGATCAGATGGCTCTGAGGACCGGGATCTGAGGGTCGGGCGTCTGTTGCGCCCGAGTTACCGCGTCGTCGCTGATCGCCACATTGGGCCAGCGCGGTCGCACCCTGCCCAGGCCGCGCTCGCGTGGCTCCGGCATCCCGGGAGTCGTCAGGCCTCCTGAGACACCTCGCGTCCAAAACTGGCTAAAAAGAGTAGAGCACGACGAGGATCTCTCACGCAAATTGTGATGGCGCGTTCGGGCCGAGGAGTTGAACGTCATCGAAGAGGACGGGGAACCTGCGACCGTCGCGTGATCCGCTGTCACTCCGGACTCCGCGCGCTGCCTCCAATCCAACGATCCCCGGGTGGCTCATCGGCTGCTCTTGGGCAGTGGCAGAGCGTCGGCTTGGCTATTCGATGCCCGAACCTGGTAGACGGATATCGCGCCGCTCTGGGCATCCACTAGGACGAGAGCCGTGACGTACTGGAACCCCTTCTGCGCAGGCGCTGTAAAGACGAGCATCCAAACCGTCTCAGGCGGCTGAGTCTTGAACCACACTCGACCGGCCGGGTCACTGACTCGTGAAACCTGAGACATGAGAGACTCGCCGCGCAGACGATAGTTTGTCATCCGACTAGCGCTGCTATTCAGCGCCCGAAACGCAGTCGTGTTCGCTTGCGCGCTCGACACCGTCGGCGTACTCGCCTGATCAGCCTGTGCGATGACTGTGAAGGAAAGGAAGCTGAACGGCCTGGGCTCTGAGGCTTGATGCGGACCCGACAGACCAAGGCGAATGGCAAGGAAAGTTGCAAGGAGCGCAACGGCTAAGGCGCCCGCGACGGTCTTCCAGCGAGGCATCCGACTTCTCCTAATAGTTAAGGTAGGTCCACCAGGACCAACTCCCGTTGACTCCCTGCCCGCTCTCAAGATCCGCTTGAGGACCGCAGCTTCCGTAGTAGTAGTTCGGTGAATTAAGAGAGATGAAATTCGTGTTGTACGCGGTGTACGTCTGATCGAACTGCCGAATTTGGCATACCCAAGCACGACCCCGCTCAGACATCCATGAAACGACCGAGCTGTTGCCGGTTACGTAGGCCCAACTCACGTACCCACAGGCCGGCGTGTTGCCCTGCAAGACGGCATCGGCGCTATGCAGTCCATAACTCACCTTGTAGTAACCGTTACAGCCAGTTGCGGAGACCATGGCTGTGGGCGGCCCGAAGGCAAGAGCCAAGAAGCTCGCGAGCAGTAAGGCAGCGGCTGACCGAAAGAGGACCTTCGGAGTGGAGGCGCGCCTCAACATCCCGCGGCGCCCGGCGACCGATCCGTCGCGCTCAGCAGCGTTTTCGACGCGCACCTCAACGGGTCTCAGAAATTCAGATACGTCCACCATGACCACTGGCCGTTGACTCCCTGACCACTCTCCAGGTCCGCTTGGAGGCGTCGCCAAGTGAGTTCCACCACCTCCGGGTCAGGCGGCGTCGTGTCTGTCCAAGCCGACCGCGTCGGCTCGATCTCCATGGTCATCCTGTGCTCCCTGGTCCGCCCTCATGCTCAGCAAATAAAGGTGAGGCGAGGCGGAGGTGAGGTGTCTCAGGGACTGTTGGCAGAGAGGGCCCAGGCCTTTTGCAGCGCACTGCTGATGGCTGCGACCAGGGCCTGTGCGGACTCCACCGAGAGCTCCAGCGCGATCGGCCGTGACCGGCCATCCGAGTCTGAGAAGAGGTCGATGTTGAGGGTGTGCTCGAGCGGCGTGGTGTAGGGGTGGTCGACGTACACGCTGGCGCCGATCACCGGCGCCCACGTGCCCGCGGCCTTGCCACTGCCGCGCACCTCGAGCCGCTCAGTGGCGTGGCTGCACATCCTCAATCCACCGTGGGCCGGCTGCTCTCCGCCGGGTGCAGGGTTCGCTGCAGGAAGCCCCAGATGCGCCGCCAGCCCTCGCCGGCCGCCTCCACCCGGTAGGAGGGACGGTCGCTGTCGAAGAAGCCGTGTCCGGCGCCCTCGTACATGTGGAACTCGTGCTCCTTGCCGGCGCGGGTCAGCGCGGCGTCGATCTCGGCCACATGGTCCGGCGATGGGCGCGTGTCATCCATCCCGAAGAGTCCCAGGAGGGGACAGGAGATTCCGCCGGCCCTGTCGATGATCGGGGTGATTTTCATGGTCGTGCCGGGTGGCGGGTCGCCGACGATCAGCCCGGGGTAGCAAACGACCGCCGCGTCGGGGTCGAGATCGCAGGCGGCGAGGAAGCTCTGGCGTCCGCCGGAGCAGTAGCCGATCGTGGCCACGCGACCGGAGCAGCTGGGCATGGCGCGAAGGTGACGCAGGGCTCCCGCACAATCGCCGAGGAAGCGGTGGTCGGGGACGCCTCCGTTGGCGCGCGCGGCGGCGGCGGCGTCGTCGGGGTCGGCGCCCGGTGCATCGCGATGGTGCAGGTTGGGGCAGAGGGCGATGTATCCATTGGTGGCGAAGCGGCGAGCGCTCTCCCAGGTGCTCTCGTCCCACCCGGGCATGTGGTGGATGACCACAATCCCCGGGTACGGTCCGGCGCCGAGTGGACGCGCGAGGTAGGCGGGGATGGGGTCGTTCTGATCACCCGCGATCGTCACCAGCTCGGCCAGCAAGGGCTCGACCATTCTCATCGCTGCCAATCCTGCACGGCCGCCATGGTACGGTCCCGACCCGACGCCGCGGAGTGGGCGAGGCACCTGCCCGCGCTGCCACCGGCCGCCGTGGAATCCGTCCGGTGCAGAATGGGAGGTCGACACGAGCCGGCGCGCCCCGGGCGCACCGTCAACCCCGGCAACGTGGGAGGAGGTTGAGACGAGCACGCTGTTCGGCAAGGAGCACGTGGACCGCTATGTGGCGACCGAAGGCGAGGAGGGGCACGACTGGGTGAGGGGAGCGCCGGTGCTCATCCTCACCACCCTGGGGCGTCGATCCGGCAAGGCCACGAGCACGCCGCTGATCTACGGCCGCCGCGGGGGCGATCACCTGGTCGTCGCATCCCGAGGTGGTGCGCCGGCACCGCCGGCCTGGTACCTGAACCTCGAGGCCAATCCCGAGGTCCATGTGCAGGTCAGGGGCGACCGCTTCGCCGCCCGCGCACGCACCGCCGCCGGCGACGAGAAGCACGAGCTGTGGGCGATCATGACCTCGATCTGGCCCGACTACGACGAATACCAGAAGATCACCGAGCGCCAGATCCCGGTGGTCGTCCTGGAGAGGCTGTGATGTCGGAGGCTCACCGGGAGGCGCTCGACTTCATCCGGCACCACGGCCGGTCTGTCCTGGCCACGCGGCGTCGCGACGGCAGCCCGCAGCTCTCCCCGGTGCTGGCCACCGTCGACGCCGAGTCGCGCGTGGTCATCAGCACCCGTGATCGAGCGGTCAAGACGCTCAACCTGCGTCGCGATCCGCACGCCAGCCTCTGTGTCATGAACGAGGGTTTCTTCGGCGAGTGGCACGCCGTCGACGGCACAGTCGAGATCGTCAGCCTGCCCGAGGCGATGGAGCCGCTGGTCGACTACTACCGGCGCGGTGTCGGCGAGCATCCCGATTGGGACGACTACCGCAGGGCGATGGAGCGCGATCGCCGCGTCCTGCTGCGGCTCACAGTCGAGCACAGCGGGCCGACACAGGAGGGGTGACGTCCGGTGACGGCGTGACCCTCCAGACGATCATCGGGCTGAAGCGGCTGGACCTCGCCAAGCAGCGGCTCACGCCCCACCTCTCCCCCACCGAGCGCCGCACCCTGATGCTCGGCATGCTGGAGGCGGTGGTCAAAGCCGTGCGCGCGGCGGGCATCGGCCCGGTGGCGCTGGCCACCTCCGAACCGGCGGCGGCGCTGGGCCTCGATCTCGACGTCACGGTCCTCTCCGACGGCGACCTGCCCTGGAACGACGGCCTGGTGCACGCCCTCTCGGCGGTGGTGCCGCCTCCGGCGCGCGTTCTCTTCCTGGCCGGCGACATCCCCCTGGTGACCGCGGCCGAGCTGCAGGAATTCGTCAGCGCCGCGCCGGCGCGTGGCGTGGGCATCGCCCGGGCGCGGGATGCCGGCACCAACGCCCTCCTGGTCACACCGCCCGATGCGCTCCGTCCGCGCTTCGGCGTGCCGCGCAGCAGTGAGGTGCACGAGGCGGCGGCGCGCGCCGCGTCGCTGCCGCATCGCGTCATCGACATCCCCGGGATCGCCCTCGACGTCGACACGCTCGACGATGCCCGGGACGCGGGGTTGCTGGCTCGCGCCCTCAGCGAAACAGGTCGCGTTCGGGGGGGCGGATCATCTGCTGCGCCGAGCCGTCTCCGGGCGCCGCATAGCCGCGGATGAGAACGAACGGCACCCGCTCGAGCTTGCCGAAGGCGAGGTTGGCGGCCGCGGCGAGCTCATCGGCGATGGCGACCACGGTGCTGGCCAGCTCGTAGCCGTTGGGGTCGACCGCCCCGACCAGCTGGCGAAGCGTCTCCAACCCGCTGGCACCGATGGCGGTGCCGACGATGCCGTCGCGCCAGGCACGCCCCATGGTGTCGGCGACGATCACGCCGACCCGGGTGCGCGTGCGCAGCTCCAGGGCTTGGCGCAGGCGGCGCGCCGAGGCATCCGGGTCGGTGGGCAGGAGCACGACGCAGTCGGGTCGAGGGGCGTTCGACCGATCCACGCCGGCGTTGGCGCAGACGAGGCCGTGGTGGGTCTCGACCACGAGCAGCGCTCCCCGCTGCCTGAGGATGCGACGGCTCTCGCGGAGGATCACCTCCACCAGGCGTGGATCCGAGTGGTCGGCGGCAACCTCGACGGCGCGTGCGGACGGCTGGACCTCGCCGAGGTCGACGATCCGACCCTCGCTCTTGCCGACCGCCTTGTGGGTCACCACCACGATGTCGCCGTCGCGCAGCGCAGGCGACGCGTCGAGGACTAGGTCCGCGAGGTCGTCGTCCTCCATGATCTCGCGGCCACAGGGCAGCGGGATGATCGAGATGGTCATGCGCCGACCTGGATCCTGGCGGCCGCCAGCGTGACCGCGGCCAGGTGGCGGCGTGCCTTGGCGTCGCGCATGATCGTGTCGGTGACCGTCACCGAGAGACCTCTGCTCTCGAGCGCGGCGGCGACGGCGGCGTCGGCGTCGTCGATGACGATGGCGTCGATGATCCCTGAGTAGAGGTCGGCGACTCCGGCGGGGGATGGATCGTGGCCGAGCGTTCGCATCATGTCCGCCGCGGGACCTCGCAGAGCCGCGCCGCCGACGATCGGGCTCACCGCCACGCAGGGCACGCGGCGGGCGCAGAGCGCGTCCCTGATGCCCGGCACGGCGAGGATGGGACCGATGGAAACGAGCGGATTGGAGGGCGCGATGATGATCGCCGCGGCGCGTGCCAGGGAGTCGAGCACGCCCGGCGCCGGTGCCGCCGTGTCCGATCCCTCACAGCGGATTCCCACGACGTGGTCGCCGTGGCCGTGGCGCACGTAGTAGGTCTGGAAGTCGAGGTCTCCGTCAGGCGTCTCGATGATGGTGCGCAGGCGATCGTCGGTGACCGGAACGAGAGCGTCGGTCAGGCCGAGGGCGGTGCTGAGCCGCGCCGTCACCTGGCTGAGACTGTCGCCGGAGCGAAGCCACCCGGTGCGGGCAAGGTGCAGCCCGATGTCGAGGTCGCCGAGCCAGAACCAGGCATCGTGGCCAAGCGCGCGTGCACGTTGCAGAGCGCGCGCCGTGTCGCCGCGGACGCCCCAGCCCCTCTGCTCGTCGATCTGGTCGGTGAGCGTGTACAGGACGGTGTCGAGGTCTGGTGAGACATGCAGCCCGGCAATCTCGGTGTCGTCGCCGACATTGCCGATGATGGTCAGGTCGCGCGCTGTCATCGCCGCCGTCACGCCCTGCAGGAAGCGGGCCGCGCCGACACCTCCGGCAAGGACAACGATCGGCTGCATGTTCAAAGCACTTCCGTGACACCGGGTGGCCGCGACCTGGGTTTCGTGGACGAACGCCGCCCCGGCGTCTGGTCACCGATGCTACCCGGTGGGATGGGACTGTCAGAGCCGCTTCCGGGCCAACCCCACGGCGTTGGCGAGGGCGGCGCTCCCCACCACGCCGGCGAAGATGGCGACGGCGGTGAACAGCGACGATACGGCCGCCACCATCCCGACGCTTATCACGGGAACGGCCACACCCAGGTAGATGCACACGTAGAAGGCCGCGCTGACCTCGCCACGACGGTCGTCAGGCGCGATGTCGTTGAGGGCGGTCTGCGCGGCGACGAACGCCCAGCCGTGTCCCGCTCCGCCGAACAGAGCGGCCAGCACAAGGATCGGCAGCGAGCGCAGCGGGAAGGCGGCGACCAGGAGTGCCAGGCCGGCAACCAGAAGCGTCAGCCCTCCCACCTGCGCGGTGTTCGTCGAGCGGGCGCGGCGCACGGTCAGCTGGGCGATGCATGAGGTGGCGAGCATTGTGGCCGCGATGCTGCCCAGCAGGGCGAGGTTGCGCGACCTGAGCAGTTCGCTGGCATACGTGGGGACCACTGCGAAGAACAGCGCGGCGACAGCCCAGACCGCAGCCCCGGTGATCCCAACTCGAGCGAACGGCACACGAATCGGCCCGGGCACGCTGGGCCGCTGCACCCTCCAGGCGCGGGCGTGATGGCGAGGACCCTGGGGCTGTACGAGCACCGTGACCGCGGCTGCGGCGGTGAGGGCCAGCATCACCAGGTAGCAGAGTGTCATCGGAGCCGGCGCAAACTGGCCGAGCAGCCCGGCCAGGAGCGCACCACCGCTGCCGCCGCCGGCCTGGGCAAGGCCTGCGGGTAGCGCAGCCCGCCGGGGGTCGTGGTCGGGATCGAGCTCCACCAGCGCGGCAGTGGCGGATCCGCTGATCATGCCCACCGCCAATCCCTGGAACCCCCGTGCCACGAACAGCCAGGCGGTGCTGTCTGCCAACGCGAACAGGAGCAGCCCGACCATCGCCGACCCCAGGCCGGCGGCGATCGTCGACCTGCGTCCGATGCGGTCGGAGAGCTGCCCAAAGAACAGAAGGGACGGCATCAGGACCAGCGCGTAGGTGGCGAAGATCAGCGTCACCCCCACGCTCGAGAGGTGGAACCGCCGCTCGTAGAGGAGGTACAGCGGCGTTGGCAGATTGGCGCCGGCGAGGAGGCTGAGCCAGGCCAGGGTCACGGAGAGGGTGGCCCGCGTGCTCGCCCCGCCGGCTCGCGGGCCACCGGCTGGTGCGGCCACGGTCGGGCGCTTGGACACAGCCATCGGACCCCCGTGTCTGCACGTGCCGTCGCATCCAGCTCGCTGTGCGCTCCATCGTACTGACGCGTCCCCGGATCCATCCCACCCCCCGGTAGACTTGCCTCTGTGACAGAGCCTTCTCGCCGGGCCACGGTGCCGCGAGCCGGGCCACGCTCTCAGCGTGTCGACCTCGGCCAGGTGCTCGCGCGGCTGCGTCGCGCGATCCGCCACGCCGTCCGCGCCAGCCTCTCGTTCGAACCGCTCAGCGACGCTCAACTCGAGCTGATGCGGCTGGTCGAGGACGCCCCGGGGATCCGCGTCAACGAAGCGGCGACGGCGCTCGGGCTCGCCCCCAACACGGTCAGCACCCTGGTCTCGCGCCTGGTCGAGTCGGGACTGATCGAGCGAGCCCCCGATCCGAGTGATGGCCGCGGCGGGCGGCTGGCGCTGACCGCGGCGGCGGAGGCGCGCTTCAAAGCGTGGCGGCGTCAGCGGGCGCTGATCCTGGAGGGAGCGCTGTCCCGCCTCGACGCTGCCGACGGCTCCGCCATCGAGTCCGCCGTCCCGGCGCTCTGGCGGCTGAGCCGCATGCTCGAGGACCTCGAGGACCGCTGACGGCAGCCCTGCCCGGGCGGGCGCCGTCACACGAGGACTTCGCGCGTATTCTTCGGAGCGTTCACGGTGGAGAACCCGAATGCCCGATCAGCAACTCGCCTCGCGGAGAGGGCGCCTGCTGACGGCGGCCCCGTTGCTCGGAGCTGGGGCTCTGGCCGTCGCTGTGGTGGTGATCCTGCAGATTCACGGGCGCGGCTGGCTGGCCTACGACGAGGCGGCTCGAGTCGAGCCCGGCTACCGGCTCTCCCTGCTGCTCCAGGGTGGCCACTGGGCAAGCGTTTGGGGGTGGCTCAACGATCAGACGTTCTACCCATTTGCGATGCCCGCCATCCACGGGCTGCTCCTCTGGGCGGGGGTGGGCACGATGGCGGCGGCCTGGCTGCCGTCCCTGGCGGCCTACGCCACCGCCGGCCTGCTCACGGCACGACTGACGCGCGCGCTCGGGGGCGGCTCGTGGGGCGCTCTCGGCGCCGCGATCCTCTTCTGGACCGTCCCGCTGGAGATGCGCCTCGCCTCCGGCGCATTCACCGAGCCGCTCGGCATCTGCGTCGACCTGGCGCTGGTGCTGGCGCTGATCCGGCTGCAGCGCAGGCCGGGCGTGCGTGATGTTGCGGTCTGCGGGGCGCTGATCGCCGTCGCCTCCTGGATCAAGTGGGACTACGGAATTGTCGCGGTGCTCGTGGTCGCCGTCTCAGCCCTGGTGATCCGCGGCGGCCGCCGCCCCACCCTGGTGGCCCTCGGCGCCGGCATCGTGATCGCGGGTGCGCTGCTGGCGGTGAATGCACCAGCCAAGCTCGCCGGGTTCACCTGGTACACCGGGCAGGCGGCACCGAGCGGTGCTCACCAGGTGAACCTCCTCTACTACCTGCAGCAGCTTCTCCCCGGTGCCGCCGAGGTGAACGTGTCGCTGGTGGCGACGGCGCTGCTCGTGCTCGGGGCGGCCACCGGCGTCCGAGAATGGCGCCGCCGGCCGGAGGTGCGCCCGGTGGTGGTCCTGGTCGCCGTTCTCTACGTCCTGTACTCGGTGGCCACGATCAAGCATCCCCGCTACGTCGCGACCATGATTCCCCCGCTCGCCGTCCTCGCCGGGGTTGGGCTGGGACGTCTGCTGGCCGCGCGATGGGCGTCGCTGGGGAGCCGCCGCGCGCTGGCCGCAGCGGCCGTCAGCGCTGCCGTGGTGCTCGAGGCAGGCCCCATGGGCGTCCGTCTGCCCTGGCTGGACGCGAACCCGGCGGCGGACGTGGATCGCGGCAGGGCGGTCGACGCGGTGGCGAACGCGCCCGGCCGGGTGCTGCTGCTCGGCTCGGACAACTGGGTGAGCCCGGATGGTGTCCGCCTGCTCGTGGAGTTGCGGGTGCATCACTCCTGGTGGCAGATCACCACCCCGCCCGGCCGTCCTGCCGCTCCCTACACGGTGGTGCACGCGCGCGGGTGAGCCGCGCCGTCGCGGAAATGCCGGGCGCGAGAACGATGATCGAGCCGACCGGCGGCCCGGCGTCATCAATCGGTAATGATCGGGTGGCGAGCATCGCGGTCGGCAACCCGCATTGAGCTTGCCGGCCACCGTCGAGGAGAGCATGACCACAGCCGTTGGAACGCAGGCGCCGCGGCCGAGCCGTCGCACCGCCGCGCTCCGATGGTTGCGCCAGCTCGCCCAGCGAGCTCGCTGGACCATACCGGCGTTCGCGCTCTTCGCGGTGCTGCGCATCCCCTCGTTCCTCGAGCCCCACTGGTACACCGACGAGGGAGGCGCCGCCGCCGCCGCCAAGGCGCTCCTCAACGGGCGCGTCCTCTACTCGCAGATCTGGAGCAACAAACCGCCGCTGCACCTCTGGACGGTGGCGGTCGACGTCGGGCTCTTCCGCGGATCGGAAGCGGGGCTGCACGCCATCACCCTGCTGAGCGGCGCGCTCACCCTGGCAGCGGTTGCGTATGTCGCACGCCCGGTGCTGGGCCGGGGCCGGGCGCTCGCCGCTCTCCTGGTCGTCGCCGTGCTCCTCGGTGCGCCTCTGTTCGATGCCGAGCTGGCGCTCCCCGAGAGCTTTGTCATCGCCCCCGCCGCGTGGGCGGGCGCACTGGTGCTGCGACGGGTGGCCGGCGTTGCCGGCGCACCGTCACGGTGGTGGGCGGCGGGGGCCGGCCTGCTCGTGGGCATCGCCATCGCCTACCAGCAGACGGCGATCGCCGATGCGAGCGCTCTGCTGCTCATCCTGCTGGTCAGCCCGAGGATCAGCGCCCGCGAGCGCCTGCTGTTCACGGCCAGTGCCGCCACCGTCACCGCCGCGTGGCTCATCCCCGCGCTGATCACGGCCGGACCCGGCACGGTGGCCTACGCGTTGGTGGGCTTCTACATCCCGTACTCCCGGTCCGTGCTGCCCGCCAGCCAGAGCGGCCTGCTGCACCTCGCGGTCGGGATCGGGGGATCTGTCGCGCTGCTCTGCGGCGGGGCGATCGCCGCGCGACGGAGCCCGACCTTCCTGTGGGCCGCGTGGGTGTGGGCCGGCGCCGACCTGCTCGTGGCCGCGGCAGCGCAGATGCCGTTCGCGCACTTCCTCGCCGTCAGCATCGTCCCGGTGACGCTGGCGGTGTTCAGCCTGCACCTGCCGGTGCTGCGCACCGGGTCGATGCCGGCGCGCCTCGGCGCCGGGGCGCTGGTCGCAGGTGTGGTGGTCGCCGGGTCGATCGCGCGCGTCGCCGGCATCGACTGGGTTCCCCAGGCGGCGTCAGGGGGAACCGTCTCGGAGCCACGCGACCTGCTCACCTACTACGGGGGCGCGTTCCAGGTGCTGACCCGGCAGCGCTCGCTGGCAGACCTGCAGGACACCTTCGACGACCGAGTGGAGGGAGACCGGGCCACGGCGGCCTGGATCAAGACCCACGGCCTCAGCGGGCACACGGCGGTGGCGTGGTCCTCGGATGCGTGGCTCTACGTCATGGCCGACCTGAAGCTCGGCCTGCCAACTCCGCCGATCTACAACGACGAGGTGCTCCTCGGCAGCCAGGGCCAGGTCGCCGACGCCGTGGCCGCCCTCGACCCCGACATGATCATCACCAGCGACGACGCGCTCTCCGGCTTCCCGGAGGTGCAGCCGCTTCTCAACAGCCGCTACCGCGTGGTCGACCGCGAGCAGTGGAACACCGTGTGGCTGCGCGACGACGACAGCCTGGTCACACCGTGAGCACGACGCCAGTGTCGTTCAGCGGCGACTGACCGGCCCTGTCAGGCAGCGGATGCCGCGGGCCGGTGGACGACCACCTGGAAGATGCCACCCAGATGGAGGCGGCGGTGGATGGCCGCGTACGCGCCGGCGCCGAGCGACAGCGAGAGCCCGGTCACCAGGGCGCGCTGGATGATGGCGGCTGCCCCCGCGCTCCCGTAGTCGACGCCGAGGAAGATCAGCAGCGCCGCAACGCTGGCCTCGTTCGCGCCCACCCCACCGGGGATCAGGCTGACCGCCCCACCCACGGTGGCCAGCGCCAGCACGAACGCCGCCTGCCACCAGCCGATGTGGCCGGGCGCCAAGCCCAGCACGATCAGCCAGAACGCGGTGACCGCCACCACCACCCGGGCAGCGTCGAGGATCGACAGCACCAGCGCGTCGGGGCGATGGAGCAGTGCCGCCGTCTGCTCCTGCAGCTCGTCGATGGCCGGCAGCAGCCGGTTGAGGACGGGGATGCGGGCCAGCAGATCGTGCACCCGGCAGAACACCGGCGACACCGTGAGGATGACCACGATGGCGGCAATTCCCACCGCCACCGGCACCACCGCGGCGAGCCCGTACCCGAGCGCGAGGATCGCCGGCAGCGCGGAGAGGATGAGAAACAGTGTGTAGGAGAGCTCCTGCACGGTGACCGTGGCCGCCACGATGCCGAAGTCGGTGCCAACGGCGGCACTGGCGAACGCCGCCCGGGTGAGATCCCCCAGTGGCACGATGGCGGTGATGGTCTGACCGGCCAGGTTGACGAGGATGGTGTCACGCAGGGTCAGATGGGTCCCCACGTCGCGGAGGAGGTAATGCCAGCGCACGCCCTGGAGGATGTAGACGAGGACCGAGAGCAGCATGATCGGGGCGATCAGTGCCAGCCGGAAGCCCGCCAGCGCATGCCCCACATGCCTGGGATCGAGGAAGAGGAGCACCCCGGCGATCGCCGCCAGCCCGATCACACCGGCGAGCAGGCGGCGGACCACGGCGGGCACCCCGTGCCCGGCGCGCGGCGCCTGGCCCAGCGGGGCGGACACCGGTGCCCGCGCCCTGTCAACCATCGGCGATCTGCCTCATCGATCCATCCTATGTGGTCGTCAGCCTTCCGTCAGCTTGGGCCCTGCACCATGGTGAGTGATGAACGATGAGCGCGCCGAGAGTGCCGCAGCGGCGCCCGTCCACGCACCGCCCCGCCCCCCGGCGGCAGCGGCCGCCTGGACGCCCCACCGGCCCCCGCCGCCACGCCCGCCCGGTGGTGGCGGGGGCCTGCGGTCGCGACGCGGGCGCGGCGCGGCGGCGATCGCCGGCGTGCTCATCGCAGGGGTGGTGGTCGGCGGTGCCGTCGGCCTCCTGACCCGCGGCGGCCAACCCGCCGCCCCGAGCCGGACCGCTCACGGGTCATCCGCACCGCCGGCGGCGGTGCGGGCACGCGCCATCTACAGCCAGGCGCTGGCCGCCATGCGCCGCTCGGCCGGCTTCCACTATGTGGCCAGGTCCTCCGGAGGCGGCTCAACGCAGACCATCGTTGGTGACGCCGGCCAGAACCACGGCCGCCAGGTGATCACCGTCGACGCCGCCGCGGGTCGGGAGCAGTTCACCCTGGTCCTGGTCAGCGGCACTGTGTACTTCGAGGGCAACGTCCCCGCTCTCGAGGACCAGCTCGGCGTGCCCGCGGCCGGCGCGCCGGGCCTGGATGGCAAGTGGGTCTCCGTGTCCAGCCAGGACGGTCCGTTCAGCGTGGTCGCGCCGGGGATCGTGGTCGCCGACCAGGCGCAGGAGACGGCTCTGGTCCCGACCTCGACAACCTCGATCACCGTGGCCGGGGGCGCCGGCGCGACGCGGATCGCCGGCAGCGTGCCGCCCCAGCAGGGCGGTCCGGCGGGGACGGGTCACCTCGACGTCGCCGCGGGCTCGCACCTGCCCATCTCGTATGCCACCACCGTGAGCGGTGGCGGGGCGACGGCAACCAGCACGACCACCTTCAGCGGCTGGGGGACGGTGGCAGCTGCGACGGCACCGGCAGGAGCCGTCGCCTGGTCGACGCTGGGCGCCACGGCACCGCCCGGCGGCTATGGCAGCGGGGGGGCGGGGGTGGCACCGTCACCGACGCCGCAGTCCTAGCCAGGCCGCGCAGACCGCTCGGGAGCAGCTGGAACGTACGTTCGTGGCCGGTACAATCGCGCCAATGACGTGGGGGGTCGCGCATCGCCGGGCGGATGGGCTGTGAGCCTGTGAACGTGAAGGCCGACCCCGGCCCGGCGGCGAGCGCCGCGGCGTTCCGCGCGGCCCGAGCATCCCTGCTCAGCTGGCGCGACGACTACCAGACGGCCTATCGCGACTTCCGCTGGCCGGTCCTGACGGAGTTCAACTGGGCGCTGGACTGGTTCGACCAGCTGGCGCAGGACCCGATCACGTCGTCGCAGCCTGCTCTGTGGATCGCGACCGCGGATGGGAGCGACACCCGGCTCTCCTTCGCTGAGCTCTCCGCACGGTCGAACCAGGTGGCCAACTGGCTGGTGGACGCCGGCGTGGGTCGCGGCGACCGATTGATCCTCATGCTCGACAACCGAGTCGAGCTGTGGGAGACCCTGCTCGCCGGCATCAAGCTCGGCGCGGTCCTGATCCCGGCGAGCACGCTGCTGACCGCCGCCGATCTTCACGATCGAGTCCAGCGCGGCAATGCCCGTCACGTCGTGACCAGCGCCCAGAAGGTCGAGACATTCGCCGGCGTCGCCGGCGACTACACCAGAATCTGCGTCGGCGCGCCCGTCGACGGCTGGCTGGACTATGCGCAGACGTCGTCTGCGTCGCCCGTCTTCACGCCCGGCGGCGTCACCAATGCCTCGGATCCACTCCTGCTCTACTTCACATCCGGCACCACGGCGCAGCCCAAGCTGGTCGAGCACACTCACGCCTCCTACCCGGTGGGCCACCTGTCCACCATGTACTGGATCGGGTTGGAGCCCGGCGACATCCACCTCAACATCTCCTCTCCGGGATGGGCCAAGCACGCTTGGAGCAACGTCTTCGCCCCCTGGAACGCGGGCGCCACGGTGCTCATCCACAGCTACGAGCGATTCGATGCGGCCGGCCTGCTGGCGGTGATGGATCGCTGTCGGGTCACCAGCTTCTGCGCCCCGCCGACGGTCTGGAGGATGCTCATCCAGAGCGACCTGAGGGGGTTGCGCCGGCCGCCCCGCAAGGTGGTCGGTGCCGGCGAGCCGCTCAACCCCGAGGTGATCGCCAAGGTCGAGCAGGCCTGGGGCGTCACCATCCGCGATGGCTTCGGCCAGACGGAGACGACGGTGGCCATCGCCAACACGCCCGGGCAGGCGGTGAAGCCGGGGTCGATGGGCCGACCCGTTCCGGGCTATGCGATCGCGCTCGTCGACCCGGTCACCGGCGAGCTGGGCGACGAGGGGGAGATCTGCCTGGACCTCGCCCGGCGCCCGCTGGGTCTGATGGTGGGATACCGTGGCGATGACGAGCACGGCAGCGATGCGATGCGAGGTGGCTACTACCACACCGGCGATGTGGCATCGCGCGACGGCGACGGGTACATCACCTACGTGGGGCGTGCCGACGACGTCTTCAAGGCGTCGGATTACCGCATCTCCCCGTTCGAGCTGGAGAGCGTGCTGCTCCAGCACGAGGCCGTCGCCGAGGCGGCGGTCGTGCCCTCGCCCGACCCGGTGCGGCTCGCCGTGCCCAAGGCGTTCATCGTTCTCGCGACCGGTCATCCCCCATCGCCGGGGACGGCGCTCTCGATCCTCCTCTTCAGCCGTGACCACCTGGCTCCCTACAAGCGGATCCGGCGCTTGGAGTTCAGCGAGCTCCCCAAGACCATCTCGGGGAAGATTCGCCGGGTCGAGCTGCGCCAGCGTGAGCAGCAGCGGGCGGATCCTGGCGATGCCACCGTCGAGTACCGCGAGGAGGACTTCGAGGAGCTCGCCGGGAGCTGAGCCGCGCTGATCCCCTGGCGGCGCCTCGGGATCAACCGCGCTACGGGGGTGTCACGCAGCGGAATCTGCCACGACCAGTCGAGATGATTCGCGGGTGACATCCTCGCGCGTCCTGTCGCCCCGCACAGAGCGCCCAGCGGTCCAGCCTGGTGGCGTCGGTGACATCCCCGGGGCCGCGCCGCGCTGGTTGACGTTGCCACGGTGGGGTCTGGCGGTGGTCTACGGGCTGCCGATTCTGGTGATCGCACTGCTGGCGATCGTCACGTTGCGCGCGGGCGGAGCGCCGCAGGACGAGGGGGCCCTGCTGGTCTACGCGGATCGCGTCCTGCACGGCGCAGTGGCTCACCGTGACTTCGCCACGTACTACGGGCCCGGCATGCCCTGGGTGCTGGCGGGTGCGTTCCTGTTCGCCGGGCACCAGGTCATCGTCGAACGCCTGGTGGGCATGACCCTCGAATGGTTGCTGGTGGTGGGCATGACGGCGATGGGACTGCGGTTTGGCAGGGCTGCCGGCCTGCTTGCGGGTGTCCTGTCAGCAGTGGCCATCGGGGCCGTCGGGGTGCCGGTCGCCAGCCCGTGGCTCGCCGCCCTTGCCCTGGGGCTGCTCTCCCTGGTGGTGGCCACGTCGCCAGGCTCGCCGCGATGGCGGTCCACGTGGCGATACGCGCTGGCGGGTGTCCTGGGGGCGCTCGCGCTGATCTTCAGGATCGACTTCGCGATGGTCGCCGGGTTGTCCATCATCCCGGTGTTGGTGGCACGGCGACGAGCGGCGTGGTGCTACCTGGGAGGAGCGGCGGTCGGTCTCCTGCCCCTGGCCGTGCACGTGGCGATCGCCTCGCCCGCCAGGGTGTTCAACCTGGTGGTTGTGGACGGCCTGTTCGACACGTCGGCGGCGCGCCGCCTCCCGCTCCCTCCTGGGGACTCGGCCGCACGGGTCCAGTTGATGCTCCTCCTTGTGAGCGCGGCCATCAGCGTGCTCGCGGCAGCCCTGGCCTGGCGGCGCTCCCCCCGCACCGAGCGCACACGTCTCCTCGGCGCGGCCACGCTCCTGGTCCTGGCGATACTGCCCGAGACCCTGCAGCGCGCGGACACCGCCCACCTGCTGCCGGCCATGTCGGTGTCGGTGGGGCTCCTCGCGGTGTCGGCCCAGGTGGTTGCCGCGCATCTGCGCTGGCGGCTCACCCCGGCGCGGACGACCCTGGCCCGCGGCGTGTGCATCGCATTGACCCTGCTGGCGACGGCGCCGGGGATTGAGCAGGCGCCGTCAGTGTCCGTGAGCAATGGGCATCGGTCGTTTCCCCTCACCCCCGTGGATGCCCCGGGCCCGGCTCAAACGGTTCTGGCGTACGTCGATCGCATCACCCGGCCCGGCCAGCGACTCTTCGTGGGCCCCCTGGACATGCGCCGCACCAACTCCACGGCGACATACCTTTACTTCCTGCTTCCCCAGCTGTCGCCGGCGACGTACTACCTCGAGATGGAGCCAATGGTCGGCAATGGGCCTGGGTCGCAACTCGCGGCGAACGTGGCCAGCGCCGACGTTCTGCTGCTCACCAGCGAATGGGACCACTGGTCCGAGGCCAATCAGTCAGCGTCCTTCTACGGATCCGATCTCCCCAACGCCGTGGTCAGAACGTCGTTCTGCCTGCGCCTTCACGACGGGGTCTTCTGGGTCTACACGCGGTGCGGTACGGCGGCGTAGCCACGGCCGTCTTCCGGCATCATCGACCGGCGCTTCCCGGAGCCCGCCGCGGCGGCGTCCTGGCCAGGCGATGAGCCCGCTTGACTCGGTACCTGGATACCGGGTCTATGCTCGCGCCCATGAGAACCGGGCAGGTTGCCACCCAGGCTGGGGTCAACACCCAGACCCTGCGCTACTACGAGCGCCGCGGCCTGCTGAGGGAGCCGCCCAGGCGCGACTCCGGCTACCGCGTCTACCCCGCGGACGCGGTGCGGATTGTGCGGTTCATCAAGCACGTCCAGGAGCTCGGTTTCACCCTGGCTGAGATCGAGACCCTGCTCCACCTGGCCGCCGGCGGCCCAGAGAGCTGCGAGGCGGTGCAGGCCATGGCGACTCAGAAGATCGGCGACCTGGAGCGCCGCCTGGCGTCGCTGCGCCACATGCGCTCCTCGCTGCAGCGCCTGGTTGCGACATGCTCGCGGCCTCGTGATCAACGTGATTGCCCGCTGTTGCGTGCCATTGACGCTGACGACGGCTGCATCTGTGCTGTCAAAGACGGGGCTGACGCATGAGCATCGACCTCTTCTACTTCCGAGGATGCCCGCATGTCGCCGCTGCCCGCGAGACGTTGCGCGCGTGCCTGGAATCGTCCGGACTGCGCGAGGCGATCCGCGAGCACGAGGGCGCGTACCCGTCGCCGACCGTCGAGGTCGACGGGGTCGATGTCATGGGTGCGCCGGCTGAGGGTGGCGCGGCCTGCCGGCTGGATGTGCCAACCCCTGAGCGCCTCCGAGTGGCGCTCAGCGCACGCGCCAACGACTCGGCCGGAACCGGCCCCGCTGGTAGCTGACGCATCGACGTGAAGGTACAGGGCAGCAGCAACCCGCGGAGCCAGAGAGATCTCCTTCATGGTTGGTCGGGAGTCGTGGGGCTGTGGGTCCTGCCCATCGTGATCCTGAATGCGGCCAACGCCCTCTACAACGGCCATCACATCTCGTTCGCCCTCCAGGGGGTGATCCAGACGGCGTGCACCCTCTGGATCGGCACCGCCTGTTTCGCGAATGGCCGTCGCTGCGGCCGCGTTCATTGCAGGATCGACGGGATCCTTCTGCCGCTGCTGAGCGTGGTGGGGATCGTGAACGTACTCAACGTCATCTCCTTCAATTGGAGCGTGTACGGGGACGCCTTCAATGCGATTGTGGTCCTGAGCTTCGTGGCGGAGTATGTCGACAACCGGCTGCAGCACACGGCGAGGTCGGGGTAGGTCCGCTTCCTCAATGGCGGCCGAGGGTACGCGGGGCCGCTCGCCCGCTCCGACGGGTGCGAGCGTGGTCTACTACGGGTGAGGAGGCTCGGTGGTGAGGAAGTCAGTCGATCTTTCGCACGACAACGGCTCGGGGCGATCTCTGCGCGTGCTGGTCAAGCCTGGCGAGGGCATCCCCGCCGGAGCGCCCCGAACGGCCGCCGACGGAGGGCCCTACACATTTCGCGCAAGCACGACCAACTTCCGCGTCTCCTACGAGGACGCGCTGGGTGCCAACGGCGCGGTCCTCGCCGACGCCGTCCTGGCGACGTGTGAGGCCGACTACGCCACCCTGCGCACCTGGTTTGCAGGTCTGACGCCGGGCGGTCTGCCGTTCACCGTCTTCGTGGTCGCCGGCACATTCGGCGCCTACCATGCCACCTGCGCCGCAACGGAGCTCCACCTCGCTGCTTTCGATGGCACCAACGCTGACCTGGTGCGCATGCTGATGGTCGCCGAGGCCGACGAGGTCATGATGGCGGCGCAGAACGTCGGCTGGGATTGTGGCTACAGCCACGGCGAGGGACTCTCGCGGGTGCTCTCCACCGAACTCTATCCAGCTCAGCTCGACGGCTTCGCCACAGCCGCCAGCTGGTTGGACTCGAACCGAACCGACTGGGTGAGCACCACCGAGCAGACCGACCAGAACTATGTGTCGATCGGGTGTGCGACGCTGTTCCTCAACTATCTGCGCAACCAGCTCGGCCACAGCCTCACCGCCATCGTGGGAGCAGGCGCGCCCACCCTGGCTCAGGTCTACACCAACCTCAGCGGCAGCACCGATGCCTTCGCTCCCTTCAACGCGCTGCTCCAGCGGCGGTTTCCTCTCGGCCGGCCGAGCGGTCTCACCACCGACAATCCCTTTCCCATCCAGTAGGGACAACTCTCACCCAGCTCTACTTTGGGACCTACCGGGCGCCAACGGCCTGCCGGCGACGAACGGCCACTTCACGGTGTGCAACCCCGACCCGGTTGTCGGCCGTTGCGTCGCCCCGTACCACGACCCGGCGGATGTGAACGGTGGCGGTCCCCACGGTGCGTCCAACTTCGTGGCCGACGTCGACGGCGCCAGGATGGACGGATTCCAGGCATCGGCCGAGAAGGGCAGGCGCGGCTGTGGCAATGCCAACGACCCCACCTGCACCAATGCGACGGCCCCGGACGTCGAACTGCCCGGCGGCGCCGCAGAGGGCGAGCACTCCCGGGATCTGGAACCCGCTGCCGCGCTTCGACGACGTCAAGCTCGATGGTCAGCTCGGCAACGTGCAGGACCTCAACAACTTCACCAGCCAGGCGAGGAACGGCACGCTCCCGGCCGTTCCTGGCTGGCGCCCAGTGGGAGCGTCAGCGAGCATCCGCCGGGTGCGGTTAGCTGCTGGTCAATGCCGTGATGCGGGGCCCTGACTGGAACAGCACCGCCATCTTCCTCACCTGGGACGACTGGGGTGGCTTCTACGACCACGTGGTGCCGCCGGTCGTCGACGCCCAGGGGTACGGCCTGCGCGTCCCCAGTATCGTCATCAGCGCGTACGCCAAGAAGGGCTACATCGACCACCAGACGCTCTCGTTCGATGCCTTCGCCAAGTTCATCGAAGACGACTTCCTGGGTGGCCAGAGGCTTGATCCGGCGACCGACGATGGGGTGATTCCGGCGGCTCCACAGGGCGCGGCGCACGCCGCCGCGCAGCCGCGCCACCCCAACCGAAGCTCGATCCTCAGGCAGGGCAGCGCCGGCACGGGCCGCCAGCCGTCAGCAGTCGAACACCGACCAGCAGATGTCGTTTCGCAACCGCTGGTCGTCCAGCACAAGCTCGCGAATCGCCTCCGGAAGCTGTTCGCGCTGCCAATGGCACTCCAGCCGGCCGGCGCTTTCGGCCCCACCCTCGGGCGCAGCCGCACGCGCGGCTCTGATCGCGTAGGCAGCCGCGCCGAGCTGGTGAGCGGCGACGTGCGCGACGGCCGCCGCCTGGCCGGCAGCGTATGCTGCATGCCGAGCGGGTCCGCTGAGGTCTCTGGCGGCAGCATTGGCGTTGCCAGCCGCCGCGCGCGCCTGGGACATCCTGATGTCGCCCCTCACCCAAGCCGCAGCCCGCTCGATTGCCTGCCGCGGCCGCAAATCAGAAGGCCTCGCCGACTCGAACAGGTACAGCACGTGCTCGGCGCACGCTGCAGCCCACAAGGCGAGAAGCCGATGATCCGAGTCCGTGAGCGTCCCCCCGCGACGGATGGTGATGAATCTCGGATCGCGCTCTTTGGGGAGGATCACAACCACGAGTATTCTGGGGGGACCCAGGGAGCCCACGAGACCGGAGCCTGCGGCGTCAGGCTGATGCGCGTCGCTTCCGGATGCAGCCGAGGGCCACCACGGCGGCAACGTCCGCCGGGAGCTTGCGGCCGCGGTCAACTCGGCCCTGCTCATTTCCGAGATCAGACGATGCGAACCATGGCGAGTCTCCTTGACGAGGTACGTCGCCCACAGTAAACTGATCGAGTGGTCAAGTCAATCGATCAGGATCGCGTGGCGGCCAAGCCGGTCGGTGAGCGCCGGCGGCCGGGAGTGCAATCCACCCGCGCGCGCCCCATCGCCGCACCCGAGTCCCGACAGGGAGCAAGAGCCCGCCGTCAACGGCGCAATGAGGCTGGTGATCGCATGCGCGGACGCATCGTGGACGCTGCCCTCCAGGCGCTTAGCAGAGAGGGGTACGCGGGGGTATCAGTTCGCGCGATCGCAGCCACCGGCGCTTTCAGCCCCGCGCTCGTCTTCTATCACTTCGGGAGCGTCGACGCACTGCTGCTCGCCGTCCTCGACCAGGTCAGCAACGAGCGGCTGGGCCGCTACCAGGCCCGTCTGCGCGATGTGTCCTCATTGGCGGCGCTGGCTGCAGCGCTCGAGGAGCTGTACGGCGAAGACCTGGAGCTCGGTCAGCTCACCGCGGTTCAGGAGATCGTGGGGGCGATGGCCTTTGACCCCGAGCTCGGACCGGAGATCGTGAGTCGCATGCGGCCCTGGATGACCTTCGCCGAGCAGCTTGCTCAACGGCTGGTTGCCGGGTCTCCGCTTGCCGGCCTGGTGGATCCCGCTGTCATCGGCTCGGCGGTGATCGCGCTGTACATGGGCCTCGAGATCGTCGCCCGGATGCGCGGTGGTGACACCACCGGATCGCGGGCTCTGGTCACAACGCTCAGGGAGACGGCTCCCTGGATCGACCGACTGCTGGGCAAAGGAACGTCGGCGCCACGCCGGCGCACCGCGATGCGAGTGGTGCTCGACTGATGAGGATGCTCGGCAATTTCGCCGAGGCCATGCTGACCTTGGTGATGGTGTTGGCCGGCCCCGCCGGCCTTGCGTTGGTGGTCGTGCTCGTGTGGCGGCTGGTCAAGCGCCGCGGTGGTCCTCGCCGCGGTGCTGCCAATGGAGAGCCACCGTGGCGTGAGGCCCCGCCAATCGTCCACGTCGTCCTCAGCGTCCTGATCGGCGCCGCGGCAGCCTTCATCTCGCTCGAGGCGTACTACGGGATCGTCCTGGCGGCGGCGACCGGATTGCTGCTGTTTCGCCAGGCGCGCCGCCAGCGCTGGTTCGCTCTTGGCGGATTCCTGCTCGGCATGGGATCGTCCGGGGCGGGGTTCCTGAGCGGCGCCCTCACCAATCACGATCCCGCGGTCACCTACGACCCCTCGACTGTTCCCTTCTTTTGGGTCGGCGCCATCACCGCCGGCTTCGGCGCGTTGACCCTGGTTCTCGCTGCCACCAGAGAACGAACTGCGCGGTCGAGCTGCTAGTCACGTCCAGCAAGGCTCTGGCTTCTCGGCTCATACCGCGTCGCCACCGCCCCCCACCAACAGTCCCTTGCCCGGCTCTCGCTTGAGCCTCGGCGTCAGGCTCGCAAGGTCATCGAGCACGGTGCTGAACGGCCTTTCCAAGATCGCCGCGACACGTTGAATGACCTCCAATTCCCCGACATCTGGCCGCTTGAGCGGCTACCCGCCTAGGGTGTCCCAACTGTAGCTCCGATGTGCTACGATGAGGCCACAATGGATCGGGTGGGCATCCGGGACCTGAAACAGAATGCGAGCGCCATCGTGCGTCGGGCGGCATCAGGGGAGACCCTGGAGATCACGGATCGGGGCCGGCCGGTGGCCAAGATCGCCCCTCTTGGGGTGGGTGAGGGCTACGACCGGCTGGTGCGCGAGGGACATGTCGTGCCCGGACAGGGTGGCCTGGCCGACCACTCCCCACGGGAGCCCGTGCCTGGGCGTCCACTGGGCTCTGAGGCGCTGGCAGAGCTGCGCGCCGGGGAACGCTAGCCGTGGCCGCTCGGCCTCGCCGCGCCGTGCGCACCGGGGTCACCTACGTCGACAGCTCGGCGTTCATGAAGCTCGTGGTCGCCGAGCCCGAGTCGGCAGCCCTGCGGCGATACCTTGCCGGGGGGCATCACGTGGCCTCGGCTCTCCTGCGCACCGAGGTGCTGCGGGCCTCGATGCGGGTCTCGCAAGCTCACCTTGCCGACGCTCGTCAGCTGCTCCGCGAGATCGACCTCATCGACGTCCACCGGCAGCTCCTGGAGCGGGCGGGCGAACTGCAGCCACCCGAGATTCGCTCCTTGGACGCCATCCATCTGGCCACGGCGCTCGACGTTGGTGGCGACCTGCGTGAGCTCGTCACCTATGACGGTCGGATGGCCGAGGCTGCTCACCAATGGGGGCTCGCAGTGGTGGCGCCGGCGTAGGCTGCCAGCCCAGGAGAGGGGGTCCGAACCTGCGACACCCAGCCCAGAAGGAATCCAGAAACGCCACCGAAGAGCACCAGACTGTAGCTTGTTCGAACTTCCAAACGATGCGAGCGCGCCTTGCCGAGCTGGCAAGCTTTCTGCCGTAGACCATTGCTGCATCAGGCAGTTTGCCCTCCCTGCCCGCGCTCACCTATCGTCACGCCGACTGCCAGGTGAGTTCCGGGGATCGCGGTCTATCGGCTGAATGTGAGTTGAGGACAGTGAGGATGGGGAAGGTGCTCTGGCACACGCCGTTGAGCCTGGACGGCTTCATCGCGGGACCAGACGATGACATGGGGTGGCTCTTCGACGTCGACGGCGGGTCAGGCCAGAGTGCCGAGGAGGTTGTCAAGTCGACGGGAGCATTGCTGGTTGGCCGGCGGACGCAGGATGTCGAGGATCGCCTGCAAATGGGCTTCTACGGAGGCGCCTTTCGCGGGCCGTTCTTTGTGTTGCGTCATGATCCGCCGGCGCAACCTCCTGTCGTTAAGGGCGTGACCGGCCAGTTCCTCGATATGGGTATCGAGCAGGCGGTGCGGTTGTCCAGAAGGCCGCCGAAGGTGCGAACGTC
Organism: Candidatus Dormibacteria bacterium; assembly: GCA_050734155.1. GTDB lineage: Bacteria > Chloroflexota > Dormibacteria > Aeolococcales > Aeolococcaceae > Aeolococcus. The sequence goes on from JBOHUD010000064.1 coordinate 99,418, forward strand.
GTCATCCTGGGCGCCAATGTCGCCCGCCAGTGTCTGGAGGCCGGGCTTGTGGACCAGATCATCGTGCATATCGCTCCGGTCCTCGTCGGCGGGGGTGTTCGCCTCTATGAGAGCGCCGGTGGCGCTTCGATCAGGCTCGAGGCGATCTCTTCCCACGTGGAGGGCGAGACCACGGTACTTCGCTTCGCGGTCCATCAGACGCCAGGCGAACGACTGTGAGACAAGAGAGTTCGTCGGCGTGTCGGCGATCTCCACGCTGTTCACCTCAGCCCAGTCCGCCACCCGGCGGCACGCCTTCGTCGTAGCGAGCAGGCGATGTCGTCTGAGTTGCGCAGCGCGGGTACGAGACCGATACGAGCGTCTGGAGCGGGAGACGAGACTCGAACTCGCGACATCCAGCTTGGAAGCAACCCGCTGGTACATGAGTTCAGTGGCGTGGGAAAGCTCTCTTGGATCATCAGACTCCGGGTCTTGCGAGCCGAGGTCGAGTAACTTACGGACTGGTTGAGCCGACGTTGAGGCCAAGCCGGGTGCCCGGGCCGCGGACTGCATCGCACACGACCGCTTCAGGCAGTTCATCTTCGGTCGGCCGTGACGTCACTCCACGCGGTGAACGCGCGGGTCACGCCGCACTCGACCTCGAAGCAGAAGCGGCCCAGGCAGTCGCCCACAGGGGTATGCTGGAGAGGTGGAGGGTGCGGCAGACGGGGTTCGGCTGGCGGAACTGGTGGCGGCCCTGTCCCTCGCGACGGATCTTGGGCTGGGTCAACCTCAGCAGCACATCATCCGCCAGACGCTGATCGCGATCCGAGTGGCCGAGCTGGAGGGCTTGTCTGACGACGAACAGGCCGCGATCTTCTACGTGTCGCTTCTCGCGTGGATTGGTTGCGTCGCCGACGCTCACGAGATGGGCAAGTGGTTCGGCGACGACACGGCGGTGCGGGCCGATGGCTACCTGGTCGACCTGACCGGTCTGCCGATGATGCGCTTCATGATCGGCCACGTCGGCGCCGGGGGCTCGCCAATCCGGCGACTCACGATGATCGGTCGCTTGCTCGCCGGAGGGTCGAAGGAGATCGCGCAGTCAATGGCCACCCACTGTGAGGCCTCGGGCGACCTGTCGTTGCGACTCGGACTCGGTCCGGAGGTGCGTGACCCGCTTCAACAGGCGTTCGAGCGCTGGGATGGCAAGGGCTCTCCAGCCCGGCTGGCGGGTTACCAGATCGCTCGGGTCATGCGGATCGTCCATGTCGCCAATGACGTGGAGGCGTTGCATCGGATCGGCGGCGTGGATGCTGCGGTCGAGATGCTCCGCTCCCGACGCGGCACGGAATTCGATCCCGAGCTCGTCGACCGCTTCTGTGCGCATGCGGGCGAGCTACTCGCCTTCACCGATGAGCTGGATGGCTGGGACATGCTCATCGGCAGCCACGATGCGCTGGGGCGGGAGCTCAGCCGTGAAGAGCTCGACCAGGCGTTGGAGGCATTTGCCGACTATGCAGATGTCAAATCGCCGTTTACGCTCGGGCATTCACGAGGAGTGGCGTTGCTTGCTGCAGCTGCAGCTGCGACTGTCGGTCTGCCGGCTGGCGAAGTAATGCTTGTACGTCGAGCTGCGCTCGTGCACGACGTCGGCGCCATCGGGATACCCGCAGGGATCTTGGACAAGGCCGGACGGCTGACCGAGGCGCAACGCGAGCGGATCCGCACCCACCCCTATCTCACGGCGCGGACGTTCAGCAAGCCTCCGTCGCTGGCGGCGATCGGGCGGCTCGCAGCCTTGCACCACGAGCGGATGGACGGCTCGGGTTACCCCTCCGGCGTCACAGCGGACAGCCTTCCGATGACAGCCCGCGTGATCGCCGCCGCCGACGTGTACCACGCGCTGCTCGAGCCGCGGCCCTATCGCGCCGCGTGGTCACGCGACGCGGCCGAGCAAGTGCTCGCAGCGGAAGTAACCGACGGTCGGCTGGACGGTGACGCGGTCCGGGCGGTGTTGGATGCCGCCGGGCACCGAGTGCGCCGTCAGCCGGGTCACGCGGGCGGACTCACCGCCCGCGAGGTCGAGGTGCTTGTGCTTTTCTCACGTGGAATGACCAAGAAACAGATCGCGCAGGAGTTGACCATCTCGGCCAAGACGGTCAGCGCCCACATGGAGCACATCTACGCCAAGCTCGGCGTGCGCAGCCGGGGCGCGGCCGCGCTATTCGCGATGCGGCATGGATTGATCGCTGTGGGTTTGGTCACCGACTGAGACCGCGAAATAGGGCGAAGACCCGATGCGGTGCCGGGCGGCACCGCCGTACAACAGGTGCAGTGGCGCATGTTGCTTCGGACCACTCATTCAGACTACCGCGAGGTCATCATCCATGAGGTCGGTTGTCCCTTCGGTCGGAGAGCGATTCGCCCAAGCCCTGCTCGTCAAGGATTGGACCCGTGTGGAGAGCGCCGTCGATCCCCGGATCGACTTTCGCGCGCTGACACCGGGAAGACAGTGGGAGGCGACCACGAGGAAGGACCTCATCGAGGGGGTCTTCGAACAGTGGTTTGGACCGAGTGTTGAGATCTGCGAGATCTTGGCCATCTCCACAGATCGAATCGTCGATCGCAACCGAATCGTCTACCGGTTTCGAGCACGAAAGCCAGACGGCGAATACGTCTGCGAACAGACTGCGTACTACGACGAGGCCAAGGGCAGGATCACGAACCTGCGCATCCTGTGCACTGGATTCCTGCCATCGGCTGACGATCGCGTCGCCGCCCTCGACCTCCTGACGGCGGAGGCTTGAGGGATGGGCAACAAGGCCGCGATCAGCCTCACTACCGGGCTCGAGGAGGCCGAGCGGGTCACCGTCGCGCTGCTCGTGGCCGTCGGTGCGGCCGAGACCCATCGGCCAACGCTGATCTTTCTCACCAAGGAAGCCGTCCGGTTGGCAGTCGCTGGCATCGCTGTTGGCACGGCCTGCGACGGTTGTCCGAGCATCCCCGACCTCATGGGCCGATATGCGACTGCGGGCGGCCGCCTGCTCGTGTGCCCCATCTGTTTCAACAGCAAACAGCTCGAGCCGACAACGCTCGTGCCGAACGCCGAGCTCGGCGGCACCGTGCAGTTGTGGGAGTGGATCGGCGACGGCGCCACGACCTTCAGCTACTGAACGGCCAATGAAACGGCGTGGTGGATTTGGCATCCAGGTTGCGCGACAGGCCGACACGGCGGGCTTGATGGAGATGCTCCTATGTCATGTCAAGCAGGACGTGGGAGCAGCACCTGGAAGACCTCGCGCGCGATGTAGCGCTTGAGGCAGCGGAGGATCTCGCGCTTGGATAGGCCCTCAGCCGTGCGGCGGCGCACGTAGGCGCGGGTGCGTGGGTCGCAGTTCATCCGGGTGAAGGCAATCCGCCAGAGGGCGGTGTTGCCTTGGCGGTCACCGCCCCGGTTCAGACGATGTCGTTGCGTCTTCCCAGACGACGCGGGAAGCAGCGTCACGCCGCATAACGCGGCAAAAGACGCTTCCGAGCGCAGACGTTGGGGGTTGTCGCCGGCGACGACGAGCAGGGCACCCGCCACCTCGGGGCCCACACCGCAGAGCTGGAGGAGCGCCGCGGCATGGCCCTAGATGAGCGGCGAGACGACGCTGTCGATCGCATCGATCTCTGCGGTGAGAGCCTGGTGACGTTGCGCGAGAAGACGCAGGGTCCAGCGCGCCACGGATCGTGCGTCCTCGACCTGCGTCACGCGGAACCTCGCCGCGGCGGCGATCAGTTGGTGGCGGGAGAGCCGGTGCAGTTGATCGTGCAGATCCTGAGGTGCTCCGACCACGACAGCGTACATCTGGTTGATGGTTTGAGTGCGCGCGTGGATGGCCGAACGCCGTGCGACACGGAGGATTCGGAGCTGCTCCACCCAGTCGTCGCCCGCTTTCGGCGTGAGCTGCGACGTGCGAGCCAGCACTGCGCGAGCAGCGGCCTCGGCGTCGATGGGATCGGACTTCCCACGATCCCTGCGCAGCTTGCGGTTGGGGCCGCGGATCTCGAGAACGGAGCTTCCCTGGGATCGCGGGAACCGTGACAGGCCGGCGCCATATGAACCGGTCCCCTCGACGCCATATCTGACGTGCTCCGCAAACTCGAGCGCCCACTTGTGCAGATCCGCGCAGCCTCTCTCCGTCGTGGCCACCGACCGATGACCCAGGAGTCGGCCGTTCATGTCGATCGCGGCAGCGACGTGGATGTCCTTGTGGGTGTCCACCCCCCCGATGATCTGCTGTGCCACGCTAGACCCGGTCATCGGCTCCCTCCAAGGACGGATGGCTGGCACCGGTGGGGCGAGCGGACACGACTGTTATGGGACCTCTGGTCAGGCTCCTATGAGGTCACGCTCGTTCCATCGGCGCCTTGCTGACTTCGGGAGAGGGCTGACAGATCTCCAACAAGGCACACACGCGGCCAACGGGAGACTGGGTCAAACCCTCACCCGAAGCCAGAGTAGGACTCCGGGGTGAGGGAGAGACTGACAGCGGGAGACGAGACTCGAACTCGCGACATCCAGCTTGGAAGGCTAGCGCTCTACCAACTGAGCTACTCCCGCTCGCCGGGCAAGGATAACCAACGCCCATCCCGTCACTCGCTGAGACCGCCCCCACTCCCCACCGCCCGAAGGGTGAGCAGCAGCAGCACAAGCCAGGCGACGGCGAAGATCGCCGACGCGGCTCGATCAGACCTGCCGGTGATGAGCCTCCGGGCCACCGGCAGGACGAAGAGCGTCGCTGGACCCACCACGAAATGCGTGGCGCCATCCGCCGGCCGGTTGCCGGCGATCGCGAGAACAATCCCCAGCAACGCCTGCAGCCCGATCAAGCCCGACATGGCCACAGTCGACGTCGCCAGGCGGGGGTGGATCGCCCCCCGCCGCAGCCAATCATGCACCGCCCAGAGGCTGCCCGCCAGGGCGAGGAGGACGAGGATGAGCGCGAGGCTGCGGTGAACGGCCAGCACGGCCGGTCTCCCCTCCTCCGCGGCTCAGCGCGTCAGTGAGAGCAGGCCTTGGCCTCGCCGGCGCTGTCGGCGGTCTGGAAGCTGTGACCGCAGCCGCAGGTCTTGACGGCGTTGGGGTTGTTGATCGTGAAGCCGCCGCCCATGATGGCGTCGACGTAGTCGATCTCCGCCCCCTCCAGGTACTGCGCCGAGTAGGAATCGACGTAGACCCGCAGGCCGTTGACGTCGACCACCTGGTCGTCCTCCTTGGGTGGGTTCTCGTCGATGCCCATCCCGTAGGAGAACCCCGAGCAGCCACCCGACTGGATGTACACACGCAGGCCCACCTGCTGCTCTTGCGCCTGCTCGGAGAAGAGGGTCTGGAGCTGGCCCAGGGCGGTGTCACTGACGCTGATCATTCGGGGCTCCTGCCTCGGGGTTGACCGGATTGCGACCACCGCTGCCGGTGACCACCTCGATCATACCGTACGTTCCGATCCGGGCCGCCAATCGAAATCGTCCCAATCGTCACACCTTGCTGAACTCGGCGATCCAGGAGCCGTTCTCGTCGCGGGTGAAGTCCTGGAAGACACCCGGCGCCTCCTCCACCATGATCTCGCCGAGGCGGCCGAAGATGAGCCGCAGCTCCTCCTCCGCCCCCGGCGCGGTCCGCATCTCGATGACGTGGCGCAGGGTGCGCAGGTTCATGGTCAGGATGAGGTCGGTGCTGACTCCGATCGGGGCCAGCCGGCGCAGTGCCGAGGTCACCTCCTTCTTGACATGGAAGGGGATGCCGGCGTCGTCGATCCTCAGCGCCCTCGCCGCCGAGACCTGGAACTCCTCGAGGCGCTCCACCAGCTCCACGCACTCGCGGCGGAGCGGCTCGAGCGCGGGCGGCACCCGGAAGCCGACGTCGACCAGGCGCACGTAGCGCAGGCTCTCCTGGCTGTAGGCCGCCCCGGCGCGATGGCGGACGATCTCGTGGGTGGCCACGCGACTGACGTTGCGCAGCGCGAACGAATAGCTGGCATGCTCGAGGACGCTGCCGTGGGCGCTCTTGAGGATGTTCCTCAGGTACTCGCGCTGGTCGGTGCGCACCTTGGTGACATTGGCGTTCAGCCCCGGCTCCCAGCTCCGGTAGCAGGCGCGTCCCCCGAACTCCACGAGCAGCTCGCCGGGGTTCGGCGACACGTCCGGCTCCGTGCGACGATCGAGCCAGGAGGTGCCTCCGACGTCGCTGAGGTAGGCGCGCATGCCGTCGACGTCGATGGCGGGGCGCGCGATCAGGTGGATGGTCGGGGTGGTCTCGTGCGCCATGGCAACCTCGCTGCTGGAACGGACGGAAGAGCCGCAGGGCCGCGGCCTAGCATGGCGGCTCCCCTTTTGCACCGTCAACGCGCCCTCTCGGCGGCCTGCCGCCCTCCCCGTACAATGCCGCCGGTGACCGATCTCGCCGTCCCGCCGCGCTTCCTCGAGGACGTCTACCAGGCGGCCAGCGAGTGCAACAAGTGCTCTCTCTGTCAGGCGGTCTGCCCCACCTACGTCACCAACCCGGTGGAGTGGGAGACGGCCCGCGGCCGGGTGTCGTTGATCCGCGACGCCATCGAGGGGCGCATCGAGCTCCGCGACATCGCCGACGGCCCCCTCTCGACCTGCCTCACCTGCGACAACTGCGTCGCCGCGTGCGCTCCACGCGTGCCCACCGCGCTGATCGTCAGCCGTGCGCGCATGGAGCTGCACGAGCAGGACGGTCATCCCTGGGGCCAGTCGTTCGCCTTCCGCTCCGTTCTCCCCCGCCCCGGGGCGCTGCGCTTCCTGCACGGTCTGTCTCGCGCCGCCCAGGTGACCGGTCTGCACGCCCTCGCCCGCCGCACCGGGCTGAGCCGCTGGCTGGGCGCGGGCGGCGCGCTCATGGAGCACGTGGGGCCGCTGCCCCGGCGGACGGCGTACCGGCGGGCGCGCAACCTGCCCCAGGCCACCGCCCCGGTGCGCGGCAAGCTCGGCTTCCTGGTGTGCTGCTACCAGAACATGGCGGTCCCGCAGGCCACCGAGGCCACCATGCGGGTCCTGCTCGCCAACGGCTTCGAGGTGGTGGTGCCGCGACTGGCGTGCAGCGGGCTCCCCGCCAAGTCGCTGGGTGATCGACAGGCCATGATGGACATGGCCGCCGCCAACGTCGACATCCTCCGTGAGCTCGAGGTGGACCTCCTGGTGGGCGACGTCGCGTCCTGCACAGCGCAGTACAAGCAGTACGACACCGTGCTCGCCGGCGACTCACAGCACGCCCTCGACGCCCAGCGCGTGGCCCAGCGAACCATCCTCGCCACCGAGCTCCTCGCCGACGCCGGGCAGCGAGCCCCCCTCGGACCGCTGCGCTGGAGGGTGGCCGTCGACGAGCCCTGCTCCCTGCCCATCGACGGCCCGGCGCGGTCGGCGGCCCGCCGCCTCCTCTCCGAGGTTCCCCGGCTGGAGCTGGTTCCGTTGCACGAGGCAGCGATGTGCTGCGGCGGCCCGGGGATGTACTTCCGCGACCAGCCGGAGCGCAGCGAGGCAATCCTGGAGCGCAAGTTCGAGAATGTTCGTGCCAGCGGGGCGGAGGTGCTGGTCACGGAGAACGTCTCCTGCCTGCTGCAGCTGCGCAACGGCGCCGCTCGCCACGCACCCGGGGTCCGCGTCATGCACGTGTTCGAGGTGCTCGACGAATCGCTCCGAGCCAACCAGCGCCGCAACGCCCTCATCCCCGAGTAAGCCCCCGGGCCGCCAGGGCCGGCGATGCCGCCCGTCCGCTCAGCCGACGGCGGCGAGCGCCTCCTCAGGCGTCATCAGCATGCAGGTGAACGAAGGCACGTCGCGGACGGTGTGTGTCGACGCCTCGCTGTCGCGCATCTCCTGCACCAGGTCGAGGAAGTCGGCCACCGAGTCGCTCTCGAAGGCGACCACGAACTCCTGGTCGTCGAGGCCGAACGAGTACGTGGTGTTGATCTTCACCCCGGGGTAGCGGTGACCCATGGCGATGTGCTCACTCATCTGGCGCTGCCGTTCTGCGCGCGGCAGGCGGTACCACGCCCGCGTCTTGACGAACGGATAGACGAAGAGGTAGCGGCGATTGGTTGGTGCGATCACCAGACGGCTGCTCCTCCCCTCCTGGTTGGGATGCTCGTGCTTGTCGACGTACATGCTCTGCTTGGTCATCGCGAAGAAGCTGTACGGCGACTCCAGAAAGGCGCCCAGCGCCGTGCGGTTGAGACGTGACGAGAACTCGTGGAGGTCCTCGACCCGATCGCTCACCAGCCAGACCATGAGGTCGACGTCACCGCGGGTGCCGACCAGGCTGTAGGTGCGCAGCAGGACATTGTCGCGGCGATCCAGCTCAGCGATCAGGCGCACCACCTCGGCACGATCGTTGGCGCGCTGCTCGGCGCTGCGCAGCCGCCATTCCGGCCGAACCCGGAAGAACGCGAAGCGGATGTGCTGGCGCGCCGTCGGCGGCGGTGCGCTGGCGTCGCGGACTGCCAGCGGCGCGGCGAGCTCGGTCATGGGAGCACTTTAACGGATCACCCGCAGCGGCATCCCGCGCCGGCCGATCGGCGACGGGCGATTTGCTACCCTCTTGCTGACCTGGGATGAAGGTCCAGCGGGGTGTGCAGCCGTGGAACCGCACGAGCGCAGGCGCGCCCGAGCCAACGATGTGTCGAGCTGGTGGAGCGCCCTCGACAGGTCTGCCAACGCGCCGCGCCGAGCCAGCCTCTTCATCCCCGCCAGCCTGGGGCTCGCCGTGGTGGCCGCGGTGGCCGCGATGCCGCTGGCCTGGCACCACCTCCACATCCCCGGGGATTCCTTCGCGCTCGTCAACGGCCTGACCAGCGCAAGCTGGCTCCTGGCGGTGGCGGTGGCGGCGCTCGTACTGGCCATCCGGGCATCCCTGGCGGCGCCGGGTCTGGGCCTGAGGTGGGCGATCACCGTGCTGGCGTTGATCACCATCAACGGCATGTTCTTCGACTACTTCGACTGGAGCACGCGAGGTGTGTCACTCTACGTCGCGCCGTATTACGGTCCCGGGTTCTTCGTCGGACTGGTCAGCGCCGCGCTGACGGCGGTGGCGGCCATCCTGGTCTGGCGCGCCCGGGACTGATCAGGGAGTGTCACGGTCCTTGGTGGCCGCGGCCTGCGCCAGCGCCCGCTTGCGCACCAGCCGATGCTCGCGGCGCACGCGCGCCTGCTCCTGGCGCCGCCTCTCCTCGGCACTGCCAGCAACCACCGCAGGAACCTCGCTGGGCCGCCCCTCCTGGTCGAGTGCCACCAAGACGAGGTGGGCGCTGGCCACGTAGCGCCACTCCTCGGTGGCGATGTTCTCGACGTCGACGCGCACCCCCACCTCCATCGAGGTGCGGTGAGCGTCGTTGACCATGGCGCGCACCGTCACCAGGTCGCCGATGAACACCGGGGCGAGGAAGCTCATGTCGTCCATCGATGCGGTGACCACGCGCCGGCGGGCGTGGCGCATCGCCGCGATCCCGGCTGCCTCGTCCACCAGTCGCATGATCGACCCTCCGTGGACATTGCCGTCGTTGTTGGCGTCGGTGATCTGCATCACCGAGGAGATCTCCGTGCGCGATGCCGAGGCGGGGCGGGGCGTCACCTCCCGAGCCTCACCATCCTGCCGTGCCCCGGTGCCTGCGAAGCGCGCCCAGGGATCGGTCATCGCAGCACCTCGAGCGCCGCGCGCACCAGCGTGGCCACACCGACGGGCAGGCAGCGCTCGTCGATGTCGAAGTCGGCGCTGTGGTGTGGGGCAACCGCATGCCTGGCGACGTCGCCCGCCCCCACCAGGAAGTAGCAGCCCCTGCCCGCGGCGTTGATCAGACAGGCGACGTCGTCACCGACGGTGACCGTCTGCGGCGTCACCACGCTGTCCTCGCCGACAGTGGCGATGGCCGCGCGGCGCACCACCGCGACCGACTCCGGGTCGCTGATCACCGGCGGGCAGCCGGCCGCCCGCTCGAACTGCGCCGTCGCTCCCGACGCCGACGCGATGGCCGCGGCCACCTCCGCGACCCGGCGCAGCAAGCGCTCGCGCTCCTCGGGATCGACGGCGCGCACAGTGCCGCGCAGGTGCACCTCGTCGGCGATCACATTGAAGGCGCGGCCGCCCGCAACCTGTCCGACCGTGACCACCGCCGCCGAGAACGGCGAGGTCTCGCGGCTGACGATGCCCTGCAGGGCCAGCACCACGTGGGCGGCGGCCACCACCGGGTCGATGCTGGTGTGGGGCATCCCCCCGTGGCCACCCCGGCCCCGCACCGTGATGCCGAACTCGTCGGCGCTCCCAAAGATGGGGCCATCCTTGACCCCAACCTGACCCACCTGGAGCGGCGCCCAGAGGTGGATGCCGAAGACCTGGTCGACGCCGGCCAGCGCACCGTCGTCGATCATGGGCACCGCCCCCGAGGCGATCTCCTCGGCGGGCTGGAAGCAGAGGCGCAGCCGGCCCCGCCAGGCGTCGCGGACCGAGGCCAGCACGGCGGCGGCCCCCAGGGTCATGGCCACGTGGCCATCGTGGCCGCAGGCATGCATCACCCCATCCACGCCCGAGGTGGCCACTCGATCCGTGCCCCGCTCGGCGATGGGCAGCGCATCCATGTCGGCGCGCAGCATCAGGGTGGGGCCTGCTCCCTCGCCGCCGCTGCCATCGAGGTCGGCGATGACGCCGGTGCCGCCGACGCCGCCGCGCACCGTGTAGCCCAACGCCTCGGCGCGCTGGGCGGCGATCTCGGCGGTGCGCTGCTCCTGCAGGGACAGCTCGGGATGACGATGGAGGTCGCGGCGGATCTCCACGACCTCGTCGTGGACAGAGTCGAGCTCGGCTGCGACCCGCCCCTGGAGGTCAGCCATCGGCGTGCCGTCCGACCAGGCGCAGAGCCGCCTGCTGCAGGGCGCCGTTGGTGACCACCTGGTCGGCGCCCTGCTCCATCGCCCGGATGCGCACGTCGCCCTGGTCGTGCTGGCAGAAGCCGATGATGCGGACCCCGGCGCGCGACCTCAGCGAGCCGATCAGCTCGATGCGGGCGTCGGCGTTGGCGTTGAGATCGACAAACACCACCTCCGCGCTGCGGGCATCGTCCCCTGCGGCCGCGTCCCGGTCGGCGACCACGGCCACGTCCGCGATTCCCACCAGGGCGGCGCGCAACCGGCTGGCGAGGAGGAGGTCGCCGCTCACCAGGGCGACGTTGGGCATGGCCATCGCCGCCATCATAGGAGGGCGACCGCGAGGCTCTGGCCGTTGGACTGGCACACTTGCGCCTCGCGGACCATCCACGCGGGAGGCAGAGATGGAGATCACCACCGTCGGCATCGTCGGCGCCGGGCTGATGGGCTCGGGCATCGCCGAGGTCTGCGCCCGCAGCGGGTTGCGCACCCGGGTCGCCGAGGTGGGAGACGAGGCCCTGGCAGCCGGACGGCGGCGGGTGGAGGGCTCCCTGGAGCGCGGCCGCCGCGGCGGCAAGCTGAGCGACGACGACGTCGAGCGGATCAGCGGGCAGCTGAGCTTCAGCACCGACCTCGGCGAGCTCGCGGACTGCGACCTCGTCGTCGAAGCCATCGTCGAGCGTCTCTCCGACAAGGTGGAGCTCTTCGGCAAGCTCGACCAGATCGTGGGCGGCCCGACCATCCTGGCCAGCAACACCTCATCGCTGCCGATCATCGAGATCGCCCGCGCCACCCATCGCCCCGACCGGGTTATCGGAACCCACTTCTTCAACCCGGCCCCGGTGATGAAGCTCCTCGAGGTGGTGCGCACCATCGCCACCAGCGACCAGACCCTGGAGGAGACCCGCGCGCTCGGCCAGCGGCTCGGCAAGAGGGTGATCGTCGCCCAGGACCGCGGCGGCTTCATCGTCAACCTCCTGCTCATCCCCTTCCTGAACAACGCGGTGCGCCTCTACGAGTCCGGCTTCGCCACCAGGGAGGACATCGACGAGGGCATGAAGCTGGGCTGCGGACACCCCATGGGCCCCCTCCAGCTCCTCGACTACATCGGCCTGGACACAGCGCTGTTCGTCTGTGACGCCCTGTACGAGGAATACGCCATCCGCGACTACGCCGCCCCGCCCCTGCTCAAGCGCATGGTCGCGGCCGGCTACCTGGGCCGCAAGAGCGGGCGTGGCTTCTACGAGTACGAGGGCGGGCAGGCGAGCTGAGGCGCTGCGGCGCTAGGCCGGCGGCGGGCTGCCCGGCCCGCTGAGCGGGCGCTGCTGCTCGAGGACGTGCAGACGCACGGTGCTCAGCAACGTGCCCTCCCGCCAGAACTCGACGCCGTACTCTCCCGGCTCGCCCAGGGTGGGCTGGAGAACGGTGACCGTCGAGACGCTCACCTCCCCGGCCCCGGTGGGGGGCGGTCCGGCGGACTCGAAGCGCATGGTGGCCGGGGGGAGCACCAGCTTGCCCAGGTTGTCGACAAAGCGCAGCTCGACGACGTGGACCTGGCCGGCGTCGGCGGCCGTGAAGCGGAAGCCGGCGACGACGGCAAAGCTGGCCATGCCCGGCAGCTGCGGCAGGGCGAGGGCGCTGAAGCCGCCGCCAAGGACATACACCTTGCCGTCGTTGGGGACCGTGGCGGCGTCGGCGAAGAAGGCAAAGCTCATCTCCATGATCGAGGCGACTCTGACGGACGGCAGCGGCGTCCCGCAGAGACGACGCCGGCGCCGGGTGCGTCACCATCCACAGCGATGGATCCCGGCATCGTGCTCCGCCCTCTGCACGTCTTCGTCTGCACCACCGTCGGCCGCCACCACTGCGGCGGGATGGGCAGCGAGAAGATCCTGCTCCGACTGCGCGACGAGCTCGAGCGCCGCGGGCTCACCCACGTGCGAACCACCCGGATGGGGTGCAACCAGCAGCACCATCAGGGCCCGATCCTCATCGTCTACCCCGACGGCGTGTGGTACGGCAACCTCCGCGCCGAGGACGTCGACGAGATCATCGCCGACCACCTGGTCGGGGGCCGGCCGGTCGAGCGCCTGCGGATCACCCCGGACGGCGAGTGGGCGTCGACAGCACTCACGTAGTAGGGTGGCTGGAGCAACCGCAAACTGGTGAGGAGACGGACATGGGTTACCTGCGCGGCTTTGTTCATGGCGGCGTCGTCGGAGCGGTCGTCGGCGTCTGCGTCGCCCCTCAGCCCGGGGTCAAGACCCGCCAGCAGCTGGCAGCCTTCGGGGCCGCCGCCCGCGACGGTTACCAGGTCGCCGAGCGCACCGTCCGCCGGGTGGCTCCGTTCGCCAGCGCGGCCGCCGGCGTCGCCCGCCACCAGGTGGAGAAGGTCGTCCGCGATGACGAGGGGGTGTCGGTCGAAGGTTCGGTGCGCATCCACAACGAGACCAACGGCAGACACTGACCCCCGCGACGATCAGCCTCGCAGCACCGAGCGAGGCGCGGACTCCGGACCCTCCACCGTGCCCAGGGCCGCGAGGATGGCCAGCACGCCCACCACGAGGTCGAGGAGATTGAGCGCCGTGGTGAAGTGCAGACCGAGGAAGCCGCGAGTGGCGGCGGCGTCGTCGCCGACCAGGAACCCGGCGATGGCCAGCGCCAGGAGCACGATCCCCACCGCCCCGGTGAGCAGCCGGCCCAGCCGGCGCGAGGCCACGAAGCCGACGTAGGCGAACACCACGAGCAGCCCGATGTCGAGAACGTCGCGCGCCCAGGTGAGATGGAGCACCAGGCTGCCCACGTTGCCCCCGCCGTTGGCGGCGGGCGGTCCTGCGCTACCGGCCGCCAGGCCGCCGATGCCCACCAGCAGGAAGAGGAACGCACAGACCTGCGCGTAGAGACGAGCCATGGGCGCGAGTCTGCCCGATCGTCAACCGGCCGCGCGCTCCCCGGGCCGGCCGTCAGCCGGCGAGCAGGCCGGTGTCGGTGCGGGGGGCCGCCGGGGTGCCGGCGCGGTGGGCCGCTCGAGCCGCGGCCAGGCACACAGGTGAGCAGTAACGACCGCGCAGTTCCATCGCCTTGAAGCCGTCATATCCGGCGCCGCAGTGAGCGCAGAACTTGACACCACGGAGGTGCTGGCGACGAGGCATGGGGAGATCTCCTCTGGGTCGCTGGGGTTGAACGAGTGCTGTGACAACGCGGCGACAGGCGGTTTGGTAACGACCCCCCAAATCGTGCCACGAAATCGTCGCTCTGTGGGCGTTCGTGACGGAACCTGTCTCAAGTGCGCAGGCGCAGGGCGAGGAGCGTGACGTTGTCCGTCGCCCCGGCCTCCAGGGCGGCCTGTGCGGCACGCTCCACGACTGCAGTCAGCGGCCCCGGTGTGTCGAGGAGGGCGGCGATGGGTTCGTCGTCGAGGGGCTCCCAGAAGCCGTCACTGCAGAGCATGAGGGTGTCGCCGGGCTCCAGCCCGATGCTCAGCACCTCCGGGTCGAGCTGGTCACCCATCACCGCCCGGGTGATCACGTTGCGCCGAGGATGACGCCGCTCCGAGCCCGCCGGCAGCTCACCGGCACGCACCCGCTCCCCCACCCAGGAGTGGTCGCTGGTGAGCACCCTGGCGCTGCCGCCGCGGAACAGGTAGGCACGGCTGTCGCCGGCGTGGCCGATCACCGCCTGGTGGCCGCTCACCGCCGCCATCGTCAGGGTGGTGCCCGGTTGGCCGCCCACCTCCCCGCGCAGCGCGGCGACCGCCAGGTTGGCCGCGTCGACAGCGGCGACCAGGGTGCTGGGCTCCGCCGCTCCGGCGGCGAGGACGGCGAGCGCGGCAGCGACCGCGGCGGTCGCCGCCTCGCGGCCGCCGGGGAGGCCGCCCATGCCGTCGGCCACGACCACCCCGACCCCGTCGCCGCCGCGCAGGGGGGTGGCGGCGAGGGCGTCCTGGTTCTCCTGGCGCACCGGCCCGATGTGGGTCGCCGCCGCGATCTCGTGGGCCTCCGCGGATGCGGTCGAGAGGTCGACGACGGTGACCGCCGCCGGGGTGGTCACCGTCCCGCGCCGGCGGACTCGGGCTCGGCCGCAGCGCGGCGTCCGAGCAGCATCAGCACCACCTCGTCGGCGATGACCACGGGGTCGTTGCACTGGATGGTGGTCATGCCCAGCTCGGTGGCGGCGTCGACGTTGCAGCGCAGGTCGTCGATGAACAGACACTCGGCCGGCTCCAGCCCGAGACGCGCGCAGGTCAGCCGGAAGATGGCGGGATCGGGCTTGCGCAGGCGCACCTGCGAGGAGTCAACGACGACGTCGAACAGCTCGTCGACGGGCAGCAGCGATCGCCACACCGACTCGCCGCTGCTGGAGATGTTGGTGAGCAGAGCGGTGCGGTATCCCGCGCCCTTCACCTGGCGGACGGCGTCGATCATCGCGCCACACGCCGCCATGCCTCGCCCGAACACGACGTGTTGGGCGATGCGCGCGTCAACCCCCGCGTGGCCGCCCTGGGCGATGTAGCGATCGGTCATGCGGTCGAAGAACTCGTCGTCGGAGATGTAACCCGTCTCCAGGAGGTGGAGGTCGTGCGCTCCGGTGGGGAGGTGGTACACGTCCCTGAACTCGTTCAGGAAGAAGCGCAGGAGATCGAGCTGGGCGGGGTCGACGATCTCCTCGCGGTGCCGTCCGATGGGCTCGGTCATGACGCCGCCGAGGTCGAAGATGGCGCCCTTGAGGGCGCGCTCTGGGGATCGCGCAGTCACCCGACCATTGTGCCCCATCCCCTCGGCGCGCCCGCCGGCCCCGCGAGCGCGTGGCGGTCAGCTCCCGGAGCGGATCCTCTGCAGCCGGCGGAGCGTCTCCGCCAGGGCCTTGACAAGCTCCTCGCGGTGGGCGTCATCGCCGAGCTCCGGCGTGGCCTGGTTGGGCGGCAGGTTGGGGATCGGGTGACCGGCCGGGGGCGCGGTGCCGCGCAGGAAGGCCTCGTCGGCGGGGCGCAGGCGAGCCCTGCGGAATCGGGAGCTCGATTCCGGCTGGGAGCGGCGCAGGCGCTTCTCCAGACGGCCCACGGCATCGTCACGGAAGACCGGCGCGCCGGCAAATTGGCGGACGGCGGCCACGGCGACGTCGGCGAGGCTGTTCCCCGCGGCGACCGTGACGTTGGTCAGCGCGCCGTACTGCTCGGAGTCCTCCTCCGCTGCCACCCCGACCACGAACCGCCCGTCCAGCCCGGGAAGCCACTGTGCGATGCCCTCCTCGTCGAGGAGCAGGTACACGGGCACGCTGTCCTGCGGGATTGCGTGCGCCCACCAGCGGTCGAGCTTGGCCTGGCGGTCGCTGTCGGCGAAGAAAGCGACCCCGCGAACCGGGGGGACGGCGATGACGGCGAGCGGACTGTCGGGACGGCGAACCTCGTCGAGGGCCGCTGCGAGGCGCTGCGCGTCCTCGACATCGGGCACCAGCACCGTCATCGCGAACTGCTGCACGGATTCGGTGGGAATGCTGCTCTTGCCTCGGTGTGTGCTGCGGAACGCGGACGCGTGGTGCGACTCTTGCAGGTGTGTGTCGACGATGATAGCAACGGAGCCGGGGGGCCCTGCACGCCGCTCAGGGGGGCCGGCGTCCGCTGTTCGTTCCCGGGTGGGTGGCGGCCGAGGTGCCTCGCGGCGCCGCCGTGGAGGGGAAGGTTCCGATCCTGGCGTCCCTCGGCCTGGCGGACTCGCAGGTCGGCACCCTGCCGCCTCAGGTCGAGGATGTCCTCGAGGTCGAGCGCGACCAGCTCGCTGAGCCGCAACGACGTGGTCGGCAGGAGCTCGACGAGTTGGGCTGCCTTCTCGAGACGCGCATTCACCCGCCAGCACGCGGCAACGGGTCATCCTGCCGCCGCGTAAGCCAGGAAACTCTGCGTTCTGACACCCAGCAGGCGGCGCAGCAAACCCACACCGGCGGCTGCAACGGCCAATACCGCAAGTGGCGTCAGTGAGAACACCAAGGTGTGGAAGGGCCAGACCATCGGCAGAATCGCCATGCCGACCAGACTGCAGGCGGCCAGCTGGGAGTAAGCGTGATCCCCTCCACCATGCAACATGACAGCAGCGGCCGCCAAGCCGAAGGCAATGCCGGATGGCGCCCAGAGCAGGAAGGCCGCGATGAGTCCGAGGCAAACCACCAAGGCCCACCCGACGTCGCGCTGGCGCATCGTCCCCGCGTCGGCACCCAAAACGAGCGCGAGCAGAGGAAACAGGAGGACGTCGTCGTTGGGGTGTGCGTACGGCGTGGCAACCAGCCAGATCGCCATCCCCAGGCCGACCCCAAGTGCCACCCGCGTAGTAGAGGGGAGCGCCTGGGCTCGGCGGCTGATCATCCAGAAGAGAGCGAACCCCACCGTCGTGGCCGCACCGGCGAGGGTCACGACCACGCCGGCGACTCCGCCTCCGGGCAGGTGCTCGAACATTCCGGGCAGGCCGGAAAGATCTGGTTGCGTCGTCCCGATGCGGCTTGCGAAGCTGAAGAGGTGTCCAACGAAGGCGCGGGTGGCGCCTGGCATCAGCAGCTCACCGCCGAGAACACACGCCATCACGGTCGTCGCGGCAGCGACAACACAATGCCATGCAGCCCGTCGATCGGGGTACTGTGATGCCGCGATCAGCAACGGCAGCGGCCACAGGATGTGGGGCTTCACCAGAGCAGCCGACATGCACAGCGCGCCGGCCGCGGCCGGATGTCTGCGCAGGGCGAGCGCCATTGCACCGATGAGCGCAGCCAGCAGCAGCAGGTCGAACTGGCCGCTGAACACCCCCAGCAACGCCGGCCAAGAGAGCAGCGCAAAGGCGCTCCATCTGACCGTGCACCGCCACCCCCATCGGCGCAGCCAAGCTCGCAGCGCGACTCCAGCTGCGAGAAGCCCGAGCAAGCCCGACAGCGCGTAACTGGTCCAGAAGGGCAGCACGGTCATGGGCTGGAGAATCCAGGCGACCAGGGGAAGGTTCGCGAAATCGTCCAGGGACGGTTGCACCGCCGGATACGTGTCGGCCGTCTGTTCAGCCGCATGGATGAGCGCCGGATCGTACGGGCTGCCTCCGTGCTGGACCACCACGGCGGCGCCGTAGAACACGCGCCAGTCATCCGCGAGACCGTATGACCGCGCCGGGAACATCCGCGACGTGGCGAACGCGGCGAAGACGACCACGATGACGGCGAGGGCCCCGAGCATGAGCCTTGGCTCTGGCCGGCGCCAGGTTCGATCCGAGCCCCCTTGGTGCGTTTGGGCAGCGCGCAACAGGCCGGTCACCCGAACGATGTTAGCCACGGATTGCGCACCCGCTGATCTCCGGGCTGTGACAGATTTGCCCCGGCGCCCTTCGCCATTGCGATGGCCGTGTGCGAGAGGCGTCGCCCTGTGCCGACGACGCCGGAGCTGCACTGACGTGGCAAGGACGAGGCGCTACCCTGCGCCCTCGATGGCGAAGGCAGCCCGTGTCCGGCGCTCGAGCGCGACGGCTGGATCGAGCGTCGGCGAGTCGGCTGGCATCGCGTGCTGGTGAAAGGGGACAGCCAGAGGATCTGGGCGTACCCATGACGGCGCGGACCTCGGCGGTCCGGCGATGGCGAGGGTCGCCAAGGACTACGGGTACACCCTCGCTGAACTGCGCAGGCTACAGGGGCGACCAGAACATGAGCACCACCCTCCGGGCGGAGTTCCACGAGGAAGATGAGGCCAATAACTGGCACTACCGTGTGCCGGCTCGGCACATCCACGGCGGCGGGACGCGCACACGTGAGGAGGCCGAACGGGAGTGCCTGGAAGCGATTGCCTTCGCTCTGCAGGGGGATCCGAGCGCGTACGACAGCGAGGCCGTCGCCGTCACCCTCGATGTGTCGGTAGCCCCGCCGCCTGACAGGACAGACGTCCGCGCCACTCCAGGTTGGCCGTACCACCAACTTCGGCGGATTTGAGTTCCTGGAGGTTGTTGGTCGGGGCGGCCGGATTCGAACCGGCGACCCCCTGCTCCCAAAGCAGGTGCGCTACCGGGCTGCGCCACGCCCCGACGCGCCCAGAGCATAGGCGGCGAGCGCAGGCGCTGCTGGCGCCCCCACACTGTCGCCCGTGGATCTCCTCGACGCCATCATCGTGCTCCTGGTCGTGGCCGCGCTGGTCTCCGGGTATCGCCGCGGCATCAGTTGGGTGGGACCGTCGCTGGTGGGACTCGTCGCCGGCATCGTGGTCGGCGCCGCCGCCGCACCGCCCCTGGCGGCCCTGGTCAGCAAGCAGGCCAACGTTCAGCCGCTGGTCACATCGGGGGTCTTCCTCGCCATCGTGCTGATCATCCAGGGGATCGGCACCACCGTCGGGTTCCGTGCCCGCGTGCGCAGCCTGCGCACCCGCTTCGCGGGCCTGGACAGCGCCCTGGGCTCGCTCCTGGCCGGGGCCGGCGTGCTGGCGGGCTCGTGGTACCTGGGGTTGACCTTCTCGCAGAGCCCCTGGACTGCGCTCGACACCCAGATCAGCGGGTCGGCGATCGAGAAGGCCCTGGACGGCGTGGCCCCTCGTCCCCCGGGCTTCCTGGCCACCCTGGAGAACGCCCTGCGCAACAGCAGCTTCCCCAATCCGTTCTCGGTGATCGCGCCCCTCGCCCCGCCGCCTGCCGCCATCCCGGCGCTCGTCGACACCCAGGGGATTCGCGCCGCCACGGCGGTGACCTCCAAGGTGATCGCCTTCGGTTGCGGCGGCGCCGAGGCGGGCTCGGCCTGGCCCATCGGCAACGACGACGTGGTCACCAATGCCCACGTGGTGGCGGGATCGCAGCACGTCGAGCTCGACACCACCGACGGAGCCACTCACCCGGCGGTCGTGGTACTCTTCGACGCCAACGTCGACGTGGCGGTCCTGCACGTCCCCGGCCTCGGCGAGGCCGCTCTCCCCGCCGCGACCGCCGACCCCGCCCAGGGTGTCGTCGGGGCGGCCATCGGTTACCCCGGCGGCCAGAGCGAGCGCGTGGTCGCCGCCAAGGTGCGCGGCACCGAGAACGCCCGCGGCTACAACATCTACAGCTCCGGGGTGGTCAATCGCGACATCGCGGTGCTGGCCGCGAGGATCATCCCGGGCAACTCGGGAGGTCCCCTGGTGGACACGGCGGGCGTGGTCCAGGGCCTGGTGTTCGCCGCCAGCACCACCGATCCCACCGAGGGCTACGCGCTCACCCTGCCCCAGATCGCCCCCGACCTGGCCGCCGGGCGCGCACACACCGAGGCGGTGTCGACCCAGCAGTGCATCAGCGGCTGACCCGAGCGGCCACCGCCGCCGCTCAGAGCAGGGTGCCGATCAGCGCGATGGCGGCGGCGCCCATGAGAGCGGTCGCGATCCACACCAGGCTGTTGCTCAGCGGCCCGCTGCGGCGCTCGCCCATGACAGCGCGGTCGCGCGCCAGCAGGGCGATGAGCACCAGGATGGGCGGAGCCACCACGCCGTTGATGATCGCCGTCACCACCAGCGCCTGGATGGGATCGATGCTGAGGAAGTTCATCAGCAGACCACCGATGATCGCCACCACGATCAACGAGTAGAAGGTGGGCCGATACCGCGCCGGATCGGCGAGGCTGCCGCTGAAGCCGAAGAACTCCTTGACCGCATAGGCGGCGCTGCCGGTGAGAACCGGGATGGCCAGGAGCCCGGTGCCGATCATGCCCGCGGAGAAGAGCACGAATGCAAACGGCCCCGCCAGGGGTCGGAGCGCGTCGGCGGCCTGCTGGGCGGTCTGCACGGTGGTGTTGCCCGAGGCGTGGATCACAGTCCCCGCAGTCAGGATGATGCAGTACATGACGATCTGCGAGAAGAGCATGCCGATGATCACGTCGGTGCGCGCCGCCCGAATCTCCCTCCGGGTCGTGCCGCGGCGGGAGCGCTCGGTGCCACCACCGGCGGCCTTCATCTCCTCCACCTCGCTCGACGCCTGCCAGAAGAAGAGGTACGGGCTGATCGTCGTTCCCAGGATGGCCACGACGATGCCGAGAAAGTTCCTGCTGAGCTCGATGTGAGGGATGACGGTGGCCCTCAGCGTCTCGAGCAGGTGCGGGTGGATGACCAGGACGGTGACCACGTACGCGAAGAGCGCAAGGGTCAGGAATTTGAAGGTGCGGAAGATGGTGGTGTAGGCGAGGCGCAGCTGCAGGAAACCGATGAGCAAGGCAACCGGCAGCACCAACCACGCGGGGTGGATGTGGCCACGGCTGAGCAGCCCTCCCGCGGCGGCGACCGCTCCCAGGTCGGCGCCGACATTGATCGTGTTGGCGGCGAACAGCGCGGCGATGCACATCCCCACCAGCGCGGTGGGAAACTTGCGGCGCAGCGAGGTGCCCAGCCCGACGCCGGTGTGCAGCGCGATGCGCGCGCATGCCTCCTGCACGGCAACCATCAGTGGGAAGGTGAACAGCGCCAGCCACAGGGTGCCGAGGCCGAACTGGCTGCCCGCCTGCGAGTACGTCCCGATCCCCGAGGGGTCGTCGTCGGAGGCACCGGTGACCAGCCCGGGTCCGAGGATGCGAAGGACGCCCCTGGGGCCCTGGGCGAGCGCCTCCTCGAGGCTGGTCCTGGCCGCCGCCGGTCCACCTCTGGTGGATGTTCCGGCGGCCTTTCCTGCCGGCCCGGGAGCGGGGCGCGCCCTGCCTGACGCAGCTCGGGGACGTGCCAGCTCGCGGAGCGGGTCGGGCTTCTCGTCGGCAGGCTCGACGGGTGCTCTCGTCCGGGCCATCGGCAGGATGGTATGCGCGCTGTCACCGAATGCGAGCCCCCCTGGGCCGTCGCCGATCAGTGGATGAGGCGAACCAATGCCGTGGTGGCCACCGCCACCGCCACCACGACCAGGAATGGAGCGCGGACCAGCACCGCCAGCAACGCCACCGCCACCCCGGCGACGCGCGCGTCCAATGTCAGCCGGGTGCCGGTGGTGAGCGTCTGCAGCGCGACGAGAGTCGCCAGCAGAGCGATGGGCAGCAGGTCACTGATGCGCCGCACGCGATGGTCGAGAAGAAACCGGCGAGGCACCGACAGCCCGGCGAGCTTGAGCGCATAGCACCCGACCGACCCGGCAAGCACCGCCAGCCACATCTCAGGCAGCCTCGCGCAGGGCCTGCTCCGCAGGGGGCAGTGGCCTGCTGGAGCGGCTCACCGCCCCGACGACGATCGCCACCAGGGCGGCGATGAGCACGGGCCCACCGACAGGAAGAAAGGGAACCGTCGCCATCGCCACCGCCGCGGCGACGAGCGCGACCCCCACCGAGGAGCGGGTGTGGACGCGGGGCGCGAGCAGCGCCAGGAAGGCCGCCGGCGCGGCCGCGTCCAGTCCCACTGAGCGCGGATCGGATAGCGCATGCGCCCCCACCGCGCCGATGAGAGTGCCCAGATTCCAGAGCGTGTACACGCTGACACCGGTCGCCCAGAAGCCGAGGCGGTTGGCACGATCGCTGTCGCGGCCGAGGCTCATGGCGGTGGTCTCGTCGATGACCAGCTGCGCGGCCACGAGCTTGCGCGGCCCGTGCACACCGAGCAGCGAAGCCAGCCGCAGCCCGTACAGCGTGTTGCGCAATCCCAGCAGCACCGCCGTCGCCGCCCCTGTCAAGGGCGCACCGCCGGAGCCGAGCACGCCCACCAGCGCGTACTGCGAGGCTCCCGTGAACATCACCAGTGAGAGCGCGCAGGTTTGCAGCACCGAGAAGCCTGCCGCGGCCGCGATCGCTCCGAAGGAGAGTGCGTACGCCCCGGTGGCGATCCCGATGCCGGCGGCGTTGCGCAGCACCGTGGCGCGAAGAGCGGGCCACGCGGCCGGGGCGGCGTCCATGACCGGGAACGCTAACGGTTGCGACCTCGCACGCAGGTGGCGCAGCGGGCGCCGGTTGTGGTTGCATCACCGCAACCGATGAGAGCCAGCGCGTCCGCCTCTGCCCGACCCCGCCCTGCGGCGACCAGCGCGCCGCGGCGCCACATCCTCACCCTCCACGGGCAGCGGCTCGCCTATCTCGAGGCGGGAGATGGACCGCCGTTGCTGCTGATCCATGGGATCGCGGAGGCGGCGTGGGCCTGGGAGATGATCATGCCGGCGCTCGCCCGCACCCACCGGGTGATCGCACCTGACCTTCTCGGCCATGGCAGGTCAGCCAAGCCCCGCGGAGACTACTCGCTGGGCAACCACGCCACCCTGATGCGCGACCTGATGATCTCGCTGGACATCGACCATGCGACGCTCATCGGCCACTCGCTCGGCGGCGGCATCTCCATGCAGTTCGCCTACCAGTATCCAGAGCGGTGTGAGCGCATGGTGCTGGTCGCCAGCGGAGGCCTCGGCCAGGACGTGACCTTCGTCCTGCGCAGCCTGGGGCTCCCCGGCGCCGACCTGGTGGCTCCGCTGGTGCTCTCCACCACCACTCGTGACCTGATGCTGGGCACAGCCCGCTGGCTCGGTCGCCGTGGGTTGAAGGCCAGCCCCGCGCAGCTGGCGATGTGGCGCGGTTACGAGGGTCTCACCGAGCCCACCACACGAGCGGCGTTCATCGCCACCGTCAGGGCCGTCATCGACCAGCGCGGACAGCGCGTTTCCGCCCTGGAACGGCTGTACCTGGCGCGCAACATGCCGACCATGCTGGTCTGGGGTGAGAGCGACCGCATCATCCCGGTCAGCCATGCGTACAGCGCACACGAGGAGATGCCGGGCAGCCGCCTCGAGGTCATCGAGGGCGCCGGCCACTTCGTGCAGCTGGAGAAGCCCGAGCGCGTCGCCGAGCTGATCCTCGACTTTCTTGCCAGCACCGAGCCGGCCACGCTGTCCACCGCCGACTTGCGCGAGGTTCTCCGTCAGCGCCGGCCCCGGCGCAGGCGGGACTCCTGACCTCGCCGCAACGGGCGAGCATCAACAGCGCAAGTCGCGCACGACTCTGCCGCGGAGCTACGCCGGCGGCTGCGGTGGCGGAGGCGGTGGTGGACCGTAGCCCGGCGGCTGGCGAGGACGCGCACGGCGCACCACGGCCCACACGGCGAGCGCCACCACCGCCACCATGATCAGCAGGATCCCCCAGTGTCCCATGCCAACCGTCATGGCAGCACTCTACGCCGCCGTCGACCAGGGCATGATCGCCGCAACGGGCCTCACCGCGCCTCGGCTGCCAACTGCACTCCCAGGCCGATCATCACCGCCCCGGTTACCCGCTCCATGTTGCGGCGCACGCGAGGTTTGAGCAGGGTGCCTGCTCGATCGACCGCGACGGCCAATGAGGAGAACCAGATCACGTCGAGGAGCACGATCATGGCCGCCATGGCCACGGCATAGGGCAGCACCGGACTGCCTCGGGTGAGGAACTGTGGGAACAGCGCGACGAAGAACAGGGCCAACTTCGGATTCGACACGCTGGTGATTAGCCCGGCGCGCCAACCGGCGCGGCCCCGCGGTCGTCCCTCCCGGTGCTTGTCGCCGTCAGGATGGTGGACAAGGGAGCGGATGCCGAGGACGACCAGGACGATGGCTCCCCCGATGCGGAGCGCGTCAAAGGCGATCTGGGAGGCGAGGATGAGTGACGACACGCCCAGGGCAGACAGCAGCCCCCAGCCGAGCACTCCGACGCCGTTGCCCAGCGTGGCCGACATCGCCGCCCGCCGGCCGTCGCGAGCTGCAACCCGCAGGACCATCGCTGTCGCCGGTCCCGGGGTGAGCGTCACCACCACGGCGATGAGCAAGAACTCGCTGAGCGAACGCATTGCCCGAGCGTACAGGCGGCCAGGCCACGCCGCAAGCAGATGCTGCGGCGAGGATCGTTGTGGTCACAGCCGGGTCGGACGGCCGGCAGGTTGGCCTACGCCGTGGCGCTGGCGAGGAATGCATCCAGCGTCGACTGCGCCTGCGCGGCGACGGCAAAGTGAAGAAGCTGGGTGCCGTGGTCGGTGCCGGGCAGCAGCAGCAGTTGTTTGTGATGGGACGGACACGCCGCATACATCGCTCTGGCGTCCGCCGGGTAGAACATGCTGTCGCGAGCATCCATGAACAGGATAGGGATGGCCAGCTGCCTGGCCGCCACCATGGCGTCGTTTCCCTGAAAGAACGATGGACCGACAGGCTGGCGACCCGGCGACCACTGGCGAGATGCTCGTCGCCGCCACCAGGGACGCCGTGCCACCCATGGATGCCCCCATCAGCACGATCTGCGTCGCCGCCTCACTACGAAGCTCAGCTGCGGCGCCGGCAACATCCTCAATGAGATTGTCGCCGAAGTCGAACGCCAGCGCTCGCTTGCCCTGGTCGCGCAGGTGCTCCGCATAGGACACCCAGCCGCAGAGGTCACCCATGTATTCATGGGCGAGCACCACGCCCACCGCCCCGCTGCCGAACTCGGCCCCGATCACCTGCTCGCCCCCGCCGCTGAACACCACCTCGCGAGCGTGATCGCTCGGCCTGATGCACACATCGAGAGGCGGTGGGGTCGGAGAGGGGGCGATGCTCGGCGAGGTCTTCGCCGACGCCGGACGTCCGGCGCTGCCGCACGCCGGCAGGGCACTCAGGGAAAGCAACGCTATGAGAGACAGAAGCGATTGGCGAGCGCGGCCGACGCTCCGCGCCGCTGCCGTGGTTCTGGATTGGTCCTCACCCCGCATCCCGCAACGATTCCACGAGTATCTCCCCATCGGAGCCGTGGTCGCAGTGGAGGGAGCATGGCGGCATCGAGTGCAACACACAGAAGTGCCGGGAAAGGGAATCGAACCCTTACGCCCTTACGAGCACAGCGCCCTGAACGCTGCGTGTCTACCAGTTCCACCACCCCGGCGCGTGACGGCGGTCACCGATCCTAGCAAGTGCACCGGGTCAGCCCCGATGCCAGCCGGTGATGTCGTTGAAACGCGCCGCGCTCGAGCCCACCGGCGGGATCCGGACGGTGATCCCGGGGCGGACGACCAGGGAGAGCTCCGGTGTCTCCAGGAACACCGCGGGCAGGTCGTCCGCGAGCTGCGACGACACCGCGGCCGCCGCCGCGACCCGGGCTGCGGTGGTGGACAGGGTGGTGAGCTGGTCGAGGGCCTGGTCGAGGAAGGGGTCGACCGGGCCGCCGGAGACGTTGAAGCCCGCTGGGGGCACCGCCGTCGACCGCCAGAACGAGCTGACGTCGGGGTCGGGCCCGTTGTCCCAGTCGGCGACCGCCACGTCGTAGCCTCCCCCGCGGACGAGCAGCTGCCGGAGCGAGGCGGTGGGCATGGTCGTCACCTGGACCGAGATCCCCACCGGCGTGAGCTGGGAGGCAATCCCTGCGGCCAGATCGGGAAGGGGGATGACGTCGGCGACGGCCAGGCGGAGCTGCAGGCGGGTGCCGCCGCGGCTCCGCACCCCGTCGGGTCCCGCCACCCAGCCCGCGGCCTGCAGCGCGCTCTCCGCGGAGCCGGGGTTGCCCGGCGGCGGCGGCCGTCTGGGCGACGCCCAGGCCAGGCCCGCCGGAACGGCGCCGGTCTGGGCCACGGCCATGCCGCGCAGGGGGCCGGCCACCAGCGCCGCGCGGTCGATGGTGGCGGCGATCGCCTGGCGCACCGTGGCGTCGGCGAGGACCGCGGCGCGCTCGTTGAAGAGCAGGTCCACGAACCGGAAGCTGGCGATGTTGTGGGGGACGCCGCCCGCGGCGGTCAGCTCCGCGCGCTGCACCGGGTCGGTGGCGAGGACGCCGTCCACGTTCCCAGCCCGGAACGCGGTGGCGGCGTCGGCGAAGCTGCTGAAGAGGTCGATCTCCACCTGGTTGAGGCGCGGTGCCACGGCGGCGTGGGGGTTGGGGAACAGCGTCACCGTGCTCGCGTTGGCGCTCACCACCTGGAATGAGCCGGAGGTGATCATCGGCAGGGCCGCCGTCCGGGGCAGGGCGCGCAGGGCGGACGCCGTCAGCGATCCCACAGGAAGGATGGGCAGCTGGGTCAGCTGGGCGGGGAACGACGCACGCGGGCCGGCGAGGTCGAAGCTCACCCCGTCGCCAACGACCTGCGCGTGCACGTCGCGCCAGGGGGCGGCGGTGGCGGCGTCGCCGAAGCCGGGCGACTGCACCCACAGGACGGTGGCGAGGACGTCGGCGGCGGTCACCGGCCGGCCGTCGGACCAGCGCTGTCCCGGCTTCAGCGGCAGGTGGTAGGTGAGCCCGTTCTGGCTGACGCTGTAGCCGCCGGCCAGGTCGGAGACCGGGACCGCTCGGTCATCGAGGCGGAGCAGGCGCCGGTAGAGCAGCTTCCCCAGGTCACGGACGGAGGGATCGGTGGCCCCCACCAGGGGGTCCAGCGAGAGGGGACGCTCATCGCTGACCAGGCCCTCGCGGTAGTCCGGCGTGGCCGTCCTGAGGTGGGAGACGGCGCTGGCGCCGAGCACGGTGGCGGCGACCACGACCAGGACCAGGACCGCGCCGATCTCGGCGCGGCGGTGACGCCGGGCTAGCGGCCGCCGAGGTAGGTCTCGACGATCGACACCGCCACGAAGAGCATGATGAAGACGATCGTCACGCGCAGGAGGCTGGCCTCCAGCCCGCGACGGCGGCGATAGCCGCCACCCGAGTCCCCACCGCCGCCGATGGTCCCGCCCAGGCCGGTCGCTTTCGGCGTCTGGAGCAACACGCCAAGCATCACCAGCACTCCGAGGACGTCCTGGGCGACGGCGAAAGCGGCCTTCACGCAAAGAAACCTCCGAGTCCCACGGGCGGAAAGTATACGTGGCGACGCCGGTTCGATCCCCCGGGACGGGTTGCCCGTCACTGATTTGTGTATTCTCGACCGCACATGCGCGCCCTCCAGCTCCTCAGCATCGCGGTGCTGCTCGCCGCCACCGCCTGCGGCTCCCCTCCCCCGCCGGCCGGCCTCGGCGGGGCGGCGGTGACCGAGCTGCCCCTGCTGGCCCCGGCCGCCCCGGTCGTCGACGGCGGCGACACCGTCACCGTGCTGCGCTCCGGCGAGCCCACCTTCGGCGAGCTCGATCACCTCATCGAGGCTGCCCGGCGCAGCCTCGCGGTCGAGGTCTACGAGTTCGGCCGCGCCGACCTGGTCGCTGCGCTCATCGGGGCCCATCGCCGGGGAGTCGCCATCAGCGTCATCGACGATCCCTCCGAATCGGCCTCCGCGGCCACCGCGCAGGCGCTCCGCGCCGAGGGCATCGACGTCGCCGACTACCCGATCCGGGCGAGGATGATCGACCACGTCAAGCTCCTCGTCGTCGACGCCACCGTGGCCGTGGTGGGGGGCATCAACTGGGGGGCGGCGTCGGCCGGGAACCACGACTTCGACGTCGAGGTGCGCGGGCCGGTGGTGGCGAACCTCGAACGCGTCTTCACCCGCGACCTGGTCACCTGCGGACGCACGGGCGTGGTCCCGCCGCCGCGCCCCGACCCCGCCATCCTGGTGGGCACGACCCTTCCCGGAGCCGAGATCCTCCCCATGGTGGAGCGGGTCATCTCGACCGCCCGGCGACAGCTCGACGTGGCCATGTACACGCTCACCGACGCCGCCGTGGTGGCCGCCATGGAGGCGGCCCGGGCGCGCGGCGTGCGCGTCCGCGTGCTCCTCGACCCCAGCGAACGCCCCAGCGACCCCTCGGCGGTGTCGCTCCGCGCCCATGGGGTGTCGGTGCGCCTCTACCGCAGCAGCGGGGAGCTGCTCCATGCCAAGGCGGCGATCGCCGATCGCGCCTCGGTCGTCCTGGGCAGTGCCAACTGGACGATCAGCGGCTTCGAGCACAACCACGAGCTCGACGTCACCATCCCTGATGACCCGGACATCGCCACCGCCTTCGAGGAGCAGTTCGCCGCAGACTGGGCGGCCAGCGCCTGACCGCGCTGCTCAGCAGAGGCTGCGCCCGGTCATCTCCTCGGGGACATCGAGGCCGATCGCGGTCAGCACGGTGGGGGCGATGTCCTGCAGGCCGCCGCCGTCACGCAGGCTCGTCGCATCGGTGCCGCAGAGGATGACGGGGACCCTGCTCTGGGTGTGGGCGGTGAGCGGCGAGTTGTCGCGCACGTCGATCTTCAGCTCCGCGTTGCCGTGATCGGCGGTGATCAACAGGCCGCCCCCCGCCGCCTCGACGGCATCCAGGATGCGCCCGAGGCATCCATCCACCGCCTCCACCGCACGCACTGTGGCCGCGAACACACCGGTGTGGCCGACCATGTCGGGGTTGGCGAAGTTGACCACGATGAGCGCGTCGTCGCCGCGCTCGAGGTGCTCGACGACAGCGTCGGTGATCCCCCTCGCGCTCATCGCCGGGGTGAGGTCGTAGGTCGCCACCCGCGGAGAGGGAACCAGCAACCGGTCCTCGCCGCTGAACGGCTCCTCGCGGCCGCCGTTGATGAAGTAGGTGACGTGCGCGTACTTCTCTGTCTCCGCGACATGGAACTGGTGCAGCCCGGCGGCACCGACCTCCTCGGCCAGCGTGTGGCTGACGTCCCGGCTGGGAAAGGCGACCTCGGCAGCGAGGTCGCGCTGGTATTCGGTGAAGGTCACGAAGTGGAGGTCGTCGACCACCCGCGAGCGCACGAACCCCGAGAATTCGGTGTCGACGAGGGCGTGGCTGAGCTGGCGGGCGCGGTCGGGGCGAAAGTTGAAGAACACCACCGAGTCGCCGGAGTCGATGCCCACCGGCCGGCCGCCCTCGGAGACGACCGACACCGGTGCGACGAACTCGTCGGTGACGTCCTGCGCGTACTGTGACCTCACGTACTCCACCGCGTCGGCGGCGACCGCCTCGCCGTCCCCGACCAGCGGCCGGTAGGCTCGCTCGGTGCGGTCCCAGCGGGTGTCGCGATCCATGGCGTAGTAGCGCCCCATCACCGAGGCGACCCGTCCGCACCGGGCGGCGGCGAGGTCGGCGGCGAAGCGGCCCAGGAACCCGGCGGCGCTGCGGGGCGGTTCGTCGCGTCCGTCGGTGAACGCGTGGAAGAAGACTCGCTCCAGGCCACGCCGCCGGGCCAGCTCGGCAAGGGCCACGGCGTGCGCCTGGTCGCTGTGGACACCGCCGGGCGACACCAGCCCCAGGCAGTGCAGGGAGGTGCCCCGCCGGCGGGCGCTGTCGACCGCGGCGCAGAGCACGGCGTTGTCGAAGAAGCTGCCGTCGCGGATGGCCCGGTTGATGCGGGTCAGCGGCTGAAAGATCACCCGGCCCGAGCCCATGGTGAGGTGGCCGACCTCGGAATTGCCCTGCTGGCCGTCGGGCAGCCCCACCGCCTCACCGCTGGCGGCGACCGTGGTCCACGGACAGGTGCGCATGAGGCGGTCGACCACCGGGGTCGACGCCGCCGCGATGGCGTTGCCGGCGGCGTCATCGGAGTGTCCCCAGCCGTCGAGCACAGCCAGGACGAACGGCCGGACCGTCCTCACCGCATCGCGCCGGCCGTCGCGGCGGCGGCCACGATGGCGGCGAAGGCGTCCGCCTTCAGGCTGGCACTCCCGATCAGGCCGCCGTCGATGTCGGGACGAGTGAAGAGGTCGGCAGCGTTGGCGGCGGTGACGCTGCCGCCGTAGAGGACCCGGGGTGCGGCCCCGGCGCGATCGGCGACGTGCTCACGGATGTGGGCACACACCTCCTGGGCCTGCTCGGGGCTGGCGGTGCGCCCCGTGCCGATGGCCCACACCGGCTCGTAGGCGATCACCCAGTCGGCCGCGGACGGGGCGTCACCGATGGCCGCGAGCACCGCGTCGAGCTGGCGGTCGACGACCGCTGACGTGGCCCCCGCATCGCGCTCGCTCTCCGTCTCCCCCACCGCGACGATGGCTCGCAGGCCGTGACGCCGCGCTGCCGCGAACTTGCGCCCCGTCTGCTCATCGGTCTCGCCGCGGAGATGGCGCCGTTCCGAATGACCCACCAGCACCAGGTCGCACCAGCCCGCGAGCATGGCCGCGGAGACCTCTCCGGTGAAGGCGCCCTCCTCCTCGCAGGACACGTTCTGGGCACCGAGCAGCACCGAGCTGGCCGACACCTCCTTGGCGACCGGCCAGAGGTGCACGAAGGGCGGCAGCACGGCCACCTCGACAGCCGTCTGCGCCGAGCATTGCCGCACCACCGCGCGGGCCAGCGCCAGCCCCTGCTCGACTGTGGTGTTCATCTTCCAGTTGCCGGCGACCATCGGCAGCTGCAGCGAGGATCCGCTCACGAGCCCACCGGCTCGCGGTCGCGCAGCGCGGCCACCCCGGGCAGGTCGTGGCCCTCGAGCAGCTCCAGCGTGGCCCCACCACCGGTGCTGATGAAGTCGATGCTGTCAGAAACGCCGGCATCCGCGACGGCGGCGTCGAGGTCACCACCACCGACCACGCTGAACGCCGGGCTCCTGCCGAGAGCGCGAGCCACCTCGCGCGTGCCCCGGGCAAACGCCTCGATCTCGTAGATGCCCAGGGGGCCGTTCCAGATCACCGTCGCGGCGGAGGCGAAGGCCGCGGTGATGGCGGCCACGGCCGCCGGGCCGATGTCGACGACCATGCGATCGTCGGGAATGGCATCCCAGGCGACCACCTCGGTGGGCGCTCCCTCGGCGGCGCGGGGCGCGACGACCACGTCGACGGGCAGGTGGATGGTGCCCGGGGTCGCCTCCGCGGAGCGGAGCACCTCGCGGGCCATGCTCACCCTGTCCTCCTCGACCAGCGAGCGGCCGGTGCCGGCTCCCCTGGCACGGAAGAAGGTGCACGCCATGGCCCCGCCGATGTAGAGGCTGTCCACCCTGCCGGCAAGGGTGGTGAGCAGCTCGAGCTTGGTCGAGATCTTGGCGCCACCCAGCACTCCGACCAGCGGCCGGCGGGGATCGTCGAGCACGCCCTGGAGGATCTCCAGCTCGCGCGCCATCAGTTGGCCGGCCACGGCGGGAAGGAGGCGGGCGACGCCCACGGTCGAGGCGTGGGCGCGGTGGGCGGTGCCGAAGGCGTCGTTGACGAACACGTCGGCGTACGCCGCCAGGCGCCCCGCCAGCTCGGCATCGTCGCGCTCCTCCCCCGCTTCGAAGCGCACGTTCTCGAGCATGGCCACGTCGCCATCGCGCAGTCCTCGCACCAGCAGCTGCGCCGAGGACCCGATGACGTCGGCGGCCACGGGCACGTCGACGCCGAGCAGCTCGCCGAGCCGGTCGGCGACCGGACCCACGGTCAGCGACCTGTCGACGCGTCCTCCGGGGCGGCCCAGGTGGGTGACGATGATCGTTCGCGCCCCCCGCTCCCGCAGGGCGGTGATGGTGGGCAGGGCGGCGCGGATGCGACGGTCGTCGGCGACCCGCCCCTCGTGCAGCGGCACGTTGAAGTCGACGCGCAGAAGCACGTTCTTGCCGCGGACGTCGACATCGTCGAGGGTGGCCTTGGGCATCGCCGAGAGATCAGAGACGGCCGGCGATGTGCTCGGCGAGGTCGACGACCCGGCACGAGTATCCCCACTCGTTGTCGTACCAGGAGAGCACCTTCACCGTGCGGTCGCCGACCATCATGGTGGAGGGCGCGTCGACGATCGAGGAGTGGCTGTCGTGGAGGAAGTCGACGGACACCAGCTGCTCGTCGGAGACGGCGAGGATGCCGCTGAGCGAGCCGTCCGCGGCCTCGCGCAGCTCGGCGTTGACGCCCTCGACCGTGGCGGGACGGCTCAGGGTGGCGGTGAGGTCCACCAGGCTGACGTCGCTCACCGGCACGCGCAGCGACATGCCGTGCAGCTTGCCCTTGAGCTCCGGCATGACCAGGGCCATCGCCCCGGCCGCGCCGGTGGACGTGGGGATGATGGAGAGGCCGGCGGAGCGGGCCCGCCGGAGGTCCTTGTGGGGCGCGTCCAGGAGCACCTGGTCGTTGGTGTAGGCGTGGATGGTGGTCATCAGCCCGGCCTCGATGCCGAAGCTGTCGCTGAGCACCTTGGCGACCGCGGCCAGGCAGTTGGTGGTGCAGGAGGCGTTGCTGACGATGTGGTGTTCGTTGGGGTTGTAGGCGGTGTGGTTCACTCCCACGCACACGGTGATGTCCTCGTTGGTGGCGGGCGCGGAGATGATCACCTTCCTGGCGCCGGCCTCGATGTGGGCGCGGGCCTTGGTCGCGTCGGTGAAGAATCCGGTCGACTCGATGACCAGGTCGACGCCGAGGTCGCCCCAGGGCAGTCGCTGCGGATCGCGCTCGGCGAGCACGGTGAGGCGCGCGCCGTCGACTGCGATCTGCTCGCCGTCGACGCCGACCTGTCCGGGGAATCGACCGAGGACCGAGTCGTGCTTGAGGAGGTGGGCGAGGGTGGCCGCGTCGGTGAGGTCGTTGACGGCGACGAACTCGAGAGCGGAATTGCGCTCGCGAGCCGCCCTGTACACGTTGCGTCCGATCCGACCGAAGCCGTTGATGCCAACCTTGACACCCATGCGTCATCTCTCCCCAGCAGAAAGGCCGCGCTCGGCGCGGAGGGGAGCCGACACTACCACTGCGATCGGCTCAACCGTGCCATGGTCAGCGCAGCCCCGCCGCGACCAGCCGCTGCAGCCGCCCGGCCATGGCGGGGCGGCTGATCCCGGCCGCTTCGGCGAGCGATCCCAGCGGCGCGTCGGGGTGGGCCCGGCGCAGCAGCCCCGCGGCGCGCAGCGCCGGAGGCAGCAGGTCCCAGACGCGCGCGTCGGCGGCCAGGCGGTCGACGGCGTCGAGCTGGCGCACCGCGGCATCGACGGTGCGGCGCAGGTTGGCGGTCTCGGCGTTGAGGCTGCGGTTGACGCCGCCGCGGACATCGCGCACCACCCGCCCCTCCTCGAAGCGCAACCGACCGCCCTGGGCGCCGATCGAGCTGAGGGCCGCGCCCACCGCGGCGGCGCTGCGCACCGTGACCACCGGGCGGGATCGGCGCCGACGCACGGTGGCGGCGATCTCCAGGGCGGCGAAGTCCTCGACGAGCAGGGCCGCCGCGGCAGCGTGGCGCGCCGGGATCTCCAGGTGGGGCGGCCGATCCGGCCGGTTCACGGAGCCGAGCGCCAGGAAGGCCCCGCGCAGCCGGCTCCTCCTGCAGCAGTTGCCCGCCGTCGGCGCCGCTCCCCCGGGCGGGAGCTCCACCCGGTAGCGGGCGGAGCGCGCCGCCCGCACCCGTGAGGCGTGCCCGACGCGGGAGTCGGCGTGGAGCACGGCGACGGCGCAGCGGGCGGCGACCGCGCGCGGCGTCTCCAGCACGGTCGCCCCCACCGCGGGATCACCGGTCAGGGCCATGCCCTCGAGCAGGGCCGCGCGGCAGTGCGGCAGCGGAGGAAGGTGCGGAGCCAGCTCGGCGACCACGCTCTCCGTGAACGACCCTCCGCGCATTTCCGGGAGCGGCTCAGCGGGGGTCGGGGCGGTGGACGTCGCGGTGGCGCACCTCCACCACGACGCCTCCGGAGGCGAGCCGGGCGGCCAGCTCGACGGCGATGACCACCGAACGATGCCGCCCCCCGGTGCAGCCGACGGCGACGTGAAGCGCCTGGCGTCCTCGGCGCCGGGCGGTGGCGATGACCCATTCCAGCAGGGCCGCGGTCCGCTCGATGAGCTCATCCGCCTCCTCGTGACCGAGGAGAAAGTCGCGCACCGGCTGGTCGAGGCCGGTGAGCGGCCGCAGCGTAGGATCCCAGAAGGGGTTGGGCAGGACGCGGCTGTCGATCACCCAGTCTGCCTCGAGCTGCGGCCCGTACTTGAACCCGAACGAGGACACCGTGCAGAGCAGCCCCGCCGGCATCCTCGGCGGCGGGGTCACCAGCTCGACGATGCGTTCGGCGAGCTGGGTCTCGGTGAGCGGCCCGGTGTCGATGACCACGTCGGCGGCGGCGCGCAGCCGTTCGACCACGGCTCGTTCCGCGTTCACCGCCGCCTGGCCGGCGCCCGCGGCGGCGCAGGGGTGCGGCCGGCTGCTCTCGGCGAGCCGTCGCACCAGCACGGGGTCGGGGGCGTCCAGGAAGACCAGCCGGAACCCGCCGACTCCGTCCAGTGACTGGAGCTGGGCGCCGCTGCGGGAGTCGACCACCGCCACCGCAGGTTCCGACCTGGGCACGGCGGCGAAGGCGGCCAGCATGATGGCGGGGAGGTTGTCGATGCAGGGGATCCCCGCCGCCTCGAGCGCCCGCAGCGCGGTGGCCTTGCCGGCGCCGCTCATCCCGCTGAGGATCCAGGCGCTGGCTCCCGTCTCGGCGCTGCTCACCTGAGAAAGTGTAGTGGCGTCGCCGCCAACGTCCGGCGAGGCGCTCACGGTGTCATGAATTCGCAAGGTGAGCCGGGTAGCGTGGTGGCCTATCCTCAAGAAGCATGAGCCCACCGAGTCGGAGCTGAGCGTGCGCATCCTGGTGGCCGAGGACGACCCCGGGCTGCGCACCGTGCTCACCCAGGGGCTCGAGGACCACGGCTTCTTCGTCGACGCCGTCTCCCGGGGCGACGACGCCATCGCTCAGCTCCGCTTCTACGAGTACGACGTGGCAGTTCTCGACTGGCGCATGCCGGGCGCCTCCGGGGTCGAGGTGGTGGCCTGGGTGCGCCGCGAGAAGCGTCCCACCCGTCTGCTCATGCTCACCGCCCGCGACACCACCGCCGATCGCATCGAGGGGCTCGACGCCGGCGCCGACGACTACCTGGTGAAGCCGTTCGACTTCGGCGAGTTGCTCGCCCGCATCCGGGCGCTGCAGCGCCGCCCTCCCGGCACCGACACGGCGACGCTGGTGCGCGGCGTCCTCGAGCTCGATCCCAACCGTCGCGAGGTCAGCGCTCACGGCCGCGCCATCCACCTCAGCGCCACCGAGTTCAACATCCTCGAGCTGCTCATGCGCCGCGCTCCCCAGGTGGTCGATCGCAACAGCATCGCCCAGCAGGCCTGGCGTGACGAGACCGATCCGCTGGGCTCCAACGCCATCGACGTCCGCCTCAGCAGGCTGCGCGCCAAGCTCCCCGACGCCGGGGTTCGCATCGTCACGGTGCGCGGCTCGGGCTACCGCCTGGAGCACGCGTGAGCGAGCCGCCGGGGCGCCTGGCCAGGCGCGGCTCCGCGCTGGGCCGGATCGCCGGGGTGGTCGCCCGGCCGGCTCGCGATGCCCGCCGCACCACGCTGCGGGTCGCCATCGTCGCCACCGGCCTGGTCTTCCTCGCCTACCTGGTCATCGCGGGGGCGGTGATGATGATCGTCACCCGCAACCTCACCGCGGCGGTCGATGATCGCCTGCGCGGCTACCTCGGCCAGGTCAGCGATCAATCGCCCCGCGCCAACGGGTTCCCCAGCCAGGGTCCGGCGTACCAGCAGCCGCTGCTGTTGTGGGCGGTGCTCCCCGATGGCGAGGTGCTGCCCGGGCGCGCCCGCGACCAGCAGCAGTCGTCGGCCACCGAGCCGCTCCCTGACGCGGCCCGAGCGGTGGGCTCGCCGACCACGCTGCAGCTGTCCGACGGCAGCGACCTCCGTTTCGATGGCGTCCAGATGGACGTGGTGCTCGGCAACGGCATCCTGGTGCGCAACGCCCACGTGGTCGTGGCCGACTCGCTGGCCAACGTCGCCACCGCCCAGCGCAACATTCTCACCGCCGAGCTGATCGTGGGGCCGGCGCTGCTGCTCGCCGTCTTCTTCGGCGCATACGCGGTGGGCCGGCGGGTGGCGGCACCGATCGAGCGGGCCCGACAGCGCCAGATCGAGCTCACCGCCGACGCCTCCCACGAGCTGCGCACCCCGCTGTCGGTGATCGAAGCCCAGACCTCGCTGGCGCTGGAGCGCGAGCGTGACATCGCCTGGTACCGCAACGCATTCGCGGCGGTGGGCGTGGAGAGCAAGCGCATGCGCCGCCTGGTCGACGACCTGCTCTGGCTGGCGCGCTTCGACAGCGCCAGCCCCGCTCCCACCTCGGAGGCCACCGACCTGGGTGTGCTGGCCGAACAGGCCGCCGGCCGCTTCACGGCGGTGGCGCAGGCGCGCGGCCTGGTGCTCAGGGTTGCGGTGGAACCCGTCTCCACCATGATCAGCGCCCCACCCGAATGGCTGGACCGCCTCCTCGGAGTGCTGCTCGACAACGCCTGCCGCTACACACCGAGCGGGGGCAGCGTGGACGTGCAGGTGGGCCGGCGCGACTCCCGCGTGCGCCTGGCGGTCGACGACTCCGGTCCCGGCATCGCGGTCGAGGAACGCAGCCAGATCTTCGACCGCTTCCGCCGGGCCAGCGACAGCCCCGGCGGCTCGGGCCTCGGCCTGGCCATCGCGGCCGCCGTGGTGGGAGCCAGCGGCGGCCGCTGGGAGGTTGGCGAATCCCCCGCCGGCGGGGCCAGCATGGCGGTCAGCTGGGCACCGCTGATCCGCGGTGGCGCGGAGAGGGAGGGATCGCCGCGCGGAGAGGCGAGCGCCGAGGCGACGTCCGGTGCCGGCGGCGCGCTGGCGCCGCCGCCTCCCCCGCATCCCGCCTGAGCGGGCTAGAGCAGCTCCTTGATGCTCAACGCCACCGGACGGGGCACCTCGCCGGAGAGCTCATCGACGGTCGCCGCACGGATCCCGTCGAGACTGCCGAAGCGTCGCAGCAGGGTGCGCTTGCGCACCGGCCCCAGCCCCGGCACCGAGTCCAACCGCGAGCGCAGCGCGCTGCGTGCCCGCCGCCCGCGGTGGTGGGTGATGGCGAAGCGATGGGCCTCGTCACGCACCCGCTGCACCAGGAAGAGCGTGGGGCTGTCCTTCTCGATGAGGATGGGCCGCGACACCGCGGGCGCGTACAGCTCCTCGTTGCGCTTGGCCAGCCCGAAGACCGGGACCTGACCGAGGCCGGCCTCACGGAGGACGCGATGGGCGGCGGCGAGCTGCCCCTTGCCGCCGTCGATGAGCACCAGGTCGGGAAGGAGGCCGAAGCTGTCCTCGAGGGCGGGGCGCTCCGCCGTCTCGCTGCGCTTGCCCACCTCCCCGTTGCTGCCCGCGGGGTCGACGACGGGGATGTCATCCGCCCCCGCCCCGTCGCCGCGGCTGCGCAGGAAGCGCGCGAAGCGGCGGCGCAGGGTCTCCTCGATGGATGCGAAGTCGTCGCTGCCGACCACGGTGCGGATGCCGAAGTGGCGGTAGTGCGAGGGACGGGGCCGCCCGTCCTCGAAGACGATCATCGAGCCCACCGAGTTGGTGCCCATGGTGTTGCTTATGTCGTAGCACTCGATGCGGCGCGGCGGGCCGGGCAGGCGCAGGCGCAGGGCGAGGTCGACGAGCAGCGCCTCGGTGCGCTCCGCGTCGAAGTCGTCGACGATGCGCTGCTGGCGGAGCGCGCTCAACGCGGTGGTCCGAGCCTGCTCGACGAGCTCGCGACCGGTGCCGCGGCGAGCGTGGCGAAGCTCGACCGGGCCGCCGCGCTGGTCGGCGAGAAACTCCGCGACCACCGCCGCATCCTCGAGGGCGTCGGACACCAGCACGGTGCGCGGCACGGTCGGCGCGCTGCCGTAGAACTGGGGAACGAACGCTCCCAGGCAGTCGCCGCCGCTGAGACCGGTGGCGCCCTCGAGCTCGTGCGTCTCCATGGCCAGGACGCGTCCCCGGCGCACCGCCAGCACCGCCACCATGGCGCGGCCGCCCTCCAGGGCCACGGCCACGCAGTCCTGGTCGGTGCGCGACCCGGTGAGCATCCTCTGCCGCTCGGCGATGCGATGGGTGGCACGAATGCGATCGCGAAAGCGCGCCGCCAGCTCGAAGTCGAGGGCCCTGGCGGCCCCCTCCATCTGGGTGCGCAGCTGGGCATCGAGCGCGTCGCTGCGGCCCTGCATGAAGAGATCCACCTGGTCGAGCAGGGTGGCGTAGTCGACGGCGTCGATGCGCCCCTCACAGGGACCGCTGCAGCGCTTGATGTGATAGTCGAGACACACCCGGCCACGGCGGAAAGCCTCATCGCTGCAGGTGCGGAAGGGAAAGATGGTGCGCAGCGACTTGACCGTGGTGCGCAGCGACTGCGCGCTTGTGTAGGGCCCGAAGTAGCGCGCTCCGTCGCGCGCGATCCGGCGCGTGTAGTAGGGCCTGGGGAACTCCGTGGCCAGCACGCCGCGCTCGCCGCGCGGGGCGCGGACCTGCTCACGGGCTGTGCCCGGAGCCAGGGACGGCCCCGCTCCCGGCCGGGGAATCTTCAGGTAGAGATAGCTCTTGTCGTCCTTGAGGCGCACGTTGTAGCGGGGCCGGTACTGCTTGATCAGGCTGTTCTCGAGGATCAGCGCCTCGCGCTCGTTGAGGCAGGGGATCACCTCGAAGTCGAAGATGCGGTCGACCAGGGTGCGGGTGCGTGGCGGCAGCGAGTCCACGCCGCTGAAGTAGGAACGCAGGCGGCTGCGCAGGCTGGCCGCCTTGCCGACATAGGCAACCCGACCCTCGAGGTCGCGCATCACGTACACACCCGCCCCGGTCGGCGCCGCGCGCAGGCGGGCGCGGAGCAGGTCCGGGTTGTCGGAGAGCCGGGCGCGCCGCGACGCCGTCTGTGTGGTCACCTCTCCACTGTAGGGCGCTGTCCGCTCCGTCCCATCTCAGCCGCCGGCGGCGGCCAGCTCATCGAGAAACTCCCGCTCGTCGATGATGCGCACGCCCAGGTCCTGCGCGCGAGCCAGCTTGCTGCCTGGGGAGGCGCCCGCGACAACCGTGTGGGTGCGCTTGCTGACGCTCGAGCCCGGCGACGCCCCCAGGGCGCGGATGCGCTCCTCCGCCTCGGGCCGGGTCAGCGCGTCCATGCTCCCCGTCAGCACCCAGGACTGCCCCTGCCAGGGGCCGCCGGAGGCGGCGCCCACCGCCTCGCCGCTGACGCCGGCCTCGCCGAGGCGGCGGAGCAGCTCCCTGCCCTCGCCGGTGGCGAACCAGCGGGCGACGTGCTCAGCGACCACCGGGCCGATTCCCTCCACGGCGGTGAGCTGCTCGACCGACGCGCCGGCGAGCGCGTCGACGGTGCCGAAGCGCTGCGCGAGCAGGGCGGCGGTGTGCTCGCCGACATGACGGACGCCGAGCGCGTTGACGAGGCGGGTCAGCGGCACGGTGCGCCGCGCGGCGATGGCGTCGTGCAGCTTCTCCGCGGATCGTTGCGCAAAGCCCTCCAGCGTCAGCAGCTGCTCGACTGTCACCGCGAAGAGGTCGGCGGGGTCGGCCACGAATCCGGCGTCGACGAGCTGGTCGATGACCGCTTCGCCGAGTCCCTCGATGTTCAGGCCGGCGCGCGAGCCGAAGTGGCGCAGGCGCTCGCGCCGTTGTGCCGGGCAGAGTGGGTTGAGACAGCGTCGCACCACCTCGCCGGCCTCGCGCACCAGCCCGCTGTCACAGGCGGGACAGCGATCGGGCATGACCCACGGCGCCGCACCAGCGGGCCGTCTCTCGAGGAGCGGGCGCACGATCTCGGGGATCACGTCCCCAGCCTTGTGGAGCACCACGGTGTCGCCGATGCGCACGTCCTTGCGGGCCACCTCGTCCTCGTTGTGCAGCGTGCACCGGCGCACCGTCGAGCCCGCCACCTGGACCGGCCTGAGGTGGGCCACGGGGGTGACCGCGCCGGTGCGCCCAACCTGCACGGCGATGTCCAGCACCTCGGTCTCCACCTGTTCCGGTGGAAACTTGTAGGCGATCGCCCAGCGCGGGGCATGTGACACCCGGCCGAGCTCGTCCTGCTGAGCGAGCGATGCCACCTTGATGACCACCCCGTCCGTCTCGTAGTCGAGAGCGTGCCGCCTCTG
The DNA here is from genome assembly GCA_050734155.1 of Candidatus Dormibacteria bacterium. GTDB lineage: Bacteria > Chloroflexota > Dormibacteria > Aeolococcales > Aeolococcaceae > Aeolococcus. Next base: position 139,922 of record JBOHUD010000064.1, read on the forward strand.
CGCCCAGTGCTCGATGTAGGCGAGCACCTCGTCGAGCGAACCGGCCAGGTGACGGTGCGGGTTGACCCGGAACCCGGCGCGCTCGAGGAGATCGAGGACGTCAGCCTGCGTGGCCACCCGTCCGGGCGGTTCCAGCTGGTACATGAACGTCGAGAGGCCGCGCCTGGCGGTGACCGCGGGATCGAGCTGTCGCACCGCCCCCGCCGCGGCGCTGCGGGGGTTCGCGTAGGTCTGCTTGCCCGCCTCCTCGAGCTGCGCGTTGAGGGCGGCGAAGCGCGCCTTGGGGAGGTAGACCTCGCCGCGAACGTCGAAGTCCCTGGGCAGCGCGGCCGGGTCCTGCAGGCGCATGGGCACGCTGCGGATGGTGCGCAGGTTGGCGGTGACGTCCTCGCCCTCGACGCCGTTGCCACGGGTGGCGGCGCGTGCGAACTCGCCGTTGCGATAGGTCAGAGAGATGGCCAGACCGTCGATCTTCAGCTCGCAGACATACGCCTCGACCGTGCCCGCTCCACGCTCCGCCCTGCGGAAGAACGCCTCCACCTCGTCCGCGGAGAAGGCGTTGCCCAGGGAGAGCATCTGGCTCCGGTGGCGGACCTTGGTGAAGCTGTCGAGGGGAGCGCCGCCGACCCGCTGGGTTGGCGAATCCGGCGTCTGCAGGCTGGGGTGCTCGGACTCGAGATCGACGAGCTCACGGAAGAGGCGGTCGTACTCGGCGTCCGAGATCTCCGGGTCGTCGAGCACGTGGTAGCGATGCGCGTGCCGGTCGATCATCGAGCGCAGCTCAGCGGCCCGGTCGCGGGCCGCGGTTGGGACGGCCGGCGTTTCGCTCACGGGGCTGTCCGGCCGTCAGGCGTTGAGCGGGTAGATCGCCGAGTCGGCGACCGCAAAGATCTTCACCCCGGCGCCGTCGAACTTGATCACGACCTCCTCGCCGGAGCGCGTCATGGTGCTCTTCAGGATGGTGCCTTCGCCGAGCTTGGGGTGGGCGATGCGCATCCCCTCACGGTAGCGCTGCGGAGCCAGCTCGACGGGGTTGGGGCGCACCGCGTGGGCGTGCACCGCGGCGCGCACCGCCCCCGGTGTGCGCGGCGGCGAGGGCACCGCCGCACCCGGACGGCGGACGATGTCGAGCAGCTCCGCGGGCAGATCGGCGAGGAACCGCGACGCCTCGGCCAGCTGGTGCGCACCGTAGAGATGGCGCCGGAAAGCGTGGAGCACGTAGAGGCGGCGCTGCGCGCGGGTGACCCCGACGTAGGTCAGCCGCCGCTCCTCGGCGACGCCGCTGTCCCCCTCCTCGAGGGCGCGGACGTGGGGCAGCAGCCCCTCCTCCATGCCGGCCAGGAAGACGACCGGGAACTCGAGCCCCTTGACCTGGTGCAGGGTGATCAGGGTGACCCCGACCGCGGAGTCGTCGAGGCTGTCGACGTCGGCGACCAGCGCGACGTTCTCGAGGAACTGGGTGAGGCCCTGGGGAGGCGGCACGTCGGCGTACTCCGCGGCCAGCCCCACCAGCTCGGCGACGTTGGCCCAGCGCTCCTCGTTCTCCGGGCTGCCGTCGCGCAGCATCCTCTGGTACCCGGTGTCGTCGAGAACGCGGTCGAGGAACTGGGGCAGCGGCATGCGCTCGGAGAGGTCGCGCAGGTCGCCGATGAGACGGCCGAAACCGGCCAGCGACGCGCGCGCCGCGGCGGTGATCTCGGCCGTGTCGTCGAGCGCGCTCACCGCCTCGAAAACTGAGATGCGCTTGCGCCGGGCCAGACGTTCCAGCTCGGCCACGGTGCGGTCGCCCAGCTTGCGCCTGGGGACGTTGACCACCCGTCCGAACGACACGGCGTCGCGGGGATTGGCGATCAGGCGCAGGTAGGCGAGCACGTCCTTGACCTCGCGACGCTCGTAGAAGCGCAGGCCACCGACCAGCCGGTAGGGGATGCCCCGGCGGAGCAGGATGTCCTCGAAGGCGCGCGACTGGGCGTTGGTGCGGTAGAGGACGGCGCAGTCGCTCAGCGAGAAGCCCTCCCGGCCGATCAGCAGCTCGATCTCGGCGCACACCGCAAGCGCCTCCTCCTGCTCGTCGTACACCGAGATCAGCCGGATCGGCTCGCCACCGCTGCGCTCGGTCCAGAGCTTCTTGGCGGCCCGATCGGGGTTGTGCCGGATGACCCCGTGAGCGGCGTCGAGGATCACCTGGGTGGAGCGGTAGTTCTGCTCGAGGGTGACCGTCCTGGCGTCGGGGTAGTCGCGGCGGAAGCTGAGGATGTTGCGCACGTCCGCTCCGCGCCAGCCGAAGATCGACTGGTCGTCGTCGCCGACCACGGTGAGGTTGCGGTGCTTCTCGGACAGCACCCTGACCAGAACGTACTGGGCGAGGTTGGTGTCCTGGTACTCGTCCACGAAGAGATGACGGAAGCGCTGCTGGTACTCCTCGCGAATGGGTTGGCACTCGCGCAGCAGCTGCACGGTGCGCACCAGGAGGTCGTCGAAGTCGAGCGCGTCGGCGGCTCGCATCTCCGCCTCATAGGCGGCGAATGCCCTGGCGATGATGGCCTCGTGGTACGCCCCGCTGTGCCTGGCCGCGTAGGTGGTGGCGTCGAGCAGCTCGTTCTTGGCGGAGCTGATGGCGTGTCCCACCTTGGCCACCGGGTGGCGCTTGTCGTCGATGTCCTCGGCCGCCAGGGCGCGGCGCAGCGCGGCTGCGCGATCCGCCTCGTCGTAGATGGAGTAACCGCTCGGGATGCCGATGGCGCTGCCGTCGCGGCGGAGGATGCGTGCCCCCAGGGCATGGAAGGTGCCGAGCCACATCCCCGAGGTGCTGCCCCCGAGAAGGGTCTCGACCCGCGAGCGCATCTCACGCGCCGCCCTGTTGGTGAAGGTGACCGCGCAGATCTCGTGAGGCCGCACGTCGCGGTTGGCCAGCACGTAGGCGATGCGGTGGGTGAGCACGCGCGTCTTGCCGCTGCCCGCGCCGGCGAAGATCAGCAGCGGCCCGTCGGGAGCCACGACCGCGTCACGCTGGGCGTCGTTGAGGCCGGCGAGGAGGGGCGTGGGGTGGGTGGTGGCGCTCAGGGGGATGTGGCGGTGGTGACCGCGCCCGACGGCTGCGGAGGTGGAATGACCACAGCATTGTAGGAGTCGGGGCGGCGATCCTCGAGCAGGTGGTTGCGCGGGGTTCGCCGCCTTGTCGCGGCCACGCTCTCGAGGTCGACGTCGGCGACGAGCAGCGTCTCCTCCTCGGGGCCGGCGGGACCCTGGAGCGGCCAGCCGTCGGGGCCGACGATGAGCGAGCAGCCCAGGAACCGCACCTCGCGCTCCACCCCGACGCGGTCGGCGCAGGCCATCACCACGCCGCTCTGCGCCGCGCTCGCCATGGCCACGATGTCCCCTGTGCAGTAGCCGGCCTGGTCGTAGACCTGGCGCCGGAAGGAGGCGACCCAGTTGGTGGGCACCGCGATCACCTCGGCTCCGGCGAGGGCCAGGGCACGCACCGCCTCGGGGAACCAGAGGTCGAAGCAGATGACCATGCCCACCTTGCCGAAGGGCAGCTCCACCACCGGCAGCTCGCCGCCCGGCTCGAACCACGACTTCTCATCGTTGAAGAGGTGGAGCTTGCGGTAGGTGGCGAGGTGGCCCCGGGGACCGATCAGCACCGCGCTGTTGTGGCGCACCGCGCCGTCGCGTTCGTTGATACCGACCGCGCAGTGCATGCCCGATCCCGCGCACACCTCGGTGAGCGCACGCACGATGTCGCCGTGCGCGGGGTCCTGCGCGCTGGCCGCGGCCTCCGCCTCGGAGGCGAAGACGTAGCCGCTCGACGCCAGCTCGGGCAGCACCAGCAGGTCGACCCGCTCCGCGGCAGCGCGGCGCGCCCAGCCCACCGCCGCGGACTGGTTGCCGGCCACGTCGCCGACCCGGGGGGCGTACTGCGCCACCGCGATCCTCACCATCCGGCTCATCTCACACTCCGCTCACGTTGACGGGGACGCGAGGCACCCGCGCCGACACCGCGCAGAGCACCTCATAGGAGATTGTGCCGATCCGGGCGGCGACGGCGGCGGCGTCGACTCGGTGGCCGCCCTCCTCCCCGATCAGGGTGACGGCGTCGCCGGCGTGCACCTCGCCGGCGTCGCTGACGTCGACCGCCAGCTGGTCCATGCTGATGCGTCCGATCATCGGGCAGACCGCGCCGCCGGCGATCACCACCCCGCGGTTGCCGTTGCGCCGGTCGACGCCGTCGGCGTAGCCCGCCGCGATCGTCGCCACCCGGGTGCGACGGGGCGCGATCCACTCCCTCCCGTAGCCGACGCTGTCGCCGGGGCCGACCTCCTTGACCAGGCTGACCAGCGCGCGCACGCGCAGGGCGGGACGGACCTCGACGACTCCCTCGCAGCAGCTCGGGGGGTACCCGTAGAGGGCGATGCCCGGCCTGACCATGTCGTGGTGGGTGCCGGGCAGGCGCAGGGCCGCGGCGCTGTTGGCGCAGTGCACCAGCGCGCCGCCGAAGTCCTCGCGCAGCGCTGACAGCGCGGCCACGAAGCGCTCGTGCTGCGCGAGCGTGAACTCGGTCGAGGCGTCGTCGGCGGAGGCGAAGTGGGTGCACAGGCCGGCCACCTCGACGTCGCCGCGGGCGGCAAGCAGCGCGTCGCGCATCGCGGCTGTCTCCTCGGGACGGCTGCCCAGGCGTCCCATGCCGGTGTCGAGCTTCCAGTGCACCCGCAGCGGCCTGCCCTCCCGGCGAGACGCCTGGCGCGCGGCCCCCACCTGAGCCGGCGCGAACACCGCGACGTCGACGCCGTGCACCGTCGCCGCCGCCATCTCCGACGGCATCGTCCAGCCGGTGTTGAGGATCCGAGCCGTGACCCCGGCGCGGCGCAGCTCCACCGCCTCGGTGACCGACGACACCCCCAGCCAGGTCGCGCCTCCCGCGAGCGCGGCGGTGGCCGCATGGAGCGCGCCGTGGCCGTAGCCGTTGGCCTTGACCATGGCCATGACCGCGCACCCTTCGCCGGCGAGGCGGCAAAGCGCCGCCGCGTTGTCGCGCAGCGCCGCCATGTCCACCTCTGCCCACTTGGTCCCCGCCGCCGCGGCGGGGGTGTCGCCACCGGCGTCCAGGCTCATCGCCGCCCTGACCTACGGCGCAGGGCGCGGGCGCAGCAGCACGATCGGGGTCTGCTCCTCGCCCTGCCCGAGCGGATTGTCGAGCACCGCCAGGCGCACATCCGCCGCCGGGACGGGAACCCCGCGGCTGGCGCCGAGCACCTCGACGTTGATGTTGTTGGCGTCGACGATCACGACCGGCCAGCCGGTGGCGTCCTCGATCGCCTGGGCGTCGCGGGGCGGGTCCTCGGGGCCCAGCATGGCGAACTCGTTGAAGGGCCGGACGGTGTGCGGGTTGAATCCGTCGATCTCGGAGACGCGGTGGCCCGCCAGCCGATAGAAGTCTCCGTGCCGTCCCAGCAGCCGGGTGACCCCGCCGACCGACATGGCCATGGCCATGCGCGCCCAGCCCGCGCGCATGATCGCCACCTGCATCTTGGCGGGATCCGAGAAGCCGACGTCATCCTCGAGCTTGGTCACCCCCCTGACCAGCAGCCGGGCGAGCAGCCCCGGTCGCACCAGCGAGCGATGAATGACGCGGCCCTGGGTGATGGCCACGAACTTCTCGGAGAGGACGAGGAAGTCGCCGGGTTGGAAGTGCGGCGCGACGTAGGTCCGCAGCACCTCGACGAGCGGCTCCTTGACGTGGACCAGGTGGGTGCGCACCGCGGCGCGCTCGTAGGTGCGACCGCCCACCATCCTCGCCTCCTGCCATGCCACCGGCGCGTTCGCGGTCATGCGGCCAGCGCGACCGGCCGGTCCATGTAGCGCTGCATCCACAGCTCGGTGACCATGGTGCGCCAGAAGATCAGGGGGTCCCCCGGCGCCCCGGCCAGCCAGGCGTCGAAGTCCCTGACCAGGCGATCGTTGTCGTAGATGCCGCGGCCGCGGCACGCCGGCGAGTCGAAGATGGCTCGCATCTCGGGGGCCCGGCCCCGGATCCAGGTGACCTCGGGATTGGTGAAGCCGATCTTGCTCCGGCGCAGCCGGTTCTTCTCGGGAATGCGTCCCCGCATGGCGCGGCGGTACACGGCCCGGTTCCAGCCGCCATCGATCTTCTGGTCGATGGGCAGCCGGAAGATGAACTCCACCAGCTCGTGGTCCAGGAAGGGCACGCGAGCCTCGATGGAGAACGCCATCGAGTTCTTGTCCTCATAGCGCAGCAGGTTGGGCGTCGAGTAGGCGAGCACGTCGTTGGCCAGGCGGGCGTTGAGGTTGCGATCGGGGGTGAAGCTGACCGAGTCGAGGCTCCCGTCCTGGTCGGCCAGGAATGGCCGCATGCTCAGCAGGCCGCCCTGGCGCGGCAGTCGCGAGCGCATGGCCTCGGCGAAGAAGCCGCGATACAGGTCGAGACCTCTGAGCAGCTCGCGCGCCCCCGCCAACCAGTGGCGCTGGTCGCGGGCAGAGCTCAGGTAGGCCCTGAAGTAGGGTATGTACCCGGCCAGGAGTTCGTCGCCGCCGTTGCCCGAGAGCATCACCTTGACGTGCTCGTGGGCGACGCGGTACACGCAGTAGTACGCGTAGGGCGCGGAGGCGATCGTCGGCTCCTCCTGGAACCAGACCCAATCGGTCATCTCTGTCCAGAACTCGTCGAGGTCGGGGTATGCATAGTGAGGGACACTGTTGGTGCGGGTCTCGACCTCATGGATGTACTCGCTCTCGTCGATGCTCTGGCCGGGGAAGAGTGCCGAGAAGGTGTGCAGCCTGCCCTCGGTGTGCAGGTCGGCTCCGCGCTGCATGAGGTCGGCCATGGTGCACACCACCCCGCTGGAGTCGAGCCCTCCCGAGAGCGGCACCCCCACCGGCGCGTCGGAGAGCAGGTGCCGGGCCACCACCTTCTCGAACAGGGCGGCGAACTCGGCCGCGTGGTCGGCGTCACTGCGCCCGCTCGAGAACTCCAGGTTGATCTCTGGATTCCAGTAGCGCTCGATGCTGCTGATGCCGTCGGGACCGATCGTCATGGTGTGGGCGGGGCGGAGGCGCTTGATGCCGGCGAAGAAGGTGTCCTCAGTGGCGTCGTGGACCCGGAAGAGGAGGAACCGCTGCAGCACCGCCAGGTCCTCGCGGCGCGGGACGGCCGGGTCCTGCAGGATCGCCTTGATCTCCGAGGCGAAGATGACCCGGCTGCCCAGCTGCGCGTAGTAGAGAGGCTTGATGCCCAGCCGATCGCGGGCCAGGAACAGCTCGCCTCTGGTGGAGTCCCAGAGCGCAAACGCGAACATGCCGGTGAGGTGGGTGACCACACCATGCCCCCACTCCTCGTAGCCGCGAAGGATAACCTCGGTATCGGAGTGGTCGGTGGCGAACCGATGCCCCCTGGCCTCCAGCTCGACCTTCAACTCGGGGGCGTTGTAGATCTCGCCATTGCAGATCAGGGAGAGCCGGTGGTCGTCGGTGCGCAGCGGCTGGTTGCCGCCGTCGATGTCGACGATGGCGAGCCGCCGCACGCCCATGGAGACGCGCTCGTTGACCTCGACGCCGAATCCGTCGGGTCCGCGATGGACAATGGAGTCGAGCATCCGAGTGAGCAGCTCCCGATCGACACCGGTGAAGCCGGCGATGCCGCACATGCGCTGGTCAGTCTAGGCGGGGCAGACGGGCTCGCGGCCCACCGGCGGCGCCGCCCGACTAGAAGTCGAGGTCGTCGTCCATCCCCATGCCACCCATGCCACCCATGCCACCCATGCCGCCCATGCCACCCATGCCGCCGCCCATGCCACCCATGCCGCCGCCGTGGGCGTGGCCGTGGCCGGCAGCAGCCTCATCGTCCTCGGGCTCGGGGGCGTCGGCGATGAGCGCCTCGGTGGTGAGCATCATGGCGGCGATCGAGGCCGCGTGGGAGAGCGCGCTGACCACCACCTTGGTGGGATCGATGACGCCGCGCTGGACGAGGTTGGCGTAGTCGCCGGTGCGCGCGTCGAAACCCTCGTCACCGCTCGCCTGGGCCACGCGATTGGCCACGGTGGGGCCGTCGTGGCCGCCGTTCTGGGCGATGATCCGCAGCGGCTCCTGGAGTGCTCTGCGCACGATCCGCGCCCCGGTGGCGGCGTCGTCGTGGAGCTCGAGGTCGTCGATGGAGTCCACGGCGCGCAGGAGCGCGACCCCGCCCCCGGCCACGTAGCCGTCCTCGAGCGCGGCCCGGACGGCGGCGAGGGCGTCCTCGACGCGGGACTTGCGCTCCTTCATCTCCACCTCGGTGGCGGCGCCGACCTTGACCACGGCGATGCCGCCGACCAGCCGCGCCAGCCGCTCCTGGAGCTTCTCGCGATCCCATTCCGACTCGGTCTCCTCGATCTCGCGGCGGAGATCCTCGGCGCGCGCGTCGACGGCGCCGCGGTCGCCACCGCCCCTGAGGATGGTTGTGTCCTCTTTGGTGATCACGATCCGCTCGGCGCTGCCCAGCTGGTCGAGACGCACCCCATCGAGGCGCAGCCCAACCTTCTCGCTGATCAGCGTGGCACCGGTCAGCACCGCGATGTCGGCAAGGATGGCGGTGCGCCGATCGCCGAATGCGGGCGCCTTGACCGCGACCGCGGTGAAGGAGCCGCGGAGGCGGTTGACGACCAGGGTTGCCAGCGCCTCCGCCTGCACATCCTCGGCGACGATGAGCAGCGGCCGGCTCGAGCGCACCACCAGCTCGAGGGCGGGAAGCAGGTCGGCGACGGCGGTGATCTTGGCATCGGTGACCAGAACCGCCGCCTTCTCCAGGATCGCCTCCATCGTCTTCTGGTCGGTCACCAGGTAGGGCGACACGTAGCCGCGATCGAACTGCATGCCCTCGACGACCTCGACCTCGGTCTCGATGCCGTTGCCCTCCTCGACGGTCACCACGCCCTCGCGTCCGACGCGCTCGAAGGCCTCGGCGATCATGGTCCCGATGACCTCGTCACCCGAGCTGATGGTGGCGACGCGCTCCAGGTCCTCATTGCCGTCGACGGGGTGCGACCGGCTGCGCACCGCGGCCACCACCGCCTCGGTGGCGGCGAGCATGCCGCGGCGCAGCTCGTTCGGGGACGCCCCGGCGGCGAGGTTGCGCAGCCCCTCGTTGATGAGCGCGCGGCCGAGGACCGCGGCGGTGGTGGTGCCATCGCCGGCGATGTCGTTGGTCTTGACAGCGATCTCCTTGAGAAGCTGCGCACCCATGTTCTCGAAGTGGTCCTTGAACTCCAGGTCGCGGGCGATGGTGACGCCGTCGTTGCTGATCAGCGGAGACCCGAAGCGCTTGTCGATGACCACGTTGCGCCCTCTCGGGCCGAGCGTCACCGACACCGCGTCGGCGACAGAGTCGACGCCGCGATGGAGCGCCTGGCGCGCCTCATTGCTGAAACGAAGTTGCTTGGCAGTCATGCGGGTTCAGGGGCCTCCGGTGCAACGACGGACAGGGCTGCTGGCGCCGCCGGCGGCGACGAGTCCTGGGGGATCAGTTGGAGCCGTTGCTGCCGACCACGGCGAGGATGTCCTTCTCACTGAGGATCAGGTACTCGACCTCGTCGATCTTGACCTCGCTGCCGGCGTACTTGGCGTACATCACTCGATCGCCAACCTTGACGTCGAGCTCGACTCGCTTGCCGGACTGCTCGTTGTAGCGACCGCTGCCGACCGCCTCGATGGTGCCCTCCTGGGGCTTCTCCTTGGCGGTGTCGGGGAGGACGATGCCGCTCTTGGTCATCTCCTCACGCTCCAGGGGCTTGATGACGACGCGATCTGCCAGGGGGCGGAGCTTCAGGGCCACAGGGACCTCCCTTGTCGGTGAGATTTGGTTAGCACTCTCATCTTGAGACTGCTAACACTGTACCCCAGCGAGTGCCAGCCTGGCAACTCCGCCGGCCCCGCCCGGCTCAGGCGCCGACCGCCTTGAGGAAGAGGTCGGTGCCGTAGCCGGCGAGGAAGCCGCAGAGCAGGCCGAGCATGCCCATGTGGTGGCTGCCGATCTTGCGGTTGACGTGCTGCAGCTCGCCGATCACGTAGACGATGGCCCCGGCGGCGAGCCCGAGGAAGAGCACCGACACCGCCTGGCTGGCCAGCGAGGCGCCCACCGCGCGGGTGACGCCGTAGCCGATCAGCGTTCCCAGGAAGGTGGGCCCGCCGCCCACCACGCCGAGCAGCCCCAGGAACCTCCAGCTGGGCCGCCGGCCGAGCAGCGGCCCGCTGATGCCGAAACCCTCGGTGATGTTGTGCAGACCGAAACCGATCACCAGCACCAGGAAGAAGCGGTAGGCCCCCGCCGAGGCGGATTGGCCGATGGCGAGGCCCTCCGAGAAGTTGTGCAGCCCGATCCCGACAGCGATCAGGAGTGCGGTGCGCAGCGGCGCCGGCAGCGGCACTCGTGCCGGGGCCGTCGCCGCGCCGGCGGCCATGGCCCCCGGACCGGCGGGCAGCGGGCGGCGCCGGGAGACGCGTTCGAAGCCCACCAGGACGAAGAGGCCAGTCGCCAGCCCGGCGGCGAGGATGAGGCCGAGCCCGGCGCCCTGTCCCGCCGACCCGCTCAGCCGGCTCTCCACCGCCTCGCTGGCGTTGCGGATGACGTCATAGAAGATGAAGAGGAGGATGCCCACGGACGCCGAGGTGAGCAGCGACATGACGCGCTGCCCGGGACGCCGCCAGCGGCAGATGGGCAGGCCGAGCAGGATGGTCAGGCCGGCGACCGCTCCCAGGGCGGCGGTCGCTGCGAAGCTCATGGGCTTAGATTAGCCTAACCTAACCCACCCCGATCAGTCCGGAGCCGATTCCACCCAGACGGCGGCCGCCACACCCTCGCTGAGCACCACCGGATGCCCCTCGACGACGAGTCGGAGCTGGCCCTCACCCCGGTCGACGACGAGCAGAGACGCCTCCGGCACCACCCCGCCATCGTGGAGCACCGCGAGCAGGTGGGGAGCGTCGTGCTCGGCCACCTCCGAGATCCGGAAGACTCGCGACCCCACCCCGGTGGGCAGCTCGACCAGGCGCTGCATGGGGCGCCCGGCGGGCGCGCGCCGCCCCGGGATGACGTTGCCGTGCGGACAGGTGGACGGCCGCCCCAGGTGCTCGTCGAGCCGTTCCAGGACCACGTCGGACACGCCGTGCGAGAGGGCGGCCGCCTCGCGGTCGGCGGTCGCCCAGTCGAGCCCGAGGACGTCGGTCAGCCAGCGTTCGATGAGCCGGTGGCGGCGCACCACGGCGGCGGCGGCCACCCGCCCGGCGTCGGACAGGTGGACGCTGCGATCCTCGGCCACGGTCACCCAGCCGTCGCGGGCCAGGCGCTGCAGGCTGACCGTCACCGTGGGGGCGCTCACCCCCAGCCACTCGGCGATCCGTCCCGGGCGGGGCACGTCGCCCTCGTGCTCGATGTAGTAGATGGTCTCCAGGTAGCGGTCGGCCACCTCGGACCGGGCGCCGGTCACAGCGGTCTGGCTCATCGCCACGATGGTAGCCGCGCTCGGCTCCGGCCCCTCAGGCGTACGCGTCGAGAACGGGATCGACGGCGATGCCGAGGGTGTCCGGTCCGTGGACCCGCAGCCGGTGCCAGCCGGCGGCCCCGATCATGACCGCGTTGTCGGTGCACAGCGGCAGCGGCGGGATGCTGACCGCGAGGCCGGAGAGCCGCTGCCGCACCGCAGTGCGAAGCGCCTGGTTGGCGGCCACGCCGCCGACCACCGCGATCCGTTCGGCGCCCACCCGGTCCGCGGTTGTGGTCAGGATGTGCAGCAACTGGTCGACCACGGCGCTCTGGAACGAGGCGGCGAGGTCGGCGACCACGGTGGCATCGCGGGGGGTGCCGTCGTGGCTCAACCGCTCGACGCCGAGGTCGCGGACGGTGTAGCGCAGCGCGGTCTTGAGACCGCTGAAGGAGAGCGCTCCCTCCAGCCTGGTGCGCGGCAGCGCAAACCTGCCGGGGTCGCCTCCCGCCGCGGCACGCTCCACCGCCGGCCCCCCCGGGTAGCCGAGACCGAGCAGGCGTGCCGCCTTGTCGAACGCCTCGCCAGCGGCGTCGTCACGCGTCGACGCCAACCGGCGCGCGTCGCCATGTCCGCGCAGCTCCACCACCTCGCTGTGCCCCCCGCTCACCACCAGCGCCAGGTACGGCGGCTCCAGCTCGAGGTCGCTCACCCAGGCGCTGTACACGTGACCGGCCATGTGCGACACGCCCACGATCGGCAGCCCGCGCGCCACCGCGGCAGCCTGCGCGTAGAGCACCCCCACGAGCAGGCACCCGGCCAGCCCCGGGCCGCGGGTCACCGCCACGGCGTCGATGGCGTCCCAGCCGCCGTCCAGCCCGCCCAGCGCCTCCTCCACCACCGGGCCGATGGCCTCCAGGTGGGCGCGGGCGGCCAGGTCGGGAACCACCCCGCCGTGGGGCGCGTGGAGATCGATCTGCGAGGCGACGACCCCGCTGATCACCTGCCTGCCCTCGCGCAGCACCGCGGCCGCGGTCTCGTCGCACGAGGTCTCCACCGCGAGCAGGTTCAGAGGGGGTACTCCGCCGCCGGGGGGCCGCCTATGCCGGCGACGTCGATGCCGGCGAGGATGTCGAGGAAGCGGCGCTTGAACTGGGGCGCGTGGATGCTGTCGCTCCACATGATCACCGCGTCCTCGCCGTTGTCGGTGTAGTAGCCGCGACGCCGTCCGATCGACTTGAACCCGAACCACTCGTAGAGGCGGATGGCGTGGTCATTGCCGGCGCGCACCTCCAGGGTCATCCAGCGAGCTCCCCCCTCGTAGCTGCGCTGGATGAGCGCGGCGAAGAGCGTCTTGCCGTAGCCCTTGCCCTGGTCGCGGGCGCGCACCCCGATGGTGGTGACGTGGGCCTCGTGGACAACCCTCCACAGCCCCGCGTATCCAACCAGCGCGCCATCCTCGCGCAGGACGATGTACGACGCCTGCCGGTTCTGGGCCAGCTCGGTGGCGTACGCGTTGCGCGGCCAGGGCGACAGGAAGATCTCCCGCTCGATGACCTGGACGGCAGGGATGTCCTCGGGGCGCATGCGCTCGAGGGCGAGACGCGGAACGACCTGCATGACACTCACCGCGGACGGCTGATTGGAAAGCCAAGCGTAGCAGGGCCCAGGGGTTTGTCCCCAGCATGGATGGCGCTGAGGCCGCCCATCTCCAGGGCCGGCGCCGCCAGCGCACGCGGCACGGCGGCGGCGAGGGCGCGCACCGCATCGATCAGCTCGGTGTCCAGGCCGGCGATGCTGGTGGTGGCGAACAGCGGCTGGCTGCGATCGATGCCCGTCGCGGTCACGCGCCACACCGGCGACACCTGCGCGACCTCCACGCCCCGGCGCTCGAAGCTGGCGACGTACACGCCGCCACGGCCGGCGTCGGCGACGGCCCTGAAGCGGGCGCCGGCAGCGCTGCCGGCGATGGCGGCCACCGCCGCGAGGTTGCCAAGCCCGTGCAGGGGAACCCGGCGCGCCTGGGCGAGTCCGAGCGCAGCCGCCATGCCGGCGCGCACCCCGCTGTAGGAGCCGGGGCCGGTGAGCACCACCACCGCCTCCAGATCGGCGGCGAGGACCTCGGCGACCGCTCCCGGCAGGCAGCGATCCAGCTCGCCGCCGGGCAGCTCGCGGCGCTCGCCGACGGTGCCGTCTGCGGCGGCGCGCAGCACCCACGCGGAGGCACGCCTGGCGGTGTCGATGGCGATGACGCTCACCGCGCCGTCACGCGCTCCTGCAGTGCGCTCCACGCCGCGGCGATGTGCGCGGGCGCCGGCCCGACGAGACGCAGGCTGCGCTGATCGGGGCGGGCGTCGTCGCCTCCGGCCATCGACACCGTGCAGGGCTGGAGATGGCGGAGATCGGCGTACCCGCCCCACTCCAGGACCGCGGCGCCGTCGAGAAGAAGGGTGTCGAGGTCGAGCACCTCGACGGATGCCCCCGGGCCCAGACGGTAGAGGTCGAGATGGTGCACGGTGAGGCGCGCGCCGCGGTGCGGCTGGTGGAGGACGAACGTGGGGCTGCGCACGGCGGCGGCGTCGCCGCCCGCCCCCTCGACGATGCCGCGCACCAGGCACGTCTTGCCGGCGCCGAGCGGACCGTCGAGCACCAGCACGTCCCCGCGCCGGAGAACGGCACCGAGCGCGGCGCCGTACATCTCGGTGGTGGCCGGTGCGTGGCTGTGCAGCACCGCGCTGTCCGTGCTCACCGGTAGTGCTGCGCCGCGGTGGAGGGCAGGGTCATCTCCATGCCCGCGCGATGCTCCAGGAGTCGCACTCCCGTGCCCGCCCGGAGCACGCCCGCCTGGCGCAGGGGCGCCAGGTGGGGCGGCCATTCCGAGAGCAGGCGGCCGGCATCCGCAGCTGTCACCGCGGCCACGAGCTCGAAGTCCTCGCCGCCGCCGAGCGCAAGTTCGAGCCACCCTCGACCAAAACGGCCGGCCAGCTGGGTGTCCACGGGGAGGCTGTCGGCCCAGAGCTCGATCGCACAGCCGCAGGCGCGCGCCGTGCGGGCGGCGTCGAGAAGCAGCCCGTCGCTGATGTCGCCCCCGCAGCGGACACCGGCATCGAGGAGGTGGCGCCCCTCGGCCACGCGCATGGTGGGCTCGAGCTGGGCGGCGATCCACCGCTCCTCGACCGGGGTCGCCGGCGCCCGGCCGTCTCTCAGCAGGCGCAGACCCGCCGCGGCGCGGCCGAGCACGCCGGTCACCAGCAGCGCGTCGCCAGGCCGGCCCGCGGAGCGGCGCAGCGCCAGGCCGCAGGGGAGCGTGCCGGTGAGACAGACGTCGAGCACCAGGGGGCCGTCGATGGCGCTGACGTCACCCCCGGCCACCGCGCACCCCGCCGCGGCGGCCGCCTCGCAGAGGCCACGCTGGATCTCGAGGATGTCCTCGAGGTGCTCCGACCCGCGCGCACAGAGCGTGGCCAGGCAGTGCGTGGGCCGGGCACCCGTCCCGGCCATGTCGGAGACCGCCACCGCGAACGCCCGTCTGCCCAGCTGCCGCGGGGTGATCCAGCTGCGCCGGAAGTCGACGTCCTCGACCAGGCAGTCGATGCTGACCGCCAGGTCGCTGCCCTGGGGGGCAGCCCAGACGGCGGCATCGTCGCCATGCAGCCCGGCGAGCGCCGGACCGCCGGCGGCCGCGGCGATCTCCACCAGGCTCTCGAGGAGCGCGCTCTCCCCGACCTCAGCGAGCGTCGGTCCGCCGGCGCCGAAACGCCGCCGCGTTGGGGCCGGAGGGGTCTCGGACATCGCCGTCCTACTCTACGGATTGGCCGTCCGCCACCCGTGGCGAGCGTTTCCGCCAACTCCGTCCGCTGCCGCCCGAGCCTCGCAGCGATCGCCTCGGGACGGCAGGGCTGAGCGGGCGCGGTCCCGCTCGGTTGCATTAGGTCCCTCCGAACCTCTATCGTGCCGCCGCGTTGCAGGGGCCCGCACCCCGCGCTCGCTTCATCGGATTCAGGACCTCGTCTACGGGGACCGGAGGGCACCTATTGCGGGGTACGCGAAAGCTTCTCTCGATCGCGGTCGGCTGTGGTGCCCTTCTCAGCATCGGCATCACCGCCATCCCCACCGGACAGGCGAACACCACCAAGACCTCCGCCCTGGTGGCCCGACGGGCCCAGCTGCTGGCGCAGCTGGCGGCCCTCCAACCCGCCAAGAACAGCGCCACCTCAGCTCTGGCTGCGGCGGAGAACGCCTTCGCAGCGGCTCAGGCCAAGCTGCTGGCAGCGCAGACCCAGCTGGCCTCCCTGAACTCCCGCCTTCTGGCCCTCAATGGCCAGATCACCAGTGATGAGGCGACGATCGTCACGGCCAAGCAGGACCTGGCCACGCTCACCCGCCAGAGCTACGAGAGCACGACCACCGATTCATGGGTGGCGGCGGTGCTCAGCGCCCGCACCTTCGGCCAGGCGGTGGACCGGCTCGCGGGCACCTCGCACGTGGCGGAGCAGGTCGGCAAGCTGCAGACCAGCGTGCGCGCCAAGGAGGCCGCGATCATCAGCGAGAAGGCGGAGATCCAGAAGGACGCTGCCATGTCGACCGCCCTCGAGGGGCAGCTAGCCGCGGACAGCAACGCGCTGCTCATGCTGGTCGACGCCCGCAACGCCGCCCTCCAGGTGGCCAGCGCCCCGGCGCGTGCCATCGAGGAGCAGATCGCCGAGATCGACCAGGAGCTCGCCGCGGGCAATGCCCCGCCGCAGCGGGGCGGCGGTTCCTCCTGCGCCAACCACTTCGCCTATGGACAGTGCACCTGGTACGTCGCCAGCCGGCGCTGCATCCCCTGGGTGGGCAACGCCGACCAGTGGTATGGCAACGCCGCCAGGATGGGCTACCCCGAGGGCCACCAGCCGCAGGTCGGGGCGGTGGTCAGCTTCTGGCCCGGCGGCGACGGCGCCAGCAGCATCGGCCATGTCGGCTACGTCGAGGCGGTGGGGCCGGCGTCGGGCGTGCCCGCCGGGGAGTTCAAGTTCTCGGAGATGAACTACAACGGGTGGGACCGCGTCGACTATCGCGTTCTTCCCGACAACTCCTCGGGCATCCAGGGGTTCATCTACTCGAAGTAGGCCGGCGAGCGCCCGCGCTCACCGGGAGCGCCGGCTCTCCAGGGCCCGACGCGTGCGCTCCTGGGCGGGAGGGAGCTCGTCGAGCAGATCGCGGGGCAGTACGCCCGCGCGGCCGAGCCGGTCCTGCACCGCCAGCGCCGCCTCGGCGTGGACGAACACGGCCGCCACCGCGGCATCGAACGGAGCCAGGCCCTGGGCCAGGAACGCCGCCAGCAGCCCGGAGAGCACGTCACCGGTGCCGCCAGTGGCCAGCGCGACCACGCGGAGGTCGCTGAGGTGCACCGTGCCCGCGGGATCGGCGACGACGGTGTTGCTGCCCTTGAGCACGACCACGGCCCCGCTGGTGGCGGCGTACTCCACGGCGAGCCGGCGGCGCCCGGCCTGCACCTCGGCGGTGCTGAGCCCGCAGAGGCGGCCCATCTCCGCGGGGTGGGGGGTGAGCACCGCGGGCCCGGAGCACGACCGCCAGTCGAAGTGCCGCGCCGCGGCGATGTTGAGGCCGTCGGCATCGACCACGACCGGGGCGCGGAGCCCAGGCAGAAGCTCGACGAGGAGCTGCTCGGTGCCCGGGGCGCGGCCCAGGCCGGGACCGACCACGATCGCCGAGGCGTCGGCCAGGTGCTGGTCGCGCAGCGGGCCCAGCGCCGCCGGGGCCAGCCCTCCGCCGGCGTCGGGCAGGGGGTGGGCCATGATCTCGAGGGTCTGGGCAGCGACCGCCGGGTGGATCGACGCGGGCACGCAGAGTCGCACCTTGCCCGCGCCCCCGCGCGCCGCCGCCATGGCGCTCATCAGCGGGGCTCCGCTGAACCCCAGCGCCCCGCCGACGACGGCCACGGTGCCGAAGGTGCCCTTGTGGGCGTCAGCGGGGCGATCTGCGAGACGCAGGCCGGCGGGCACCTCGGCGAACGTCCTGGGGATGCCGCTGGCGCCGCTCACTCCACCGTGACCGACTTGGCGAGGTTGCGGGGCTGGTCGACGTCACAGCCGCGCTCCACCGCCACGTGGTAGGCGAAGAGCTGCAGGGGAACAACGTTGACCAGCGGCGAGATCAGCTCCTCGGTGAGCGGCACCTCGACGAGATCGCGGACGAAGCCGGCATCGAAAGGATTCTCACCCTCACTGACCAGGGCGATCACCGGGGCGTCGCGCGAGCTGACCTCCTGGATGTTGCTGACCATCTTCGCCAGCGTGCCCGAGCGCGTGGCCATCGCCACCACCGGCACGTCGGGGTCGAGCAGGGCGATGGGGCCGTGCTTGAGCTCCCCGGCGGCGTACCCCTCGGCGTGGATGTAGGAGACCTCCTTGAGCTTCAGCGCGCCCTCGAGCGCCACCGGGAAATTGATCCCGCGACCGATGTACATGGCGTTGCGCGTGTGCGCGTAGCGCTGCGCCATCTCGGCGAGCTGCGGCTCCAGCTGGAGGGCGCGTTCGATCAGCGCCGGGGCCTCCATCATGGCGCTGGTGTGGCGGCGGTGCTCGTCGTCGGACAGCACCGAGCGGGCCTCCCCGAGGCGAAGGGCGAGGAGCATCCCGCAGGCCATCTGGGTGAGCATCGTCTTGGTGGCGGCGACACAGATCTCCGGCCCCGACTGCATGTAGACGACGCCTTCGGCCTCCATGGAGAGGGCGCTGCCGACGACGTTGGTGACGGCGACGACCCTGGCCCCCTGGCGCCGCGCCTCGCGCACCGCGGCGAGGGTGTCGGCGGTCTCTCCCGACTGTGAGAAGGCCACCACCAGGGTGTGCTCATCGAGGAGCGGGTCGCTGTAGCGGAACTCGCTGGCCGGCTCGACGTCGCAGCGCACCCGCGCCAGGCTCTCGATGGCGTACTTGGTCACCAGCCCCGCGATCCACGCGGAGCCGCACGCCACGATGGTGACCTGGTGGAGACTGCGCAGATGGGTGTCGTCGAGGAGGATGTCGGGAAGATCGACGAGCCCGCTGTCGTCGATGCGCCCGCGCAACGCGCTGCGCAGCGCCTCGGGCTGGTCGTGGATCTCCTTGAGCATGAAGTGGGGAAAGCCGTTCTTCTGAGCCTGTTCCGCCTCCCAGGTGACCGCGATGACGCGGGCCTCGACAGCCATGCCGTCGAGGCTGGTGATGCTCACCCCGTCGGGTGACGCCGCGGCCAGCTCTCCCTCGCCGAGCAGGACGACACGCTTGGTGTAGGGGATCAGCGCGGTGATGTCACTGCTGATGAAGATCTCGCCGTCGCCGAGCCCCACCACCAGTGGCGCGTTGAATCGCGCCCCGACGATGCGACCGGGCTCGTCCGCGCTGATCGCCACCAGCGCGTAGGCGCCGCGGATGCGCTGCAGGGCGGCGCGGACCGCTGCTGCCAGGTCGCCCGTGTGGTTGTGCTCGATGAGGTGGGGCACCACCTCGGTGTCGGTGTCGCTGCTGAACTCGTGGCCCGCGGCGGCGAGCTCAGCACGCAGCTCGCGGTGGTTCTCGATGATCCCGTTGTGGATGATGTGGATCCGCCCCGTGCAATCCCGATGGGGATGCGCATTGACGACGGTGGGCCGGCCGTGGGTCGCCCAGCGAGTGTGCCCGATGCCGGTGTGCCCCCGGGGGACGCCGCTGCGCTCCAGCTGAGTGATGAGGTCGGCCACCTTGAGGTTGCTCTTGGCCACCGCGGTGGCGCCCCCGTCCTCGTCGAGCACCGCGATGCCCGCCGAGTCGTAGCCTCGGTACTCGAGGCGCTGCAGGCTGTCGAGGAGCACGGGGGCGGCCTGGCGCGGCCCCGAGTAGCCGATGATCCCGCACATGACAGAGCGTCAACGCCTCCTGGAATTCGCTGGTTACTTACGTTTGGCGCGTTCGGCAGGCTCCGCGCGAATCGAGGCCGGCGCCGAACCGGGCTAGTGGGTTGGCGACGGTGTGGGTGACGTTGAGGGTGTGGGCGTCGCGCTCGTAGACGGCTGGGGGATGGCGTTGACGGTGACGCTGACCGTCACCGTGCCCGGGGTGGCGGTGACCCCGGCGGGCGAGACGATGTGGACAGTGAAGCTCACCGTCCCGGTGACCCCGTTGAGGCTGATGGTGTCGGTGGGGATCGAGTCCAGGGTGTTGAGCAGGTCCTGGGGCCCGTTGAGCACCACCGTGGGCGGGCTGACGCTCTCCGCTGCCAGGTAGTGCCCTGCCGGCGGCGACCCGGACACCCTGGGCAGCACCGCGCTGGCACGAGAGGTCAGGCTCGCCGCCACGTCGACGGTGACCAGGACCTCGCCCTGGGGATTGCCGGCCACGGTCAGGCCGAAGCTTCCCAGCGGCTGCCCGTTGGTGTCGACGAGCTGCACCCTCTGGTTGACCTGGAAGTTGGTCTTCTGGCTGCCCAGGTTGACGGTCACCCGAGCCTCCACGTTGGCGAGCTCGTGGCGCGGACCGATCACCGTGACGGTGCTCGGGCTGGTGGAGCTGCTCACCACCACGTAGCCCTGGGGCGGGTTGGTGGCGACGTTGACGGTCACCCCCACCTTGCGGGAATCGAGGCGGTCCACCTCGGCGACCACGCTGGTCGGAGGGCTGTCGAGGATGACGTCGCGATCGTTGTTGATCACCGACACGGCCAGGTTCTGGACCCCGGCGTGGGTGATCGCCTTGTAGTCGACGGTCACCGCCAGGTCGGCGGGGTCGAAGGCGTTGAGATGCTCGCGGGTTCCGCTCACCCGGATCACCAGGGGGGCGATGGCATGAACCAGCACCCAGGGGGCGACCTCGGCATCGCTCTGGGGCACCTTGATGGTCACCGAGCGCGTGTCCGGCGGGTTGCTGGCATAGGCGACGCCGGCCCACAGCACCGTGGCAAGGGCCGCGGCCAGCCCCTTGAGACGCAGGTTGCGGGTGGCGAAGCCGGGCAGTCTCATATGTGCGTCCGGCGCCGGATGGCGCGCAGCACCGCCGGCCGGGGCACGATCCCCTGGCGCTCGGAGGCGTCGACCCCGGTGAGGCTGATCATGGTGCTGCGCAACGACTTGGAGTCGAGGCCGCGGGTGATGCGTCCCTCGCGCGCCACGCTGATCAGCCCGGTCTCCTCGCTGACGATGAGCACCACCGCGTCACTCTGCAGCGTCAGGCCCACGGCGGCCCGGTGTCGCGTGCCCATCCGGCCCACCCCGGGGATGGTCTCGGCGAGGGGGAGAACGCAGCCGGCGGCGATCAGCCGCGCGTTGCGGATGATCACCGCCCCGTCGTGCAGCGAGGTGCCGGGCATGAAGATGGTGGCCAGCATCTCCGCCGTCACCTCGCCGTCGATGCGCACCCCGGTGGCGGCGATGTTCTCCAGTCCCGTCTCACGCTCGAACACCACCAGGGCCCCGGTCTTGCGCTCGCTCAGCGACGAGGCTGCGCGAATCACCTCGTCGACCGATCGCTGCGCGTCGACGCCGGCGTGCTGGCCGAGCAGCGAGCGCACCGGGCCGAGCCGTCCGACCTGGTCGAGGGCGCGGCGCAGCTCCGGCTGGAAGAGGATGACCGCCGCGATCACGATCGCCTGGCCGCCGTTGCGAAAGATGAACTGGAGGAGGCGCAGGTTGAGCGCCTCGGCGGCGAGGCCCACGGCGATGATCACGCCGAGGCCGACCAGGAGCTGCACCGCCTGCGTGCCGCGGATCAGCTTGAGCAGCTGGTAGAGCAGGATGGCGACGAGGAGGACGTCGAGGACGTCGCGCCAGCCGACGCTCTGCAGGAAGATGAGCGCGTCGTGCCAGATCGCGCTCATGGCGCGGTCACGGCGGCGCGCGCGCTGGGCTCGGGGACTGCCTCGTACACCAGCGCCAGCAGGGCCATCTGCGCCCACAGCCGGTTCTCGGCCTGGTCGAACACCACCGACTGGGGGCCGTCGAGGACGGAGTCGGTGATCTCCTCGCCCCGATGGGCGGGCAGGCAGTGCATGACCCGCGCTCCCGAGGGGGCGAGCCCCAGCAACCTGTCGTTGACCTGGAGGTGGCCGAAGTCCTGGCGGCGGCGCTGCTGCTCCGCCTCCTGGCCCATGCTCGTCCACACATCGGTGTAGACGATGTCGGCGTCGCGCAGGGCCGGAGCCGGGTCATGTCCGACGCTCCAGCCGGTGCCGTTGCTGCGCAGTCGCGCCGCGGCGGTGAGCACGGCCTCGGCCGGCTCGTACCCCGGCGGGCAGACGATGCGCAGGTCGACGCCGCAGATGGCCGCGGCGTAGAGCCACGATGCGCAGACGTTGTTGCCGTCGCCGATGTAGGCCACCCGCGCTCCCCCCAGCCGTCCGGTGGTCTCGAGCACGGTGAGGAGGTCGGCGAGGAGCTGGCAGGGATGCTCGGCGTCGGTCATGGCGCTGATCACCGGGCCCCTCACCGCAGCCGCGATGGCGACCAGGTCGCGCTGCGAGACGACGCGGGCGATGACCCCGTCGGCGTAGCGGTCGAGGATGCGGGCGATGTCCGTGGCCGTCTCGCGCTCACCGAGGCGGATCTCCTCGCCGAAGAGCGCGATGGGGTGGCCGCCGAGGCGGTTGATGGCCACCTCGAAGGAGACCCGCGTCCGGTTGCTGGGGCGCTGAAAGATGAGCGCCAGGTTGCGTCCCCGCAGCGGCGTGCCCAGGTCCGCTCCCCGCTTGGCTCGCCCGGCGAGGTCGAGAACGGTGGCGATCTCGTCCCGACCGAGATCGGCGATGCTGAGCAGGTCGCGACCGAGGAGCGCAGGGGACATGGGGCAAAAACCAGTATATGAGCGCAACCAGAATGCGCCTGAACTCAGCGACACGGGATGCGCGTCCGTTCCCTGCCCGCTAGGGTTGGCACCGTGAACATCGTCGTCGTCGTCGCCGGCGGGCTCACCGAGATGCTACAGGCTGCACCGCTCATCGCGGCCCTGCCCAGCGTCACCGGTGAGCCCCTGCTCGTGGTCGGGTCCAGCCGGGCTGCCGAGCTGTCCCCGGGCCTGAGCGGTGCCCACGAGTTCATCTCCGTCCCCGGGCTCGGCTCACGACCGGGGATGCTCAGCCTGGTCCGTCTGTGGTCGGAGTTGCGCGGGCGCCGCCTGGATGCTGCGGTGATCTGCAGCGAACGGGCGGCGGTGCGCGCGGCCGTGTACGAGGCCGGGGTGCCGCGCCGGATCGGCTGCGCGGGCGGGCTCAGCGATCGCCTGCTCACCGACCGCGTGCCCCGCGCGCCGGATGGCAACCGCGCTCGCTCCTGGCTGGCACTCGCCGGTCCGTTCCAGGCGCTCGCCGAGGCGACCGGCCGCGAGTTCCTGCCCAGCGAGGAGGCCACCAGGTCGGCGGAGCAGCTGCTCCTCAGCAACGGGGCCGGCGACGGACGCCTGCTGGTGGCGATCGCTCCCGGTCAGGGCTTCGCCCACCCCGAGGTGCCCGCCTGGGGAGCGGAGCGCTTCGCCCACCTCGCCAACCGCCTGGCCACGCGCCATGGGGCCGGGGTCATCCTGATCGGTGACGAGCGCGACCGTGTCGCCGTGGAGGCGATGCGTCTCGACCTGGCGGCGGACCCGGTGGACCTCTGCGGCGAGCTCGACCTCGGCACGGTCGCCGCGGTGATGGCGCGCTGCGACCTGGTGATCGGCACCGACACCCCGCTCCTCCATCTCGCCGCTGCCGTGGGCACCGCCTCGGTGGGGCTGTTCGGCCCCTCCAGCGGCCGCGCCCGGGCACCGGCCGGGGGCGAGCACCGCGTGGTGCAGGCGCTGCCCAACGGTCGGGGGCCCGCCAGCCTCGAGCGCATCCGCGTCGACGACGTCCTCGCCGGCATCGAGAGCGTGCTCTAGCCAGAGGAGGCGCGCGACTGTCGCAAACGCGGCGGCGGTCATGATGGCGCCCGCATGCTCCCCCGACCACGCGCGCGCCGCGTTCTCCAGCTCTTCGCCGGGCTCGTGCTCTACGGGGTCAGCGACGGCATGCTGCTGCTCGGCGGCCTCGGCGTCGACCCCTGGGACGTGCTGCACCAGGGGCTCTCACGACGAACCGGGATCGCCGTGGGCACCTGGGCGATCGTGGTCGGCGTGGTGGTGCTGCTCCTCTGGATTCCGCTGCGACAGCGCCCCGGGCTGGGCACGCTGGCCAACGCCATGGTCATCGGCGTGGTCATCAACGTGGTGCTGGCGGTGGCTCCCACCCCGCGCGGAGTGCCCCTCCAGCTGGTGGTAATGCTCGGCGGCGTCGGCCTCAACGGGCTCGCCACCGGCGCGTACATCGGGGCCGGTCTCGGTCCGGGCCCGCGCGACGGGTTGATGACCGGGCTCGCATCGCGCGGCCACTCGCTGCCTGGTGCGCACCAGCATCGAGCTGAGCGTGCTGGTCGGCGGATGGCTCCTCGGCGGCACGGTCGGCCTGGGCACGGTGGTCTACGCGCTCGCGATCGGTCCCCTGGCGCAGATCTTCGTGCCCATGCTGGCGGTCGATCGCGCACAGAGACCGTCGCGGCCAGCGCCGCGATCGCTCATCGAGGGCACCCCGCGGGCCAACTGACACCAGGGCGTCAGCCCGGGCGCCGCGGGCGTCCCGGCAGCCTAGGTCTAGGGACGCGGGCCGGGATGCGGGGATCGCTGTGCCCACCAGCGCGGCCTGCGCTCGCGGATCGGAGCCTTCTGCGGGACGGCCTCAGGTTCCCCCTCGCCGAACAACCAGGAGAGCCGCCGCACCTCGCCCGGCGCCCTCTCCCACTCGATCCCCTCGAGGAGGTCGCCGTCTGCGCGTCTGCGTCTCATGCGTGGATTCCCTTCACGCGCCTGGTTGGGTCAACGTGGCATGCGTTGCTGCGTTGCCGTGATGCGTCGAGTTCACCTCGACTGTACCGTCGGCACCACGCCACTCGGTCACGGCCCGGCTACCCAACGCAACGGCGCCATGACAAGCGGACGCTGATCAGTAGCCGCCCCTGACGATGTTGAGCAGCGTCTCGCCGGCGACGTACCGGCGCACCTGCGCTCCTGCGAAGCGCCAGGCGCGTTCGTACACCCGCTCCACTGCGCCGCCGATGTGGGGCGTGATCAGGGTGCCCGGTGCCGACCACAGGGCGTGACCGTCGGGGAGCGGCTCGGGATCGGTGACATCGAGGGCGCAGCGGACGTGCCCAGTGCGCAGCGCAGCCAGGAGAGCTTGTGTGTCGACGATCGCACCGCGCGCCGCGTTGACCAGCAGCGCGCCATCGTGCATCGCCGCCAGGAAACCGGCATCGACCATACCGTGTGTCTCGGCAGTGAGCGGCAGGAGGATGACCACGACGTCGGCGTCGCCGAGAAGGTTGGGGACATCATCGATGCCGTGCACGGCCTCACGGGCGCGGCGGGCCACCCGGACGACGCGGACCCCGAAGGGCTCGAGGCGCCGCTCCAGCGCGCGGCCGATCGATCCGTGGCCCAGGATCAGCACTGTCGTCCCCTCCAGGTCGGCGCCGCCCACGAACTGCCAGGCCGCGTTGCCCTGGGACACCACGCACTCCGGAAGATGCCGTCGCATCGCCAGCATCACCATCACGACCCATTCCGCCACGGAGGCGTCGTGCACGCCCGAGCCGTCGCAGAGGATGACGTCCGATGGGAGGTGATCGACCAGCGTGTCCACACCCGCACTGAGTGTCTGCACCACGCGCAGGTCGCGGAGCTGGGGAAGGATCTCGATGGTGCGCGCGGCATCGAAGCCGGCGATGAGGATGTCGGCGTGCTGCGGCGCATCGTCGATGTCACCGGCAGCCGGGACCCTGCGGACATCGACGTCCTCGGGGAGGAAGCGGCGGTACCGCGACGGCAGGGGCGCGGAGGTCCAGACGGTGGCAGCGGGCACCCGCAGAGACTAACCGGACCGGGCGCCACCCAGGCCGGCATCGACCTGGACCCACTAATGTGCGGGCTGAACTTCAAGGAGGACAGGTGACATGGACATGAAACTCGAGCTGGTGCCAGTCCCGGTGTCTGATGTCGACCGCGCCAAGGCCTTCTACTCCGAGAAGGTCGGCTTCCGGCTGGACACGGACCAGCAGTTGAACGAGGCAATACGTTTCGTTCAGCTGACGCCTCCGGGATCAGCCTGCTCGATTGCCCTGGGCGAGGGCATCACCCAGCAGCAGCCGGGTTCCCTCGACGGCCTGCTGCTGGTGGTGAAGGACATCCGGGCCACGCATGCCGAGCTGACCCGGCGCGGTGTCCAGGTCAGTGAGCCCGCGATGCAACCGTGGGGCGCGACCCATGCCGACTTCAGTGACCCGGACGGCAATCGCTGGACGCTGCAACAGCCGGCGGTGCGCGATGCCCAGGGTGGACCAGAGCCGCTCCCCGGCCTGTGAGGGCGGCGGCCGACCGTAGCCTCAGCGGATGAAGACGAGGCCCAGGTAGAGAAGGCCGATCGCCAGGGCGACCGAGCCGCAGACGATGCCGGTTATGGCCATGCCCTTTGCGGGCATGCCCGTCATCCGGTTGGCACGCTGCAGGCCCACGCCGCTGAGCGAGACGGCGATGACGCCGAGGATGACCCCGATGAACGGAAGCCAGAACAGTGCGATGCCGACGATGCCGGTGACGCCGCCGGCGGTACCGATCCCATTGCCTGCGGCGGAGATCATGGAGGACGGCGGCGGCTGCGGGGCGTACGACAGTTGAGGAGAGGGTGGCGGCGGCGGCGGCGGCACGCCTGCGCCTCCGGCTGGAATCTGCGACATCATCGGCTCCCCACTTGCGCTGAGGCCCGCAGCGATGGGTGCACCGTACTCCGCCCCGAGTGGCCTGGCAAGCTCACCGTATGTACATGAAGTTGCGTTTCAGCACGTCCAGGTTGTCCACGGCGAGGGCGGTGCCGCGCACCGTGCAGGCGTCGGGTTCGCTGGCCACCCTCGCGGAGGAGCCGGCCAGAGCCGCGACGTGACGCTCGAGCCCCTCCAGGCGGGCGCCCCCGCCGGTGAGGATCAGCCCGCCTCCCCTGAGGTCACGGCGCAGGCTGGGAGGCGTGTCGGCGAGCACCGCTAACAGGGCGTCATCGAGAGGCCGGAGGTGCTCACCGACGAGGCTGGTCAGCTCGTGCGAGGAGAGCAGCACCCCGCCGATCTCTCCGGTGCGCTCCTCGTGCGACGCCGCCACCAGCAGGCGCGCCGCCGACTGCAGCTCGGCGTGGCCGAGAGCGACCCCGTGCACCGAATGCACGTGGGCAGCGAGTCGATCGAACATGTCGTCAGAGCCGGTGGACAGCGATCGGCTGGCCACCGTGCCCTCGAGTGAGAGGACGGCGATGTCCGTCTTGCCGGCGCCGATGTCCATGACCAGATGGGGACGCGGTGAGGTGACGGCCACGCCCGCTCCCATGGCGGCGGCGATGGCCGCGTCGATCAGGTAGACGGTGCGGGAGCCGGCCCGTGCGGCGGCCTCGAGCACCGCGCGGCGGTCGTCGCCGCTCATCCCGGAGCGGACGGCGATGACCACGTCCGGCTTGAAGATGCGCTGCCTGCCCACGGCACGGTTGAGAGCGTGGTGCACCATGGCGGCGAGCGCGCGCCGATCGGCGATGTCGCCACCGCGCAGGGGGCGGCGGAGCTCGAGGCTGGGGTCCTCGGCGGCGGCCTGGAGCGCGGCTGCGCCGAACATGCTCATGGCCGGCTCACCCGCCCGGATGGCCACCACCGACGGCTCGGCGACCAGGGTTGCCTCGCCGCGGGTGATGACCCTGATGGTGGCCGTGCCCAGGTCCACGCCGAGCTTCTTGCCGAGCAACGCCGAGGCCTCAGTCCCCGACCACGCCGCTGAGGTCGCGCACCGCCGGCTCAGTTCCTCCCTCGATGGAGATCCGCTGCACATCGGCGCCGAGGCCGCGCAGCTTCTCATCGAGTGACTCGTAGCCGCGATCGAGGTGATAGACCGAGTCGAGATCGCTGGTGCCCTGTGCGCAGAGCGCCGCGATGACCAGCGCGGCGCCGGAGCGGATGTCCGGGATGGTGGCGCGGGTGGCGTGCAGCGCGACCGGCCCCTCGATGATCGCGCTGCGTCCCTCCACGCCGATCCTGGCCCCGAAATCGAGAAGGGCCGGCAGGTGACGGAACCTGTTCTCGTACAGCGCCTCGCTGACGATGCTGACGCCCGTCGCCTGGGTCATGAGCGCGCAGTACTGTGGCTGCAGGTCGGTGGCGAAGCCCGGGTGCGGCCAGGTGGTGACGTCGACGGCGTGGAGCGGCGCGCCGCGCACGCGCACCTCGCTGGCGCCCTCGATCACCTCGGCGCCGGCGCTGCGCAGCTTGTTGATCAACCAGCGCACGTCGCTGGGACGCATCCTGTCGATCGTCACCTCCCCACCCGTGGCCGCCGCCGCCACCATGTAGGTCCCGGCCTCGATGTAATCGGTGGTGACGCTGTGGGTGGTGCCGTGCAGGAGACCGCTCTGGCCCTCGATGACGATCAGCTCGCTGCCGGCGCCGGCGATGTGCGCCCCCATGCCCACCAGGCAGCGCACCAGGTCGAACACGTGCGGCTCGCGGGCGGCGTTGGAGATGACGGTGATGCCGTCGGCGAGCACCGCCGCCATGATCAGGTTCTCCGTCCCGGTGACGGTGGGGATGTCGAGGTCGATGCGCGCCCCGCTCAGCCGGCGCGCCTGCGCGGCGTACATGTCGGCACGCTCCTCCACCGCCGCACCCATGAGGCGCAGACCTTCGAGGTGCTGCTCGACGCGGCGCATCCCGATGTCGTCGCCGCCCGGCTTGGCGATGGCGGCCTCGCCGGTGCGGGCGATCAGAGCTCCCAGGAGAAGGAACGAGCCCCGCATCCGGCGGGTGAGGTCGGCCCCCACCTCGACCGAGCGCACCGCCCCGGCATGGAGGCGCCACGACGAGGGCGAGAGACGATCGACGGTCACGCCCAGGTGGCGCAGCATGGCGGCCATCGCCTCGATGTCCTCGATGTCGGGCACGTTGCGCAGCTCGAGAGGCTCATCGGTGAGCAGGGCGGCGGCCATCACCGGGAGGGCGGCGTTCTTGCTCCCCGAGATCGAGACGGTGCCGTGCAGGGGTCGCGGCCCGGAGATGCGCAGGAGGTCCATCAGCGCGGTAAACGTATCCCACAGGGGGTCGGATGTGCGGGCGCCGGGGCACATCTGAGCGCCGATCGGCGACACTGACACGACTGATCGTCAGGAATCGGAGAGACCCCGCCATGGCCACCGCGACCGCAACCTCCCTGGGCCGGATCGAGAGCCTGCTCGGCAGCGAGGCAAGCGCCCTGCTCGAGCACCGCTGCGAGACCGTGCCCACCCGGCTGCTCCATCTTCCCGGGCCGGACTTCGTCGACCGGGTGGTGGCGGCGAGCGATCGCAGCGTCCGCGTGCTGCGCAGCCTGGAGACGCTCTTCGACCACGGCCGCCTGGCCGGGACCGGGTACCTCTCGATCCTCCCCGTCGACCAGGGCATCGAGCACTCGGCGGGCGCCTCATTCGCGGCCAACCCCGCCTATTTCGATGGCGAGCGGATCGTCGAGCTGGCCGTCGAGGGGGGCTGCAACGCGGTCGCGTCCACCGTCGGCGTGCTGGGCTCGGTGGCGCGGCGCTGGGCGCATCGCATCCCGTTCATCGCCAAGCTCAACCACAACGAGCTGCTCACCTATCCCAACCGCTTCGACCAGGTGATGTTCGGCAACGTGCAGCAGGCGTGGGAGATGGGCGCGGTGGCGGTCGGGGCCACCATCTACTTCGGCTCGGAGGAGGGGATGCGCCAGCTCCGGGAGGTCACCGAGGCGTTCCAGGAAGCGCACGAGCTGGGCATGGCGACCGTGCTCTGGTGCTACCTGCGCAACAACGCCTTCAAGAAGGACGGCGTCGACTACCACACCGCCGCCGACCTCACCGGCCAGGCCAACCACCTCGGCGTGACCATCCAGGCGGACATCATCAAGCAGAAGCTGCCCACCAACAATGGTGGGTTCACCGCGCTCGACTTCGGCAAGACCGCCGCGGCGGTGTACGACAGGCTGAGCAGCGACAACCCCATCGACCTGACCCGCTACCAGCTGCTCAACTGCTACTCGGGACGATCGCCGCTCATCAACAGCGGCGGCGAGTCCAGGGGCGCCGGCGATCTCGCCGAGGCGGTGCGCACCGCGGTCATCAACAAGCGCGCCGGCGGGGCGGGGCTGATCACCGGGCGCAAGGCCTTCCAGCGTCCCACCGCGGAGGGGATCGAGCTGCTCAACGCGGTGCAGGACGTGTACCTGCACGACGGGGTGACCGTGGCATGAGCGATCTCGCCGGCTCCTCGGAGGGCGACAGCGAGCTGGCGGAGCCGGTCGGCGGGGCGCCCACCCCGGCGGCCGGCCCGGCGGCCGGCGATGCGGAGGACGACGCCGCGGATCCAAGGGACGACCTGGCGGTGAGCACCAGGCATCGCCAGCGGCCCAACAAGGCGGTCCTCCTTCTCGGAGCGCTGGTGGTGGCGGTCATCGCCCAGGTGGTGATGACCTGGTTGGTGCTCGCCGCGACCACCCAGCTGCGTGATCAGTCCACCATCGCCAACGGGCTGCAGCGCTGCATCATCCATGCCCAGCTCAACGTGAACAGCACCACCGACCCGTCGGGGAGCGCCTACAAGGCTGCCGTCCAGAGCTGCATCAACCGGTGACCGTGGCCTGAGCGCCGCTGCGGGTCCAGGGGTGCGGTGCCGACCTCACCTCCCGCGCAGCTCCCGGCGGGCGATCGACTGCAGGTGCACCTCGTCGGGGCCGTCGAGGATGCGCAGGGCGCGCGTCCACGCATACATCCGCGCCAGGGGGAGGTCATTGCTCATGCCCGCCCCACCATGCACCTGGATGGCGCGATCGACCACCGCGCAGGCCACCTGCGGGGCCGCCACCTTGATGGCCGCGATCTCGGTGCGCGCAGCCTTGGTGCCCTGCGTGTCCATCAGCCACGCCGCCCTGTGGCAGAGCAGCCGCACCTGCTCCAGCTCGACGCGTGAGCGGGCGATCGCCTGCTGCACAACGCCCTGCTCGGCGAGCAGCTTGCCGAACGCGGTCCTGGTGCGAGCGCGCTCGCACATCAGCGCCAGCGCCCGCTCGGCGGTGCCGATGACGCGCATGCAGTGGTGGATCCGCCCTGGCCCGAGCCGTGCCTGGGCGATGGCGAACGCACCGCCGCGCTCGCCGACGAGGTTGGCGGCGGGCACGCGCACCTCGTCGAACATCACCTCGCAGTGGCTCCCCGGGTCGTCGTAGCCGAAGACCTGGAGCTGGCGCACCACCTGGACCCCGGGTGCCTCCATGGGCACCAGGACGAAGGAGTGACGCCGGTGCGGCTCGGCGTCGGGATCGCTGAGACCCATGAGCAGCGAAACGCGCGCCCGGGGATGGGCGGCACCGCTGGTCCACCACTTGCGGCCGGTGACGACGAGCTCGTCGCCATCCTGCTCGATGCGACAGCTGATGTTGGTGGGATCGCTGCTGGCCACGTCCGGCTCGGTCATGGCCACGCAGGATCGGATCTCCCCGGCAAGCAGCGGCCTCAGCCATGTCTCCTGCTGCTCCGGCGTGCCGAAGATCGCCAGCACCTCCATGTTGCCGGTGTCCGGGGCCGAGCAGTTGATCGCCTCCGGGGCGATCAGGCTGTGGCCGGTGATCTCGGCGAGGGGCGCGTACTCCAGCGTGGTGAGACCGGCGCCGAATCGCCTGTCGGGCAGGAAGAGGTTCCACAGACCGCGCGAGCGTGCCTCGCTCTTGAGGTCCTCCATGACCGCGGGAATGTGGTGCGGCACCGTCGCCGCCGAGAACTCCGCGAAGTACCGCTCCTCGGCGGGCATCACGTGCGTGGTCATGAAATCCCAGAGCTGCTCACGCAGCTCGAGGACCCGGGGCGAGTGGGCGAAGTCCATCATGATCCTCCCGAGAGTCCGGCGAGCCCGGAGGCGCTCGCCCTGTCCAGCGCACGCTCGACGATGCGCGGCACCGCCGGGCCCATGGTCTCGAAGCCGTCACCGACTGTCATCCCCAGGAGGAAACGGGCGTTGATCCCCTCCGCGATGATGGCCAGCTTGTAGTGACCGAGCGCGACGTACCACTCCAGGTTGCCCAGGTCGCGCCGGCTGCGCGTCGCGTAGAAGGCGATCATCTGCTCGCGCGAGGGGAACCCCTCGCCCAGGCTGACCCGGCCGCCGGGCAGGGCGGACGCCGCCGGGTCGGCCCTGTCGGTGACCCAGTACACCACCAGCAGGCCGAGGTCGCAGAGAGGATCGCCGACTGTGCTCATCTCCCAGTCGACCACCGCCGCGATCCGCCGGGGATCGCCGGGCGCGTAGATGACGTTGTCGAAGCGATAGTCGCCGTGCACGATCCCCGGCGCCGACTGCGCCGGCACGCCGGCGAGCAGGCGGCGGTGCAGCTCCTCGATGGCCGGCAGCTCGCGGGTCTTGGACGCCTCCCACTGCTGCCACCAGCGCCGCACCTGGCGCTCGAGAAACCCCTGCGGGCGCCCGAAGCCCTCCAGTCCCACCTCGGCGGGGACCACCGAGTGGAGGTCGAGGAGGGTGTCGATGAGAGCAATCGACATCGCCTCCGCCGTGACCGCCGTCGCCGGCCAGGCGGCGGGAAGCATCTCGCGGACCACGTGGCCGTCGACGAAATCCATGATGTAGAACGGCGCCCCGATGACGGCCAGGTCGGCGCAGAACAGCACCGCTCCCGGGACCGGGATGGCGGTGCTCTGAAGCGCGCTGATGACCCGCCACTCGCGCGCCATGTCGTGGGCGGTGGGCAGCACGTGGGCCAGCGGCGGACGCCGCACCACCCACTGCCGCCGGTCGTCGCTGACGGTGTAGGTCAGGTTGGAGCGGCCCCCCGCGATCACCTCGGCGCGCAGCGGCCCGGCGATGTCCAGCCCGCCGGAGTCCATGAACGTGCCCAGCGCGCTGAGGTCGAGACCCGGCGGGCTGTCCATGGCGGCCAAGCCTACCGGCTGGAGCGCCGGGTCAAGCGGGCCACCGGCGTGGATCAGGACCCCCGGTCACTCCGAGCGGCGGTCGCGGTGGTGGCCGCGCCGGATCTCGGCGACGCGAAGCCGGAAGATCGCCCGCTCCAGCCGGGCGGCGGCGTCGGCGTCGCCCTCGTCCTGGGCCAGCGCCTCCTGCGCGGATCTCCGGGCCTCCTGGGCGGCGGCCTCGTCGATGTCCTCGGCGCGCTCGGCGACGTCCGCCAGGATGACCACCCTGTCGGGCATGACCTCGAGGAAGCCGCCGGCCACGAAGAAGAAATCCTCGTGGCCATCGTTGCGGACCATGACCTCGCCGGTGCGCAGCGGCGTCAGCAGGGGGATGTGGCGGGGCAGCACGCCGAGGTCGCCCTCGACACCGGGCGCGACCACGAAGTCCGCCTCCTGGCTGAGCACCCGGCGCTCGGCGGTGACCAGCTCGACCTGCAGCTTGGCCACTAGCGGCGCTTCCTCCTGGCGGGCGCCTTGGCGCTGGCCTTGGGCGCGGACTTCACCCCGGGTGAGCCGGCCTCACCCTGCTTCGCCTCCTTCTCTGACTCCTCCGCCGGCTCCTCAACCGGCTCCTCAACCGGCTCCTCAACCGGCTCCTCTTCAGCCGTCTCCTCCCCCGCCGGCGGCGCGGCGGCGCCCTTCGCCTGCTCGGCGGGGGCGCTCTCAGCCTCGCCGCCGTCCAGCTCCCGGGCCTTCTCCACCGCCTCGTCGATGGTGCCGACCATGTAGAAGGCGTCCTCGGGAAGATCGTCGTGCTTGCCCTCGAGGATCTCGGTGAAGCCGCGGATGGTCTCCGCCAGGGGCACGTACTTGCCGGGTCGACCGGTGAACTGCTCGGCCACGAAGAAGGGCTGGGAGAGGAAGCGCTGCACGCGCCGGGCGCGCTGCACGGTCACCTTCTGGTCGTCGCTCAGCTCCTCCTGGCCGAGGATGGCGATGATGTCCTGCAGCTCCTTGTACTCCTGGAGCACGCGCTTGACACCCTGGGCGGCCCGGTAGTGATCATCACCGACGATGTTGGGATCGAGCACTCGGCTGAACGACTCCAGTGAGTCCACGGCGGGGTAGATGCCGATCTCGGTCAGCGCTCGGCTCAGCGACACCGTCGAGCCGAGGTGGGCGAAGGTGGTTGCCACCGCCGGGTCGGTGAAGTCGTCAGCGGGCACGTACACCGCCTGCACCGAGGTGATCGAGCCCTTCTTGGTGGAGGTGATGCGCTCCTGCAGATCACCCATCTCCGTCCCCAGGGTGGGCTGGTAGCCCACCGCGCTGGGCATGCGGCCGAGCAGCGCGGACACCTCGGCGCCGGCCAGCGTGTAGCGGAAGATGTTGTCGATGAACAGGAGCACGTCCGCGCTCTCCTCGTCGCGGAAGTGCTCGGCGATGGTGAGCCCGGTGAGCGCCACCCGCGCCCGCGCACCGGGAGGCTCATTCATCTGACCGAAGACGAGCGCCGTCTTGTCGAGGACGCCCGACTCCTCCATCTCGCCGTAGAGGTCACGGCCCTCGCGGGTGCGCTCCCCCACCCCGGCGAACACGGAGAAGCCACCGTGCTCCTTGGCGATGTTGTTGATCATCTCCTGCACGATGACCGTCTTGCCCACACCGGCTCCGCCGAAGAGCCCGATCTTCGAACCCTTGCTGAACGTGCAGATCAGGTCGATGACCTTGATCCCGGTCTCGAGGACCTGCTCCTCGGTCGACTGCTCGTCGATGGGGGGCGCCAGGCGATGGATCGGCGCCAGGGGCGCGTCGGTGAGCGCCGGCTTGCCGTCGATGGGCTGGCCGATGACGTTGAACATCCGCCCCAGCGTCTTGCGTCCCACCGCGACCTCGATGGGACCGCCGGTGTCCTCGAAGGTGTCGCCGCGGCGCAACCCGTCGGTGCTGGCCATGGCGATGGTGCGCACCGTGCTGTTGCCGAGGTTCTGCTGGACCTCGAGCACCAGCCGGCTGCCGTCATCGCGGTCGCGCTGGAGCGCGTTGTGGATGTCGGGGAGCCGGTCGCTGTCGAACTCCAGGTCGACCACAGGACCGATCACCTGCACCACCGTGCCGGCACCGACACCCCGTTTCCTGCTCTTCTTCTCGGCGACTGCCATGTCTCTCCTCTCCGGGCGGCTCGGACGGGCCTCAGCCCGCCAGCGCGGATGCGCCGCCGACGATTTCCATGAGTTCGGTCGTGATCGTGCTCTGCCGCACCGTGTTGGCTGCCAGCGTGTAGTCCTTGATCAGGTCGGTGGCGTTGTCGGACGCGTTGCGCATGGCCACCATCTGCGCCGCCATCTGGCTGGCCAGGTTCTCTAGCACCGCCTGGTAGATCTGCGACTCGACGTAGCGCGGCAGGAGCGCGTCGAGCACGTCCTTGGGCTCCGGCTCGTAGACGAAGTCGGCGGCGAGATGCTCGGTGGCCTCGGGGACCTCCACGGGAAGCAGGCGGCGCACCGTCGCCTGCTGGCGGCCGGGGCTGATGAAGTGGGCGAAGACGAGGTCCACCTGGTCGGCATCGCCGTTCTCGTACTGTTCCATGGCGACGCGGATGGCGGGGAGCACATCGCCCATCGAGGGGCGGTCGCCGAGGTTGCTGCGGTCGGCGACCAGGTCCCGGCGCAGCCGGCGCATGGTGTCGCGGCCCTTGCGCCCGATCGTCACCACCGAGGCGGGCGACGGTGAGGTGTTCATCTCGCGCAGCGCGAGCCGGATGTTGTTGCTGTTCAGCGCGCCCACCAGGCCGCGATCCGAGGTGACCAGGAGCACCAGCCGCCTGCGCACCTCGCGCACCTCGAGGTAGGGATGCTTGTACTCAGGAGCACGCTTGAAGAGGTCGGCGATGACGTTGGTGATCTCCTCGGCATAGGGGCGCGCCGCCTCCACGCGCTCCTGGGCGCGGCGCATCTTGGAGGCTGCGACCAGCTCCATCGCCTTGGTGATCTTCTGCGTGTTCTTGACGCTGGCGATGCGCCTGCGCAGGTCTCGGAGGGATGCCATCTAGCCTGCGAAGCCCTTCTTGAACTCCTCGACCGCGGCCGCCAGCGCCTTCTCCGTCTCCGCGGTGATCTGCTGCTTGTCGGTGATGTCCTTCTCGAGGTCGGGATGATCGTTGCCGAGGAACCGGACCAGGCCCTTCTCGAAGTCGCCGACGCGATCGATGGGAACGTCGTCGAGGAAGCCACGGGTGCCGGCGAAGATGGCGATCACCTGCTGGGCGAATGGAACTGGAGAGTTGGCCGGCTGCTTGAGCAGCTCGGTCATGCGCTGGCCGCGGTCCAGGGTGGCCCGGGTGCGCTTGTCGAGGTCGGCGGCGAACTGCGCGAATGCCTTGAGCTCGCCGTACTGCGCGAGGTCGAGCTTGAGCTGTCCCGCCACCTGCTTCATCGCCTTGGTCTGGGCCGCGGAACCCACCCGCGACACCGAGATGCCCACGTTGATGGCGGGCCGGATGCCGGCGTTGAAGAGGTCGGTCTCCAGGAACAGCTGGCCGTCGGTGATGGAGATGACGTTGGTGGGAATGTATGCCGACATGTCGTTGGCCTGGGTTTCGATGATGGGCAGCGCCGTCAGGGTTCCGCCACCCTCCTTGTCGCTCATCCGCGCGGCGCGCTCGAGCAGGCGCGAGTGCAGGTAGAAGACGTCGCCGGGGTACGCCTCCCGAGATGGGGGGCGGCGCAGCAGCAGGGACAGCTGGCGATACGCCTGGGCATGCTTGCTGAGGTCGTCGTAGACGATCAGCGCGTGCTTGCCCTGCTGCATGAAGTACTCGCCCATGGCGCAGCCCGCGTAGGGCGCCATGAACTGCAGCGGCGCCGGGTCGCTGGCGGTGGCGGCGACGATGATGGTGTTCTGCAGGGCGCCCGCCGCCTCGAGCCGGGCGGCCACCTGGGCCACGGTCTGGCGCCGCTGGCCGATGGCGACGTAGATGCAGACGATGCCGCTGTCCTTCTGGTTGATGATGGCGTCGAGCGCCACCTGGGTCTTGCCGGTCTGGCGGTCGCCGATGATCAGCTCGCGCTGGCCGCGACCGATGGCGAACATGGCGTCGATCGCCTTGATGCCCGTCTGCATCGGCGTGGTCACCGCCTGGCGGAAGATGACCCCGGGCGCGACGTGCTCGATGGGCAGGTTCTGCGCGGTCTCCACCGGTCCCCTGCCGTCGAGCGGCTCGCCCAGGGCGTTGACGATGCGGCCGATCAGCTCATCGCCGACCGGGACCTCGGCGATCCGTCCGGTGGTGCGGACGGTGTCGCCCTCCTGGAGGTGCTGGTACTCACCCATGATGACCGCGCCCACCCCGTCCTCGCGGAGATCGAGCGCGAGCCCCAGCACCGGCTGTCCGCCGGGGGGAGCCGGGAACTCGAGCAGCTCGCCGGCCATGCCCTGCTCGAGGCCGTAGATGCGCGCGATGCCGTCGCCCACGGAGGTGATCACCCCCTCGTGGGCGTCGACGACCGGGGCGTCGAAGCTGGCGATCCGCTGCTTCAGGATGTCGCCGATCTCGTCACTGCGTATGGCCATGTGGTGTGGTTCCTCGGTGATCAGACCAGCGCCGTCTGGAGCTGCTGCAGGCGGGTGCGCACGCTGTCGTCGATTACCCGGTCGCCGATGCGGATGACGAGGCCGCCGAGGATGCTGGGATCCTGGCGCACCCGGGTCTGCACGGCCGCACCGAGCTTGGTGCCCAGCACCTGGCCGATGCGGGCCCTGAGATCGTCGTCGACGGGGACGGCGGTGATCACCTCGGCGCGGATCACCCCGCTGTCGCGGTCGGTGAGGGCGTCGTAGGTCTCCACCAGGTCGCCGAGCACGCCGAGGCGATTGCGCTCGATGAGCATGCGCACCAGGTTGCGCGCCGGCTCGCCGACGCCCTCGAGCACCTGCAGCGCCAGGCGGGTGCGGTCGCTCAGCGACAGCCGGGGGTTGGCCAGCGCGTCCGCCACCTCAGGGCTGGACAGGGTCCGCACCGCACCCACCAGGTCCTCACGTCGGGGCGCGATCCCGCCCTCCTGGCGGGCCAGGTCGAAGTACGCCTGGGCGTAGCGGCGGCCGATCGACGAGGCCACTCAGCCGGCTCCGCGACCGTTGCCGGCCTCCACCTGGGCAAGGGACTCCTCGATCAGCCGGGAATGGGCGCTGCGATCGATGGCCTGGCCGAGCACCCTGCCGGCGGCGGAGACCACCAGGGTGCCCACCTGGGCGCGGATCTCCTGGACGGCGCGGTCGCGTTCCGCAGCGATCTCGGCGCGGGCCCGCTGGAGCTGGGCCTCGGCGTCGCGCCGCCCCTTGCGGGCCAGCTCCTCGGTCTCCACCACCGCCGCCCTGTGGGCCCGGTCGACAATGTCGCGCGCCTGGGCGCGGGCATCCTCCAGCTCCCTGGTGACGTCGTCGCGGGCCCGCGCCGCATCCTGGCGGCTGCGCTCGGCCTCCTCGAGCGCCCTGGCGATCTGGTTCTGGCGCGCCTCGGCGGCGGCCATGATCCGGGGATACACCCAGCGCCGCAGGACGAGCAGCATGGCCACGAAGGCGATCACCTCGACCACGAAGGTGACGTTGATCTCCAGCAGGCTGGCGTCCGCGACCATCGCTCTCATCAGGGAATCAGCCGGCGATCTTGGCGTCGCCGATGAGGATGAAGACGAAGACTAGGTTGATGAAGTACATGGCCTCGACCAGGCCGATGATCAGGAACATGGTGACCCGGAGCGCGCCCGCGGCCTCGGGCTGGCGGGCCTGTCCCTGGATGGCGGCGTTGCCGGCGAGCCCGTCTCCGATGGCGGCGCCGATGGCGCCTCCGCCAAGTGCGATGCCGGCACCGATCAGGGCCCCGGCCAGGGCGATGGCGTGGTTCATTGTGTCTCCCCAGTTGCTAGGCGTGGGGCCCCGGCCTGAGCGCCGTGGTGCCCCCCTTCTTCCAGTCCTTCTCGAGCCATCCCGAAGTAGATGACGGTGAGCAGCATGAAGATGAATGCCTGGATGCTGCCGATGAAGAGCACGTCGAACAGCTTCCAGACGGTCACCGGCACCCAGGCGAGGAAGATGGGCAGCTCGCTGAGCAGCTCGACCATCACCAGGCCGGCAAAGATGTTGCCGAACAGTCGCAGGGAGAGGGTGATCGGCTTGACCACCTCCTCGATGAGGTTGAGCGGGATGAACACCACGCGAACCGCCCAGTTGAACTCGAAGGGCTTGGTGAATCGGCGCAGATAGCCGCGCAGGCCCTGGACCTTGAGGCTGTACGCCTGCACCACGAGGACGACGACCACGGCCATCGCCAGGGTCTGGTTGAGGTCGGACGCCGCCGGCTCCAGCGGGCGGGCCAGGGGGAAGAAGGCGAGCCAGTTGGCCACCAGGATGTAGAAGCCGATGGTGGCCGCGATGGGGATGATGAAGTCGGCGCCCTCGCCGACAGAGTCGCGCACCAGGTCCTTCACGTAGCCGAGAAAGAACTCGAGGAGCATCTGGAGCTTGCCGGGGCGACCGGAGCGCAGCCGCCGGGCCACCAGGAAACCGATCAGCAGGGTCACCGCAATGGCCAGGGCGCTGCTGATCAGGGTGTCCTGGTTGAGGTCGCAGGCGGAGATGGGGATGGGGTTCTGGAGCAGTGGCTGGCCGCCGCAGATCGCGGTGGTCGGCTGG
This sequence comes from Candidatus Dormibacteria bacterium, assembly GCA_050734155.1. Lineage (GTDB taxonomy): Bacteria > Chloroflexota > Dormibacteria > Aeolococcales > Aeolococcaceae > Aeolococcus. Next base: position 179,047 of record JBOHUD010000064.1, read on the forward strand.
CTGACCGTCGGTCCGGCATCGGCGAGCAGCGCGCCGATCACCGCCGCACCGACTCCACCACCGCGCTGCCCGCGAGGATGAGCTGGGCGACCGCGATGCCGGCGACGACAGGGACCGCCCGGTCGAAGCCGAATCCCAGCCCGGCGACGAGCGCGACCAGGGTGAGCACCACGATGCGCAGCATGCTGGTGGCCAGGAAGGGCACCCCCACCTGGAGGAGGCGGTCGGCGGCGTAGCCGTTGCCCGCTCCCGCGGCCAGGCCCACCGCCAGCCCCAGCCCGAACGCGAGGTGGCCGAGGATGGTGCCGACCACAGCGCACCCCAGAGCGGCCGCCAGGCAGGCGATCGCCGCCGCCTGGACGACGTGCGCCGGCCGCGCGGAAACGCTTTTCGAGATCACCAGTATCGCCTCAGCCTCAGGTATGCGATCGAGCCGGCCGCAACGATACCAAGGACGAGCCCGACGAGGACCCCGGCTGTCGAGGCGCCCGCGATTGCACCCAATTGCCAGCCCAACAGCAGCGGAATGGTCACTGCGATGGCCATGTACAGACCGAGGCCGAGCATCTCCGCATTGCTGACCTCGGCGCCCGGCGGGGGACGCTGATCGTGCCCCTGCCCGGACACCTGGGGCTCAGTCGGCCTCGCCGCCGCGACGCACCCGCGCGGGCAGGCTGCGACGGCCGCGCACCACCAGGAAGCCGTCGGCATCGAGCTGGGGGCGGCGCCGCCGGCTGCGCCACAGCAGCGCCACCAGGGCCACCACCAGGAGCGCCAGGGCGACGTCGAGGATGCGCCGATGGCCGAAGACGAAGAGCGCGACGCAGCCGAGGATGGCGGTCATCAGGTAGAAGGCGAGCGCCGTCTCCAGGGGGGTCATGCCCGTGGCCAGCATGCGGTGGTGGAGATGCCCGGCGTCGGGCTGGGTGGGGCTGAGCCCGGCCCGGCGGCGGCGGACGATCGCGAAGGCGGTGTCGCCGATGGGCAGGCCGAGGGCGATCAGGGGCACGAAGAGGGCCAGCGCCACTGCGATCTTGGCCACGCCGAGGACGCTGAGCACGGCCAGGGCCACGCCCAGGAAGTGGCTGCCGGTGTCGCCCATGAAGACCCGGGCGGGAGGGAGGTTGAACAGCAGGAAGCCGGTGCAGCAGCCCATCAGCGCGCCGCTCATGACGATGACGCCGCTCTGCACCCCGCCCGGGCTCTGCACACGGTTGACCGCCGCCAGCAGCAGGACGCCGGCCACGATGGCGACGACCCCGGCCGCCACCCCGTCGGAGCCGTCGAGCAGGTTGATCGACACCTGCATGCCGAGCACGAACACGGCGGTGATCGGGGCCGCCAGCCAGCCGAGCTCCACCAGCGACGGTCCATGGCCGCCCGGGATGGCGAAGAAGTTGATGGTGATGCCCAGCCCCGCCGCCAGCGCCCCGGCGCCGAGCTCGATCGCCAGCTTGGCGTTCCAGGGCAGGTCGAGGATGTCGTCGACGAGCATGGCCGCGGTGATGGCCGCGGTGACGCCGACCACCTGCCAGCGGTCGGCCACCGGGCCGCCGAAGACGAGCAGCGCGACGGTGAACCCGCCGAAGAGCGCCAGGCCGCCGAGCCGGGGGGTGGGCTCGCGGTGGAGATGGCGCGAAGCGTCCGGCTCGGCGACGGCCCCGACGCGCCGCGCCACCAGGATGGTGGCGGGGATCAGGACGATGGTGACGACGCTGGCCAGCAGGAAGGGGGGCAGCGCCGGCAGCCAGGTGACGGCTGCGGTCACCGGCGATAGGGCAGGGGAAAGCGTCGGCAGAGAGCCAGGCTGCGCTCCCGGACCCGGGCCCGGGTGGCGGGGTCGTCGCAGCTGCCGAGCATGGCCACCACCAGGTCGGCGATCTCGTCCATCTCCGCCTCCCCCATGCCGCGCGAGGTGACCGACGGCGTGCCCAGGCGGATGCCGTTGGGGTTGTAGGGCGTCGCCCCATGGCCGGGAAAGGCGTTGGCGTTGACGGTGATGCCGGCCTCGTCGAAGGCGTTCTGGGCGGCCCGGCCGCGCACCCCGAAGGGGCGCAGGTCGACGACCATCAGGTGGTTGTCGGTGCCGCCGGTGGTGAGGCTCACCCCGCGCTCGGTGAGCCCCCGGGCCAGCGCCGCGGCGTTGCCGACCACCTGCGCGGCGTAGGCGCGGAACTCGGGCTGCAGGCACTGCTCGAACATCACCGCCTTGGCGGCGATGGCGTGCAGGTGCGGGCCCCCCTGGATGCCCGGGCACACCGACCTGTCGATGGCCTCGGCATGAGCGGCGCGGCACATGATCACCCCGCCCCAGGGACCGCGCATCGTCTTGTGGGTGGTGAAGGTGACGAAGTCGGCATGGGGAACCGGCGAGGGGTGCGCACCTCCGGCCACCAGCCCGGCGAAGTGGGCCATGTCGACGAGCAGCAGGGCGCCGACGTCGAGGGCGATGTCGGCAAACGCCGCGAAGTCGAGGAGGCGGGGGTAGGAGCTGTACCCGGCCACGATCATCGCCGGTGCGACCTCATGGGCGCGGGCGCGCACCTCGTCGTAGTCGAGGCGGCCGTTGGCGTCGCTCACCGTGTACGCCTCGAAGTTGTAGAGGCGCCCGCTGAAGTTGACGGGCGAGCCGTGGGTGAGGTGGCCGCCCTGATCGAGCGCCATGCCCAGCACGGTGTCGCCGGGCTTGAGCACGCTGGCGTACACGGCCATGTTGGCCTGCGAGCCGGAGTGCGGCTGGACATTGGCATGCTCGGCGCCGAACAGCTGCCGGCAGCGGTCCCGGGCCAGGTTCTCCACCCTGTCGACCACCTGGCAGCCGCCGTAGTAGCGCTTCCCGGGGACGCCCTCGGCGTACTTGTTGTTGAGCCAAGACCCCAGCGCCTCGAGGACCGCGACCGAGGCGAGGTTCTCGGAGGGGATCAGCTCGAGGGTCTCCTCCTGGCGGGTGAGCTCCTCGTCCAGGAGGGCGGCCACCGCGGGGTCGGTGGCGCGCAGCTCCGGCATGGCGGTGAACCCGCTGCCGGCACCGGTGCCCGCCTGCTGCTGCACTGCCATCGTGGTCGACCTCCTCGCGCGGCGGAACGCCGTCCCCGGCCGTCAGCCCTGCACGAATTCCCGGAGCCTGCGGCTGTCGATCGGCCCGTCGCGCAGGATGCGCGCTGGGGTCACGCTGCAGTCGATGATAGTGGAGGCCACGCCGCCGGGGCGGCCGCCGCTCAGCACGACGGCGACCTCGTCCCCGAAGGCGCGGCGGACGGCGGCGGCGCTGCCGGCCGGCGCGGCGCCGTGGCGGTTGGCGCTGGTGCTGGCCAGCGGACGGCTGCGCTGGAGCAGGTCACGGAGGCGGCCGTGGTCGGGGACGCGCACCGACAGGGTGGAGCCGTGGCGCGGGATGGCCAGGCTGCGCTCGCCCACGGGCAGCACCATGGAGAGGGGTCCGGGCCAGAAGGCGGCGGCCAGGCGGCGCGCCGCGGCGGTCCAGCGCACCACCTCCTCGAGGTCGCCGGCAGAGGCGGCGAGGAGGGTCAGCTCCAGGCCGGCGGGTCGGCGCTTGAGGGCGTAGACCCTGTCCACGGCGGCGGCGTCGGCGGGGTTGCAGACCAGCCCGTACACGGTGTCGGTGGCCACCGCCAGGACCTCGCCCCGGCGCAGCGCGGCCACGGCGGCCGTCAGCGGGTCGCGGGTGGAGCCGGGCATGGTCGCGGTGGTGCGGGGTGCCCCGCGGGGCGCTCGAAGGACACCACCCGCGGCCGCCCGCCGAGGTCCTCGTGGACAGCGGTGATCAGGCCGTCGCCGGCCAGCGCCGCCACCTCGTCGGCGGCCCGGATGTCGACCTCGAGCGCCGCCCACCCGGCCGGGGCAAGCAGGGTCGCCAGCGCGGGCACCAGAGCACGGTAGGCGTCGAGCCCGTCGCCACCCCCGTCGAGAGCCAGGGCGGGCTCGCGGTCGCGGACGTCGCGGGCCAGGCCCGCCAGTTCCGCCGAGGGGATGTACGGAGGGTTGGCGACCACGATGTCGAAGACGCGGCCGCGCAGCGGCTCGCCCCACGACCCGGCCCGCAGCTCGACCCGGTCGCCGACGTGATGGCGGGCCACGTTGGCGGCGGCCACCGCCAGCGCCGCCTCGCTGACGTCGGTGGCGGTCACCCGCGCCCCGGGCAGCTCGGCCGCCAGGCTGACCGCGATGCAGCCGCTGCCCGTGGCCACGTCGGCGATGCGCAGGGGGTCGCGCTCCACGGATCGCGCCCGGCGCACCGCCAGCTCGACCAGGGTCTCCGTCTCCGGCCGGGGGATGAGGACGTCGGCGGACACCGCGAAGGGGCGTGAGTAGAACTCGCGCTCGCCTGTGATGTGCGCCACGGGCTCGCCCTCGCCACGGCGGCGCACCAGGTCGCGGACGGCGCCCAGCTGCGCCTCGTCGAGGGGTCTGTCGAACTGCAGGTAGAGGTCGAGGCGGCGCATCCGCAGAGCGGTGGCGGCGAGGAGCTCGGCATCGAGGCGGGGTGAGCTGCTCCCGTGGCTCTGGAGGTAGCCGGTGCTCAGCCGCACCACCTCCATGAGGGTGCGCTCCGCGCTCATCGCAGTCCCGGGGCGTGGCGGCGAGCCGGGCGATCACTCATCGCCGTCATCGTCGAGGAGCCGGCGCGCCTGGTCCTCCTGGGCCAGCGGTTCGATGAGCAGCTCGAGCTCGCCGTCCAGGACCTTGGGCAGCTGGAAGATGTCGAGGTGGATGCGGTGGTCGGTGATGCGCGCCTGCCCGTAGTTGTAGGTGCGGATCTTCTCGCTGCGATCGCCGCTGCCCACCGCCGACCGGCGGGTCGCCCTGAGCTCCGCGTCGCGATCGGCCTGGGCCAGGTCGTAGAGCCGGGCGCGGAGCACGCGCATCGCCTTGGCACGGTTCTTGATCTGCGACTTCTCATCCTGGCAGGTGACCACGAGCCCGGTGGGCAGGTGGGTGATGCGCACCGCCGAGTCGGTGGTGTTGACGCTCTGCCCGCCCGGACAGGTGCTGCGGTAGACGTCGACCTTGATCTCGTTCTCGGCGATGTTGACCTCCACCTCGTCGGCCTCGGGGAGCACCACCACCGACGCCGCCGAGGTGTGGATGCGTCCCTGTGACTCGGTCTGCGGGACGCGCTGGACGCGGTGCACGCCCGACTCGAACTTCAGCTTCGAGAAGGCGCCTCGGCCGTGCACCTCGAAGATCACCTCCCTGAAGCCGTGGGTGCCCGACTCGCTGGCCAGGAGCAGCTCCAGCCGCCAGCGCTGCCGCTCCGCGTAGCGGCTGTACATGCGGAAGAGGTCGGCCGCGAAGATGGCGGCCTCGTCGCCCCCGCTGCCGGCCCGGATCTCCACCACCACGTCGCGCTCGTCGTTGGGGTCGGTGGGGACGAGCAGCGCACGGAGGCGGCGCTGCGCCGCTGCTTCGAGGGCGCGCTGGGCGGCCTCCTCCTCGGCGGCCATGGCCACGATGCCGGGGTCGGTCTCGCTGCGCTGCAACTCCGCGGCCTCGGCGGCCGCCTGGCGGGCGCTCCGCCAGGCGCGCCCCGTCTCCACCACCTCGCGCAGCCTGGCCTGCTCCCGGGAGAGGCGCTGCACCCGATCCAGGTCGCTGAACGCGTCCGGTTGAGCGAGCTGGGCGGCGATCTCGTCAAATCGTTCCTCGAGCGCGCGCAAACGATCGTCGAGGGCGGCCATGGAGCGGAAGGTTAGCCGCGCAGGGTGGCGCTGGCGTCGTGCAGCTCGCCGACCGCATCGTCGCCGCTGCGGGCCGCCGCCAGCGCGCTGATGGCCACCTCGATCTGGCGGTCGTCGGGCTCGCGGGTGGAGAGGCGCTGGGTGGCCAGCACCGGGACCAGCGCGATCCGCCCCGCGGTGGTGTGGCGAACCCTGGCGAGGCCGCGGATCGCCTCGTAGGAGATGGCCGCCACCAGCGGAACCAGGGCCACCTGCAGGGCGACGCGCACCGGGATCGGCAGCACGCCCAGGGGTGCGAAGACGATGACGCTGACCAGTGCCACCACCACCAGGAAACCGGTGCCGCAGCGCGGGTGGAGGCGGCTGCTGAGGCGGACGTGGCCGACGTCCACGGCCGCGCCGGATTCCAGGCAGTTGATCGCCTTGTGCTCGGCGCCGTGGTACTCGAAGAGGCGGCGCACACTGCGCACCCGCCCGATCAATGCCAGGTAGCCGAGCAGGATGAGGGCGCGCAGACCGCCCTCGAGGAGCACCCCCACCACGCTGCGCTGCGAGCCGCGATGCAGGACCGAGGCGAGCAGCAGGGGCAGCCCGATGAAGAGGCCGAGCGCGACCACGATCGATATCCCGACGGTGACGCGCAGGGTGTTGGCGGTGAGCTCCGCCTCCTCGCCCAGCTGCACGTTCGCCGACCATTGCAGGGCGCGCATCCCCAGGGCCAGCATCTCGTAGAGGCCGGCCACGCCGCGCAGGAACGGCCGCGCCCAGATGGGGTTGGTGTAGACGCGCGAGGTGAGCAGCTCGGACCTGACGGTGATGCTCCCGTCCGGCCGGCGCGCGGCCACGGCGTAGTGGTGGCGGCCGCGCATCAGCACCCCCTCGATCACCGCCTGGCCGCCGTAGAAGAACATCTGCGGCGGGGCGGTGGCGGCGCTGAGCGCCGCGGTGAGCAGGATGTCGCGCACCCCGGGGCGCGGCCGCGGCGCGCTCACGCCGGGCGGGCGCCCGTGCCCGGCTCGGCGGGGTGGCCCAGCTCCGCGCCGCTCAGCTGGCGTCGGCGGGCTGCTTGCCGGTCTTGGCGGCGGCACGGCGTCGGAAGCGCTCCACCTGGCCCCCGGTGTCGATGATGCGCTGGGTGCCGGTGAAGAAGGGATGGCAGACGGAGCACACCTCTGTCTTCAGCTCGGCCAGCGTCGACCCGGTGGTGAAGGTGTTGCCGCAGAGGCAGGTCACGACGGCGTCGGTGTGGTACTGGGGATGGATCTCGGTCTTCATGGCACTCGGAAACAGACGGGTGGGGAACGGAGTTCAGCATAGCATGCGCCCGAAAACGGGCTGATCGCGGTCACCCCACCGTCACCGGCCGGGTGAAGTTGCCGTGCTCCACACCGGGCAGCAGCCGGCCCAGGCGACGGTGCGCGGCGCGCAGGCCGATGCCGCGGCCGAGGGGAGGCAGGACATCGATCAGCCAGTCGTGATCGACGTTGAGCGAGCGCCACTGCACCTGGTCGACGTGCATCGCCAGGCAGGCGCGCACGGTGGCGTCGATCTCCACGGCGACGTCGGTGATCCCCGGGAAGGTGAGCAGGTTGAGGCAGACCTGGCCACCGCGGTCGTGCACCAGGCGACCGCAGCGGAGCACATCGTCGAGGTCGTACCCCAGCGGTCGGTAGTAGGCGCGGAAGACGGCGTCGTTGAAGGAGATGGCGCTGATGCGCACGCTGTTGAGGCCGGCCTCGACGAGGCCCTCGAGGACGTGCGGCTTGCTCCCATTGGTGTTGATGTGGATGGTCGCGGTGGGGTGCAGGGCGCGGATCCTCCGGGTCGCCTCCACCAGGGCGTCGTCGCGAGTGAGGGCCTCGCCCTCGCAGCCCTGCCCGAAGGAGACGATGGCGGCCTCGTCGCCGCCCAGGTGCCAGTCGGCCAGGGCCACCAGCTCGTCGGCGGTGGGCGCGAAGCGCATCCGCTCCTGGGGGGCCGGGGCCTCGCCGTCGCTCTGCAGGGAGATGCAGCCCAGGCAGTCGGCATTGCACGCCGGGGAGGCGGGCAGCGCCCCCTCGTAGCGGCGGTGGAATGTGTTCTGGGCCGTGTAGCAGCGATTCTCCAGGGCACAGCGGGCGAGGTGGTCGACCAGGCGGTTGCCGGGAAGCGCCGCTTGCGCCGTCGCCACCGCGGCGGGGAGGTCGGCCCGGCCGTAGCGGGCCGGCTGCCACCAGTCGAAGCTGTCGGTGCGCAGGGCCGCGCACATGAGCTCCCCGTCGTGCTCGGCCACGGCGGTGTATCCGTAGAGGGGCAGGCGTCGCGCCCCAGGGAGGCGGCTGGTCGCCGGGAGCAGGGTGCGCAGGTGACCCACGGGGAGGACGGCGGCCACCGCCAGCCACTCCCCCACCACCTCGACGGCGCCGCCGTCGCTGTCCACCGCCAGCGGACGGCGGCCCGGCAGGTGGGTGAGCGTGGCCTCCTCCGGGAGCGGCACCAGCTCGGCGGCGGTCAGCTCCACCAGCTCGCGACCGCTCCGCCCGGCCGCGCGATAGCCCTCGAGAACCTCGATGGAGCCGTCGGGACCTCCGGCGATGACCTGCATCCCGGGATTATGGAGTGGCTTCGATCTGGGACCGACCGCCGGACGCTCCAGGCCGAGCTCAGGGGCCAGAGGGTTGCTCCGCACTGCGCCTGGCGGCGGCGTTGGCGAGGTTGCCCGCCACCACGACGATGGTGTGGTCGAGGTCGAAGGATGCTCCGCCACCGCCGGCCCTGGGGGTGGCCGGTGCAACCGCTGCGCCGGCGACCCGGGCGGTGTCGCCCAGCCAGCCCATGCCCCGCGCCGCGACCTGCGCGACGCCGGTCGCCCGCACCGCGATGGGACGGCCGTCGCCGGTCTCGAAGCGGACCTCACCACGGCGGCGCGCCGCCCTGTCGGGGCCGGCGACGATCCGGAAGGCGCCCTCGTGGTGGCGATGGTGGTGGAAGCGGCAGAGGGAGAGGAGATTGTCGAGGTCGGTGCGACCCTGGTCGGGCCAGGCGACGAGGTGGTGCCCCTCGGTGTCGGCCGCGGGGACCCCGCAGCCCGGGTAGCGGCAGCCCCGGTCGCGGAGCTGGAGGAGGCGGCGCTGCCGCCCCGACACCACCCGCCGGGCCCGGCCCACATCCAGGGGAACGCCACCGCGCTCGAGCACCGCCAACACGCTGGCGTCGCAGCCGATCCGCCGGGCCGCGGCCACCGCGATCGCCGGCCCATCCTCGAGGTGACAGCGGCCCCCGGTGTCGGCACCGGTGAGGGTGTCGAGGTCGACGTGGACCACCAGCTCGGCGGGCGCGCTCCCCGGCGGCGCCGCCGCGCTGGCGGCGAGCCAGCCCCGGCAGATGCGCACCAGCGCGTCGGCGCGGCGCGCTCCCTGGGGGTGGTCGGCCTCGCCCTCGGCACAGGGGTCCTCGCCGGCCAGCTCGGCGACCGCCGCCGCCGGGCGGAGAACCGCGGACTCGATGGCGTTGAGCACCAGCCGGCCCTCCTCCGGGGGCAGGGTGGCGGAGAGGGCGAGCAGGCCGTCCTGGTCGAGCCACCAGCAGACCAGGCGGCGCCGGGCCCGCTGCAGAGCGGCCCGCTCGGGGTCGTCGACCGCGATGGAGCGGCGGTACTCACGGCAGATCCGCGCCAGCTGCGCTCCCGAGGCCTCGCGGGCCAGCTGCAGCCAGATCGCCTCATCGTCGGCGGTGGCCACCAGGGTGAGCAGGCGCACCTTGTCGAAGGACAGCGAGCCTGCCGCGAAGGCCTCGTGGAGGAGCGGCAGTCGGCGCAGCGCCCGGCCGGCGCGGAGGATCTCGCGCGCGTTCCACAGATCGATGCCGGTGTTGATGGTCAGCCAGTGGGCGCCGCTCCGCATGCCCATGCCCGACCAGCGCTCCGCCTCATCGAACTGCGCTGCCAGGTCGACGAAGCGCGCGGTGGCGGCGTGGAGATGCCCTGCCAGGGCAACGATCTGGTCCTCCGGCTGCGCCTTCACCACGCCTCTGATTGTACCAAACATATGTTCGTGCGGCCATCGGTTTGGCGGACAGTGCGCGCCCAATGAGGCGGGCGTGGACTGGGGATGGCGGGGTCGGTGGGGCCGCTCGTCCACCCTCACGGCAGCACCGCCATCCAGCAGACGACGCCGACGTCGTCCTCGGTGATCGGGTCGACGAGCGGCGGCGCCTCCACCGGGCGAAGGCCAAAGCCGGCCACGACGCCGACGATCCGGGTCGCCGCATCATCTGGCGTCGTCCGGCCCGCAGCGACGTCGGATGCGATCTCCGACAGGGCGCGCCGCACCGTGCTGCTGCGCTCGTATGGAAGGGGTGGAGCGGGGCGCGAAGTGCCGGGCGCCTCATGGTGGTCACACAGACGAGTATATCCACTGTTCTGTGTGATCGCACTGACCCAACCTGGGGCGCTGAGCACGGACACCCCACCGGGCGACCAATCGGCCCGGCCCACGCCCCACGGCGCCACGCTGTCCCGCAGGTGTCAGGCGGCGCGCAGCTCCGCCGGGATCGCGGTGACGGTGCGCAGCTCACCGTCTCGAACCACGCGCAGCACCGCGAAGCGATCGAACACCTCGGCCATCATCAGCCGCTGCACATCGCCCGCCGTCTGGACGGGGTGGGAGTCGAGCTCGACGATGACGTCGCCCGGCCTGAGCCCGGCGCCGTCGGCCGCGCTGCCGGGCACCACCTCGACGACCCGCAGCCCGCGGCCGCGCCCCAGCTCGGCGCTGAGCCGGGCCGAGAGCGGCTGGGAACGGCCCGCCACCCCGAGGAAGCCGCGCCGCACCCTGCCGTGCTGCATCAGGGCGGCGATGATCGCCAGCGTGGTGGCGTTGATGGGCACGGCCAGCCCCAGCCCGTAGCCGGCCAGGGCGGTGTTGATGCCCACCACCCGGGCGCTCCCATCCGCCAGCGCCCCGCCGGAGTTGCCGGGATTGAGCGCGGCGTCGGTCTGGATCACGTTTTCGACCACCCGCATGTGGCCCCCGGAATGGGTGGGCAGCGACCGGCCCAGCGCGCTGATCACCCCCGCGGTCACCGACCCCGCCAGGCCGTGGGGGTTGCCGATGGCGACGACCAGCTCGCCGACCCGCAGCAGGTCGGCGTCGCCGAGCGCGGCCGGGGCCAGGTCGCCGGCGCCGGCCCGGACCACGGCGATGTCGGAGAGGACATCCTCGCCGACCACGTCGAAGGGCAGCTGGCGCCCGTCGGAGGCGTGCGCCGACCCGCCCACCCCGCCGTGGACCACGTGCGCGGAGGTGACCAGGTAGCCGTCCCCGGTCAGCACCCAGGCGGAGCCGCTCCCCGCCGGTCCGCGGCCACCCCGGGTGCGCTGTTCCACGACCAGGCTGAGCACCGACGGCGCCAGCTTCGCGGCCACGCCGCTGACCACCCGCGAGTAGGCGTCCAGGGGGGCCTCGCCCTCCCCATCCGCCGCCGGCGAACGCTCCGCAACCATGTCAGCCGCCGCTCGGCCCCTGGCTGCGAACCTTCTCCACGGCGGTCAGCGCCTCGCGGAGGCTCTTGATCCATTCGTCCTGGTGGCGGCCGACGAGGCGGACGCACCAGGCCAGCGCCTCGCTGCGGCTGCGCGCCACCCCGGCATCGATGAGGGTGTCGAGGACCCCCCGATCACCCAGGCGGAGCCGGGTCATGACCGGCACTCCCAGGGTGGTGAAGTGCTCCTCGACCTCGCCGCAGCGCGCTCCCCAGGACACCTTGCGACCGAAGAGCCGCTCGGCCTCGGAGGCGACGCCGATGCGGCGCTCGCGGGTCTCCTCGCGGAACCTGGAGATGCGCGCGGCGCGGGCGGCGGTGCGCGCCGCCTCGTTGGCGTCGCCCGCCAGCTCGGGTTCGGGAATGGTCCCCACGATGAGGATCTCATCGCGGTCGCCGCTGATGGTCGGGGGTCCGGCGAAGAGGTCGTCGGGGATGCGCCCCGCGAACCAACCGGAGAGCTCGTCGTCGCTGTAGGTGGCCTGGGCCTCACGTTGGGTTTTCATGAATTACATGATTACACAGAACGCCGGGCCATGCAACACCGGGCCTGCTGGAGCCGAGCGGGTCCGCTATCGGACCCGCCGCGCTCCCTCCGGGGGCAGGGCCATGTGGTGCTTGGTGAGGATCTCCCGGACGGTGCCGCTCTGGGCGCGCATCACCAGGCTGTGGGTCTCCGCCCACCAGTCGTGGTACTGCACACCGCGAAGGATCCCGCCCCCGCTGATGCCGGTGGCAGCGATGCTCACCTGCCGCCCGGGCACCAGCTGCTCCATGCTGATCGACTCCTCGGGGTCGAATCCGGCAGCGCGCACCGCGGCCGCCTCCTCGTCGTGGCGGACCCAGGGCCGGCACTTCAGCTCCCCGCCCAGGCAGCGCATCGCGCACGCCGCCACGATGGCCTCCTGGGTGCCACCCGATCCGATCATCACGTCGATGCCGCTTCCCGGCCAGGCGGCCATCATGGCCGCGCCCACGTCACCATCCGAGATGAGCGCCACCCGCGCCCCCAGGGAACGCACCCGCTCGAGCAGGGCCTGGTGGCGAGGACGGTCGAGCATGACCACGGTGAGGTCCTGGACCTGCACCTCCATGGCGAAGGCGATGCGGCGCAGGTTGTTCTCGGGTGTGTCGGCGATGTCCACCGCCCCCTTGGCGGCGGGTCCAACGGCGATCTTGTGCATGTACGCCACCGGGGGCGGCGAGAGGATCCCACCGGGCTCGGCCGCGGCGGCGATGCTCAGCGCCTGGCTGAGGCCGCGCGCCACCAGGCTGACACCATCCACCGGGACGATGGCCAGGTCGATGCGCTCGCGACCGACGCCGATGCGCCGTCCCGGGGCGAGGTTGCTGTTGCCGCCCTCGGGGCCGATCACCACCCTCCCGTCGAAGGACATCCCGATGAGGGCCTCCTCCATCACGCCCTGGCCGGCGTCGCGGGCGCCCGACTTGTCGCCGCGACCCAGCCACCGTCCCACCGAGAGCGCCGCAGCCTCGGTGGCGCGGAGCAGCTCGAGGCCGCGGTGGCGATCACGGCCGACCCGCGCCGGCGGTGCGCGGTCAGGCACGGCGGTGTTGGCCATGGGCGCGATTATCGGCGGGGCGGAGGACCGTCAGGCGGTGCTCGCAGGCTCCTCGGTGACTCCCAGGGCGAGCTCGCGCTCGCCGGCCGGCGCACCGACCCCCTCGGCGCGCGCGCCGGCCGCCCGCATGAACTCGCGGAACAGTGGATGGGGACGGTTGGGCCGCGAGCGGAACTCGGGGTGGAACTGCGAGCCCACGAAGAAGGGGTGATCGCTCAGCTCCATGATCTCCACCAGCCGGCCGTTGGGTGAGGTGCCGCTGAAAACCACACCGGCCTCGGCCAGCCTGTCGCGGTAGTGGTTGTTGAACTCGAAGCGGTGGCGATGGCGTTCGTAGACCAGCGCCTCCCCGTACGCCGTCGCGGCGCGGCTCCCCGGCGCCAGCTTGCACGGGTACACCCCCAGGCGCATGGTGCCGCCCTTGTTCTCGATGTCGCGCTGCTCGGGGAGCAGATCGATGACCGGCGCCGACGTGAAGGCGTTGAACTCCGTCGAGTTTGCGTCGGGAGCGTCAAGAACCTGGCGAGCGATGTCGACGACCGCGCATTGCATCCCCAGGCACAGTCCCAGGTAGGGCACGCCGTGGCGGCGCGCGAAGCGAGAGGCGAGCACCTTGCCCTCGATGCCGCGATGGCCGAAGCCGCCGGGCACGACGATGCCGTCCGCCCCCTCGAGCTCGGCGGCATCCTCCTCGAGATGCTCGCTGTTGACCCACTGGATGGTCAGCTCCAGACCGCAGTGCACGGCGGCGTGGCGCAGCGACTCGCTGACGCTGATGTAGGCGTCGGGCATCTCCACGTACTTGCCCACCACCGCGATGCGCACGGCGGGCTTGGTGGCGGCGATGCGCGCCACCATGTCGCGCCACCCGGCGAGGTCGCAGGCAGCTGTCCTGATGCCGAGGGTGTCGACGATGTAGTCACCGAGCCCGGTGTCCTCGAGCAGCAGGGGCACCTCGTAGATGGAGCGCGCGTCCGGAACGTTGATCACGGCGCGCCGCTCGACGTCGCCGAAGAGCGCGATCTTGTCCTTGAGGTTCTCGCCGATGGGTTGCTCGCTGCGCGCCACGATGACGTCCGGCTGGATGCCGATGCTGCGCAGCGTGTTGACGCTGTGCTGGGTGGGCTTGCTCTTGAACTCCTCGCTGGCGCCCACGTAGGGCACCAGGGTGAGGTGCACGTAGCAGACATTGGTGCGTCCCACGTCGTTCTTGAGCTGGCGGATGGCCTCGAGGAAGGGCAGCGACTCGATGTCACCGACTGTGCCGCCGACCTCGACGATGACCACGTCGGGTTCGGGGAGCTCGTTCTCAGCGACGCGCAGGATGCGCTGCTTGATCTCGTTGGTGATGTGGGGGATCACCTGCACGGTGCCGCCGAGATAGTCGCCGCGCCGTTCCTTGGCGATGACGCTGGAATAGATCTTCCCGGTGGTGACGTTGCTCGCCTTGCTCAGCGCCACGTCGACGAAGCGCTCGTAATGGCCGAGGTCGAGATCGGTCTCAGCGCCGTCGTCGGTGACGAAGACCTCGCCGTGCTGGTACGGCGACATGGTCCCGGGATCGACATTGAGATAGGGGTCGAGCTTCTGCATCCCCACGTGCAGGCCGCGGGCCTTGAGGATGGTGCCGATCGAGGCAGCGGTGATGCCCTTCCCCAGGGAGGAGACCACTCCCCCGGTGACGAAAACGAACTTGGCCATGGGGAGCCTCCCTGGAGGTTTTCGCCAGTCTAGCAGCCGTCCCGGCCCCGCAGTGAACCGATGTTCGCCCGGTCAGGCCGCGCCCCGGGGCTCCAGGACGACCACGCGGGAGTCGTCCGAGCCCGTGATCGCACCGTTGAGGTTGAGCTTGGGAAGCGCCTGGTGGGCGTCCTCGGCCAGCCCCATCTCCCGGGTGAAGGTGTCGACCGGCTCGTACTCGCCGCTGCCGGGCGACGCCGGGGAGCGATAGCGAACGGGGATCACGATGGGTGGGCTGAGGGCGTTGACCAGCTTGGCCGCCGCCGGCGCGGCCAGGGCGTCGCCGCCGCCGACCGGAGCGACGAGGACGTCGATGTGGCCGAGCGCATCGATCTCCTCCTCGGTGAGCTGGCGGTCGAGCCGGCCCACGCTGGCCACGCGGACGTCGTCGATCTCCACGCGCATGATGGTGCGGCCGTTGCCGAGGTCGACGCCGCGCACGCTGACGCCGCGAACCTCGAACTCACCCGCCCCACTGACCTCCTGGCTCCGCCCATCCCGGGGGCGGAGCCGGTCGGCATCGGTGCGGCCCTCGGTGCGCACCACCAGGTCCGGGGTGGCCTTGCCCAGGCCGGGCAGCTGGCCGTCCTGGGGGTCGATCACCACCTGGGTGTCGCGGCCGCGGAGGCGCACACAGGACAGGCCGAGGTAGGTGATCTCCATCTCGCGGCATGGTAGCCCCGGCGCGGAGATCGCCGCTCCCGGACGCCGCCCTCAGGCGCCGGCCACAGTCAGCGTGACCGAGCGCGCCGCCCCGGTGGCACCGATGACCGCGAGGACCGCCCGGTCGCCCACCAGCAGGCCGAAGGCACCGGGCTGGAGGGCGCCCGCGGAGAGCAGGGTGGTGCCGTTGACCGAGGTGACCACGTCGCCGGGCTGGAGCAGCCCGACCGCAGCACCGGTGGGGCTGACCGAGCGGATCAGCGCGCCCTGGGACACCCCGGTGGCCGCGGACACCGCGGGGTCCACCAGGAAGCTGGTCACCCCGAAGGAGGCCGCCCCGGCCGGTGCGCCGCGCTGCACGCCGCTCACCAGCCGGGCGGCGTCCCGGCCCGAGGCCGCGGTCAGCCCCGACGCCGCGGGCACGGTGGTGACCACCCCGGTGACCGCCCCGGTGCCGTCGACCAGCGGTGCGCCGTCAGCCTGCGGGGCGGAGGTGGCGTCGACTGTGAGCAGGTCGGTGAGCTCCGCCTCGCCGTCGTTGGCGGTCATGGCCACGGCGTCGACCACCCCGCTGCGCGTCGTGGTTGTGCCCAGGGCCGGCCGGAACACCGCCACCGCCAGGTCGCCGATGCGCGGGTCCTGGGCGGCGAAGCGCAGGGGTGTGAGTCCTGCCGCCCCGGCCGCGCGCAGCACCACGATGCCGTCGGCCACGTCGCTGGCCGCGATGGTGGCGTTGTAGCCGCGACCGTCAGCGGTGGCCACGCGCAGGCGGGTGGCGCCGCGCACGGCGTGGGCCGAGGTGACGATCAGGCCATCGCCGCTGACCGCGAACCCCTGGGTCAGCCCGGTCGCCGAGCCGGTGGCCAGCGCCCCCGGGGTGACCGCCGCGGTGCTGACCGTGACCAGCGAGGGCAGGACGGAGGTGGCGATGTCGCCGACCGACACCGCCCCGCCGCCGGTCTTGGTCTGGGTGATGACCCGCTCCACCGGGCCGAAGTGGCTGTACACGCCCCAGGCGCCCAGCCCCCCGCCGACCACGCCGACGCAGGCGCTGAGCACCACGGCGGCGAGCAGGCGTGTTCCCGAGGCGCGAGCGCCCGCCGCCTTCACTCCGCGACGGCGGGGGCTCGCGTCGACGCGTGCGTCGAGAGGTAGCGGACGATGCCGGCGGCGTTGCTGTGCACGCCGTTCAGCACCTCGAACTTCTCGCGCAGGGCGTCGGAGAGCCCCGCTGGAGCACCGGCGAACGCGTCGGCGAGGGCGGCCGCGACGTCGTCGACGCCGGCCTCCTCGCTCTCTCGCATGGTGCGCTCGGCGACCTCCACCCAGCGGTGCAGCAGCGCCTCGGCGTCGGCGAGCGTCTCCTCCGGCCCCTCGACCGGGCCGTAATGGGTGAGCACGAGGAGCTCGGGCCGCAGGGCGGCGAAGCGGCGCAGGCTGGCGGTCGCCTGTTCCAGGTCGAAGTCGGGCGGCGGCGTGGCCGGACGGAGGATGCCGATGTCGGGGAGCCTGACCCCCACGGCGTCCCCGACCAGGAGGGTGCCGGTGCGCTCGTCGAGAACGGCGTGGTGGTGCTTGGCGTGACCCGGGGAGTCGATCAGGGTGAGCAGGTGGCCGTCGCCGAGGTCGACGCGATGGCCGTCGGCCGCGGCCACCAGGCGATGCTCGGGGACGGGCAGCATCCTGCCGTAGAGGGAGTCGAGGAGCGGCCCGTACACCCGGGCGGCGCTGTCGATGAGCCGGCTGGGATCGAGCAGGTGCCGGGCCCCCCGCTCGTGCACCACCACAGTGGCGTTGGGAAACGCGGCGGCCAGGTCGCCGACGCCGCCGGCGTGGTCCAGGTGGATGTGGGTGACGACGATCCAGCGCAGGTCGTCGGGGCCCAGGCCCGCCTCGCGGAGCGCGTCCGTGACCGCCGCCACGCTGCTCTGCGAGCCGGTCTCGACCAGGGCCGGCTGGGCGCCGTCGAAGAGGAACCCCGCGGTCATCCCATCCATGCCGCCCAGGAGGGTGTCGATCTGGCGGATGCCGGGAGCGATCAGGTCCATCAGGGGCTCGGGGTGGGCGTCGCGGCCGGGCTGGCTCTCGGTGAGGCGGAGGGCGAGGCCGGTGCGGTCTGCTGGAGCAGTGCTGCCAGCTGGGCGCTGTCGGCCTTGACCGCGTCCTCCTCCTTGCCGAAGGTGGTGAAGTCGCCCTTCTGCAGGGCCGCCTGCGCCGCCTGCTGGTGGTTGAGCAGGTCGTTGAGCAGCGTCAGCTCCTGGGAGGTGAAGTTGGCGGACCCGGGCGGGGGGTTGGTGGTCGTCGACGGAGACGTGGTCGGCGGCCCGCTCGGGTTGGCCAGACCGGGGATGGGCTGGGTGGTGTTGAGCAGGGTCTGCAGCGCCTGCGCGAACGACGACCCCTGGGCGACGGCGTTCTGGGTGCCCACGATGACCTCGTGCAGCTGGGGGAACGCCGTGCCCCCGGCTCCGCCCGAGGCGAGCACGTAGAGCGGACGCACGTACAGGAAGGAGTCGTTGTTGAAGGGCAGCACGATGACGTTGCCGAGGATCACCGAGGAGCCGTGCTGAGCGAGCAGGCTGACCTCGGGGCTGATGATCGGGTCGGTGTTGATGTTGTTGTCGAACTGCAGCGGACCGAGGACGTTGACGGAGTTGTTGAGCGGGACCGCCACCAGCTTGGGGTGGTTGGTGCTGGTGTAGTCCGACTCCGCCGCCAGCCAAGCCGTCATGTTGTTGGCGCCTCCCCCGCTCGAGCTCGCCGGCGAGAACGACTGGAAGAGGATGAAGCTGGGCTGGCTGTCCCCCGGCAGGGTCACCTCGATGTAGTACGGCTGGGTGTCCTGCTGCTGGCCGTTGAGCTGCTGCTGGGCGATGCGGTAGCGGTCGCTGCCGTTGAAGAACACCGAGGCGTTGCTGACATGGACATTGGCGTACACCTGGGCCTGCGCGGAGAAGAGGTCCTCGGGATAGCGCAGGTGACTGCGCAGCGAGGCCGGCATGGTGCTGAGCGGCTGCATGAGACCGGGGTAGATGGCGTTCCACGCCGCGGTGATCGGCTCGTTGAGGTCGACCGCGTAGAGGGTGATGGCGCAGGTGCGGGCGTCGATCACCGCCTTGACGGCGTTGCGCATGTAGGACACCCCGTTCTGCACCGCCGACTCGGGGAAGCGATCGGTCTGCACATAGGTGTCGGCGATGTAGTCCAGGTGACCGGTGGCGTCGTCGACGACCACGTACGGGTCAGAGTCGACATGGAGGAAGGGGGCGATGCTGGTGATGCGATCCTGGATGCGGCGGTGCACCAGCACCCTGCTGTTGGCGGTCAGCGAGTTGTTGAGGAAGAGGTCGAGGGTGCCGAACGAGTCCACCGAGACGGCCAGCCTGTCGAAGATGTTGCCCACCGCGATGCCCTGCATCTCATTGCCGGCGTGGAAGGTGGCGTCGCCGCCGCCGGCGGGATAATCGAACTCGTTCTGCAGGGTTCCGGTCACCACCGGTTGGGTGGTGGAGAGCCCGCAGTAGATGCGTGGGTCACCCGCCTTGCCATCGAAGCTGAGCCCGGGCGGCGCGTCCGGCGACACCTGCTTCATGGGCTGCTGCCCCACCAGCACCTGCGGCTTGCCCTCCGAGGCGACGGCGTTGACCGAGACCGCGGTGACCCCGTAGCCGTGCGTGTAGTTGAGGGCGCTGTTGATGAAGGAGGCGTTGGGGATGTCGTTCTCGGCGATCTCGCGCGGACCGAGCATCACCTCGGTGTCGCCGGAGCCGTCGGCGGCGGGGTAGCGATCGACGGTGATGGTCGGGTACGTCTGGTAGCTGCGGCTGCGGTCGATCTGGGCGAACGTGTCGGGGAGCTGGGTGGTGTCCTGGATGCGCACGTTGCGCAGCGTCCCCGGGTCGGCGGCGAGATCGGACAGGGTGGGCGCCGCCACGCTGCCGAAATTGCGGACCTCGACGTCGGAGGGCTGCAGTGCCCAGGCGTATCGACTGGTGGCCAGGTAGTCGTTGATCGGCGGTGTCTGGGCCACCTGGGCGTTGGGGTTGACCGACGCGCCCTGGTAGATGAGCGCGGGGACCCCCTGCACCACCCCGGCGAGGACCAGCCAGCCCACCAGCGTGCCCGCGAACACAGCCGCGCTGGAGCCGGCTCCGCGATTGCGGCGCAGCAGCACCAGCGCCACGGTGACCACCGCCAGCGCCAGCGCCACCCACTGGAGCACGCCCAGGACCGGCCGGGTGACGTTGCGCTGGGTGGCGTCGAGGCCGACGAAGTTGTCGTGCTGCGCGGTGGCCAGGTGGTAGACGCCGAAATGTGCGCCCAGGGCTGCCATCACGAACACCCCGGCGAGCGCGATGCCGGCGTGGGTGACCGCGGCGCTGAAGCCGTCCTCGAAGCGCCTCCCCTCGGGAGGCTTCACCGGCAGGGTCACCTCCGCCGGCGCGTTGGCCAGGGAGAACGAGAAGGCCGCCAGCCCGATCGCGCCGATCAGCCCGATGAGCACGACCGCCCAGAGCAACCCCTGGAAGGCATCGAGGACGGGAAGGGTGAAGACGAAGAACGAGTAGTCCTGGTGGAAGACCGGGTCCACCGCCCCGAAGTGCTGACCGTGGAGCCAGAGCAGGACGTCCTGCCACCCCCCGGCCAGGACCGCCCCGCCTCCGATGGCGGCGATCACCGCCACGGCGATGCCGGCCCAGAGCGCGATGCGCCCGCCGCGCGTGTCGAGATGGCGCGCCGCCCTCACCCACCCGACGACGCTGAGGCCGACGCCGCCGCCGGTGATCGCCGCTCCGACGAGGAACAGCACCACCTGGGCCAGGAATGGCGTCCAGAAGACATTGGTGTGGTTGAGGCTGGCGTAGTACAGGTAGCTGGCGCGCAGCCCGAGGAGCCAGCGGCCGAGCACCACCAGCAGCACGATCGCCACCGCCACGATGGCCAGCACCCGCCGGCCGCGATGCCGCTCCGGTGGGCCGCCCGAGCGCACCACGCGCGGACCGCGCCGCCGCCGGAGGATCTCCTCGGGATCGAAGCCGAATGCGCTCACTTGGCGCGGAGTGTAGCCCGAGGCGGGTTGCCGCCCACCGTCACCGGAGCGCTCAGCGCCGTTGCAGGAGCAGCCGAACGTCGAACGGGTCGCGGCGGCGGCGCACCCGGCGGGTGACCTCGGGACGCACCTGGATCATGTAGGGCTCCTGCTGGCGGAGCACCTCCTCGATGGCCTCGGCGATGACCATCCCCTCGCGAATGGTGGGCACGCGCTCGCTCAGGGCATCGACCATGGCGGCCGTCACCGTGGTGTGGTCGAGCTCGTGAGCCTGCTCGAGGATGGTGAGGCAATCGTCGAGACGGCGCAGGCGAACGCGCCGCTCCTCTCCCCCGCTGTCCAGCTGGACCATGACACGTGCAAGGTACTCCATGCGCGCGTTTGGCGCGAGTCACCGTTTGGCGCCGCTCAGACGGCGGCGGGGGCGCGGCGGCGCCGCCCGTTGGCGGAGGCGCCCGGGCGCGGGCCCGGGGCGGCGGCGGAGGGTATCGGCCTGGCGCGGCGCAGCAGAGGACGCAGGTACTCCCCGGTGGCGCTGAGCGGCGCCATGGCGATCTCGTCGGGTGTTCCCACCGCGATCACCTCGCCGCCGGCGTCGCCGCCGGCGGGACCGAGGTCGATGACGTGGTCCGCGGTCTTGATGACGTCGAGGTTGTGCTCGATGACGATGACCGTGTTGCCGGCGTCCACCAGGCGGTGCAGCACGGTGAGGAGCTTCTCCACGTCCGCGAAGTGCAGGCCGGTGGTGGGCTCGTCGAGTATGTAGACGGTGCTTCCCGTGCCGCGCCGGCTCAGCTCGGTGCTGAGCTTGACCCGCTGCGCCTCGCCCCCGCTCAGCTGGGTGGCGGGCTGGCCGAGGCGGATGTAGCCCAGGCCGACGTCCTGCAGGGTGCGCAGCTTGCGCACGATCCGCGGCTGGTTCTCGAAGAGCTGTGCCGCCTCATCGACGGTCATGGCCAGAACGTCGGCGATGCTCTTGCCGCGGAACAGCACCTGCAGAGCCTCGCGGTTGTAGCGCCTGCCCTTGCAGACCTCGCAGGTGACGTAGATGTCGGGAAGGAAGTGCATCTCGATCTTGATCATCACGTCACCTGCGCATGCCTCACAGCGCCCCCCGACCACGTTGAAGGAGAAACGGCCCGGCCGGTAGCCGCGAACGCGCGCCTCGGGCAGCTTGGCGAAGAGGTCGCGGATGTCGGTGAAGACGCCCACGTAGGTCGCCGGGTTGCTGCGCGGGGTGCGTCCGATCGGCGACTGGTCCACGTCGATCACCTTGTCCACGAGATCCGCCCCGTCGACGCCGCGGTGGCGTCCCGGTCGCTGCTTGGCGCGGTAGAGCAGCTGGGCCAGCCGGCGGTAGAGGATGTCGTTGACCAGCGTGCTCTTGCCGCTGCCACTGACCCCGGTGACGCAGATGAACATGCCCATCGGAAAGGCTACGTCGGTGCCCTTGAGGTTGTTCTCGGTGGGCTCGCGCACCACCAGCTCCCTGCCGTTGCCGGTGCGGCGGATGAGCGGGATGGGGACGGATCGCTCCCCGTTGAGGAACTGCGCGGTGATGCTCTGCTCGGTGGCCAGCACCTCGTCGATGGTGCCGGCGGCGACGACGTGGCCGCCGTGCTCGCCCGCGCCGGGACCGACGTCGACGATGTAGTCCGCGGCGCGGATGGTGTCCTCGTCGTGCTCGACGACGATCAGGGTGTTGCCGATGTCGCGGAGCCGCTCCAGGGTGCGGATCAGCTTGTGGTTGTCGCGCTGGTGCAGGCCGATGGAGGGCTCGTCGAGGATGTAGAGAACACCCATGAGGCGGCTGCCGATCTGAGTGGCGAGGCGGATGCGCTGCGCCTCACCGCCGCTGAGCGTGGCGGCGCCGCGGTCGAGGGGGAGGTAGTCGAGCCCGACGTCGTGCAGGAAGCCCAGCCGCTCGCGAATCTCCTTGAGCACCTGGCGCGCGATCAGGCTGTCGCGGTCGCTGAGCTGGAGGTGGTCGATGCGGCCCAGGGCGGCCACCACGCTGTGGCGGCAGAGATCCATGATGCTCATGCCGTCGACGGTGACCGCCAGGTATTCCGGCTTGAGCCGCCCACCGTCGCAGGCGGGGCACGGCTTCTGCATCATCAGCCGCTCGATCTCCTGCTTGACCCAATCCGATTCGGTCTCGCGGTGGCGACGCTCGAGGTTGTTGACCACCCCCTCGAAGCCGGCGTCATAGCTGCGCGTGTAGCCACTGTGGCTGACGTAGCGGATGCGCACCGTCTCGTCCTTGGGAAGGCCGTAGAGGATGAGTCGCTGCTGCTTGGCCGAGAGATCCCTCCAGGGTGTGCTCAGCGGCACCTTGAACTTCCTGGCCACGGTCTCGAGGACGTCCATGAGCCAGGTCATCGAGGGCCCGCGCGTCCACCCCGAGAGCGCACCCTGGTTGATGCTCAACGAGGGATCGGGCACCACGGCGTCGGGGTCAACCTCCATGCGCATGCCCAGCCCGGTGCACGCCGGACAGGCTCCGTGCGGGCTGTTGAAGGAGAAGTTGCGCGGCGCCGGCTCCTCCATGGAGATGCCGCAGTAGACGCACGCGTAGTCCTTCGAGTAGAGCATCTCGGCCACCCCGCTCGCCTCGACTGGGATGAGCAGGATGAGGCCGTCACTGAGCTTGGCGGCCTGCTCGAGCGAATCGTGCAGGCGGCTGCGCAGGTCGGCGCTGACCACGACGCGATCGACCACGATCTCGATGTCGTGCTTGAACTTCTTGTCCAGCACGATCGGCATGCTGAGCTCGCGCAGCTCAGAGTCGACACGCGCGCGCACGAATCCACTGCGCTTGGCCTCGGCGAAGACGTCGCGATGCTCGCCCTTGCGGCCCTGCACCATCGGCGCCGTGACCATCAGCCGGGTGCCCTCGGGGAGCGCCAGGACCTGGTCGGCGATCTGCTCGATCGACTGCTTGCTGATCTCGCGCCCGCAGTTGGGACAGTGAGGATGACCGATGCGCGCGTAGAGCAGGCGCAGGTAGTCGTAGATCTCGGTGACCGTTCCCACCGTGGAGCGGGGATTCTTGCTGGTGCCCCGCTGGTCGATGGAGATCGCCGGGCTGAGGCCGTCGATGTGGTCGACGTCGGGCTTCTCCATCTGCCCGAGGAACTGCCGCGCGTAGGCGCTCAGCGATTCGACGTAGCGGCGCTGGCCCTCCGCGTAGATGGTGTCGAAGGCGAGGCTCGACTTGCCGCTTCCCGAGAGCCCGGTGATCACGATCAGCCGGTCGCGGGGAAGGCTGAGATCGATGCCCTTGAGGTTGTGCTCGCGGGCTCCGCGGATGTCGATGCTGTCGTGGGGCATTGACCTGCAAGCGTACCCGCACATGCGTTCCCTTCGCCGTGGGCGGGGCGGGCGGAGCGCCGATCCGCCGTGTGGCCGGGTGTGGAACCGCCGGCGGCGGGCACAATCAATCCAGGAGGTCATCCATGTTCAGCTTTCTCAGCTCCCCCAAGACGCGGGCGGTGTCCGCCGCCGAGGCGCTGCCCGGGCGGCAGGAGCCCATCCCCGTGACCGCGACCCACCGCATCAGCGGCCGCCCGCTGACCCCCCCGTACCCAGAGGGGACCGACACGGCCATCTTCGGGATGGGCTGCTTCTGGGGCGCCGAACGACTCTTCTGGAACCTGGACGGCGTCTGGGTGACCGCGGTCGGGTACGCCGGGGGCTTCACCCCCAACCCCACCTACGAGGAGGTGTGCTCGGCCAGGACCGGGCATGCTGAGGTGGTGCTGGTGGTGTACGACCCCGCCCTGGTGACCTACGAGAGGCTGCTCAGCGTCTTCTGGGAGGAGCACGACCCCACCCAGGGGATGCGCCAGGGCAACGACGTCGGCACCCAGTACCGCAGCCTGATCGGCACCTTCGGAGCGGCCCAGGCGGCGACGGCGGAGCGCTCGCGGGCCGCCTACCAGGAACGCCTCACCGGGGCCGGGAGGAGCGAGATCAGCACCGAGGTCGTCTCCGCTCCCACCTTCTACTTCGCCGAGCCCTACCACCAGCAGTACCTGGAGGCCAACCCGGGTGGCTACTGTGGCCTGCAGGGAACCGGGGTGAGCTGCCCCATCGGCACCGGGGTGGGCGGCTAGAGCAGACGCGGCTGGCGACGCAGCGCCTGGGCCCAACCGAACAGCCGCGCCGCCAGGGGCCGGACCGCGATCTCCCAGGTGCCGGCATGGGTCTCGGGCTCGCCGCCGAAGCCGCGCTTGAAGGCGGTGATCCCCGCCCAGGGGTGAGCCGGGCCGGCGTCCGGTGGGGCGGCCCCCCAGAAGTCGAAGCGGTGGCGGCCTTCCCGCCGCGCGTCGAGGATCGCCTGCCACACCAGTGGCGGGGCGGGCATGAGCCGGCGTGACTCGGTGGCGGTGGCTCCGAAGGCGTAGTAGCGGGTGGGGCCGAAGTCGAACACCAGGGCGGCCGCCGCATCACCGCCGGCGGCGGTGGCGAAATACAGGGAGGCCTCGCCGCTGGGGAGCAGCTCCTGCGCGATCGCGTCGAAGTACGGATCCTCGAAGGAGAGGAACCCGCCGCGGCGTTCGGTCTGCCGGAGCAGGCGCACGAAGTCGGGCATGCGCGACGCGTCGTTGGATCTCTCGATGCGCAGGCCACGCTTCTGCGCAGTCCTGATGCGAGACCTGTGTCCGCTGTTCAGGCCCGCCTGCAGCGTCTGCTCATCGACGTCGAGCCGCAGCACCAGGCTGTGCTCGTACTGGCGGGAGCGCACCCGCACGGCGCCGGTGGCGGCGATGTCAGCGCCATTGGCGGCCGCCGGCTCGCAGCGCACCAGCATGCATCCCAGCCGGTGCGCCCGCGTGCGAGCCGCGCTCAGGGAGGCGTCGAGCGCAGCGGCGGCGCGCAGCGACGGACCGAACGGCAGGTAGAGGTAGCTGAAGGGTCCGGCGCGGCGCACGATGCCGAGCCAGCACCAGTCGCGGTCGGCGCCGACGACGACGCGGTTGCCGAGGCGTTCCTGCACCCGTGCCCACGCCGTGCTCTGCAGAAAGTGGCCGCCCAGGGCGATGACGCCGCCGTCCCAGCCCTCCGGGATCGACGGCTCACTCCCCAGGAGGTGTGCCGGCGGCGGCGGCCTCCGCCTTCTCCGGCTTCTCCCTGCGGTCGCGCTTCTCCTTGCTCTTGGGAACGAGGTTCATGGTCACCGACCCCTCGGCGAGGTCGACCATCACGGTGTCACCGGGGCCGTGCTTGAGACGCAGCAGCTCCTCGGAGAGCGGGTCCTCGACGACGCGCTGGATCACCCGGCGCAGGGGTCGCGCGCCGTAGACCTTGTCGAACCCCTCCTCCACGATCTTGTCCTTGGCGGCGTCGGTGACATTGAAGTTGAGCTCCTGGGCTGCCAGGTGGACCGCCACCCGGGCGAGCATCAGGTCGACGATGTTGCGCATCTGCGCCTGGTCGAGGCGATGGAACACGACCACGGCGTCGACGCGGTTGAGGAACTCGGGGCGGAAGGCTCGCTTCAGCTCCTCCATGATCTGGTCGCGCATCTTGCCGTGCTCCGATGACGCGGTGCGCTCATCGGGGATGGACGGCTGGAAGCCCATCGACATGTTCGCTTTGAGCGTGGAGATGCCGATGTTGCTGGTCATGATCACGATGCAGTTGGCGAAGTTCACCGCCTTGCCCTTGGCATCGGAGAGGCGGCCGTCCTCGAGGATCTGCAGCAGCATGTTGAAGACCTCGGGGTGCGCCTTCTCGATCTCGTCGAAGAGCACCACGCTGTAGGGACGGCGGCGCACCGCCTCGGTGAGCTGGCCGCCGTCGTCGTAGCCGACGTACCCGGGCGGCGATCCCACCAGGCGGGCGGTGGAGTGCCGCTCCATGAACTCGCTCATGTCGAGGCGGATGATGGCGTCCTCGTTGTCGAAGAGGAACGCCGCCAGGGAACGGGCCAGCTCGGTCTTGCCCACGCCGGTGGGGCCGAGGAACATGAACGAGCCGATGGGCCGCTTGGCATCCTTGAGACCGGCGCGGGCACGCCGCACCGCCTGGGAGATCACCTTGACGGCGTCGTCCTGGCCGATCAGACGCTTGTGGATCTCGTCCTCCATGCGCAGCAGGCGCGAGGTCTCCTCCTCCACCAGGCGGGACACGGGGACGCCCGTCCAGGAGCTGATGATCTCGGCGATGTGCTCCTCGTTGACGTCGGGCACGGTGGCGCCGAGCTGGTCGCGCCAGGTCATCTCCTGGGTGACGTACTTCTCCTTGAGCTTCTTCTCCTTGTCGCGGAAGCTGGCGGCGGTCTCGTAGTCCTGCCCCGCGATCGCCTCCTCCTTCTGGGCCTGCAGCTCGCGGATCTCCTTCTGCATCTCGCGCAGGTTGTCAGGGGTGGTGGTGAGCTTCATGCGCACCCGCGCGCTGGCCTCGTCGATGAGGTCGATCGCCTTGTCCGGCAACGAGCGGTCGGTGACGTAGCGCACGCTCAACTCGGCGGCTGCCTTGAGGGCGTCGTCGGTGATCTGGACTCGGTGGTGCTTGTCGTAGAGAGGCCGGATGCCGTGGAGGATCTCGATTGTCTCCTGCAGGCTGGGCTCGTCGACGAACACCGGCTGGAAGCGGCGCTCCAGGGCCGCGTCCTTCTCGATGTACTTGCGGTACTCGTTGAGCGTGGTGGCGCCGATGCACTGGATCTCACCCCGAGCCAGCGCCGGCTTGAGGATGTTGGCGGCGTCGATGGCGCCCTCGGCGGCGCCGGCGCCCACCAGGGTGTGGAGCTCGTCGATGAAGAGCACCACCTCGCGAGACTGACGGATCTCGTCGAGGATCTTCTTGAGTCGCTCCTCGAACTCGCCGCGGTACTTGGTGCCCGCCACCAGCGCGCCCATGTCGAGGGTGAGCACGCGCTTGCCCATCAACGATTCCGGGATGTTGCCCAGGATGATCGCCTGGGCCAGCCCCTCGGCGATGGCGGTCTTGCCGACCCCGGGCTCACCGATGAGCGCGGGGTTGTTCTTGGTGCGGCGGCTGAGGATCTGCACCACCCGCTCGATCTCCATGGCCCGGCCGATGACCGGGTCGAGCGCGTTCTTCAGGGCCAACTCGGTGAGGTCGCGGCAGAACTGGTCGAGCAGCGGGGTCTTGCTCGGCTTCTTCTGCGCCTCCTTGGCCTCCTCCTCGAGACCCGACTCGTGGAGCAGGCGGTCGATCTCGCCGCGAACCTTCTCGAGGTTGGCGCCGAGGTCCTCGAGGACGTGGGCGGCGATGCCCTCACCCTCGATCAGCAGGCCCAGCAGCAGGTGCTCGGTGCCGACGTAGTTGTTGCCCATGCGCCGCGCCTCTTCGAAGGAGATCTCGATGACCTTCTTGACTCGCGACGTCGGGATGATCTGCTGGATGATGATCCGCTCGTTGCGGCCCAGCACCGATTCGATGGTCGAGCGCACCTTGTTGATCTCGACGCCGAGGTTGTTGAGAACCTTGGCGGCGAGCCCCTCGCCCTCGCGGAGCAGGCCGAGCAGAAGGTGCTCGGTTCCGATGTACGAGTGATGGGAGCGTTCGGCCTCCTCCTGCGCGAGGGTGAGAACCTTCTTCGCTCTCTCGGTGAACCGCTCAAAGGGATACAAGGGCTGGTGCCTCCGTGCCGTGACCGGCCCCCCCTCAGGTGGCGGAGGTCAGTGGCGGGCGATCCTGGGATCTCGTCATTATGCCCGCCCCACTCGGAGTTCAAGCGTTCCCGAGCAAGGCCGCGACGAGAGCACACGGCGACGTTACGCCTTCTTGTCCTCCGCGGCGGCTGACGGGTCGACCGACTCGTCGCCCGCCGGCTGCTGGTCGGCGTCGATCGCCGGGGCCATGGCGGCGGCGTCCTCGCCCTCCGGGACGCCCTCGGTGGCGCTGTCGTCGAGCTCCGCGTCGGCGGCACCGGCTCCCTCGGGAGCACCGGCAGCCGTGGGGGCGGCCTCGACCTCGGTCTCCGCCTCGTCCTCCTCCTCCTCGTCGGGGATCCGGTAGGCGGGCGGCTCGTAGGTGGCGTCCTCGCCGCCCTCGGTGGGTCCGCCGCCGTGCAGCTGGCGCAGCGACAGGCTGATGCGGCGGCGCACCTTGTCGGCGCTGAGCACCATGACCTCGACCACCTCGCCGACCTTGAGGACGTCCTCGGTGCGCTCGACATGGTCCCAGGAGAGCTCGCTGATGTGGAGCAGCCCCTCGACGCCGTCGGCGATCTGCAGGAAGGCCCCGTACTTCTTGGTCTTGGTGACCTCGCCGGTGACCGCCCGGCCCGCCGGGAAGCGATCCTCGATGGTGTCCCAGGGGTCGTCGCTCATCTGCCGCAGCGAGAGGCTGATCCGCGACAGCTCGGGGTCCAGCTTGATCACCTTGACGCGAACCTCGTCGCCCACGTTGAGCATGTCGCTGACGTTGTTGATCCGATCCCAGGAGAGCTCGCTGATGTGGATCAGCCCGTCGGCGCCGCCGAGGTTGACGAAGGCGCCGTAGGAGGTGAGCCCGCTGACCTTGCCGGCGACCACGTCCCCGATGACCAGCTTCTCGAACAGCTCCTCGCGCTGGCGGGCGCGGTCCTCGTCCTGGGCGGCGCGCTGGGACACGATGAGGCGGTTGCGCTTGCGGTTGACCTCGAGGATCTTGACCGGGATCTTGGTGCCGACCAGCTCCATGAGGTTGCCGCTGAACTGGCGAGCAACCTGGCTGCTGGGCAGGAACCCGCGCAGGCCCATGATGTTGACGATCAGGCCGCCCTTGTTCTGCTCGCGCACCTCGGCATCGAGGATCTCGCCCTCCGACTCCTTCTGCGCCACCGCCTGCCAGATGCCCTCGGCGCGCGCCTTGCGCAGCGAGAGGACGACGTTGCCATCCTCGTTCTCGGGCTGGACGACGTAGACCTTGACCTGGTCACCGGCGTTGAGCACCACCTGGGCCTCGCCGCGCGCCGAGAGCTCGCGGTTGGAGATGACTCCCTCGGATTTGGCGCCGATGTCGACCAGCACCTCGTCGGGATCGACGCGCACCACGGTGCCGTCGACGATGTCGCCGTGGGCGAGGGCGCGGATGATGTGCTCCTCCTCGGCGAGGAGCTGCTCCATGGTGATCTCGTCGTCAGGGACCAGGGTCGCGGTCAAGTGTCTCCTCATGGCACATCCCAGCGGCACTGCGGCGGAGACACGACGGCGTCCGACGGGTCGCCGGGTCACCTGCGGGTCGGCAATGCCGGTTGGGAACGCTGCGGCGAAGCCGCGGAACGATCGCGTGGTGGCCCTGACGGGCGCGGGCGCCCGTGCCGGATGCGATCTCCCAGAAGTGTAGCGGACGGGTGGTTCCGGGCTCGGCCCGTTCCGGGTGAGGCCGCCGGGCCCTGCGCCACAGGCCAGCCCAGGGGGCCGCGGATCGCGGGCTGCTTCGACTACAGTCCGCTGGCCATGGCTCGCGATGCCGGCCATGACTGTGATGCGGATCGGATCGCGAGGGAGGAGGTTGCAATGCGCAGGTTGTTCTGCGTGGTTGTGCCGTTGTGCGCGGCGCTGGCCGTCCTCGCGCCCACCGCCGCCGCGGCGGACGAGGGCGGCAATGGCGGCGACGAGGGAGGCCATTCCTGCCCCTCCAGCACACCGGTGCAGCTGCGCCATGCAGGCACCACCACCTGTCATTCGACGATCCAGTCGGCGGTGGACGCCGCCACCCCAGGGGATGAGGTCGTCGCCCAGCCGCACACCTACAACGAGAACGTCACCATCCCCATCGGCAAGGACAACATCACGGTCAGGTCGCTGAAGGGTCCAGAGGACACCCGCATCGTCGGCAACCTGAACGGCAGCTCGCTGGAGTCTGTGGTCGAGATCGATGCCAGCTCCGTCCGGCTGGGCGGCCCCAACGGCCGCACCGGCTTCACCATCGAAAACGGCGCCACCACGATGAACCCGCCTCTCTTCGACCTCCACGGCGTGGGCATCGGCTTCGATGGCGGTACCACGACCGGCGTCCAGGTCACCGGCAACCACATCCAGGACATCGCCGGGCCCGAGCCGCTGCCCGTCACTCCGTTCGGCCGGGTGGACGGGGTGGCCGCCACCAACTCGACCCAGGCGTCGATCACGGAAAACGAGATCGGCCCCATCAGCGCCGCGGTCCCGGCGGGCAGCGGCAACGTGTACGCGTACGGCGTCATCTTCTTCGCCAGCAACACGCAGCCGGAGGTCTCCTCCAATGCCATCCACGACATCACGGTGAGTGGTCCCTGCCCCGGGACCGGGGTGCTGGGCGTGTCGATCAACGACGCGACCAGCGGGGCCAGCGTGTCGGGCAATGCGATCTGGAACCTGGTCGCAGACTGCGCCGCCGCGGGCATCAGCTCCGGCGCACCCAGCGTGCCGCTGTCGATCACCGACAACGTTGTGGCCGATGTCAGCAGCAACGCCAGTCCCAGCCAGGCGGCAGGGATCGCCCTCAAGGGCCCGGGAGCCACCGTCACCGCGAGCGGCAACCTGCTGACCCATGACAACGCCGGTGTCGCCGCCCTGGCGCAACTGAGCTCGGGCACCCACCTCAACCACAACGACTTCATCAGGAACCCGATCGGCGTCTACAACCCCGCCGACTCA
>JBOHUD010000065.1:0-13855 GCA_050734155.1 Candidatus Dormibacteria bacterium
CAGCAGCGCCGTCTCCATGTCCACAGCGGAGAATCCGCGCGCCGCCCAGGTGGCGCGCTCTGCGCGTGTGACCAGGGCATCCGCGGACAGCAGTGGGGCGGTCGAGGTGGGAAACCCGAGCCGCCGCGAGGCCCGCTCCAGCGCCGCGCTCCAGGCCGGGTCGCAGGCCAGCAGCACACCGTCAGCGCGCGCCACCTGCTCGGGGATCACCACCGTGCCGCTGACCAGCTCGGCCGCCAGGCCGCCGGCGAGCCCGACACTGAGCACAACCTGCGTGGTCACTGCGTCGCTATCCAGCGCGGCAAGGCCGATCCCAGCGCGCAGCAGGCGCAGCCGCGGCACGTGCCGCGCCAGGGCCCGTGCCTCCACAGCCAGGGCGGCGACCACGGTGACGTCGCGCGGATCCAGCGGTGCGTGGGCCTGCGCCATCGCCGTCACCGTAGCAGCGCCGCCTGCGGCGCCGGCTCACCGCGTCGGCTTCGTCGCGGCCGGGCAGCCGGGCGGCGGCGCCAACGGCCCCACCCCGGACACGATGATGGCCACGTCGGTCAGCACCGGCGGGGCGTAGGCGCGATGCGCCGACGTCAGCAGCTCGGCGCGCAGGCTGTGCCGGCCGCCGGCGACGTTGATCGCCGCGGTGCCGTCCTTCACCTCGGCCACCTGCCGCCCATCGACGCTGAGGCTGAGCAGCCGGCCGGCCCCGGGGACGTTCTCGGCGCCCGCGCACACAC
This sequence comes from Candidatus Dormibacteria bacterium, assembly GCA_050734155.1. Classification (GTDB taxonomy): domain Bacteria; phylum Chloroflexota; class Dormibacteria; order Aeolococcales; family Aeolococcaceae; genus Aeolococcus. The sequence continues at coordinate 732 of JBOHUD010000065.1, forward strand.
GCACCACGACCGGGCTCGTCACCGTGGCTCCGTCACGCGGTGAGGCGATGCTCAGCACCAGTCCGCGCGGCGCCGGCGGAGCGGCGGGGAGCAGCGCGTAGACGGCGATCGTCGCGACCAGCCCCACGCCGGACACCCCCAGGCAGGCGCGGCGCAGTGCCCGCGGCACCGCCATGGAGGCGACGGCGCCACCGAAGAGCAGCGCACCGGTCAGCCACAGCGGCCACACAGGGCCGCCGCCGACGATGTGGGCGAGCGCCGCGCCGGTCACCGCAGCAGCGCGGCCAGGGGCGCTGTGACGGTGCGCAGCGCCGCTGCCGAGGTCTCCTGCACCAGCGGCTGGGCGAGCAGCCACAGGGAGGTGATCGTGTAGCCCACCATGGCGACGATCCAGGGCCACTCGCTGCGTCGCGCCCTGGCCACGCTCCGCGAGGTCCGCGTCAGGTAGCGGTGGGCGAGGACCACCGCGGCGACGTGCACGAAGATGATCAGCGCCACCTGGATGTACCAGACCACCGATGAGGGCAGCAGGTTGGGGTTGATCTCATAGCTGTCGTTGAACGGCGCCGGCAGCAGCTTGACCCCCTGGATGCCGGCGGGGTTGCCCAGCAGGGGGACGAACAGCTGGCCGTTGATCGCCAGGTACTCGGCGTTGTGGGCCACCAGGTAGCCGAAGGCGATGGGCAGGAGGGAGGGCAGCAGCCCGGCCAGGACCTGGCGCGTCGACCGCTCGATGCTCCCCGCCCGGCGCACCAGCGCCGCGAAGCCGCCGAACAGACCCCAGGCCACCAGCACCAGGGCTGCGAAGGCGGCGGTCTCGAAGAGATCGAAGGCCACCCCGGTCAGCGAGACCTGGGTGCGGATCGTCTTCCATGCGTCGGTGGAGAGCAGCCCGTCGAAGGAGACCGAGACCAGCAGCATGAGCACGAAGGTGATCCGGCTGACCCGCGCTTCGAAGGGCACGCGCAGCCCACCGCCGAAACCGCGCCGTCCCTCGGCTCCGAACCGGAACCATCCCAGGCGTCCCCAGGTGGAGAACAGCACGCTGAAGAGCTCCCCCTGGGCCACCCATGCCTCGGCGCCGAAGAGCAGGCCGGCGACGGCGCTGATCAGCGCGTAGAGGAGGAGCGCCCAGGCCGTGAAGGCGGGCAGCGTGGCGGTCGCGTTGTAGATCAGCTCGCCGCAGGCCACCGTGAAGAAGAACCCCACCGCCGGCCACCACCCCAGCCATCGAGGCCATGGGATGACGCGCTCGCCCGCGATCAGCGCGCCGCGCAGCGAGGGACGGTCGCATGCTCGCGCCAGGGCGGCGAAGGGATTGACGGCGCGCGTCCAGTCCCCGAGGATGCCGCAGCTGATCGGCGCCGCCACCCAGACGGCCAGCCAGAAGAAGGTGGGCACGATGTTCTCGGCCACGACCTGGGACCCGATCCATCCGCACACCATCAGGCCGACGGCGACGAGCCCGGCGACGATCCAGCGCAGCGGCGCCGGCGAGCGCAGCGTGGTGCGATCCAGCAGGCGTGCCTCGCCGGCGGACGCAGGGGCGACCGCGCGGGGCAGCACCAGCAGGAAGGAGAGGAACACCACGACGGCGCCTCCGAAGACGAAGAGCCAGAGCGGCACGGGGAGGTCGTAGCGCTTGCCGAAGGCATGCGCCACCAGCGGGAGGAACCCCAGGGAACCGTCGCCGGCGACGGCGTGAAGAGCGTCTGTCACAGCAGCTGTCTCCGTTTGAAGGATCGGGCACGCCCGCGCGGCGCGGGCACGGCGACGTTCAGGCGGCGGCAGGAAGCGGTGGCGGGCGCTGCCAGATCGCGCTGCGCAGGAGCAGCTGGGCCGCCGTGACGTGCGGCCCCGTGGGCCGGGCGGACGAGGCGTTGCGCTGGACGCGCCCCCAGATGGCACGGACCAAGCGCTCGCAGCGCTGGGCGGCGGCGTCCCGCGAGCGCAGCAGCCGGGCAGCCGCGACCAGGGCGGCGGCCAGCACCAGGGCGACCGCACCCTGGATCCAGGCCGCCGCGCCGTAGCCGTCGAGCAGGGGGGCGGCTCCCGGTGCGGCGATGCCGTGGAGGGCGCGCTCGAGGTTCTCCTGGAGCAGGTAGAGCCCGCACTGGACCAGGCCGACAGGCAGCGCCAGGGCGCCAACCCGGGCGGGGAATGAGAGTGTGTCCGGCCGGCTCGCCGTGGCCGGGGACACGGGCGGGGCGCTGCCCAGGTGCCGGCTCCGCCGCACCCGCACCAGCATGTGAAGCGAGCGATCCAGCCTGCGGCCCAGGGCGCGCCAGGCGCGCATCCACACCGTGGCTCCCGCCGCGGCGCCGAGCACCAGGGCCAGGCCGAGCGGCAGCATGTACTCGTGGAGGCCGCCGCTGAGGCCGGCCTCCAGGCCGCCGACCCCGGCAACGCGGAAGTAGGCGAGGCTGTGCCCGAGCCATTCACCGACCACGGCGGCGAGGACGGCCGTGGTGACGGCGAGGCGGCGGCGCATCACGCGGGACAGTATGGCCGACGGTGCCGGGGCCGCCGCGCGAGGTGGGCGGCGTCCTGGTTCACCGCTGGAGTACGCTCGCCGGCGAGTTCGCGTGCTCCTTCCCATGCCCATGCCCAAGCACCACCCATGCCGCGTGGCCGCGATCGGCGCCGCCTCCCTTCTCGCCTGCCTCGTCAGCGGCTGTGGACTGCAGCCCGACGTCTCCGCCCGGCTGCAGCCGGAGACGCGCACCGCGGAGCCGGCCCCGCCGCTCCACGGCGCCTCCCTGACCGGCGCCACCCTCGACCTCTCCAGCTTGCACGGGCACCCCGTGGTCGTCGATTTCTGGGCGTCCTGGTGCGGCCCGTGCCGCGCCGAGCAGGCCGAGCTCAACACCCTGGTGACGCGCTACGCAGCGCGCGGGGTGCGCTTCCTCGGGGTCGACATCCGCGACGACTCCGCCAACGCGCGGGCCTACGTGCAGGAGTTCCACATCACCTATCCGAGCCTGTTCGACCCTGCCTCGGATGATGCGGCGGCGTTCAACGTCGACGCCCCCCCGACGACGCTGGTGGTCGACTCATCGGGGACCATCCGGCTGCGCGAGCTGGGCACCCTGGTCGATGTCCCCACCACGCTCAACTCCCTGCTGGGCGGCGCCTGATGGCCGCCACGGTGGCGCCGCCGCGCCCACGACGGCCGGTGGCGCCAGCGCCGCGCCGCCGCTCGACGGCTCGGCGGCGGATCGGCCGCCTCTGGCACGAGTACACGCGCATGCGCACCGCGATCTACTTCCTGATGGGCATCCTGTTCATCGTGCTCATCGGCACCTTCGTGCCCCAGGAGTTCACCTCCGCGGCGCAGAAGGTGAGCGACTTCCAGGCCGCCCACCAGAACCTCGACTCACTGGCCACCCACCTGGGCCTGCCGCTGACCTCGGTGTTCGTGTCCCCCCTCTTCTACGTCCTGCTGGGCAGCCTGTACATCGCCCTGCTGTCCTGCGTCATCAACCGGGGCCGCGCGCTGGTGGTGCGCACGCTGCGCCGCTACCCGCGCACACCGCAGTACTGGGGGGAGTGGGGGTCGTGGATGTTCCACACCTCCTTCTTCCTGCTGGTGGTCGCGGTGGTGTGGGGCAAGGCCACGGGCTTCGACGGGATCATGACCATCACGGAGGGGCAGCGGGTCGCGGAGACGCGGGCCAGCTACGACACCCTCCAGGAGGGGATGCTCTTCGATGGCCATCACAGCGGCTACGAGGTGCGGCTCAACAGCTTCCGAGCCCCCCTGCAGTCCAATGGCATGCCATCGGACTTCGTCAGCAACATGACCGTGTACGACGGCGGCAGGCCGGTGCTCACCCAGGACGTGCGCGTCAACGAGTACCTCGGCTACCACGGCGTGGACTTCTACCAGCAGGACTACGGCTGGGCGCCGCACCTGGTGGTGCGCAACCCCTCCGGCGAGGTGGTGAGCGACACCGACATCCAGATGATCAGCGACAACAAGAGCGCCTCGACGGGCGTGCTCAAGGTGCCGGCCTTCAACTACACGCTGCCCGGACGGTCCAGGCCGACGCAGATCGGCGCCAAGCTCGTGCTCTATCCCGACGCGCAGGCCCTGCCCCAGGTCGGGGGAGCCACCAGCGCCCTCAACTTCTCCTACGCGCCGGGGACGGCGGCCGCTCTCAACCCCGTCCTCGAGGTGCAGCTCTTCGTCGGCGATCTCGGCCTCGACAACGGCGCTTCGCAGGACGTCTTCAGCCTCGACACCGGGGCGATGACGCCGTACTACAGCGGCGCCGCCGCCTTTGCCCTGCCGCTCCATCAGACGACCACCCTGGCCCTGCCCGCGGCCAACGGCGGCACCGCCAACTTCACCGTCTCGTTCCCCGACCTGCGCCAGTTCTCGCTCTTCCACGTCAAGAAGGACAGCGGGGTGCCGCTGGTCTACGCCGCCTTCATCCTCACCATGACGGGCCTGCTCACCAAGCTGTATCTGCGACCATTCCTGGAGCGCCGCCGGCGCACCCGCACGGCCATTCTCCAGCCCGGTGGGGGAGCGGCATCCCTGCTCGGGGAGCCGCCGCCAACCCCTGCCCGTGAGGAGGTGCTGACCCGATGACCAACCCGCCGCTCTCGCTGACGCTGTTCGGCGTGGCCGTGGCCCTCTACATCGCCGCCCTGGTCGGCTTCTTCGTGTACATCCCAGTCCGGCGCCGGCGCATCGCCGACACCGCCCTCTGCCTGGTGGCGCTGGGCTGGCCGTTCCACCTCGCCTCCATCCTCACCCGCGCCATCGAGTCCGGGCACTGGCCGCTGGGCAACATCTACGAGTACTCCACGGGGATCTCCTTCGTCATCGCCACCACCTTCCTGGTGATCTCGCTGCGGGCGGGACAGCGCCTCATCGGCGTGCCGGCGATGTTCCTCACCATCGGTCTGATGGCGGTGGCGTACATGCTCTACGTGCCCCCCGGAAACCTGGTGCCCGCCCTGCACAGCTACTGGCTGACCATCCACGTCACCTCGATGGCGACGGCCTCGGGACTGCTGGTGTTCTCCAGCTTCTTCGCGATGTTCTTCCTGGCACGGCGCTGGGCCGATGGCTACGCGCTGGCCAGCGCCGGCGGAGGCGCGGGGGGCGGGGTGGTGTCCGGCGGCGGTGGGGCCGCGGTCATGACCGGCGGTGGGGGCGGCCTGCTGCCCTCGCTGGCCGGCTCGCTGCGGCGTCTCCCCGCGTCCAGGACCCTCGACTCGTGGAGCTTCCGCTTCGTGATGATCGGCTTCCCGGTGTGGACGTTCGGGGTGATGATGGGCGCCGTCTGGGGCGAGCATGCCTGGGGACGCTACTGGGGCTGGGATCCCAAGGAGACGTTCAGCTTCATCGTCTGGGTGATCTTCGCCATCTACCTGCACGCTCGAGTCACCTACGGCTGGCGTGAGACGCGCGCCGCTCTGATCACCGTCGTCGGCCTGGTGGCCATCTTCGCCGACCTCTACGCCGTCAATCTCTGGATCGCCGGCCTGCACTCCTACGCGCGGGCGTAGCCGGGGGCGCGGGGCGCCCGATGCTGGCGTACGATCGCTGCCATGGGACGTGGGCATGGCTGAGCACGGGGTGCGCTTCCGTCCGGGGATGATCGTCAGCCCGGGCGAGTACCGCAACGTCGAGACCGGGGCCGTCAGGTACTTCGACGGCAACAGCCCGCTGCCCGGGGGGGCCAACTCGGCCAGCTGGCAGCAGGTGTCCGATCACCATCACCCGCAGCAGCGCCGCGGCAGCGCGGGCCGGCGCAGCGAACCGGGCTCGCCGTCATCGACCGGGGTGCGCTTCACCGCCGGCACCATCGTCAGCGCCGGCGAGTACCGCAACACCGAGACGGGCGCGGTCCACTACTTCGACGGCAACACGCCGCTGCCGGGGGGCGCCAACTCGGCCAGCTGGCAGCAGATCTCCGACCACTACCACTCCCCCACCGAGAGGTGACCGCCCTCGCCACGCCGTCGCGACTGCGCGATGGCGAGGTGAGCCTCCTCCCCGTGGACGCCACCGTGGCGGCGCTGCTGGTGGCGGCGTCCCACGACCGCGACATCACCCGCTGGACCCAGGTGCCGAAGGGGATGAGGATGCTCGACGCGGGGCTCGTGGTCGCCGGCTGGGCGGGCACTGGCAACGTGGTCCGCCTGCAGGTTCGCGTGGGCGATGGCGAACCGGTGGGCATGGTGACGGTGTGGATCAACAGTGGCGGTGAGGCGGAGGTGGGCTACTGGCTGCTGAAGGCGGCGCGCGGGCGCGGCGTGGCGCGGCGCGCGGTGCGGCTGCTCTGCGAGTGGGCGTTCACCGCCTGCGAGGTCGACCTGCTGCGGCTGACCACGCTGCTCGGCAACACCTCGTCAGAGAAGGTCGCCGCCAGCTGCGGCTTCCGCCCCGCGGGGACCCGGGTCGGCGACGTCAGGGGGAGCCGGCAGGTGGTGCGGTCGTGGGTGCGCGCTCGTGACTCCGCAATCGACTCGGCCGATCAGCGCGAGGCCATGGGGACGTAGGCGCGCGGGCTCGGTCCGACGTACTCGCTGTCGGGGCGGATCAGGCGGTTGTCACGATGCTGCTCCATGATGTTGGCGGTCCATCCCGCCATGCGCGAGAGCGCGAAGATCGGCGTGAACAGCCGCTTGGGTATCCCCAGCGACGTGTACACCGAGCCGGAGTACAGGTCGACGTTGGGATACAGCCCCTTGGTCTCGCGCACCGCCGTCTCGACGGCCAGGGTGAGCTCATACCAGCGCGTGTCGCCGTGGCGTTCACCGAGCGCCCTGCTGTAGCCGCGCAGGATGGTGGCGCGCGGATCCTCAGTGCGGTACACGCGGTGGCCGAAGCCCATGACGCGCTGCCTGGCGGCGAGCATCCTCTCCACGTGGGCGCGCGTGCCGGCGCGGTCGGGAATCTCGGCGAGCAGCTCCATGACCCGCTCGTTGGCGCCCCCGTGGAGCGGGCCCTTCAACGTCCCGATGGCGCTGACCACCGCGGAGTGCATGTCGCTGAGCGTGGCCGCCGTCACCCGAGCCGCGAAGGTCGAAGCGTTCATGCCATGTTCGGCATGAAGTATGAGGCAGACGTCGAGGGCGCGGGCGTCCTCCTCTGCCGGGCTCTCGCCATGGAGGAGACGGAGAAAGTTCCAGGCCAAGCTGCGCTGCGGGTCCGCCGCGGCCGGGGCGATGCCGGTGCGGATGCGCTCGCTGGTGGCCACCAGGGCGGGCGTCTGGGCGACCAGCCTCATGGCCTTGGCGCGGTTCGCCGCCTCGCCGTTGTCGGCGACGTCGGCATCGGCCATGCCGACTGTGGACACCTGGGTGCGCAGCAGGTCCATGGTGTCGGCGTTCTCGGGAGCGTCGGCGGCCACGTCCCACACCGACCTGCGCGGTTCGAGGTTGGCCGCGAGGTCGTGGCGCAGTGAGTGCAGCTCCGCCTCGGTGGGGAGCTCACCGTGCCAGAGCAGCCAGCAGGTCTCCTCGAAGCTCGAGTGCTGGGCGAGGTCGACGATGTCGTAGCCGGCGTAGTGCAGCCGCCCGGTCTGGCCATCGATGTCGCACAGCGCGCTGCGCCCGGCGATGATGCCCTCCAGGCCGCCCTTGGGAGCGGCGGGAACGGCGGCCATCAGCGCGGCACCACCTCGAATGCCCAGGATTCGCCGCCGCACTTGGGACACGCATTGGGGCGGCGCAACCCGATGACGCTGGTGGCACACCAGTCGCACGTCCAGTGGGTGTGACGGACGTGGCGGAGGAGGTCGGCGCGGGTGAGGATGCCCACCAGCCGCCCGTCGCGGACCACCGGCAGCCGCCTGATCCGCCGCGTCAGCATGGTCTCCGCGGCCGAGTCGAGAGTGGCCGTCTCGTGGGTGGTGATGACGTCGCGGGTCATGACGTCGTCGACTGTCTGGCCGCGCTTGCCGAGCACGTCGGACTCGGCGACGATGCCGAGGATGTGGTGCTCGGCATCCACCACGGGGACGCCGGTGATGCGGCTGTCGACGATGATCCGCACCGCGTCATCGATGCTGTCGCCCGAATGCGCAACCAGGACGTTGGCAATCATCACGTCGGCGACGGTGATGGCCGTGGCGTCGCGGTCGTCCTGAGGATCGTCGGGCATGGGCGCTGAGTGTAGGGCTCGCGACGCCGAGGACCGGGTCACCCGGCAGCCTGAGGCCGGCGTCCGGGTCGCCGCGGTGGTGGTGGCTCGTCCGCCTTGTTGCCTGGTCGCTACCAATCCGTGCCTGCGGCGGGCCGCCGCCGCGCCGTAATCTACCGTGGCACACCAGCATCTTCAGGAAGAGGCGCCCATGACCGAGCAGACCCAGGCGTCGCGCACCCCCACCCCTGACCCGATCCCATTGCTGCCCCGCGGCGAGGTGGTGTTCGACGGTCTTCCACTGCAGGCACTGGTCATCGATGTGCTGGCGCCGACATTGGGCAACGCCACCCTGGTGGTTCGCGACCGCGACCGCGGGGCGGTGGTGCTGGTCCGCGACGGCGCGCTGGTCGAGGTCCACGCCTTCAGCGGGTCCACATCGCGCAGCGGGGAGGGCGTGCTCGCCGAGGTCCAGGAGTGGCCCCACGCGCTGGTGTCGGCACACCGTCTCGACGAGCTGCTCCTCGACGTCTGCGAAGCGCTGCTGCGAGGCGAGACCATGTACACCGACCTGCGCCTGGACTGGGTGGAATGGCCGCGGCTGCTCGCCGACTTCGCGCGTCGTGGCGGCGCCTACTCCCTGGAGATCTTCACCCCGGCCGGGCGCGGCGTGACCTGCGTCGCCGCTGGTCAGCAGGCCCTGTCGTACACCGACATCCATCCGGCGCTCGGTGACCCGGCCCTGCTCGAGGCGATGGCATCGAACCGCGAGGGCAGCATCCGGGTGCGCCGCCTCAACGCCGCGGCCTTCGCCGAGTCGGCGATCGCGGCAGGGGGTGGGGCAGCCGGGGGCACCGTGCCGGCGGAGCCGCTCGCTGCCGGCGAGCATGGCAACGGCTCGGTGCGCACGGCGACGCCGGAATCCGCGGAGGGAGCGGGTGAGGCGCGGCCGGCCACCTCGTCGGCCCCGCAGCCGGCTGCTTCCGCGGCCGCTGAGCCGGCCCTGCCCGACCTCACCTGGGTGGCGCCCTGGCAGACCCCGTGGCGCGAGGAAACCCGGGGCACCGAGGGCACCGGCTCCGGGGCAACGTCGCCGGGAGCGGCCGGACCATCGGTTGGCGACATGCTCGGCGACCTGCGCTCCATCGCCCAGCGCCGCCTGCAGCTGTCAGCCTCGCGAGTGGAGACGATCCTCGACGAGGCTGCGCGCGAGCAGCGGCCGCTGGACGCCGTGCTCGAGGAGATCCGCGCGATGAGCATCCGGGGGGTCATGCCCTCCACCGTCGACGCCATGGTCGCGGAGATGAAGATCGCCGCGGCGGAGCATCGGTCGGTCTGATCCCGCGCGCCTCCCGGGCGCCGCGCAGGTCAGGAGCTGGTGAGCGTCGCCTGGACCACGCGAGACCCGGACGGGGCGGGGCTGCCCCCAGCCGGTTCGACGGTTGCGGCCACGGCGGCGTACTTGCTGATGTCGCCGTGCACGGCGGCGCCCCAGCTGCCGTCGGGTTCGCGGCTCAGGAAGGCCGCGGCCACCGCCGCGCCCCCGGGCCGGACCAGCCAGACCTCGTAGGTCCCGCCGCCGATCCTGGCGGGAGCGGGCAGACCGGTCACGGTGATGACCGCCTGGTTGCTGCCGCGGTCGTACACCAGCTGCCCATGCGCTCCCGGGACAGCCGAGGTGGCGGTCAGTGACACCGCGACCGGCGAGGGCGCCGTGCTCCGGCTGGCCACCGACCAGGAGGTGACGCCGATCACCGCCGCCGCGGCCGCGGCCGCCACCACCGTGAAGCCGCGTGCAGCGGGCACGCTCGCCCACAGCCGCTCCCACCAGGGGCCGGCCCGCGGGGCTGGGCTCCGGGCCTGCTCGGCCCCGGAGTAGACCGCGCGCATCAGCCGGCCGCGCAGCTCGGGCGACGGCTGCAGGGGCTCGAGGGCAAGGGGCAGGCGAGCGGCGGCGGCGAGGTATTCGCCGGCCACCTGGCGGCACTCTGCGCAGGAGCCGAGATGAGCTTCGAGAGCCAATTGGTCACCGCTGTCGATGGAGCCGACGGAGAGGGCCGCGGCGAGGACGTCCGCATCCTGGCAGGAGATCACGCCAACCCCTCCGCGGCCTGCAACTCGAGCACGTCGCGCAGCCTGCGCAGGGCCAGCCTGGTGCGGCCCTTCACCGTGCCCAGGGGGACGTGCATGAGGTTGCTGATCTCGGTCTGGGAGTAGCCGCCGAAGTAGGCGAGCTCGATTGTCTCGCGCTGCTCGACGGAGAGCCGGTCGAGGGCGCCGCGAACCGTCTCGCGCTCCAGTGACTCCGCCACCTGGTCCCAGGTGTCCGACACCGAGGTGGCGGCGATCGGAGCATGCTCGAGGGCCACGTCCTGGCGCGCGCGGCCGGCGCGTCCGCGCAGGCGGTCGAGGGCGCGGTGGTGGACGATCGAGCACACCCAGGTGCGCAGGCTGCCGCGCTCACTGCGGTAGGTCGAGGCCCGCCGCCACACGCTGAGGAACGCCTCCTGGACGACATCCTCGGCGGAACCGGCGTCGTTGAGCACGCGGAACGCCAGCGTGTAGGCGAGCCCGGAATAGCGGTCGAAGAGCATCTCAATCCCCTCGGGCTCGGCGCGCGCAAGCAGGTCGAGCATCCTGTCATCGGAGACGTTCATGCCCTCGGGCGTTGGGCGGTCGATCGGTTCTGGCACATGCACCTCGTTCGTACGCGCCCTGGCGCCGGCTGGATCAGCCCCAGCCAGATGCTCTCACGGAGGTACGCGGCGCCGGTCTCGGACACGCGCCGAACGCCGGGCGAAACCCCGGCCGGCCCGCGCCGTCAACCCGCCGCTCCGGCCGGTCCGCGAACCAGGTCGGTGAGGGCCCGGTCGGCGTACCAGGGGCGCAGACGCACGATCGTCGGCGGCTTGCCCCGATACAGGACCACGCCGGTGCCCTCCGGGAGCTGGCGGAGCGCGTCCGGGGAGGCCATCTGGTCCTGGCGAAGCGAGTAGGAGCGGGTGGGCCGGCCATCGTTGTGGCCCACCTGGACGTCGGTGTACTGGCCCCGGCCCACCAGCCTGGCGATCACCTCGGTCGTCTCCGGGTCGCTGATGCCGGGCAGCACCATCTTGCAGCCGTGGTTGTTGAGTATGGAGTTGGCGCGGTCGGCGCCGTAGCGGGCGCGCAGCTGCGAGAGGTCCTGGATGATCGACATCAGCACGATGCCGCGCCCCGCGCCCTGCGAGGCCAGGGAGGGAAGCTCCTCGATGGGCACCACGTTGGCCAGCTCATCGAGAAACAGCCCAAGCTCCGGCTGCAGCCTGCCCCGCGGCTGACGCGCCGCCAGCCCATAGCCGCGGGTGACCACGGTCATGAGGATTCCCACGAAGAGCGAGGCAATCCTCTCGGGCGACTGCCGCGGGGTGCAGAGGTACAGGGTCCCGCGACTGCTCAGGAAGCGCTCGGGGTCGAATCGCGAGGTGGCCGCGGAGGCGGCCACGGCACGCTCGTTGAAGACGCTGAAGATGCGCATCACCGTGGAGAAGACGGTGCCGCGCTCCTTGTCGGGGCGCTGATCGACCGAGCTGAGCATGGCCAGGGCGCGCTGCGGGTCCGAGTCGCGCCCACAATCAGCCTCCGACAGGCGGCCCAGCAGCGCCATCGGGGTGTCGAGGTCGAAGCCGTGGATCCAGTCGCGAACGTCGACGATGCTGCGCTCGCACGAGGCCGCGGTGTACAGCAGCGGCGCGATCAGGAGCTTGCCCGACTCGGCCCAGTGCGCCCAGTCGTTGTCGCCGCGACCACCTCCCTGCTGCAGGCCGGCGCACAGCCAGGCGGCCACCGTCCAGGCCACGTCGAGCTCCTCACAGCCGGCCAGCGGCGACCAGCTCACCGAGTCGGCGCGGTCGCCGATCTCGCCGGTGGGGTCGTACACGGACACCGGGCCGATGCGGCGGCGATGCGCCGCGGTCAGCTCGACCAGCTCGTTCTTGGTGGAGGTGACGATCGCCGGGCCCTGCCAGTCGAGCAGGTTGGGGACGACCAGCCCCGAGGTCTTGCCGCTGCGGGTGGGCCCGATCACCAGCACCGACGTCTCTGCCTCGGTGGCGATGAGGTGGGCGCCGCGCCGGCCGAGCACCAGAGAGCCGGCCCGGGGGCGGCGCACCCGGAGAGGCCGCAGGTCTCGCCAGGTCGCCCAGCGCGAGCTGTGCTGGAGGCGCCCGGGGACGAGCAGTCGGGACGCGCCCACGCCGGGGACGCCGCCCGCCCACAGGAGCAGGCCGCCGGCCGCCACCGCGATCAGGGCGGTCAGCGCCAGCACGATGAAACCGATGAACAGCCACAGGTGTGCCGGCTGCACCGCACCGACCAGGTGCCACCACACGATGGCGTTGCCGTCGGCGCGGTAGATGGTGACCAGCCGCACCGGGTTGATGAAGTCGAGCGGGGAGACCACCGGGTGGCCACCGGACACCAGCGCAGCCCCGGTGAGCAGCGTCCAGGGCAGCAACCAGGCCGCCGACAGGATGCCGATGAGGACCAGGTCGGCTCGTCGTGATCGCGCGCGCGGCACATTCCCCTCGCTCACCCGCCGAGGCTAGGAGGAGCGACGGGACAGAGAGCGGACAAGCCGGGGTGCAGCCGCCGTCCGGCCGGCGATCGCGAGCGACAATGACGACGCGCCCCCGTAGCTCAGTTGGACAGAGCCGGAGTTTCCTAAACTCTGTGAGTCGCAGGTTCGAGTCCTGCCGGGGGTACGCTCATCCCCGGGCTGCCAGGGTCCACGCGCCGGGCCAGCAGGCAGAACTCATTGCCCTCGACGTCCGCGAGCACCACCCACGGCACTTCTCCCTGGCCGATGTCGACGTGGCGCGCGCCCAGCGCAAGCAGCCGCTCCAGTTCCTCCGCCTGATCCGCACCACTGGGGTTCAGGTCGATGTGCACGCGGTTCTTCACCGTCTTGGGCTCGGGTACGGGCGCGAACACCAGCACCGGCGGCGGCGCCCACGGTTCACCTGTCGACGAGATCCAACAC
>JBOHUD010000066.1:0-16541 GCA_050734155.1 Candidatus Dormibacteria bacterium
GTCGCCGCCGTCGGCGACGGGAAGCTGGGTCGCTCGCCATCCCGCGTCGACTACGCCGCGGGCCAGCGCGCGCGCGGCCTGGGCGGAGGAGAGCGTGCCCTTGAACGCGTTGGGAGCGCAGACGGCCAGCGGCGGGCCGGCGCCGCCGCTGCTCAGCACGGCTACGCCGGCACCACCGCCTGCTCGGCGCGCACGCCGGCTGTCGGGCTCGCATAGGCGTCGCGGCAGAGCGCGCAGGTCTCCAGGTGCTCCATGGCTTCGCGTCGATCAGCGGAGCTGAGCCGGCCGCGGGTCATCAGGAAGGCGAGCTCGGCGCAGTTGGTGCCCTCCTCCGGGGGGCTGTCCAGGCGCAGATACTCCGCCTTGAAGCGCTTGCGGGCGCGGTGGAGGAGGGTCTCGACGGCGGCGTCACTGGTGCCCATCACCCGCGCGATCGAGGCATAGGAGAGGCCCTGCAGCTCGCGCAGGGTCAGCACCATGCGCTGCCGCTCGGGCAGTCGCTTGGCGACCTCCCAGACCAGCTGGCGGAGGCTGCTCATCTCCAGGGCGTCCTCGGGATGCCCCGAGCGGTCGCGGTCGGCGACATTCAGCATCGCCTCCTGGGGGTCGCCGCCACCCAGGTCGAGGTGGGCGGCGCGGCGGGCGCGGCGGCGCAGCTCGTCCTGGCAGATGTTGACGGCGATGCGATGCACCCAGGCTCCGAAGTTGTAGCTCTGATCGACTCGGGCGAGTGCCCGGATGACCTTGTAGAAGGTCTCCTGCACCAGGTCCTCGGCCAGCGCCTCCTCGCCGACGTAGCGCAGGCAGACGGCTCGGACACGGGAGTGGTAGCGCTGGAAAAGGATGTCGAATGCTCCGACGTCGCCACCCAGGTAGGCCGTGATCAGGCCCAGATCGTCGGAAGCAGGCATCGATCCCCGACTGTGCTCCGTGATCGCGCCCCTCCTTACGAGACGCCTCCTTTGCCCCGATCGACGCAAGTATACGCGGGTCGTCCCGGACCTCTCTGAGCGCTCCCGCCCGCAAGATTTGCCCGCCTTCGAGCGTCTCTTCGAGGTGAAAGGCGACGGGAAGGGAATGGTGGTGGCTGGTCGGCGACAGCGAGGCGGTGGCGCGGAACGACGCGTGGTGGTCCGCTTCGCCGACGACGAGGTCGCCCGCGGCACCACCGGGGAGTTCGACCTCGACCGCGCCGACTTCGACCTCACCTTCGACCTGCCCGGCGAGCGCCTCCAGGCGGCGATCATCCCGCTGGCCTCGGTGAAGCGCGTGCTGCTCCGACGTGAGCTCGTCACCGAGGCCGTTCCCGAGGACGTGCTCCGCAAGGTGGCTCTGCACTTCTGGGACGGCGAGGTGGTCACCGGGCTGCTGCGCAGGGTCCCCGGGCGTCACCGCCAGGGCATGACAGTGGAGCTGATCACCTCCGAGGCGGACTGCGCCGAGACCTACGCTGTGCCCTACCAGGCTCTCAAGGCGGTGTTCTTCCTGCGCACCTGGGACACGCGGCCGCCGCGGGCCGAGGAGCAGCGCCCCCGCCGCCGCCGCCCGCGTCCCCGCCAGGACGCTCCGCTCATCGACCTGCTCGGCGAGATCCGCGGGCTGCGCGGGCTGCGCCATCGCGGCCAGATCACCGCCGTCGAGTACGAGCGCCGCCGCAGCCAGGTGCTGGAGAGGATCTAGGCGGCGCAGCTCACCGAGGGGGGCGCTGGGGCGGAGCGGCCGCCGCCGCCTCCTCGGCGGTCAGGGTGATCCACAGACGGAGCAGCAGGGAGCCGTACGACTTGCCGAGCGGGTCGCTGCGCAGGGAGCGGGCGGCGCCACCGTCGAGCGCGCCATGGAGGACGAAGTTGAGGGCGCGCACGTTGGGCACCGCGAAGCGCTCGACCTCGCCGCGCACGAAACGCCCGAAGTGGGCGCGGACGCGTTCGGCGGTCACCTCGCGGACCAGCGCTGAGTAGAGCTCGTCGCTGGAGGCGAACAGGGCCACATTGGCGAGGTCGCCCTTGTCGCCGCTGCGCGCCCTGGCCACGTCAGCGAGGCGCACCCTGGCGGTCATGCCGCGGTCGCGGCGACGGCCACCACTACGGACTCCTCGATGCGCTCGCGGGGGACCAGGGTGGGCCAGACGCCGAGCAGGGCGCGGGGTGGCTGGGGCGTCGACCCGCCACCGATGAAGGGTGGACCGTTGAGGGCCAGCGGCGTGGCCAGGCGGGGGAATCGGCGCGCCTGCGCCTCGGTGGCGAAGCGGCCGGCGACGCGCACGGTCACCTCGTTGGCCTGGTCGGCCGAGTCGAGGTCCGCGGCATCCCCGTGCAGTGAGTCGACACCGATGAACTCGGTGACCTGCTCGAGCGGCACCACGCCGGCGCGCTCGGCGAGCCGCTCGATCAGCAGCGCGGCATGGCGAGCCTTGGCCAGGGCGTGTGGCCAGGAGTAGCCGATCAACGCCGTCCCCAGCCAGCCGTCCAGGTAGCCGAGGATGGCCTTCAGCTGCTCGGGCCGCGCCCTACCCCGCACGCCGCGGACCGACACCCTGTCCGGGCCGGCGTCGGCCAGCTGGACGGTGGTGAAGTCGGCGACGACGTCGGGGTTGAGGTAGCGTCCTGGATCGAGCACCTCGTAGAGCAGCTGCTCGGCCACCGTGTCCGGGCTCACCCGTCCTCCGGTTTGCGCCGGTTTTGTCAGCAACGCAGAGCCGTCCTCGCCGACCTCACACACCGGGTAGCCGACGGTGTCGAGGTCGGGGATGTTCCACCAGTCGCCGCTGAAGTTGCCCCCGGTCGCCTGCCCCGAGCACTCCATGAGGTGACCGAGCACGACCCCGGCGGCGAGGCGATCCCAGTCGTCCCAGCGCCATCCCAGCTCGTGCACCATCGGTGCCACGAAGAGCGACGCGTCGGCGACGCGGCCGGTCACCACCACGTCGGCGCCGCGCGCCAGGGCGTCGACGATGGGGCGGGCTCCGAGGTAGGCAACCCCGAAGACGACGCGGTCGCGGATGCTGGCAATGCCGGCGCCGGTGTCGAGGTTGTCCAGGTCCACCCCGCTCTCGCGCAGCTCGTCGATCCGCGAGGTGATGTCGTCACCGGTCACGGTGGCCACGCGCAGCCCGTCCAGGCCGAGCTCGTGCGCCAGCTGCCGCACCGCGGCGGCCGCAGCGGCGGGATTCATGCCCCCGGCGTTGGTGATGATGCGGATGCCGTTGCGACGTGCCGGCGGCAGGAGCGCGCGCAGGAAGTCCTTCAGGTCGCGGGTGAACCCCGCGCCGGGATCGCGCAGCCGGTCCTTCTGGAGGATCGCCATGGTCAGCTCGGCGAGCGCGTCACAGCAGATGTAGGACACCTCGCCGCGCTCGGCGACAGCGACGGCACCGTCGGGGGTGTCCCCGTAGAAGCCCTGCCCCGCCCCGATGCGGATCGTCCTCATCGCCGCGACGTTGGCAGCGGCGGGCGCGCCAAGTCAAACCGCTCTCTGCCGTCTCCAGCGCATCCGCCGCGACGACGGCGCGCCCAGGCGCAGCGCGCCGGCCAGGCGGGCGAGCGCGTACAGGCCGAAGCTGAAGGCGCTGACGAACACGCTGGCCTTGACGGTGTTGCTCTCCAGGCTGGCGAGAAGCCCACCGTCGCAGGCGAGCAGCGCGAAGAGGACCGACAGGGCCGTGACCACCGCCGGTCGCGCCGACAGCCGCTGCGCCGCCGCCGCCGGGGTGATCGCCAGGCTGAGCACCAGCAGGGTGCCCACGATCTGCGCCGCCTCGGTGACGGTCAGCGCCAGCACGAAGAGGAAGAGCAGGCCCACCAGGCGGACGCGCACCCCCCGCGCCTCGGCCACCTCGGGGTCCACCGATGCGAACAGCAACGGCCGGTACAGCACTGCCATGGCGGCGAGGACGCCGATGGCCACCGCGAGCAACAGGACCAGCTGTCCACCGCTGACCCCGAAGATCTGGCCGAAGAGGATGTTGGTGGCCTCGGTGGCGAACCCGTGGTACAGGCTCAGCAGGAAGACGCCGGCGCCGAGGCCGAGGGCCAGGATCACCCCGATCGCGGAGTCGCGCTCGCGCTCGCGAACACCCAGCAGACCGATGGCCGTGGCCACCACCAGGGAGCCCACCAGCGCCCCGGCAACGGGGTCGTCGGCGACCAGCAGCCCGGCGGCGGCACCGGTGAACGACAGCTCCGCTGTGCCATGGACGGCGAAGGCCATGCGCCTGGTGACGATGAAGGGGCCGATCAGACCGCTGCTGATGGCCACCAGGGTCCCGGCGAGGAGCGCGTTCTGGGCGAACGGCTGGCCGAGGTAGTACAGGAGTCCCATCAGCCGTGCTCCTCGGCGGCGGGATGATGGTGGTGGCCACCGCGTTCCCCGTGGGCGTCGTCGGGCGCGCCCACCACCACGATGCGGCCGCGCACGCGCACGACGTCGACGTCGGTCCCGTAGAGGTCCGACAGCCGCGCGCCGGTCATCACCTCGCCCGGGGTGCCCACCGCCCAGCGTCCGCCCACCAGGTAGAGGACCCGGTCGACCATGGGCAGGATCGGGTTGACCTCGTGGGAGACGAACACCACCGACGTCGCTGCGCTCCGCCGCCGTCTGTCGATGAGCTCGCTGACCGCCTGTTGGTGTTGGAGGTCGAGGGAGAGCAGGGGCTCGTCGCAGAGCAGCACGCGAGGATCGCCGAGCAGCGCCTGGGCGATGCGCAGGCGCTGCTGCTCGCCGCCGGAGAGCATGCCGATGGGCGATTCCGCGTAGCCCGCGGCGCCCACCGCCTCGATGACCGCGGCAACCCTGGTGCCGGCGTCGTGCCGGGGCCGTCCCATCCCCCAGCGATGACCGTCGAGACCGAGTCGCACCAGGTCGCGGCCGCGCAGCGGCAGGTCGCGGTCGAACGCCCGCTGCTGGGGGATGTAGCCGACCACGCTGCTGCCCCGGCGCGGGGTGCGCCCGCAGACCTCGACGGTCCCGGCGGAGAGATCCTGGAGGCCGAGGAGCACCTTGAGCAGGCTCGTCTTGCCCGAACCGTTGGGACCGAGCACGGCCAGGAACTCGCCCGCCGCCACATCCAGGGTGAGGTCGTCCCACAGGGTGCGCTCGCCAAGCTGGAGGGTGGCGTGGCGCAGGCGGATGGTGGGCGCGGCGGCGCTCATCCGCCCAGTGCCGCCAGGATGGCGCGGGCCTGGGCGATCTGCCAGGTCTGAAAGTTCCGCTCCCCTGCGGGGATGGTCTCGGCGACCCCCACCACGGGCACGCCGCTGGCGGCGGCGAGGTCGCGCACTCTCTGCGTCGCCGGGCTGGTGACCTGCGAGTTGTAGAGCAGGAGGCGGACCAGTCTCGCGGTCATGGCGCGGTCCATCGCCGCCGCGTCGGACGGGCTCGGGTCGTTGCCGTCCTCGATCGCCTGCGCGAAGGACGCCGGTGTGGCCAGGCGCAGGCCCGCCGCCTGCACCAGGTAGCCGGGAACGCGCTCGGTGTACGCGATCGGAGCACCGGCGTGCCGGGCGCGGATCATCGCCAGGGTGTCGCTGTAAGGCTGGTAGGCGGCGAGGAACGTCTGCAGGTTGGCGCGGAACGACGCGGCATCGGTGGGATCGCGGCCGGCCAGGTGACTCTCGATGCCCCGTGCGGCGGCGGCGACGTCGCTGGGGCTGTACCAGAAGTGGGGATTGGGGTTGGTGCCGTTGGATCCAACCATCGTGGCCACGGTGACGACGTCGCGCGCGCTGTTGGGGGTGGTGCTGAGCAGCCGGTCGACGAAGTCGTCATAGCCGGCCCCGTTCTCGATGACGAAGGAGGCGCCGCTGATCGCCGCGGCGTCCCTGGCGTTGGTCTCATAGGTGTGCGGGTCGGCGGACGGGTCGGTGATGATCGAGGTGACGCTGACGTGGGCGCCGCCGATCTGGCGCGCGATGTCGCCCCACACGTTCTCGGCGGCCACCACCGCAACCGTCCCCGGCGCGAGCGCGGGCGGGGCCGTGCCGCAGCCCGCCAGCACCGCCACGGCGGTGAGCGTCAGGCACCGATGAGCCCGGGCACGCGCGGGGCGCGGGGACGAGGACGTGGCGGACGGAGGCCGGCTCACGGCCCACTAATCTGCAATGGTTGCCATTACGGACAGGATGGTACCATGAGTCGACATGCAGCGGCAGCGGAGCACCCGCCAGCAGCGCGCCCTCGACTCTGTTCTGGCCATGAGTGGCGACTTCCGCAGCGCCCAGGACCTCCACGCGGAGCTGCGCGAGGCCGGCGCCCGGGTGGGCCTGACCACCGTCTACAACAACCTGCGCACTCTCGCCGAGGGCGGCGCCCTCGACACCGTTCGCACCGAGGCCGGCGAGACGCTCTACCGGCGCTGCCGGAGCGACGCCCACCACCACCACCTGCTCTGCCGGCTGTGCGGCCGCACCGTCGAGGTCTCCGGCCCCGCGGTGGAGCGGTGGGCCAGGCGGTCGGCCGCCGCCGAGGGCTTCGTCGACGTCCGCCACACCGTGGAGATCGTGGGCACCTGCCGGGCGTGTGCGGCCCACCCCCAACCAAGCGCCCTCAGGAGCGCGCGCGGGCTGTCCAGAGGTCGGGCGCGCGCAGCTCCGCGGGCGTGGGCATCATCTCCGCGCCCTCCCAGACGCGGTTGAGCAGCGCCATCCCGCCCGCCGCCTGGGCCGCCTCGCAGAACCGCTCGCCCACCTCGTATTGACGCATCTTCATGTTGATGCCCGTGATGGCCAGAACCGCGCGCTCGACAACGGTGCGCTGGGCGCGGCGGCGGGCGAATGCCGCTTCCAGGTCGTCGAAGTGGTCGAGGTGGCGGCGGCCGACGCGGTGCATGACGAAGTTGGCGTAGCCCTCGAGCACGCTCATGGTGGCCTGGAGTCTGGCGATGCCGCGCAGCTGGGTCCGAATCGCCTCGGGCAGGCGCTCCAGGAGCTGACGAGCGCTCGCCTGCTTGGCCCCGCCGTCGCCGATGGCGTGGGCCAGGCTGCTGCGAATCATCGAGTCCATCATCTCCTGGAGGTGCTGGCGCAGCCAGGGATGCTCACTGAACTGCCATGCGTGGGTCAGCTCGTGGAGGATCAGCCAGCGCCGCAGCGGCTCCATCGGGGCCGTGGCGATGCGCGCGAACGACTCCAGGTTGGGCTCCACCAGGTAGAGGGCGGGGGTGGCCTCACCGGCTGCGGCACCGAGGCTGAGGATCGGGTCGTACTGGCCGAGGACGCGCTGCGACATGATCCCGAACAGCACGCCCACGTAGCGGTTCATCAGGGACCGTCCCAGCGCGGTGGCCCGCGACTCGCCCAGAGCGCTGCGCACCTCCTCGACGGGGACGAGCAGCCGGCGTGCGATCTCGATGTTGACGTCGACGAAGCCGTGCCGATCGAGAACGGCAAAGCGCGGGAAGTGCAGGAGTGGCTGCTCGCACACCTCGACCATCAACGGCGCCAGCTCGGCGGCGATGCGGTCGCAGTCGGCGGCGATGCGCGCCGCCGTGTCCGCGGCAACCCCGGCCGACGGTGGGCCGCTGCGCTCGTGGGCGGTGCGCCGGACCGCCTCCCAGTCGAGCAGGCGCGCCTCGCCCCCGTGGCGGGGACGCAGCAGCGCGCGGGCCGAGACCGCGGCTCCAGCACCGAAGGCGCCCACGGCGAGCGCGTTGCGCAGCGTGGGCGTGGGCAGCCGGGGCATCAACCGATGATAGGTGCGCCCCTCACATCGTCGACCCGGCCCGGCCGTCGATGAACACCGGCTCAGCCGGGGGGCCCTCCAGCCAGTAGGCGTCGAGGCGCTCCTGGGTCCAGCCCCGCCCGCGCAGGAAGGGCTCGTCGAGAAGCTGCTGGCCGGTGAGCAGCCCCGGCTCGGTGCTGACGATCTCGATGAGCGCGTCGCTGAGGATGTCGGGCGACCGCCACATGCTTCGATCGCCCACCTGGTGGTTGATGGTGGCCAGGCTCTCGATGAGCGTGACCGGCCAGAGCGAGTTGCAGGCCACGTTGTCGCCGCCGTGCTCGGCGGCGATCCCCATGGCCAGCCGGGTCATGCCCATCTTGGTCGTCATGTAGGCCACGTATCCCGGATTGGCGCCGGTGCCGATCGGCGGCGAGCACATGACGATGTGACCCCAGCCGTTGCGCAGCATGTGCGGCAGCGCCTGCTGCGAGGACGCGAACGCCCCGCGCACGTTGACCTCCCACATCAGGTCGTACCGCTTCAGCGGCGTCTCGAGGACCGGCTTCCACCACAGCGCCCCGGCGTTGTTGACCAGGATGTCGAGCCGCCCGAACTCCTCAACGGTGCGCTGCACCATGGCCACGACCGTGTCGTCCCGGCGGACGTCGAGGTGGACGGCCAGCGCCCGGCCGCCGGCGGCGGTGATCTCCTCGGCGACGGTGTGGATGCTGCCGGGGAGCCTGTCGGTGGGGCGCTCCGATTTGCCCGTGACCACCACCGTCGCGCCCTCCGCGGCGAGGCGCAGCGCCATGGCCCGGCCGATCCCCCGCGACGAGCCGGTCACCACCGCAACACGGCCATCCAGGGATGGGGTGGAGGTCATCCCGGCATCCTACCCCCGGTGCGGATGGTCGCCGGCGGCGCGCGGCGCCCTCGCCTAGGATCGGGGCCATGCCGTCGTTCGACCTCGACGAGGCCTCCATCGCCGCCTCTGGGCGCGCCCTCGACGACCGGACCATCTCCAGCACCGAGCTGACCGCCGCGTACCTCGCTCGGATCGAGCGGCTGGATGGCGGCGAGGGCGGCGTCGGCTCGGTGCTCGAGATCAACCCCCAGGCGATGGACAGCGCCGCCGCGCTCGACGCCGAGCTCAGCGGCGGCCGGCGCCGTGGCCCGCTACACGGCATGCCCATCCTGCTCAAGGACAACTTCGACACGGCCGATGCCATGCTCACCACCGCCGGGTCGCTGGCGCTCACCGGGAGCCGGCCGCAGGGTGATGCGCGCTGCGTGCGCCGCCTCCGAGCCGCCGGGGTGGTGATCCTGGGCAAGGCAAATCTCAGCGAGTGGGCCAACTTCCGCTCCACCACCTCGATCAGTGGCTGGAGCGCGCGCGGCGGACAGACGCGCAATCCCTACGTCCTGGATCGCTCGCCATGCGGCTCGAGCTCGGGCTCGGCGGCGGCGGTGTCGGCCAACCTCGCCATGGCGGCGCTGGGGACCGAGACGGACGGCTCCGTCGTCTGCCCCTCGTCGGTGTGCGGGGTGGTCGGCGTCAAACCGACGCTGGGCCTGGTCGATGGGACCGGGGTCATCCCCATCGCGCGCAGCCAGGACGTGGTCGGCGTCCATGGGCGCACCGTCGACGATGCCGCCCTGGTCCTGGAGGCGCTGGCGGGAGCGGGCCGCGGCGCAGCGTCGCGGCGGGAATACTCTCGGGGTCTGCGCCCCGACGCCCTGCGCGGCGCGCGCCTGGGTGTGCTCCGCCAGCAGTTCTGCGGGTACTCGGAGGCGGCCGACGCACTCCTCGCCGAGGCACTGCTGGCGCTTCGGGCGTGCGGCGCGATCCTCCGCGACCCCGCGCTGCTGCCCTCCGCGGAGGAGCTGACGGCCTCGACCGCCGAGCTCACAGTCCTCCACCACGAGTTCCACGCCGGCCTCGACGCCTACCTGGCTGCGCGCGCCGACCCCGACGTCCGCAGCCTCGCAGACGTGATCGCCTTCAACAGCGCCCATGCCGACCTGGAGCTGCGCCTGTTCGGCCAGGAGCACATGGAGGCCGCGCTGGAGACGGGCGGTCTCGAGGAGCCGGCGTACCTTGACGCTCGCGCGGAGTGCCTGCGCCTGAGCCGGACCGAGGGGCTGGACAGCGTCCTCGAGGGTGACCAGCTCGATGCCCTGGTGTCGCTGACCGGCGGACCGGCGTGGCGGCTCGCGGACAGCGACGGCGAGCCCGACACCGGCGCCTCCCAGCCGGCGGCGATGGCCGGCTACCCGGCGGTGACGGTGCCGATGGGAAGGGTCTCGGGCGAGCTGCCGGTGGGTCTCACCTTCACCGGCCGGCCGTTCAGCGAGGGCGCTCTGCTCAGCTTGGCCCACGCGTTCGAGGTGGCCACCCGCGCGCGTCGCCGGCCCCGATTCCTGCCGACCCTGTCACAGCCCTGATGGCTGCGCCCGGTGGATGATTCGGCTGGCCGGCGATCTGGGCGCGGCGCTGGCAACAGAGTTGTCCGCCGGGCGCGGCGAACGTACGGAATCGCGACGCCGGCGCCACCGGGGGCGCGCGCGGCGGCGATAGGGTCCGTGGGTGCCCGACGAACACGGCCCGCGGCCCCCCGTCGCACCCGCCCCGCCGTCCCTGCCGGTCTCCGCAGGCTCACAGCCGGCCGCCGGACCAGGGTGGAAGGTGCGCGAGCGACCCGTGCCGGAGCGCGCCGCCTGGGATGCGCCACCCGTCCCGCCGTCGGCCGCGGCGAGCCCGTCCCCACCCCCGCCCCCAGCGCCGGCGGCCACATCGCCGCTCCTGGCGGACACGCCCCCGGGGCGGCCGCCGCAGTCGAGGGGCGCCCGCCCCATCCCCGAGCCGGGCGCCGCGCCGCGGGCGACCTCGGGATTCCCGACCATCCTGCAGCTGCTCGCGGCGCTGGTGGTGGCCGCCGTGGTCGTCGCCGGGGTCGGCGTCTACTTCCTCCGGTCCCAGGGAGCCGCCACCACGGCCACGGCTCCGCCACCACCGGGTGGAGCGGTGGCGGTGATCCGCAGCGGTCCGGCGGAGCTCACCTCACAGTCGCTCAGCGGTGGTGGTTCAGGGCGGAGCCTGAAGCTCCCCGGCTCGCCGAACGCCGTGGTCACCACCCCTGACGGGAGCAGGGCGTTCCTGCTCGACACCAGCCGCGGCCAGGTGATCCCTGTCGACCTGCTCCACGGATCCGTGGGAGCACCGATCCTGGCCGGCAAGCTGCCCACCGACGAGGAGATGTCGCGCGACGGTGCGACCCTGTACGTCACCGACAACCTCGGCGGAGCGGTGATCCCGATCGACACCGCGTCGGGGACGCCGGGACCCGCCCAGCAGCTGGCCCAGGGGGTCATCTCATACGTCCCCTCGCCGAGCGGTTCGACCGCGGTGGTCAGCGTGGCCAACGGCGCCGGCCAGCCTGGGATCATCGGCTTCTACAGCCCCACCGCCGGCCTCGGCTCCGCGGCCCTGGTGGGCTCGAACAGCCCGACCGAGCTGTTCTACAGCCCCGACGGCAGCACCATCTGGGTGACCGAGGATGGTGTCGGCAACCTCCCCGGCGTGGTCATCCCAGTCGACGTCCGCTCCCACGCGGTGGGCAGGGCGATCGCCGTGGGCCACGGCGTCGCCGGGTCGGCGATGAGCTCCGACGGCCGCCTGCTGCTGGTCACAGACAGCCTCGACCGCAGCGTCAGCGTCGTCGACCTGGTGGCCCGGGCCGTGGTCGCGACCGTGCCGGTCGGCGCCGGGCCGGTGCGCGCGGAGCTCTCGCCGGGTGGGTCCACCGCGTGGGTCGCCTGCACGCTGGACCGGACCCTGGTGCCGATCGACCTGCACAGCGATCGCGCCGGGAAACCGATCCCGCTGGCCAACGCCCCCGCCGACCTCACCATCCCCAGGGGCGCCTCCGCGGCGTGGGTTCTCCTCCCCAGCTCGGCCGGCAACGTCGCCTTCCTGAACGGGACCAGGGTGGGCCGCTCCACCCAGGTGGGCAACAGCCCGGGTCTGCTCATCGCCCCCGACTCCCGCAGCGCATGGGTCGCCAACTCGCTTTCGGACACAGTGCAGCGCGTCGACATGGCCGGGGGGACGAGTGGGACACCGATCCGCGTCTCGCGGCTGCCCAACGACCTGGCCCTCACCCGCGACGGCAGGACCCTGCTGGTGCTCAGCTTCGGCGACGGCACCCACGCCGGCTTTCTGACGGCCATCGACACCTCTTCCTCGCGAGCCAGCGCGCCGCTGGACGTCGGTGTCGCCCCGTCGTCGCTGACGCTCGCTCCCGGTGGGACGACCGCCTACGTCGTCAACCGGCAGGCCAACTCGATCACCGCGGTGGACCTCACCGGCTGGCGGGTGAGTGCTCGGATCGCTGTACCCTGCAGCCCCACCCAGCTCGTGGCCACGCGGGACGGCGCCGGCCTGTACATCGACTGCTCCGCCTCCTCAGAGGTGCTGCCCATGACCGCTCCGGGCCACGCCATCGGGGCACCGATCGCGGTCGGCTCCAGCTCGGAGCTGGTCATGGGCAACCAGGGCAAGACGATCTTTGTGAAGGCGGACCATGTCCTCCAGGAGATCGACGTCGCCACCGACAAGGTGGTGCTCAGCCGCGCCGAGACCGCGAACATCGTCAGCATCACGCCCACCTCCGACGACGCGACGCTGGTCGCGGTGGAGAACACCGGAGGGGTGGTGCTGCTCCTCAAGACGGCCACCCTGGCCACCACCACCTCGGTATCGGTGGGATCGCGGCCTGATTCGGTGGAGCTCAGCAGCGACGGAGCCCGTGCCTACGTCCTCGACACCAGCCAGCAGAAGCTCTACGTGGTCGACGTGCTGGCGGCCAAGCTGGCGGCGACGATCGACGTCGCTCCCGGCGCCACCGCTGTCACCGTCCCGTCGCGCCAGCCGTGAGCCGCCGCTCTGCGGTGATGGCCGCCGCCGCGGCCTTCGCCCTGGCGGCCGTCGTGGGGGGCGTGGCCGCGGTCACCCTGGGGCGGGTCAGGGCTGTCGGACACGCACCGCCGCCGCCGGCCTCCGCCTCGCCGAGCCCGTCGCCGGCGGCCAGGGTGGCGGACGCCGTGGTCAACATCAACGGCACGGTTCCGGGGGGACGGCTGGCGGGCACCGGCATGATCATCGCCGCCCAGGGGATCGTGCTGACCAACAACCACGTGGTCGCCGGCACCTCCGACCTCACCGCCCAGTTGGCGGGCGGCGGGATGCTCTACCAGGCGACCGTGGTCGGGGTCGATCCGACCCATGACGTCGCCGTGATCCGGCTGGCGGGGGCCTCGCGGTTGCCGACCGTGCCCCTCGACACCTCGGGCGTGGTCACCCAGGGAGACGCGGTGACCGGGATGGGCAACGCTCTCGGGGTCAACGGCGCCCCGGTGTCGGCGATCGGCGTGGTCACCGCGCTCAACGAGACGCTGACGGTGCGCGGGGAGACGAGCGACGCGCAGACCACGCTGGCCGGCCTGATCCAGTTCAACGCCCCCATCCAGCCCGGTGACTCGGGCGGTCCGCTGATCAACGCCTCGGGGAGCGTGATCGGCATGGACACGGCGGGCTCGGCTGCCGGCTCGACGCCGGCGGGTGGCGAGTTCGGCGCCGCCATCCCGATCACCAGCGCGCTGGCGATCGCCGACCAGATCCTGGCCGGCGTCGTCTCCCCCTACCTCCAGGGACCCCACAGCGGAGTCCTCGGGGTGGAGGTCACCGACGCCGCTGCCGTCGACGGCGCCCGGGTCGGCAGCGTCACGCCCGGCGATGCCGCCGCGGTCGCCGGCATCGTCGGGGGCAACGTCATCACCGAGGTCGGCGGGGTGACCGTCCACTCCGTCGCCGACCTGGGCGCGACCATCAGGAGACGGCGCCCCGGCGACCGCCTCGCCCTGGCCTGGCGCGACGCGGCGGGCGTGGCTCACCAGGCTTCGGTCCTCCTCTCGCCGGGGCCCCCGGCGTAGCCCGACGTCCCTGGGACGGGCGGCTCGCCGCCCCCGCTGCGTCTGGCGCTCGCCCCCTCGGCCTGCTAGCACTCCGATGGCGAGAGTGCTAACATGGGCCCGACCAGACCAAACAGGTTTTCAGTGTGAATTGAACCCGCCCACGCAGAGGCGGGAGGAGGGTTTCTATGGCCAAGCAGCTGCTCTTCGACGCGGAGGCCCGCGACGAGATGCGCAAGGGCGTTGACCGCGTCGCCAACGCGGTCAAGATCACGATCGGGCCCAAAGGCCGCAACGTCGTGCTCGACAAGAAGTTCGGGTCCCCGACGATCACCAACGACGGCGTCACCATCGCCAAGGAGATCGAGCTCGAGGAGCCCTTCCAGAACATGGGCGCGCAGCTGGTCAAGGAGGTTGCCTCCAAGACCAACGACATCGCCGGCGACGGCACCACCACCGCCACCGTCCTGGCCCAGGCGCTCATCAACGCCGGCCTCCAGAACGTCGCTGCGGGTGCCAACCCCATCCAGCTGAAGAAGGGCATCGAGCTCGCCGTCGAGGCCGTGGTCGCCGCCATCAAGGAGCAGTCCGTTCCCATCGGCGACCGCGAGAAGATCGCCCAGGTCGCCGCCATCTCCGCCGCCGACCCCGCCATCGGCGAGATCGTCGCCGACGCCATGGAGAAGGTCGGCAAGGACGGGGTGATAACCGTCGAGGAGAGCAAGGGCCTGGAGACCGAGCTCGAGCTGGTCGAGGGCATGCAGTTCGACAAGGGCTACATCTCCCCGTACATGGTCACCAACCCCCAGCGCATGGAGGCGGTGCTCGAGGATCCCTACATCCTCATCACCGATCGCAAGATCTCGGCGATCGCCGACCTGCTCCCCATCCTCGAGAAGGTGGTGCAGAGCGGCAAGCCGCTGCTCGTGGTCGCCGAGGACGTCGAGGGAGAGGCGCTGGCCACGCTCATCGTCAACAAGCTGCGCGGCACCTTCAACGCCGTCGCCGTCAAGGCCCCGGGCTTCGGTGACCGTCGCAAGGCGATGCTCCAGGACATCGCCATCCTGACCGGGGCGCAGGTGATCAGCGAGGAGGTCGGCCTCAAGCTCGACTCCGCCCAGCTGACCTCGCTCGGCCGCGCCCGCCGCATCACCGTCACCAAGGACGACACCACCGTCGTCGAGGGGACGGGATCGCAGGATGCCATCAAGGGTCGCATCGAGCAGATCAAGGCCGAGATCGAGAAGAGCACCTCCGACTGGGACAAGGAGAAGCTCCAGGAGCGCCTTGCCAAGCTGGCCGGCGGCGTCGCCGTCATCAAGGTCGGGGCTGCCACCGAGACCGAGCTCAAGGAGAAGAAGCACCGCATGGAGGACGCGGTGTCCGCCACCCGGGCCGCCGTCGAGGAGGGCATCGTGCCCGGTGGTGGCGTGGTGCTTGTCAATTGCGTCTTCGCACTCGACTCGGTGAAGGCCGAGGGCGACGTCAAGACCGGTGTCAACATCCTCCGCCGCGCCCTCGAGGAGCCGCTTCGCCAGATCGCCGACAACGCCGGCGAGGAGGGCTCGGTGGTCGTCGAGAAGGTCAGGAACCTGCCCAGGGGCCAGGGTTTCAACGCGGCCACCGGGGAGTACGCCGACATGGTCAAGGCGGGGATCATCGATCCCACCAAGGTGACCCGTTCCGCGTTGCAGAACGCGGCGTCGATCGCGGCGCTGCTGCTCACCACCGAAGCGCTGATCACCGACATCCCGGAGAAGAAGGGGGCGGCCGCGCCGCCCATGCCGGACTACTAGACCGGCAAGCCTCTCCAAGCGTTGAAACGACGAAAGGGCTGGGACACTGTGTCCCGGCCCTTTGCGCACCCCCATCCTGGCTTGAGCACGTCAAGCGCAGCAAACGTAGCAGATTCCACGACCATCCGCGACACCGACGCCAACTGTCACGGGATCGTCTGTGGCAGGGCCCGGTCATGACCGGGGGCAACATCCGCTGGCCGGATGTGACGGCGGGGCGGGCTCAGCGGGCGCAGCCCGAGGCCCTGTAGCTGCCGGAGCCGAGGCTCCGGTCGGGGCGCCCGGTGACGGTGATCTCGGTGGCGCGATGGGGCTGCGGGCAGGACGCGGGCAGAACGATGAACACGCTGCGCCCGCCCGCCTGGACGTAGCCCTGGCAGAGGTGCGCGTCGCACGAGTACGGCTCCCAGGTCCCCTGCAGCGTCGCCACCCCGTTTGGTGCCACCGACACGATGGGGGAGGCGAGCAGCCCGCGGATGCCGACCACTGTCGCCACCACGATTGCGATCGCCGCGACCGCGAAGATCACCACGCCGCCCCTGGGGACGCGGCGCTTGGTCCGCTCCGGAGCCGCCGGTGCCGTTGCCATCTGCGGTAGTACGGTAGCGGACCCCTCCGACGGAGTGCCCCGTGAGCTCATCTCTGCAACGCCGCCTCGGTTCGCTGACCTCCGAGCAGGCGTCACGCCTCGACGCCGCCGCCGTCGACCTGGGCGTCGGCATCGTTCAGCTGATGGAGGTCGCCGGCTTCCAGGTGGCCCGCTGCGCCTGGCGCATGCTGGGACGCAGGGCTGCGCGTGTCCACGTTGTTGCAGGACATGGCCACAACGGCGGCGACGGGCTGGTCAGCGCGCGCCATCTCGCCGGCTGGGGCTGTGAGGTGACAGTCGGCGTCCTCGGAGACCCGGAGGCGCTCGACCCGCTGCTGCTCGAGCAGGCTGCCGCAGCCGGCGGCGCCGGTGCGCTGGTGCACGTCTCGGAGCAACCCACCGACCTGGTGGGGCGCCGCGACGGCATCGCCCTCATCGTCGACGCGCTGCTCGGCACCGGCCTGCGCCGGCCGCCGCGTCCCGCCTACCAGGAGATCATCGGCAGCATGCACGGGCCGGTGCTCAGCATC
>JBOHUD010000067.1:0-23596 GCA_050734155.1 Candidatus Dormibacteria bacterium
CCGCGCCTCGGCGTGGGGAAGTCCCCCCGCGGCGCGGCTGTGGAGGTGGGCGCACAGCCTGCGCTTGGCTGGCGGCTGCAGCGCGTAGGTGATCGCCCCGGCGGCGTCGGCGATCAGGTAGCGCCGCGGACCGATGCGGCGCAGGCCGGCGGCGCTCATCTCGAAGGCACGTCTGATCCAGGCGGGCGGCGCGTCGGTCAGAGCGCCCTGCTCAGCCACCGAGAGCCTTGGCGACCGCGCTGCCAAGTCCATTCACGCCGTCGAGCCCGGCTCCCGCGTAGGCGATCCTGCCGGCCTTGACCAGGTACACGGTGGGCACCACGTTGACGTTGTACGCCGAGCCTGCCGACAGCTTGGGGTCGAGAAGCAACGGATAGCCACACCGCGCCGCGTACCTGCTGCGGTACGACGAGATCGTCGGAGCGGAGTCCTTGGCGGCGTCGACGGCGAAGACCGCCACCCGCTCCTTGCACAGCTGGCCCGCCACCTGCTGGCAGTGCGCGCACCCCGCCTCGAAGAACTCCACGATGTACGGCCGCCCGTTCGCGCTGGCGGCGACGTCGACGTGACCGCCTCCGACCGAGTCCAGGCTGATGGCGGGCGCGGCCGTGCCCAGGGGCAGGAGGTTGGCCTGGGGGTGGACCACCAGCACCACCACGATGAGCCCCACGATCCCCACGGCAAAGAGGATCAGCGCGCGGCGCCACTCCCGGCGGCTGGGCCGGCGGCTGATGCCGAGATACCCGCTGGGCGGTCCTGGTGGGTCGGACATCAATGCAGGGAGGTGGCCCCGCCGCCCGCCAGCGAGATCAGCGGTCCGGCGAATGCGGCGAACAGAACCGCCAGCCCGGCGGCCGTCCAGGCGGTGAGACGCGACGAAAACGGGGTCGTGCCCACCGCGAAAGGCGCCTCACCGTTGTCGTCCGCGTACATCGCCATCAACCAGCGAAGCACCGCCAGCGCAGCCAGCACCGTGGCGATGGCGGCGATCCCCACCGCCCACCCGGATCCGGCGTCCAGCGCCGACTCGGCGATGAGCAGCCGGCCCAGGAACCCGGCCAGCGGGGGCAGGCCGGCGAGCCCGAGCAGAGCGAGCGAGAGGAACGCCGCGGTCACCGGTGCGCGCCGGCCCACGCCGCGGTACGCGTCCAGGCCGGGCGCCAGGCCGGCCGCGTCGAAGATGCCCGCGAGCAGAAGCGCTGCCACCAGCCCCGCCGCCGCGCTGAGCAGCGTGTAGAGCAGCGCGGTGTTGCCGGCGGTGGCGACCCCGGAAAGACCGTGCCCCGTAGAGGCCACGGCCAGCAGGAGAAAGCCCGCTTGGGCGATGGAGAGGTCGGCGATGAGGCGGCGGATGGTGGTCGCTCGCAGGGCCAGGAGCCCACCGCTCAGCATCGCGATCGCCGCCAGCACGAAGACCAGGATGGTCCAGCGCGGGCTGCCCGAACCAAACCCCTCCACCCCGAACCGTGCCAGGACGGCGGTGCCGGTGACCAGGCCGAGCGCAGACCCGAATCCGGCGACCGCCCCGGGCGTGCTCTGCTGCACCTGCCTGGTCCAGGCCTGCAACGGGGGCACCCCGACCACCAGCAGCAGACCGATCACCACCAGGGCGATGCCCACCGCCGCCAGC
Organism: Candidatus Dormibacteria bacterium; assembly: GCA_050734155.1. GTDB lineage: Bacteria > Chloroflexota > Dormibacteria > Aeolococcales > Aeolococcaceae > Aeolococcus. The sequence goes on from JBOHUD010000067.1 coordinate 1,631, forward strand.
GGTCCGTCGACCCGCGTCGCGCCGACGCCCGTGCCGCTGGACAGCCGGGTCAGGTCGGTGGTGCCCGTGGCCGCGTACAGCAGCACCAGGCCGTACCCCGCCGTGGCCATCGCGACACCGCCCGCGAGCACCTGCCGGAAGGCTGCCTCTGCCGTGAACCCCGAGGTTTTGGTCATGGCTGTCAGAAGCACGAGGGTCACCACGAGCAGCGCGAACGAGACGGTGAACGCCACCATCTCGCGCTGGGCCAGGAGCATCACGGCCGCGGCCGCCGCCACCTGGAGCAGGGCGCAGAAGGCGCCGGCGCGGGCCGGGACGCGACGCTGGTAGGCCTCCGCCCCGAGCACGGTGAGAACCAGCACCAGGCAGACGAGAACTGTGCCGAAGACCTGGAAGCGATCGACCATGAGGCCGCCGGAGTACGCCACCAGGCCGGCACCGTTGCGGTTCCCACCCATGGCGACCAGCTCGAACATCGAGGCGGTGAACGCCGCGGCGGTGGCCAGCAGGGTCAGCCAGCGGTACAGCGACGGGCGCGTGCGCGGCCGCGCCGTGGCCACCGCCGCACACACCAGGGCGCCGCCGCCGAGCATGACGGCGGGCAGCAGTCCGAGCACGACGCCCAGCCCGAGGTTGCCGGTCATCGCGCCCCTCCCAGCGAGGCGGCGATCCGGGTCAGCCCGGTGCCGATCACCGGGACCACGCGACCGGCGAGGACGCCGAAGGCGATCAGGAAGATCACCAGTGGCCACAGGTAGCTGAGCTCCAGAGCGGACGCGTCACGGACCCGGGCGAACTCCTCGCGGACCGGCCCGAGGAAGACGCGCTGCACCGACCAGAGCAGCGCCGCGGTGCTGAGCACGGTGCTCGCCATCACGAACACGGTGGCGTAGGGATGGATCGGGAAGGTCCCGGTGAAGAGCATCAGCTCGGCGCTGAAGCCGGCCAGTAGGGGTGCCCCGAGGGCGGCCAGGCAGGCGAAGATCCAGAGGCCGCCCAGACGTGGCGCCTGGGCGGCGAGACCCCCGAGGCGATCGAGCGCAACCCCCCGGGTGCGTCCCTCGATGACCCCGCAGAGAAGCAGGAGCATGGCGCTGGAGAGCCCGCCCGCGACCAGTTGCAGCACGGCGCCGTCGAGCGACACGGTGTTGGGAGCGGCCACGGCGAGCAGCACCATGGACATCTGCCCGACGCTGAGCGCCGCCACCATGCGCCGCAGGCTGCGCTGCCCCACCGTCAGCAGCACGCCCCACACCGCGCTGAGCACGGCCAGCACCATCAGCGCCACGCCGAAACGCTGCGCCTGCGCGGGAAAGAGCCCCAGGGCGAACCGGATCATGCCGTAGCCGAACAGGCGAACCACGATGCCTGAGATCACAGCGGAGACGCCGGAGCTGGCGGCCGCGGTGGCGGAGATGATCCAGGTGTGCATGGGCACGATCAGAGAGCCCAGCCCGAAAGCGGTGAAGACCAGCCAGAAGGCGGCGGTCGCGACCGCGCTGGGCAGGGCGTGTGTGGACGACACCAGGATGGACAGATCGGAGCTGTGCGCTCCGCTGTGCACCACCACGAGCAGGAATCCCGTGGTCAGCAAGGCCACGCTGACCAGCAGGGCGACGCCGGCGTGAACCGCGCCGCGCTCTCGACCGCTGCCTCCGAAGCAGCGGATCAGGAGGTACAGCGGCACCACCTGCATGGCGAAGAACATCACGAAGAGGACGAGGTCGGTGGCGCAGAGCGCTCCGTTGACTGCGGTCTCGAGGAGCAGCAGAAGTCCGCAGTACAGCCTGACTCGCTGCTGCCGCTTCCAGGCGGCGATGAACACCGAGCTGAACACCAGCGTGCTCAGCACCAGCAGGCTCAGGGTGATGCCGTCGGCGCTGAGGTGGTAGTGGATGGCAAAGCTGAACTGGGTTATCCAGGAGGCGTTCTCCTCGTGCAGCTGGTCGGGGGTGGCGGCCACGCCCAGGGAGATCGCCGACGCCATCGTGGCCAGCGTGAGGAGGAGGGCGGCAGCGGAGGCGACCAGCGCCAGGGAGCGGATCCGGCTGCGCTGCTCGGCAGTGCGCTCGGGAAGGAACACGATGATCAGGGCCGCCGCGGTGGTGGCGAACACCACTGAGCTGAGCAGGACCGAGGGCAGCTCGAGGCCGCCACTGGAGCTGGGGGTGGTGGCCGCGGCGGCCGGCGTCGGGGTGGCGAATGATTGGGGCGGCAGGCCGGCAGGGGTGGGGAACTGGGTCGGTGCCGCCGCGGCGCTGGTGGCCGCCGGAGCCGCCGCCAGCAGCGGGTGAAACGCCGCCGCCAGCCGGGGGGCCTGCTGCGCGGTCGCCGCGGCGGACCAGAGCAACTGCAGGGTCGTGCTCACTGGGTGGTCACCGGGAAGTGGCCGGTCGCGGCCAGCACCGAAGCCGCCAGCAGGACGGCGATGAGCGCCAGGGCCGCCGCCATCGAAACCCCGATCCTGCCCCCGCGCAGCCGGCTGAGACCGCGGCTCACCGCGTCCACGCTCTCCCCCATCCCCGTGGAGATGGGCTCGAGCACCTGCTGCTCGAAGCGTTCGAGCGCCTCGCCCGCCGTGACCACCTGCTGTGGGACCAGCCCGGCCACGCGCTCCGCCGGAGTGGCCCCGCCCAGCATGGCTGCGGCCCTGGCAAAGCGGCTGCGCAGGGTGGCGGCCCGGCTTCGGTGAGGGGTTGAGAACAGCCACCAGGCGGCGGCAGCGGCGGCGGCGGCGAGGAGAGCCACGAGCGCGATGGCGGTGAGGTCGAGCGCCAGCTGCTGACGCCGGCTGCCGTAGAAGATGAAGTGGCTGAAGGTCAGCCCGGGGATCTTGCGGGTCCCCGCCATGAAGGAGTTGATCCCCGGGATCCCGACCAGCGTGGCCCCGGCGGCTCCCGCCAGCGCCGCGGCCACGGGAAGGCGGCGCCGCGGCTCGGCCTCGCGCATCCGGGCGACGTCGAAGCCACGGCGTCGCGGCGCCTCCCCGGTGGCGACGGCGAAGTACACCCGGAAGGAATAAAGAGCGGTCAGGCAGACGGTCAGCAGCACCGCCAGCGCCACCACCACCTGGGGCCACCTGCCCAGGTGTCCGCCGCCCGGGAATCTGTCCCGGAAAGTTGCGGAGAGCACGCTGTAGGTGTTCAGGCTCAGGCCGCTGATGCCCAGCGCCCAGCCCCCCAGGGCGGCGGTGGTGCGCGGCATCCTGCGGCGGCCGCCTCCGCAGTCGGCCAGGTGGCGACTGCGATAACCCCGGGTCAGGTTGGCTGCCGCCAGGAAGTAGACGACGGCCAGGAACGATGCGGTGAACACCATGAACAGCGCGGGGCTGAACCCGCCGGTCCCGAAAGCGGCCAGGGCCAGCCCCGCCTGGCTGCTCACCGCGAACATGCCGATGCGCAGCAGGTCGCGCTGCGCCAGGGCGAAGATCGCCGCCGTCACCGCTCCGGCCGCGCCCACCAGGGCGAGCACGGTGAGCAGGTGGGGAGCCTCGAGGAACAGGGGGTAGACGCGGGCGATCAGCACCGCCGGGGGCAGCAGCGTGGCCATGGCGATCAACGACAGACCGGCCACGGGGGCGTCGAGGGCACCGCTCAGCCACAGGTGGAGCGGCCCGATGGCAGCGCGGATCACCACCGCGACAACGAACAGGACGGCGATGACCACCAGCGAGCGGGTGCCCACGCCCACCACCGCCCCGGCGTGGCCGAGGTGCCACTGCGGGGTCAGCGCGGAGAAGGAGAGGGGGTCGTTGGTGAGCTGGCCGTTGGTCGCCGGTCGCTCGATCACCGAGGTGCCGAACTTGGCGTAGGTCGTGATCAGGGCGAGCAGCAGAGCCAGGTCGGCGACGCGCAGCACCACGAAGGTTCGCGAGGCCGCCCGTGCGGTCACCGCCCGCTGCCAATGATGGGCCGCCAGCATCCATGCGGACACGCCGACCACCTCCCAGCCGAGCCAGAACTGGAAGAGGTTGGTGCTGCTGATCAGAGCCAGGATCCCGAACGTGAGCAGCCCGACGATCCAGAAGAAGCGTCGAAAGGCGGCGTCGCCGCGCATCGAGATGAGCGCGTGCAGCTGCGCGACCAGGGAGAGGAAGAGCGTCACGGCCAGGAACGCGACGCTCAGGGGGTCGACGCGGATGCCCCAGAAGACCGGGAACGCCGGAGCCAGCGGCTGGGTCGGCGCGGTCGACGAGGTGGCCTGCAGGTCCCAGAACGTCTGGGTGTTCTCGTACACGTTGATGACGTGGCTGAGCCGGAAGATCAGCACCACGATCGACACGGCGAGAGCCAGGCCGGTGAAGGCCACCTCAGTCTGGGCGGCGCGGCGCGGCGACTCCGCCAGGAAGCCGGCACCGACCCCCACCAGGGGGAGCAGCACGATCGCCCAGGTGAGGTTGAGGATGACTGCCACCTCAGAGATCCGCCTCGGTCATCTCATCGAGGTCGGCGGTGTCGGCACGGCGCCAGAGCAGGGCGGCCACCGCCGCGCCGACCACCAGCTCGGCGCACAGCGCCGCGATGGTGAACAGGGCGAGCGCGTCGCCAAGGCGGGGCAGGGAACCGTTGCCGCTCTCGGCGACGCCCACCGCGGCCACCACCGGGGCGCTGAACAGCACGCTCAGCGAGGCCAGCGCGGCCACGGCGTTGCGTCGCGCGGTCACCCCGAACAGCCCGATCGCGAAGAGGATCGCGCTGAGCGCCGCGTAGTGGGCCGGGCCGACGTTCACGGCGATGCCTCGCCAGGTCCCTCGCGCTGCGCGCGAGCGGCGGCGCGGTGCTCGCGACGCCGGCGAGAGCGCTGCTCACGGAGCCGGCGCTGCTCCGCGGCGCGATCGAGCACGCGCTCGTCGTCGCCGGTGCGTCCGATCATCAGGGCCCCGCCCACCGCCACCACCACCAGGACGGCGGCGACGCCAACGCTGATCGGAGTGCGGTAGTGCAGAACGGTCAGCAGGCCCTGGCCACCCGCGCCGTGCGGGGTGTCGTCGATCCGCGTGGAGGTGGTCCAGAAGAGGAGCACGCCGATGCCTGCGCTGATGGCCGCGGCGAGCGGCCATCCCGCCGCCCTGCCGGGCACGTCGGCGAGCAGGGCGGCGTAGCCGCGGCGCCGCAGCAGGGCGGCGACCCCGAGCAGGCAGGCCGCCGGCACCACCAGCGCGATGGCGCCGAGCAGGTGGGCGCCGGCACCGATCAGCAGGATGCCCACCAGGACGTCGCCGGCCGCGACCGCCAGGAGGACCAGGCGCGTCGACGGTGAGAGCACGGCCGCCAGCGCGGCCAGCACGATGAGGACGGCGAGCACGTAGAACACCGCGGTGCTCACCCCGCCGGGTTGGGCGGGGCTGTGGCAGCGCGGCGAAACGCGTGCGGGGACGGCGCCTCGGTCGGGAGGCGGCTGCCGGCGCCGGACATCGGCGGCATTGTAGACGCCGAGGCGCCGACCAGCCCGACCCTCAGACGGCGTCGTCGTCCTCGAGCGCGCGATGCACCAGCGGCCGCGGCTGGTCGGTTTCGTCGAGGACTCTTTCGAAGAGCAGGGTGAGGGTCACACCGATCAGCGTCAGGACGATTCCGGCGGCCGCCACGGGGTCGAGCCGGACGCCGACCACGGGCACGCTGATGCCCGCGTCCCATGGTCCCATGGCGTTGCCGCCGGCCACGGTGCGCTGGCCGATGATCCCGGCGACGATGGCCAGCCCACCCACGGTGCCGAGATGGTGCAGCCAGTTGCGCGAGCGCCGGGCCAGGAACGCCGACACGGTGGTGATCAGCGCCCCCGCGAACACCGCCAGGATGGCGATGACCACCTGAACCGGCGCCGGTGGCAGGGACACCGCCAGGATCACGTTGCCGTCACCACACCGCCACCGATCACCTCGTCGCCCACGTAGAGCACCCCCGCCTGTCCCGGGGCCACCTGGGTGAGCGGTGGGGCGCAGCGCAGGACCACCGTGGTTCCGGCGGCGGCCAGGGTCACGGGCGCGGGCGCGGAGTGGGCGCGGAGCTGGACTGTGACCCGCGCTCCCGAGGAGGGTGGCGCGCCGATCCAGTGGACGTCGGTGAGGCGCACCACGCTGCGCTCCAGAGCTGCGCGCGGTCCGACCGTGACCGTGTTGGCGAGAGCGTCGACTGCGATCACGTGCAGAGGTGCGGCGTCCGGTGTCGAGGGTGCGATGCCGAGCCCGGAGCGCTGCCCCACTGTGTAGAAGGGCACGCCGCGGTGCTCGCCGATGACCGTCCCCGACAGGTCGAGCATCGGCCCCGGCTGGAAGCGGCCGGCGAGGCGCTGCTCGAGGTCGGCGCGCACGCTTCCCTCGACGAAGCAGAGCTCCTGGGAGTCCGGCTTGGCCGCGGTCACCAGCCCCAGCTCGGCTGCCGTCCGCCGCACCTCCGCCTTGGAGGTCTCGCCGCCGAGGGGGAACAGCGCCCGCCTCAGCTGACCCTGGTCGAGTCGGTGCAGCGTGTACGCCTGGTCCTTGGCCGCGGCGGCCCCGCGATGCAGCGATGCCGCCGCGCCGCGCCGGCCGATGCGCGCGTAGTGACCGGTGGCGACGTGGGTGGCTCCCGCCTCGCGCGCCCGTTCGAGCAGGGCGCCGAACTTGATCGTCTGGTTGCAGCGCACACACGGGTTGGGGGTGCGGCCCGCCGCGTGCTCCTCGGCGAACACCGAGATGACCTCGCGCCGGAATTCCGGCTCCAGGTTCCAGCTGTAGTGGGCGATGCCCAGGCTGGCGGCGACCCGCCGCGCATCCTCGACGGCGTCGATCGAGCAGCAGCCGCGGTCGCGGTCGCGCTCGCGGTCGCGCGGCCACATCGCCAGGGTGATGCCCACGGTGCGAAGCCCGCGGGCGGCGCAGAGCGCCGCCGCCACCGAGGAGTCGACCCCGCCCGACATCGCCACGGCGACGATGGCGTCCCTGGGAATCAGCTCGAAGGGATCATCGGGGACGTGGGTCGCGGGATGGAGGGGCTCCAGCGGCGGGGCCGCGACGCTCACGGGCGCCGGTCAGCCACCGCCGGCGACCGCCGGCACGATGGAGAGCTCGTCGCGCTCGCCCACGGGGGTGTCCAGGCCCTGGCTGAAGCGAATGTCGGAGTCGTTGACATAGACGTTGATGAACTGGCGCAGCTTGCCGTCGGCGTCGTAGAGGCGGGCATGGAAGCCCGGGTAGCGCTCTTCGAGGTTGCCGAGGGCGGCGGACACGGTGGTCCCGTCGACGGTCACCTCGGCATCCCCGCCGGTGAGGCGGCGCAGGGGACCGGGGACTCGGACTCGCACGGGCATCCGCCGAGTATACCGGGGGCTCGCCGTGCGCCTGGTTCAGTCCGCCGCGGCCAGCTCGACGACCAGGGGCGAGCGCTCGGCGCGCTGCGCGGCGCCGCCGACCAGGTCGTCGAAGACCAGCTGGGACCACGATTCCATGCTCAGGTAGTGGCGGCGCATCGCCGCCAGGGGGAGGCTCTCGCCCTCCAGCTTGTCGAGCTCGCGCACCGAGGTGGTCGCCCGCATCGGCTCCACCAGGAAGACCAGTCCGAGATGGACGCGCGACACCGGGGTGGAGTCGTCGTTGAGCATGGCCACCAGCCGGGCCGTCGCCGGTGACGAGCAGACCACCTCCTCCGCCCATTCGCGCTGCAGTCCCCCGACCAGGGGATCGCCGCCCGCCCCGTCGCCGGGGTTGACATGGCCGCCGACCCCGAGCGAGTAGAGGTGGTGGAGGCGGCGCTCGCTGGAGCGGCGCAGCCGCCGGGTGAGCAGGTAGGTGCCGTCCTGGGGGTGGTGGACGACGCAGTAGGGGATGATCTGCTGCATCGACGGGTCGTCCTCGACGTGGTGCCGGGGCCGGTACTCCGAGGTGGCTCGGATGGTGCGCAGGACGCGCTCCAGGCCGACGGTGACCAGGCCGTGCCAGGCCCCGTCGGGGAAGATGGTTGTCCGGGCCACGCAGAGGACGTCCTCGGCATCGGCAGGGGCGGTGCGGCGGCGGCCGCGCGTCACCGGTCTGCTGGCCGTGGTGGCATCCGTGGTCGACCTCAAGGTCGTGGAATTCTACGTGTGTCCGCCACTGCGCCGGGACGCCGGTGCGCGACCATGGCGCCTATGCCCGAGCTGCCTGAGGTCGCCGCCCTCGCCGCCGCCCTGACGGCGCGGATGCGCGACCGCACCATCGCGGCGGCGCGCCTGCGCTCGATCGGCGCGCTCAAGACGTACGACCCACCATTGGAGGCGCTGGTCGGCGCCTCCGTGGAGGGCTGGACCCGCCACGGCAAGTTCCTCGACATGCGGGCCGGCGATCTCCACCTGGTCGTGCACCTGGCGCGAGCCGGCTGGATCCGCTGGCGCGAGCGCCTGGAGCCGCCCCGGGCAACCCTGCGCGGTCCGCTGGCGCTCCAGCTCGAGGTCTCGTCCGGTTCGGGCATCGACATCAGTGAGCAGGGCACGGAGAAGCGGTTGGCCCTGTACGTGGTGCGCGACCCCGCGACCGAGGTGCCCGGGATCGCCCGCCTCGGGATGGACGCCCTCGACGACGCGCTCGACATGGCCCGGCTGCAGCACCTGCTGCGCACCCGGCGCGGCCAGCTCAAGACGGTGCTGGCCGACCAGACGGTCATCGCCGGTGTGGGCAACGCCTACTCCGACGACATCCTCCATGGCGCACGGCTCTCGCCCTTTCGCGGGGCGGCGACGCTGAGCGACGAGGAGGTGCGCCGTCTCCACCAGTCCCTGCGGGCGATCATGGGGGCGGCGGTGGAACGCACCCAGGGCGTGGACATCGCGGACCTCAAGCCCGACAAGAAAGGGCACATGGCAGTCCACGGGCGCACCGGCGAGCCGTGCCCGGTGTGCGGCGACAGCATCCGCCAGGTGTCGCTGGCCACGCGCTCCTTCCAGTACTGCCCAACCTGCCAGACCGGCGGACGGGTGCTCGCCGACCGCCGGCTGAGCCGGCTGCTGCGCTGACCATGGTCAGCGCTTGCGGGCCAGGGTGAGGCCGTCGGCGATGGGCAGCATCACGCACTCCACGTCCCGGCGCGCGGCCAGCCAGTCGTTGAAGGCGGCGATGTGGGCGCCGTCGCTGTCGGCCTCCAGGTCGCCGCCGGGTTCGGCCACAGTCCCGTGCCAGAGCACGTTGTCGACAAGCAGCACGCCCCCCGGTCGCAGCCTGGGCAGGAGCTGCTCGGCGTACTCGCGGTACCCCCGCTTGTCGGCGTCGATGAAGGCCAGGTCGATGGTGGCCGCCCGGGGAAGGCTGCGCAGCGTCTCCGCCGCCGGTGCCAGCCGCAGCTCGATGCGCTCGGCCACTCCGGCGCTCTCCCAGTGACGGCGCGCGATCGACGTCCACTCCTCGCTGACATCGCAGCACACAAGCCCTCCCCCGTCGCTCAGGCCGCGCGCGATGCAGAGCGCCGAATATCCCGTGAACGTCCCCACCTCGACCGCGCTGCGCACGCCCAGCGCGGCCGTGAGCACGGTGAGCAGGGCACCCTGCTCGGGGGCGATCTGCATGCGGCTGACATCGCCGAGCGCCTCGGTGGCGGCGATCAGAGAGCGCTGCACATCGTCCTGGGGCAGCGAATGCGCGACGAGATATCGATGCAACTGCTCGGTCAGCAGAAAACTCTTGGGGCTCATGGTTCCGATACTCTCCCGTGCATGCGTGGCAGACCAGCGGCGATCATCGCAGCGCCGCTGGACGTGGACAAGGGGCGGTGAGCGGGGCGGCCGGCGCTGACGTGCAGCGCGCCCTGTGGGCGCTGCGCGCCTACGACACCACCGCGCTGGCCACAGTCAGCGCCGCGGGACCACGCGTCGCCGGGGTGTTCTTCGCGCCCGAGGTCGAGGGCGACCGCATCCGCCTGCTGCTCGCGGTTCTCGACGGTTCACGCCAGGCCGCCGACATCGCCCAGGATTCCCGCGTCGCCTTCATGTGCTCACCGGGCAACCCCTCACGGTGGATCCAGGGATGGGGAGCGGCGACCAGACCGGCCCTGGACGACGCCGGCCGCCTCGAGATGTTCCGCCGCCTGGTCGCGCACGCGCCCGGTGCGCAGCAGTTCCTCGACCGTCCGCCCGTGCATCCCGTCATCGTCGACGTCAGGGAGTTGAGGATCGTCGAGGTGCTGGGCACGCCGCCGCTGGTGCTCGGCTTCGACTGAGGGCGGCCGGCGCCGGTCCCGGCTCGGGCTGGCCGTCAGCGGGTCAGTGCCGCCAGGTCCTCGAAGAAGCCCGGGTAGGAGACGCCCACGGAGCCCGACCCGTCGATGACGCACTCTCCGCCGCCGGGCTCGATGAGCGAGGCGGCGACCGCCCAGGCCATCGCCAGCCGGTGATCCCCGGCTGACTCAAGGCGGCCGGGGCGGAGCCGCGCCGGGCCCTCGACGACGAGCCCGTCGGCGCACTCTTCGACGGTGACGCCGAGCCCACGCAGGCCGGCCACGAGCACCGCCACGCGGTCCGACTCCTTGTGGCGCAGCTCGGCGGCGCCGCGGATCTCGGTGCGACCCTCCGCCTGGGTGGCCACCACCGCGATGGCGGGAAGCTCGTCGATGCACCGCGGCACCAGGGCCGCGTCCACGGTGACGCCGTGGAGCGGTGCGCCGCTGACCACCACCTCTCCCTGGGGCTCGACGTCCGCTGCCATCGGCCCCTCCTCCACCTCGATCCGGGCGCCCATCGCCGCCAGGACGTCGAGGATGCCGCTGCGGCCCGGGTTGAGCCCGATCTCGGTGCAGCGCACCCGCCAGCCGGGACGGGCGGCGGCCAGCGCCATGAAGAATGCGGCCGAGCTGATGTCGCCGGGCACACGCAGGCCGAAGGGCTCGAGGCGCGCCGGGCGCAGCGTCACCGAGGCTCCGTCCGCGCTGAGGTCGGCACCGCACGCGCGCAGCAGCCGCTCGGTGTGGTCGCGAGTGCGCAGCGGCTCGTGCACCACGGTGGGGCCCTGGGCGTTGAGCGCAGCGAGCAGGATCGCCGACTTCACCTGGGCGCTGGCCACCTCGAGGTGGTGCTCGATCCCGAGCGGGGCGGCGGTGCCCCGCACCAGCATCGGCGCCCTGCCCGAGGCGGTGGTGACCCGCGCTCCCATGGCCCGCAGCGGGGCGGCCACCCTCTCCATGGGCCGGCTGCGCAGCGATGCGTCCCCGTCCAGGGTGGCGATCGCGTCGTGCGCCGCCAGCGCTCCGCTGAGCAGTCGCATGGTGGTGGCGGAGTTGCCGCAGTCGAGAGGCCCGCCGGGGCTGCGCAGGCTCACGCCGGCGCCGGCGCCGTCGAGGGAGACGCGGCCGTTGCCGAGGCTGCGGACCGACCCGCCGCAGTCGCGCAGGGCGCGCGCGGTCGCCTCCACGTCGGCGGCGGGCGAGAGGTTGCCGATGTAGCTGCGGCCGCGGATCAGCGCGCCCAGGATCAGCGCCCTGTGGCTGATCGACTTGTCGCCGGGGACGCGCACGTCGCCGTGCACGGACACCGCCCCGCCCAGTCGCAGCGCGCTCATCGCCACCCCCGCCGGCGGGACCTCACGCGCTGCGCCTCATGCCGCGCAGGAACGCTGTCGCCGCGGTGGCTCCGTCGCCGGGCGTCTCAGACATCGCCTCGAGAAGGGCGGATCCCACCACCGCCGCCTCGCAGCGGCCGCGCAGGGCAGCCAGGTGTTCAGGCCGGCTCAGGCCAAAACCGAGGGCCCGCGGCAGCGGCGTGGCGGCGCGGACGCGGTCGAGAAGCTCGAATGCCTCGGCGGCGAGCTCGCGGCGAGCCCCGGTGGTCCCCAGCACGCTGACGCAGTAGATGAATCCGCTGGCGCTCTCGCAGACGCGGGCGAGGCGCTCGTCGGGGGTGGTCGGGGCCACCAGCGGGATCAGCGCGAGGCCGTGCCTCTCGGCCGCCGGGCGGACCTCGCCGGCCTCGTCGGCGGGGAGGTCGGGCACGATGATGCCGTCCACCCCGGCGGCCGCGGCGTCGGCGCAGAAGCGATCGAGGCCGTGGCTCAGCACCGGGTTCAGGTAGGTCATGAAGACCAGCGGGATGGTGACGCCGGCACCTCGGGCGGCGGCGGCCTGCTCGACCGCCAGGTGCGTGGTCATGCCGTTGCGGAGCGCCTGCCAGCCGGCGCGCTGGACGGTGGGACCGTCGGCGAGCGGGTCGCTGAAGGGGATGCCGATCTCCGCGGCGGCACAGCCCGCCTCCTGGGCGGCGCGCAGCACCGGCGCGGTGTCGTCGCGGCGCGGGAACCCGGCGGTGACGTAGGGGATCAGCGCAGGGAGCCCGTGGTCGGAGACCCCGCGCAGAGCCGCGCTGAGCCGTTCACCGCTCGACATCGTCGCGGTCTCCGTCGTGCTCGCGCACGGCGGCCACATCCTTGTCACCGCGGCCTGAGAGACACACCACCACCACCGAGTCGGGAGGCCGGGCGGCGGCCAGCTGCTCGGCGGCGTGGAGCGCGTGGCTCGACTCCAGCGCCGGGATGATGCCCTCGAGGCGTGAGAGGCGGTGGAACGCGGCCAGCGCCTGGTCGTCCTCAGCGCAGACGTAGCGCACCCGGCCGCTGTCACGCAGCGCGCTGTGCTCGGGGCCCACACCCGGGTAGTCGAGGCCCGCGCTGATGGAGTGCGCGGTGAGCACCTGGCCGTGCTCGTCCTGCATGAGATAGCTGCGCGAGCCGTGGAGCACGCCGGGGCGTCCGCGGTTGAGCGGCGCGGCGTGCTCCCCGCCGTCCAGCCCGTGACCGCCGCCCTCGACGCCGATGAGCTCCACCTCGGGATCGTCGAGAAACGCGGCGAACATGCCGATGGCGTTGCTGCCCCCGCCCACACAGGCCACCACCGTGGCGGGGAGCGTGCCCCACCGCGTCAGGCAGTCGGCCCGGGTCTCGTCGCCGATGACCCGCTGGAGCATGCGCACCAGCGTCGGGTAGGGGTGGGGACCGACGCTGCTGCCGATCACGTAGTGGGTGCCGCGCACGTTGGCGACCCAGTCGCGGATCGCCTCATTGGTGGCGTCCTTCAGGGTGCCGGCACCGCTGTCGACGGCGACGACCGTGGCTCCGAGGAGGCGCATGCGGTAGACGTTGATCGCCTGGCGGCGCATGTCTTCGCGCCCCATGTACACAGTGCAGCCCAGGCCTGCGCGAGCGCACGCCGTGGCGGTGGCCACGCCGTGCTGCCCGGCTCCCGTCTCCGCGATGATGCGGCGCTTGCCCATGCGCTGGGCCAGCATCACCTGACCGAGCGCGTTGTTGATCTTGTGCGCACCGGTGTGGAGGAGGTCCTCACGCTTCAGCCAGATCTGCGCACCCCCCGCCGCCGCGCTCAGCCGGGGGGCGTGGGTCAGCGGGGTGGGACGGCCGGCGTACTCGTGGAGCAGACCGTGCAGCTCGGCTGCGAAAGCCCGGTCGGCAAGCGCCAGGTCCATGGCCGCCTCGAGCTCGTCGAGCGCGGGCATCACCGTCTCCGGGACGTAGGCTCCCCCGTAGCCGCCGAAGCGGCCGCGCCCAGCGCTCATGCGGCCGTGGTCCCGGGCGCGGACGGCGCCGCGGCGGACCGCGCCGCGCGGACGTAGGCGACCACGCGGGCGGCATCCTTCACGCCTGGGGTGGACTCCAAGCCGCTGGAGGCGTCGACCCCGTGGGGCCTCACCGCGGTGATCGCGGCGGCCACGTTGCCGGCCGACAGGCCGCCCGCGAGCAGCAAACGGCGGTGCCGAGCCAGCGTCGCCGCGACGGCCTGCTCGACCCGGTTGCCGGTGCCGCCGGGCAGGCCCTGCGCTGATGGCGCCGAGTCGAGCAGCACCAGGCAGTCGGGCCACCAATCGTCGATGTATGCGCTCATCCCCGGGGTCAGGTTGATCGCCCGGATGACCGGGACCGGGGCCAGCGAGGCCGTCGACAGCGCCACGGAGCCGTGCAGCTGCAGGGCCGACAGCGAGTAGCGATCCACCGCCTGTTCACACTCGGAGGGGGTCGCGTCGACCATGACGCCGACCAGGTCGGCGCGTCCGCGCACCGCGTCGACCACCGCGCGCGCCGCGGCGTCGTCGACATGCCGCGGGCTCGCCGGCACCAGCACCAGGCCCAGCCAGTCCGCGCCGGCATCGATGGCCGCAGCGGCGATCTCGGGGGTGCGCACCCCGCACACCTTGACGATCATCCGCGTGGTCGCGCCCCCGCAGCGGACTCGGCCGCGGCCACCATCTCGGCGAGCAGCGCGGCCGGCTCCGGGGCACGCAGCAGCGCCTCCCCCACCAGCAAGGCATCCGCTCCCTCACCGATGAGACGGGTGACGTCGGCGCCATCGCGGACCCCGGATTCGGCGACGGTGACCACGGCGTCGGGAACCCGGGAGCGCAGCCGCGCGAACACTCCGAGATCGGTGGACAGCGTCCTGAGGTCGCGATTGTTGATGCCGATGCACTCCGCCCCGGCGGCGAGAGCGCGGTCGAGGTCGGAGTCGGTGTGCACCTCGACCAGCGCGCCGGCCCCGCAGCGCCGCGCCGCGTCCATGGCCTGCTCGAGCCCGTCGCCCTCGAGGACGGCGGCGATCAGCAGCACCCAGTCGGCCCCCGCCACCCGGGCCTCGGCCACCTGGACGGGCTCGACCACGAAGTCCTTGCGCAGGATGGGGATCTCCACCGCGGCACGGACCGCCACCAGGTCCTGCAGCGAGCCGCCGAAGGCGGGGCCGTCGGTGAGCACCGAGATGGCGGCGGCTCCCGCCGTCTCGTAGGCGGCGGCGACCCTCACCACATCGAGGTCGCTGCGCAGCTCGCCCCCACTCGGCGATCGCCGCTTCAGCTCGGCGATCAGGGTTCCGCCGCGCAGGATTCGCTCGATCGCGGGGGCGTGCTCGAGGTTGGCCGCGTGCGCGAACATGGCGGCCCGCCCGCAGTGCAGGGAAGCGGCCTCGTGTCGCTTGCGTTCGATGATCGGCGCCAGCGCCCCCAGTTCGCTCATCGCACGGCGCCCAGCGGTCGCTGCAGCCGAGCGCCCAGCAACAGGTTGGCCAGCAGGGCGCGGCCCTGCGGGGTGCCGATCGACTCGGGGTGGAACTGCACACCGTCGATGGGATGGTCGCGGTGGCGCAGGCCCATGACGGTGCCGTCCGCGGTCCAGGCCGTGAGCGCCAGCGAGGTGGGCAGGCTCGAGCGCTCGACGACCAGTGAGTGGTAACGGGTGGCTCGCAGCGGATTGGGCACGCCGCTGAAGAGGCCGTCGCCGACGTGCTCGACGTCGCTGCACTTGCCGTGCATGAGCGTCGCTGCGTTGACCACATCTGCGCCGAAGGCCACCGCGATCGCCTGGTGGCCAAGGCACACGCCCAGCAGCGGTATGGAAGCGCTCGCCGCGGCGCGCACCAGGTCGACGCAGATGCCGGCTGCCTCGGGACGGCCCGGCCCCGGCGAGAGCACGATCGCCGCGGGACGGGCTGCGGCAATCTCGCCTGCGCTGACGGCGTCGTTGCGCACCACCAGCGTGTCCGCCCCCAGGTCGCCCAGGTACTGCACCAGGTTGAAGGTGAAGGAGTCGTAGTTGTCCACCACCAGGACGCGGTCGCGCAGGTCGGCTCCGAGCATGCTCATGGCGCGTTGACCCGCGCCACCGCGTCCAGGGCTGCCGCCAGCTTGTTGTCGATCTCGGAAGCCTCCTGGTGCGGCCTGGAGTCGGCGACGATCCCGGCCGCCGCCTGCAGGTAGGCGAGCCCGTCCACGACAACGACGGTGCGCAGAGCGATCGCGGTGTCGAGCGCTCCCCCGCTGCCAATGTACCCGACAGCGCCGGCGTACGGGCCGCGGCCGTGCGGTTCCAGCGCCGCGATGATCTCCATGGCTCGAATCTTCGGCGCCCCGGTGACCGTGCCCGCCGGGAAGCAGGCGCGCAGGGCGTCGAGCGCGGTGCGCCCAGGGGCCAGCCGGGCGCGGATGCCGCTGACCAGGTGCATCACCCGCGAGTAGCGTTCGACGACGGCGGACTCGTGGACCTCGACGCTGCCCACCGCCGCCACCCTGCCGACGTCGTTGCGACCGAGGTCGACCAGCATGAGGTGCTCCGCCTGTTCCTTGTCGCTGTGGCGCAGCTCGCCCTCCATGGCCGCATCCTCCGCCTCGCTCAGGCCACGCCTTCGTGTGCCCGCGATGGGCCTGTATTCGATCTCGTCGCCGCGGACCCGCACCAGCATCTCCGGGGACGCGCCCACCAGGCTGCAGCGTGGCGTGCTCAGGTAGAAGAGATAGGGCGTCGGGCTCGACAGCCTGAGCGCGCTGTAGAGGGTGAAGGGATGGGCGTGCAGAGGCAGCGCGAAACGACGCGAGATCTGCACCTGGAAGATGTCGCCGGCCACGATGTGCCGCAGCGCGCCTTCCACCGCGCCCAGGAAGTCCCGGCGCGGAAAGGAGGATGCCTCGTCGGGGAGAACCGGTGCCGGTCGCGCCGCCGGTCTGGCCGGCGCCTCGTGGGCGATCGCCTCGGGATGGTCGACCGCGCCCACCGCGGGGCGGGGAGCGGCGATCCGATGCTGGAGGTTGCGGAGTCGCTGACAGGCCTGCGCGTGCGACGCCGCGACCGCGCCCCCTGAGCTGCGCAGCTGGGTGACCAGCTGAATGCGCTCGCGCGCGTGGTCGAAGACGGTCACGGTGCGGTACAGCGCGAAGAGGCTGGTGGGCACGTCGTCGAGGGCAGGCAGGGTCTCGGGGAGGCGCTCGTAACACCGAGCCGCCTCGTAGCCGAGATAGCCCACCCATCCCCCGACGAAGGGCGCGGTGAGCCCAGCCACCAGGGCCACACTCTCGGCGAGAACGCCCTCCAGCGGGTGCAGCGGGTCCACCCCGTCCTGGGCGGCCACCTCGACGGGGTCGTGACCGAGGAAGGAGAAGCCGTGCAGCCCGGCGGTCGCCGTCGCCGACTCCAGCAGGAAGCAGTGTCCCCCGACTCCCAGGCGCTGCATCAGGCTGACCGGCGTCTCTGCACCCGCCGCAAGGTCCATCACCAGCGGCACCACGTCGTGGTCGGTGAGCAGCCGAGCCGCGCCGTCCACGTCGGGACGGATCTCGGGGACGCTCATCGGGACAGCAGGTGGTTGGCGACCACCGGCCCTAGGCCGGGGTCACCGCGCCGGCGCCGAGGTGGAGAGCGATGCGATCAAGAGCACGCTCCAGGTTGTCCACCGAGTTGGCGTAGCTGAGTCGGATGTGGCCAGCCCCCTGCGGCCCGAAGCTGCTCCCCGAGAGCACGGCCACGCCGACCTCGTCGAGCAGGGCGTTCTGCAACTCGCGCTCGTTCCACCCGGTGGCGGTGATGTCGGGGAAGACGTAGAAGGCGCCCGCGGGGCGGTGACAGCTGATGCCGGGGATGCGATTCAGCCCGTCGACCACGATGTCGCGGCGGCGCCGGAACTCGGTGACCATGGCCACCACGGAGGCGTCGGAGTCTGCCGATTCGAAGGCCTCGATGGCGGCCAGCTGCGTGAACGCGGCGGCACACGACGACGAGTTGATCATCAGCGTATCCATGCGCTTGGCCAGCTCCACCGGCATGGCTCCGAAACCGAGCCGCCAGCCGCACATCGCCCAGGCCTTGCTGACGCCGTCGAGGAGCACGGTGCGCTCCGCCATCCCGTCGATGCCGTACAGCGACACGTGGCCACCATCGTAGATGAGCCGCGAGTAGATCTCGTCGGTGAGAACCACGAGGTCGTGCTCGATCGCCATCTGCGCGATGCCCTCGCAATCCTCGCGGGTCAGCACCCCACCGGTGGGGTTGGCCGGAGTGTTGACGATCAGCAGCTTGGTCCGGGGCGTGACCAGGCTGCGCAGCTCCTCGACGTCGAGGCGGAAGTCGTTGCTCTGGCGGATCGGCGCCGACACCGGCGTGGCACCCACGAAGCTCACCAGGGAGCGGTAGATCGGGTACCCGGGATCGGGGACGATGACCTCGTCGCCGGCATTGACGATGGCCAGCAGCACGAAGCCGAGGATGTTCTTGCTGCCCGGAACCAGGACGATGTTCTCGGCGGCGGTGGGCACCCCGGTGCCCCTGGTGACGTAGCGGGCCGTGGCCTCGCGCACCAGCGGGATCCCGCTGGCCGGGGTGTAGTGGGTGGCGCCATCGTTGAGCGCCCTGGTGGCGGCGTCGATGATGTTCTGCGGGGTGGCGTAGTCGGGCTCGCCGATCTCGAGGTGGATGACGTCGCGGCCCTCCGCCTCCAGGCTGCGAGCGCGGGCGAGCACCTCGAACGCGCTCTCGGTGCCGAGGCGCGACATGCGGTCCGCCCACGTGAAGTTCATCCGCTCACCGCGAACGGGGGGAGATCGCCGCGATAGGGCTCGCGGAGGACGTCGACCGCGTCCACGCGGGCGTGCCGCGGGCCGGCATGGAGCAGGTCCACCAGGCGCTCCACCCTCTCGGCCGGGCCTTCGAGCAGACACTCGACGCTGCCGTCGGGACGGTTGGCGATGCTGCCATTCAGGTCACCGGCGTGGTCGGCGACGAACGCGCGGAAGCCCACCATCTGCACCCGGCCTCGCACGGTCGCGCGCACGCGGGTCTGCTCCGACATTGCCCGAGATTATAGGCGGGGGCGGACGATCCCGGTCAGGCTGCCACCGGCGTGAGCCGGCGGATCACCGGCAGCATGTCCTTGACGCTGTTCATCTTGGTTCCGGCCAGCTCCGACATCAACGCGAGGATGCGCCGCTGCACGGGCGCCTCGTGGTCGCGGCCGGGCAGGTACCACTCGAGCATGCGGCTGATGTACTCCGGGTCCTCGAGCTGGTCGACCACGCTCGGCGAGGTGGCGGTGGTGGGGTGCTTGGGCGCGTCGTTGGTGCTGCGCAGCATCCACAGCGTCATGCGCAGGACCGCGGGCAGCTCGTCGGGCTTGTTGACCACCGCCTTGCGCAGGTACTTGGCGTAGCAGGCGGCGTGGCGCAGCTCGTCGGCGGCAAGGATCTTGAAGATCCTGCGCAGCACCGGCTCGGGCGCGTTGTGGCTGAAGGCGGTGTACCAGTGGGCGAGCCGCTGCTCGCCGCAGAAGTGCATGGTGAGGGTCTCGATCGCCGGCCCCTCGGCGAAGGTGAGCCGCAGCTCGGGAAGCTCCTTGGCCTCGTCGAAGGTCTGCCCGCACTGCTCGAGGTACTTGCGAAGCACCATGTGGTGCTTCATCTCCTCGTAGAACCAGATCGAGACGAAGCTGCAGAAGTCGATGTCGGTGTAGAAGTCGCGCAGGAACATCTCGGTGGCGTACAGCGCGCTGAGCTCGGTGAGGCAGATCTGTCTGAGGTCGTGGATCCACTGCTCGGTTAGCAGGCTGTGATCGATCTTGGTGAGGTCGATCTCGTCGGTGAAGTTCCAGCGAGCGCGTTCGAGGCGGACGAAGAGGTCGTCGTAGAGCATCCACCCAGTCTCCCCGCTCACCGCCGTCGCGGCCATCGGCCGTCGCAGCGGACTTTCGGGGCAATATTTGGCCACGGCGTCCATAATGGCCCCCATGTCGAATGATGCAGCCCTCCCACCCGTGATTGCACCCAGCCAATGGGCCGCCACGGCCACACTGCCGCCGGAGGTCATCTCCCGCCTCCTCGCCGAGGTCGACGTGATCGCCCGGCGCATGACCCGCCGCATCGCGGCCGAGACCGCCCTGCCCGCCCAGTTCCGCCGCATCGGCTATCTCCGCACCGTGACCAGCGCCTGTCGCGACGCGCTGCGCACCCTGGTCCGGCTGCTCCGCGATGGCCGCGGCCTGCGCACCTCCGATCTCCAGCGCCTGGGCTCGATGGGGGCGCAGCAGGCGGAGATGGGGGTGCCGCTGGAGGTGCTCCTCGCCGCCTACCGGCTCGCCGCCCGGGTGGTGTGGCGCGAGTTGATCGGCGAGTCGGCCGCCCTCGAGAGCCTCTCCCCCGCCACCGTCATCGCGGTCACCGGCCAGGTGCTCGAGTACCTCGACGAGATCAGCGGAGCGGTCGGCTCCGCGTACCTCGAGACCCGCGAGACCCTGATGCGCCGCCGCGACCTCGACCGCGATCGCATCCTCCAGCGCCTCGTCGCAGGCGACGTCAGCCCCGAGCTTCGCCGCCTCGCCGCGGCCAGCGATCTCGACCTTCAGCCGCCCTACCTGGTGCTCGCCTGCTCGATCCGCTCGGAGGAGGCCGAGCGCAGCCTGGAGCGAGCGCTGCGGCCGCAGGGGGTGCTCATCGTGGGCGACCAGCCGGGCACATGGATCGCGCTGGTGCCGGGGCGCGAGGGGGTCACCAGGCTCCTCGACCAGGCGGAGCGGGCGGTCGGCGGCCCCGGGGAGCTGCGCTGGGGGGTCGGCCCGGTGGCGACCACCCTCGACGAGGTCGCCGAGAGCGCGCGGCGCGCTCGCGAAGCGCTCCAGGTCGGAGCCCGGCTGGATTCGTCGATACGGTCCTGGGAGGATGCCGCCGTGGGCGTCTTCGCCACCCTGGCCACGGATCCCGGGGCGATGCGCCGCTACGTCGGCCACGTGCTCGGCGGCGTCCTGGCGGTGCCGCCGTCCCGGAGCGGGCCGCTGCTGGAAACCCTGGAGGCGCTCCTGGCCACCACCAGCCTCAACGACGCCGCCGCGGTCCTCGGCCTGCACCGTCACACCGTGGTGTACCGCACCCGCCGTCTGGCCGAGCTGGGCGTGCGCCCCGACGGCGGCGGCTCGGCTCCGCACCGGCTCTGGCTCGCCCTGCAGTGCCTGCGCCTGCTGCGGGGCGAGCCAGAGCCGGAGCCCCGGGGAGGTGGTGCTTGACCCGGCTCCCGCGAGACCCCGCCCGCGCTGCCGCGGACCAGGTCACATGAGCCGCCCTCCGACCGCCGCCGATTTCGCAGTCCTCGGCCTCCATCCGGGAGCTGGGGAGGACGAGATCCGCGCCGCCTATCGCCGGCTGGCCAAGATCCACCACCCCGACCGCAACCCGGGGAGCGTCGAGGCGAAGGCCACCTTCCAGCGTCTGACCGAGAGCTACGCCGCGCTGCAGAGCCGGCAGCGGAGCAGCGGCCGTCCGGGTACCACCCCGCTCTCGGCCGCGCTGGCGCGGCGGCGGCGGGCTTCATCGCGGCGCGGGCAGGCCGCCGAGCAGATGGGCCTCGGCCAGCTCCCCGTCGGAGGCGCGCTCTGGGTGGACGCGGACGCCGTGCTGGTGGCCCCGGATCGCGCGGCCGCCCTCCAACCCGCAGCCTCCGGAAGTGCCTTTCCCACAGCGCAGAGGGTGATCCGCGTGGAGAGACGAGCCGACGGCTTCCACGTCTTCATGCCTCCCCAGCCGTCGGCGCGATGGCCGGTCAGCGCCGCTGCCGAGACCGACGGCCTGGCGGTGGCGGCGCTGTGGGTGGGGGATCGCCAGGACCGCGGACCCGACGACACCATCGCTCGCCTCCCCCTGCGCCTGATCACCATGACAGTCGGCGAGATGGCCGTCGACGAGACCGGCTGGGTGGCCCGCGAGGCGCTGGCGGTCGACGCCGCGGGCAGCTGGAGCATCGACCTGGCTCAGCCCGTCGGTCACGAGCCGCACCGCGCCACACCGGTGCGGGTGCTGCGCGATGCCGACGGGTTCCGCGTCCACAGCGACATCCCCGCCGCGGCGTGGCCGCCCGGGGGGCCGGCCGCCCCGGCCGCGGGGGCGGTGGTCACCGCCCTGCTCGCCGGTGTCGCCCACCAGGCGCCCCCGCCAGCGCGGGCCTGACCCGGTTCCGGGCCCGGCGCGGTCACTTGGCGACCAGCGCGGTCCCCTCGGCCTCGCGGGCCAGCATGAAGAGCAGGTCGGAGCAGCGATTCAGGTAGCGGAGCACCTCGGCGTTGGCGAGGCCTCCTGCTCGGTCCAGCGTCACGGTGCGGCGCTCGGCGCGGCGCACGAAGGTTCGCGCCAGGTCCAGGGCCGCCGCCACCGCGGTGCCGCCGGGGATGACGAACCCCTTGGGCAGCTGGACGCGCGCTTCGAGCGCGCTCACCTCGACGTCCAGGGCCTCGATCA
>JBOHUD010000068.1:0-16813 GCA_050734155.1 Candidatus Dormibacteria bacterium
GCCCCCGACTCGCTGGCCGCCGACGACGTCCGCCGCCAGCGCTTCCCGCGCTTTGCGGCCGAGAACCTCGACGGCAACGTCGCCCTGGCGCAGCGGGTCGGCGAGCTGGCGGGCGCGCACGGGGTGACCGCGGCGCAGCTGGCGCTGGCCTGGGTGCTGCATCGTGGCGACGACGTCGTGCCCATCCCGGGCACCAAGCGGCCTGACCGGATGGAGGAGAACGCCGGCGCGGACGGCATCGAGCTCAGTGCCGAGGAGATGGCCCAGCTGGACGCCGCCGTGCCCCGCCACGCGGTGCGGGGGCAGCGCCACTGGGACATGGCGGCGGTGAACGGCTGAGCGGACGCCTCAGCGGCTGACGGCACCTGCCGGCGCGGGGCGGAGCACCACCTCGAGGGTGCGGCCGTCCTCGACGAAGCCCAGCACCCTGGCGATGCGCAGGGCTGGACGGCTCTCCTCGAGCATCCGGAACTGGGCGAGGGGGCCGCGGGCGAGCGCCTGGTGGGTGAGGGCGCTGACCAGGGCGCTGCCGAACCCCCGGTTGCGCTGCGCGGGCGAGGTGAGCACGCCGACGCTGGCCGGCAGCCCTCGGAACGAGGTAAGGGTGCCGGCGCAGACCAGCTGATCGCCGGCGAAGCAGCCGTACTCGCGGCGGGCGGGCACGGCGAAGCCGGCGTCGACCCACTCGTCATCGGTCACCTGGCCACGGAGGTCGTCCAGAGAAGCGGCGTCGCGACGCCCCTGGAGCAGGCGGGTGCCTCTGCCGTCGATGCGCCGGAAGCTCTCCGCGGTGGCGTAGCCGAGCCAGAAGGGCCCGTGGATGCCGACCACCAGGTCACCGTAGAGGCTGCGCACGAAGGCGCGATCGAAGACCCCGGCCGAGGGCCAGGACGCGCACGCGATGGTGGTGCTGCCGACCAGCGCCTGGGGCACCACGATGATGCACCTGTCCTCGCGGTGGATCAGGTAGACGTGGTCGCGGTGGGACGGCTCCGGATGGGAGACCACCACCACCTCCGCGTCCCGCCACACCGCGGGATCCACGTCGAGCGTGGTCGTCCAGTGCTCGTCGAGGAGCTGGTGGACCCGGCTGCTCGCCTGCGCCGACGCCATGGATCGACTGTACGCCGGCGGGACCGCGCCACCTCGAGGCGGTCGGCGCCGCGCTCTAATCGACCGTCCGCCGGCTGTCCCTGCCCACCGCCTAGCGTTGCCGACCGCCGTGTACCTCATCGAAGCCTGCCCGGTGCCAACCCCGGCCGACGCGGAGAGGCTCGTCGCGGACCTCTGGCAGCTGACCGCCGGCCGGGGCTTCGGCCTGTTCCTCTTCGGGATCGGGGAGCGGGTGATGCTGGGCGTCACGGCCGCGCATTCGGGCATCGAGGACGCCGCGGCATCGCTGATCGCAGACCAGTGTGGGGGAGCTGTGGAGGCCGGCTGGACGGTCACGGAGATGATCGACGCCGCCACCGAGGTCGCCGCCGTCAACCTGGTGCCCACCAACCGCCACCTGGCGGTGGACAGTCGCACCTTCGGATGGCAGCGCACCGACCCGTTGCGCGGCACCTTCCTTTCGCTTGTGGGTGCCTCGCCGGGCGGCCTGGCCGGGGTCGCGCTCAGCCTTCGTGCCCTGCCCGACCTGGGGTTTGCCCTGTCACTCGGGGTCTTCGCGGCCGGTGGCTGCGCAGCCGGCCAGGTGGCGCGGGTCGCCTCCACCCTCGGCGGCGTCGGCGTGCGCCTGCGCCGGCCCTTCCTGCAGCGGCGCGCCGCCCGCCGCATGCTGCGGGGAGCGCTGCGAAGGCCCGCCTCGGTGCGCCGGGTCGAGGTGGTGGCGCGCTTCTGGCACCCGCCGTTCGGCTCGGACGCGGACCTGCGCCTTGACCTCCCCGACCAGAACGCACCCGCCGGATACCTGCCCAGGGGTCGGAGCGCTTGACGGTGCCTGCCCACCGGCCTACCGTCTCCGCCCGTCCGGCGTGGGGCCGCACCACCGAGATCGCGGTGGTCAAGCTCACCGCCGGCCGGAGCACGGACGAGGCTTGACGGGGAGGGGAGCGAACCATGGACCGGCGTCGCCTGGCTGCGGCTGTGTTCTTCAGCGCCGTCATCGTGGTCGTGCTCGGTGTGATGGTGTACCTGCAACAGGCGGGTGGCCGGCAGACGGTCAGCGTGTACGTGCTCAGGCACGCCGTTCTGGCGGGGGGCGCGTACAGCGCAGCCGACGTCTCGTCGGTTGCGGTTCACGCTGCGGAGGGAGACTTCAACTACGAGCACCGCTCGCCGGGGCAGTACGCCGCACGCTACACCCAGGACCTGCGCGCCAACGACATCCTGCGCGACGATGACCTGGTCGACCTCGGTGCCCAGGTGGAGGTCGCGCTGACGTTGCAGTCGCCGCCGCCGCTGTCCGCTGGGGATCGCATCGATGTGTTCGCCGCCATGGGCGGTGGCCGCCAGGCGAGGATCGGACAGGCCGTCACAGTGCTGACCGCCTCCGGCGGTGCGCTGACCATCCTGGTGCCGGTGGAGCAGGAGGAGGCGTGGATCTCGGTTGCCGCCTCGAGCATCGCCCTCCACGGCGCGCGCTCGGGCCGGCAGGCGCCCGCGGCTCCGCAACCGCTGAGCCCCGGCGATGCCGTCAACCGCCTCTGTGGTTCGGGCTGCTCGGGATCGACGGGGGTGAGCCCGACGCCATGAGCACCCTGATCGCCGTGTACACCACCCGGGCGGGGCAAACCTCGACCCACTGGGCGGTCTGCCTGGCGTGGACCCTTGCCGAGCGCAGCCGGGTGCTGCTCGTCGATTGCGACATGGAGGGGGGCACGATCGCCGATGTGCTCTTCCTGCGCACCGGCGACCGCGGCATCGCCAACTGCTTCGGCGATCGCCCCGCCACCGCCGCGCAGCTGGCCGCGCAGGCGGTTGCCCACCCGGCACGGGATCGGTTGCAGGTCGTCCCGGGCCTGGCACGGAGTTACGGATACGAGGTGAGCGAGTGCCTGCGCCAGCTGGCACCGGCGCTTGCGGGAACCTCTGAGGACGTGGTGGTGGCCGACCTCGGCCATCCGCTGTCACATCCCGGGCTGCGTTCACCGAGGGCCGCAGCCGAGGCCATCTGCTCCGTCTTCGGGCGAGCGTTCATCGTGATTCGCGACGATCCCGCGCTGCTGTCGCGAAGCATCGCCGTCCTGCAGGCGGCGAGGGTGCCTCACGGCGAGGTGATCGTCTGCCACCAGCACGGCGGTGCCTACCGGGCAGCGATCCTCGAGAGCCTCCAACAGAATCTTCCTGAGCTGGCGATTCGCGATGTGTGGCAGTGGGATGAGGCGCGGGCGGCACGAATTGCCGAGTCCGGCATCCCGGTGACGCTGCCCGGCGTGGCCGCCGATCTCAACCTCGTGGCGGCGGTGGGATGATGGTTCGCGCCAGCGACGTCGTCCCCGCCGAGCTGCGCCGCCCGCCGGCGCCGCCGGCCCTCGAGGTGCCGGTGGCCCGCTGGCCGCAGATCGCGTCCGAGGAGCTCGAGGTGGCCCAGGCCATCGCCGACCAGGTGATCCGTGAACGCGGCGGCGAACCGGCATCGGTGCTGCATGAGGAGCGGCTGCACCAGGACGTTGCCGCGGTGATCGAGCGGGCCATCGCGTGGCCCTCCGGCAGCGGCCTGCCGCTCTCCGTGGTGAGCGAGCTCGCCGCCAATCCGGGATACCGGGATGTGGCGCGGCGCAATGCCGCCATCCTCGCCTCTCACCTCTGGCCGCTCTCGCTGCTCATCTACGGCGCCGATCTCGAGAACATCGCCTGCCTGGGCCACGACCACTGGCTGGTGAGCCTGGTCGGCCGCAAGCTGCTGCTGGTGGGCAACAGCCCCTTCGCCAGCGACGAGGATTGTCTCGAGTTCTTCCGGCGCGCGGTGCGGCTGCGCGGGGTGACCGGCGACCACAGCATCACCGAGGCCGCGCCCATCGCCGAGGCCAACATCGGGAGCGTGGTGCGCCTCTGTGTCGCCAAACGCCCGGCGGTGTCGGGGCAGGCCGGGCTCAAGGCGGCGATCCGAATCCCGGCGCGGTCCAAGGTGCGCGACCTGTCCGACTACGTGCACGCGGCGGTCATGCCGGAGGGAATGGCCCGCTTCATCGAAGCCTGCGTCGACGCGCGGGTGAACATCCTGATCGCGGGCGGGACCAGCACCGGCAAGACCACCCTGATGCGCGTGCTGTGCGGCCTGATCCCCGCCAGCGAGCACCTTGTGGTGGTCGAGGACGGAGCCGAGCTGCACCTCGACCAGGACCGCGGTGACGGCGCTCCCTGGCACTCGCTGACCTCGGCGCTCTCCACCATCCCCTCGATTCGAGCGGAGGCGGACTCGGGTCAGCTCACCATGTTCGACCTGGTGCGTCACGCGCTGCGCTTCCAGCCGGACAGGCTGATCCTCGGCGAGTCGCGCGGCGAGGAGATGGCAGCGGTGTGCAAGGCTCTGATGACCGGGCACGACGGCTCGATGACGACGATTCACGCCGAGGACGCCGAGCTGGCGCTGGACCAGGCCGTGCAGTACGTCATGGAGAATCGTCGCTTCACCGGCAACGAGAAGATGGCCAAGCGCGTGGTCGAGCACGCCATCCACCTGGTCGTGCACCTGGCCAACCAGGAGGGGCGCCGGCGTGTCACCGGCATCCTCGCGGTGGAGCGTGGAGGCAACCACAAGTGGGTCTACCGGCAGACCGACGGAGGCGGCTGGCAGCGCATGACCGAGGTTGTCGGCAACCTCAATCGCCTCGGCTCGCGGCTGCGGTCACATCTCGGGACTGAGGAGATCCCACCCGTATGACCCTGTCGAGCGCCGGCCTGACCGCGCCCCAGTTCGCGGGGTTCCTCGTCGTCATCGTGTGCGCCATCGCCGCCGCCGCGGCCATCCTCGACCTCGATTTCCACGCACCCGGCTGGCAGCGTCCCCCCGTCCCTCTGCTGGAACGCGAACGCGACCTCGCCGCCAACCTGGGCTGGAGCTGGCGGAGCTGGGTGAGCGTGCGTCTCTCGCTGATCGCGCTCGGCATCGCTCTCGGGCTGCTCTCGCGCATCTGGGTACTCGTCCTCATCGGCGGATTGATCGGAGCTTTCGGATTCCGCTTTGCGCTGGCCGGTCGCGCGGCCAGCCGCCGCCTGCGCATGGAGCGAGCCTTTCTCGGCCGGCTTCGCGACCTGCGCGACCGCATGGCGATCGGGAACCAGTCCCTGGACACAGCTCTCCAGGAGATCGGTCGCAATCCCGGCCCCGGCCTCGAATATGTGCTCGCACCACTGGCCGCGGGTGGAAGCGTGCTCGACAGCATCGTGGCGGTGGGCGAGCGCGCCCGCTCCCCGGTCGTCGAGTACGCGTGCGCCGTCCTGCTCTGGACACGCAGCCGCAGTCTCGATGGGCTGATCGCGGCCATCGACGATCTCCTGCTGCCCGTCGGCGAGGCCCAGCTGGCGGTGCAGGAGGAGGCCTCGGTCACGCTCACTCAGCAACGGGCGGTGACCATCGCCATGTCAGCACTCCTGCTGGTCATGTTTGCCATCGTCGTGCGCGTCGACAGCTTTCGCGCCTTCTACCAGTCGCTGGCCGGCAATCTCGTGCTGGTCCTGGTGGTGGTGACCTTTGCATTGCTGGTCGGCCTTCTCGGGCTGATCGTCCGGGTGCGCAGCTGGACTCGCTGGGACCTGCGCCGTCTCGCCGAAGAGCAGGAGAACCTCGGTGCCCAGTGACCTCTGGCCCTACGCGCTGGCGGCCGTGGTGCTGGTGGGGGTCTGGGCGATCGGCATCGCGCGTCTCGGCCTGCTCACCGGTGCGGACGTGCGCGCCTGGCGCCGGCTCGCCGCCCTGCGCGGCTACAGCCGGGCGCCGACCAGGTTGGAACGCGCCGCCGGACGGAGCCCATTGCTCCGCCGCCTGCGCGACGAGCTCGATCTCCGCCGTCTGCTCGCGGTCGCAGATCGGCCCGAGACCGACACGGCCTTCCTGGCCCGCACCGTTCTCCTCGCCCTGGTGACGCTCGCGGGGGCGCTGGTGGTGGACACCACGGCGCGCCTCGGCAGCGGGGACTACCTCGTCCCACCGTGGTTGGCGGCACTGCTCGCGGCCGGCGTCGTGCTGCTTCGATTCGCCGCGCTGCGAGCGGCGGCACGACGCCGGCGCGACAACGCAGACCGCGCGCTCGGCGACATGATGATGCTGGTCGCGATCATGACCGACGGCCGCGGCCTCCAGGTCGAGGACGCCGTCCGGATCCTGTCGCGGTGCGCGCGGACGTCCGACCTGCGCAGCCTGGTGGAGGGCGGCTGGCGGCGGCTGATCACCGCCCCTCCGCGCAGCACCGCCGACCTGTACGGGTCGATCGGCGTGGAGTTCCGCATGGCGCAGTTCTCCATGGTCGCCGACGCGCTGGTGACCACCAACGTGGGTGTGGCCGAGCGCGACACCTACACGCAGGTTGCCAAGGCGGTCTACCAGCAGCGCCTCACCGAGGCCAGGATGCGAGCCGCTCGAGCCCGCATCCTGGTCACCCTGCCGGTTGCAGGCATGCTCATCCCGCTGCTTCTCCTTCTCGGTGCTCCCACGTTCCAGAGCATCACGACGGGTCTGGGAGGCGGATGAGGTGTGGCTGCGCCGATCGCTGTCCCTGGTCGCGCTGATCGCGCTGACGGTTGCGCAGACCGTCCTGGTGGGCTGGCCTGACCTGGGTCGGACCCTGGACCTGCTCAGCGGTCGGAGCCTGACGGGCGCCACCGAGTTCGCTTTCATCGCGTCGCTGTGCTGGCTGATGCTGGCGGTGATGGTCGTGGTGGCGGCCGTCGACGCGGTGCGGCAGTCGGCGAGACGGCCGGGCACGGTCGCGCGCCGCCTGCTGTGCGTGGCCGCGGTGGGTCTGGGGATCGGTCTGCTCTCAGCCGGGATCGCCAACCGGCAGAACGCGTACAGCGTGTGCTGCGCCAATCCCGGCACCGTGCATGAGGCGGAGCAGCTTGTCCGCTGAGCAGGTCTTCGCCTTCATCTGCCTGCTCCGCGACCCGGCCGGAGCACGCTTGCTGGCAGAGCGCCTGGAGAGTGTCTCCCGGCCCACCGCGGCCCAGCGGCCGCTCTTCCTGGTGCCGGGCGTTCGCGGCCTGGACTTCTTCGCGTCGAGCGCCAGCCAGCCGGCTGTCGACCGCTGGTGGGGTCGCAACGTGCCCCCCTCGGCGGTGCCGGTCTACCTCCTCTGCCACGAGGATGGCTTGGCGGCGTGGCTGCGCGGCCTCGACGGCATCATCCTGGTGGCGGCGCCCGAGTCGGTGGCGGCGCTCTATTCGTCGTGGATGGTCGTCGACGCCGACCCGGCCGCGGCGTTGCCGGCCCTCGCCAACGCCGCCATCAGCCGATTCGGGACCCCGTCCGGGCCGGGGGAGCCGTCGCTCGCCGCCATCTTCCAGCGCAGCGACTCGCCTCTGGCTGGCGATGATGCCCCGGGGCCGGTCGCGCCTGCCTTCGGCCGGCCGGCGCTCCCCTCGCTGCTGCGCGTCGAAGACTCATTCGCCACAGCACAGGTGGGTCGCGACGCGGCTCCCCTCGATCCGCTGGAGCTGCTCGCGGCCGAGAGCGCCCGCCGGGAATGGCAGCCGCCGCCGCCGCAGCCGCGCCGGGCGCAGCGGGGCCATGGCCGGGCTGCCGGCGCGCTGTCTCGCGTCCACTGGCGAGTTCCGCCGCTGCTGACGCGCGCCGGGCGACCGCGCACCACGGAGGCTGCGCTGGCAGCGCTGCTCGTCCATCGCGCTCCCACGCTGGTCGTCATCGGGTCGCGGAAGGGAGGGGTTGGCAAGACCAGCCATGCCGCCGGGATCGCCATCGCCGCGGGTGCAACACTCGACTCGGTCGGTCACCGGGCGGCCATCGTCGACGCCAACATCGCCAACCCGGATGCATGGGGGCATCTCAACCTCCCAGACCGCGCCGCCACGGTGCGCGATGTTGCCGCAGCGCTCAGCTCGGGCAGAGAGCCGCCCCAGCCGGTGCACGCCGCAACCCCCGCGCTGGCCTGCTATCCCGAGCAGCGCGACGGAGTGGAGTACAGCCGCACCGACATTCGCAGGCTCGCCGCCCACCTGCGCGCCCGGTACGCCTTTGTCGTGGTCGACATGAGCAACCGGCTCCCCGATCCCACCGGCGGCCCCGAGGCGACGGTGGCGGCGTACTGGCTGGACGAGGCGGATGCCCTGGTGCTTCCCACCGCCACCAGCCGGCAGGACTTCAACGGAGTGCTCGACTATCTCGACGTCGCCAACCTTCCCCCCACCGTGGTGCCTTACATCGTGTCACCGGCACGACGCAACCGCCGCCACCCCATGACCCTGCAGTACCTCGAGTCCATCACCGCCCGGGTGCACAGCCTGGTCCAGATTCCCGATGAGGCCGACAGGGTGCGGTTCGCCGGCATGGAGGGGGCCG
Source organism: Candidatus Dormibacteria bacterium (assembly GCA_050734155.1). GTDB lineage: Bacteria > Chloroflexota > Dormibacteria > Aeolococcales > Aeolococcaceae > Aeolococcus. The sequence goes on from JBOHUD010000068.1 coordinate 8,459, forward strand.
CGGTGCAGGACCTCTCTCCCCGGATGCGGCTCGCCTACCGGGAGCTGACCGAGGCGGTGGCGCGCCTTCCGGCACGCGCGCGCCGATGAGCCTGACTCGCGCCCTGCGAGGGCAGCTCGCCGGCAGGGACGACGACGCCCGCCGCAGCCGGCGAGTGGCGGCGGTGCTGCAGCTGGTCGAGCGCTTCGTGTACGACCTCGGCCTGCTCATCGGCGGTCGTGCCGTCGACCTGGACACGTACGTGGAGCCTGTCGCCGCCACGCGGCTGCGCGATGCGCTCGAGCCGGCCCTGGCCGCCGGCGCGGTCACCCAGCCGGACTTCGGTGAGTACGCGCAGGTGCGCGTCGAAGGTGACCTGCTGAACCTTGCTGAACCGGTGCGGGCGGTGGTCGAGTTCGACGACCGCTCCACGCGCCTGGACGGTACGGGTGGGGCCATGGTCAGGTTGCGACGGCGCGTGCGCCTGCAGCTGGTCATCGACCCGGCGGTGACCATGATTCTCGACCACCGCCTCGAGATGGTGTGATGGCCAGGTCGGGCCCATCGGGTCTGATCGAGCGGCACCCGCAGCACCTCCCGGTGCCACTCGGTGGCGTGGCTCCTGTGCGGGTGCGGCGGCGCCGACCACGTCGAGGGCTGCGCGCACGGGCGGCGGCGCTGGTGCTCGGTGCCGCGATCGGCTGCGGCGCCGTCGGCCTCACGCTGCTCGCCATCCCGCCACCGGTCGGCGTGTCGCTGATCGGCGATAGCCTCGAGGTTGGCAGCATGTCGCTGCGCGAGATCGGTCCCATCGCGGGATCGCGGGCCATCCTCTACGGAGGGGCGGCGTCCTACGTCCTTGACGAGCGCGGCGACGGCTCGGCGGTGGCGTCGGCGTCCTGGTCAGCCGCGGGAAGGATCTCCTCCGGAGTGTGCCACCTCCGTCCTGAGGCCGCCAGGCTGATCGACGAGTGCGTGTTCACGGGGAGGTCGGGGCGGCTGACGTCGATCGACGTGCTGACCCCGTCCGCGGGCCCGGATTGGCAGCGCACCTACGCCGACGGGGCGCGTGCCACCATCGCGGTGGCGCCCGACGGCGCCGCTGTCCCGGTCCCTTTCCCGATCGCCCACTGACGGCGCGGCGCCTGGCGTGATCCGCCCCCAGAGCCGCGAGCTTTCGGCGGCATCTTGTGGGGAGTCCGTCACGTCGCCGGTACGCTGACCCAGCATCATCACTGGCGATGCGCCCTCTCAGCACAGGGGCCCGATCGGCGCCGGGCAGGTGGTCTGTCACGGGGCATGCGGCGGCTGTTCGATTGCCCCGCCCGGTCGCCAGCGTCGTGAGCCGCGCCCTGCACCCCGCTCGATTGAAACGGCCCTTCCTGGGCCCGCTGATCTACGCGGTCGCGGCCCTGGCCGTTTTCGGTGGTGTGCTCCCGGTGATGGGCCATTCATGGATCGGCCTCGACGCCGACGCCAGAGCACCGGTGTACTGGCTGAACCTGGTGGCCGACGCTCTGCGCCACGGACACGATCCCCTGGTGTCCAACGCCATCCAGGCCCCCGGAGGCGTCAATCTCATGTGGAACCCGAGCCTGGTGCTGCCGGGGATCCTGCTGAGCCCGCTGACCCTTCTGGCAGGCCCCTACGCGGCCTACGACGTGGTCATCATCGCGGCGCCTGTGCTGTCCGCCTGGGCCGCGTTCGCGGCACTGCGCCGCCTCGTCCGCTCGTCGCGGGCAGCGTGGGTGGGCGGGCTCGTGTACGGCTTCAGCCCGGCGATCCTGGCGGAGTCGCTGGGGCACCCCCAGACGTCGATCGCCTGGTTCGCACCGGTGGTGCTGCTGCTGGTCCACGAGGCGGTGGTGCGGCGGAGGTGGCCGCGGTGGAGGGTGGGTACCCTCCTGGGTGTCGCCACCGCGGCCGAGCTGCTGACCAGCGAGGAGATGGTGCTCGCCACCGCCGTCGTCGGAGGGTGCGCCGTGGCGGTCTGCGCGCTGCAGCACCGCCAATGGGTGCGCGGCGCAGCCGCGCGGCTCGGCACGGTGCTCGCTGTGGGAATGGGCGTCGCCGCAGCGCTCGCGGCGCTGCCGCTGGCGGTGCAATTCCTGGGACCGTACCGTCCCAGCGGACGGCTGGTGCTCGGCGACGTGGTCGTCGCGGACGCCGGGGCTCTCCTGGTACCGGCGTCGCGCCAGCTTCTGCATCTGCCGGCACTCCTGGCCGACCCCTGGTCGCTGGTCACCGAGGACGCCGGCACCTACATCGGCCTGCCGATCATGCTGCTCCTGCTGGTGGCCTGGCAGCGGCTGCGCCGCGTGTCCGCCGCGGTCCGCTGGGCGGTGCCGATGACCGTGGTCACGACGGTGTTGGCCATGGGCCCCCATCTCCACATCGGTGGCGTCACCACACCGGTGCCGCTGCCGTGGATCCTGGTCGACCGCGTCCCGCTCTTCGAGGACTTCGATCCCGCCCGCCTGATGGTGCTCACGTGGCTGGGGATTGCCGTGGTCGTCGCGGTCACAGTGGACCATGCCCTGCGTCGAAGCGGCCGCCAACGACGGCTGCGCCTGGCGTTGATCGCCGCCGCGCTGGCAACCCTGCTCCCCGGCGCCGTGCCCGTCACTGCCGCCACGGCCCCGGCATACTTCACCAGCGCGGACGCGGCGACCATCCCCGCCGGCGACACCGTGCTGATCGCCCCGCTGACGGAGGGATCGGGCATGAGGGTGCTCATCTGGCAGATCCAGGCGGGGTTGCGCTGGCGCATGCCCGACGGCAACGCCTATGGCGCGGGGCGCACCATGTTCTTCACCGGGTCACCCCTGACCGACGAGCTGGCGGCGCTTGAATCAGGCCGCCCGCTGGACATCGCTCACCTCGACGTGGCCCCGCTGCGCGACGACCTGGGCCACCTCGGCGTCGGCACCGTCATCGTGGCCGGGGGCGCACATGGGCAGCAGGAGCTCGACCTGATGCGCCGTGTGCTCGGCCCCGAGACCTACGCGGGCGGAGGCGCCGTGGTCTGGCACGGCGTCGCGGCACTGCTGTCCACGCGCAGGTCCTGAACGTCAGGTGCCTCAGGGCGCCTGCAGCACGTGCCCGTCGCGGGCGACGACCAGCGCGAGGGTGACGTCACGTCCAGCGATGCCACCGGGCAGGGCGGAGACGCGGGCGTGCACCGTGTAGTGCAGCGTGCCGGCGCGGTCGATGGTGGCGGTGCACGTGGTTTGGGACACGGTCGCGAAGTCGTCGGTGGTGTCCGCACCGCACGCGGTGAGGTCGGCCTCGGCGGGGAAGACCTGGTCGGGCGCCCCACCGGGCGGCACGTCCATTGCGGCGATGGCACTCCGGGGCAGCGGGATGCTGGGATCACCGACCACGAAGGCGTCGGTTCCGTTCCAGCAGACCTCGGCGCGCAACCCCACTGTCGCCCCGAACTCGGCACCGACCACTCGGCCCGCGGAGAAGTGCGTGCACGCGGCCCCCTGGAAGCCGCTGGAGATCGAGTTGTTCGAGATCCCCGTCGCCTGTGCCGGGACGGCGGACACGACCAGCAGCCACGCCGTGGCGAGGGCGGGGATGCAAAGCCACGCGAGCCCGGTGTGCGGAGGCGACTGCGCGCCCTCTCCGCTGGCGCCGTCGGGTGCGGCCCAGGCGATCATCAGGGTGGGCAGCATCACGAGCAGCTCCAGGATCGCCGTGAGCCCGCGTCCGCTGATCACGTTGTTTACCTCGGTCATCGCGGGCAGGCCGCTCTGGGTGGAACTGGCGATCGCCACGCTGATGTATTCGCTGGCGATGAAGATGAGCAGCTCGATTGCCAGGGCCAGGCCGAGAAATCGGAAGCCGCGCCGGTAGGCCTGGTCGCGCTGCGCCGTCTCACGCTCATCGAGCAGCCGCCGGCGGGCGAACGCCAGTCCACCGGTGGCGCGGACCAGGAGAATGTCGAGCGCCACCAGGACCAGCACCACCGCGATCCCCAGTCCATGGAACGACGGGGGCACCAGCGATCCGAGCAGCGCGGTGATGGCCAGCACGATGACCACGGCGGTGCGACGCCGACGGCGGCTCCTCAGGGTCATGATGGGGACAGGGCCGTTGCCGTTCATGGGAACTGCTTCACCGCGCCATTCCTGTCGAGCACCAGTCGGAGCGTGACCTGCCGGTGCAGGAACGGGATCAGGCTCGAGGCGACGTCGGCCCCGTACGTGAAGGTGAGCGTGCCGTCCGCGGCGATGGTCCGCGCGCACCGCGTCGTGGTGATGGTGGTCAGCATGGACGAGGAGATGCGGCAGTCGCTCTCGTTCATGCCATAGGACTCGAATGCCCGCCTCCCATTCCAGCATGCCCTGGCATGGAGCGGGATGTCCGCCTCCACACCGACACCGACGGCGCTCTCGGCGTAGAACTCCCGGCAGGCGATGGCCCCGCTGTCGGGCCCGCCTGTCGACGCCTGGACGGTTGCCGAGGTGCGCATGGGGAGCGCGGTGACCGCCACGGACAGCACCACGGGAAGCGCGAAGGTCAATGCCAGGAGAGCCGTGGCCAGCCGCAGCGGGCGGTTGCGCGGGCGTCCTGCCCTCAGCTCGCGGACGTCGGGCGGCGGCGACCCCGGCTCCAGGAATGCCATGGCCATCGCGGGCAGGACGAAGAGCAGCTCCAGGAAGACGATCCATGCGCCGCCTCCGACCAGGCTCGATCCCAGCCAGGAGCGCGTCTGCGAGGACGCCACGTCGGCCACCACCGCGGTGCCGCCCACCAGCACCGCGAAGATCGGATAGGCGACGCGGTGGGCGCGGTTGCGCAGAGCCTCCTGGCGCTCATCGACGGAGGTGTCGGGCGCGGCCGCCACCCGCTGGGTCGCGCCTCCCAGCGCAACGTTGAGCACCACCAGGAAGAGGAACAGCACGGGCAGGCCGCCACTCGGCGTCGACGCCGGGCCCGTGGTTGCAGGGGTGGCCATCAGCGCGAGGCAGGTCGCAGCGATGAGCACCACCAGAGCACGGCGCACCCCGCGCCGGCCGAGCCAGCTGCCCGGCGCGTGCCGCGTGCTTCGCAGCGCGATGCACGTCACCAGGACCAGCAGCAGGTAGCCGATCAGCCATCCCGAGCGGCCCGCGGCGGGAAGCAGCGACAGGCACACCAGGCCGACCAGGATGGCGGTGGTGATCCGCATCGGCGTGAACAGGGAACGCGGCCCGCGCTGACGGATGGGGGCCCGGGCGATCATCTCCCGGCTCCCGCGCTGGGGGTGCGGCTGTACAGCTCTTCACTCATCGGCTTCAGAGGCTCGCGGGAGAAGATCGCCTCGATGGGGACCGAGAACAGCTCGCTGAGCCGGAAGGCGAGCTCGAGGCTGGGGTTGTAGTCGCCGCGCTCCAGGTACCCGACCGTCTGGTAGTTCACCCCGACCGCGTCGGCCAGGGCCTGGCGTGACAGGCCGCGCTCGGTGCGGAGCACCGCCAGGCGGTTGTGGAAGCGGCCGGGGGGCGCCGGTGGCGTCTTCCCACGACCGTTCTGCTTATCCATTGAGCGGATTGTTGTATTTGTACAACAAAATGTCAAGGACGTCAGGGCATGCGCCAACCTGTGCTCAAGAGTGGGGCCCGCTCAGTCCCGAAGGTCGATCGGTGCTTCAGGCCCCGGACGCCCGAGACGGCGACCTGACGACCCCCGGCTCAGCCGCTGTGCTGGTGTTCGCCGGCGGCGACCATCTCGCCGTTTGCCTCGGAATCGGGGGTGAACTCAGCGAGGTGCGGCTCCTCGCTGTCCTCGATGTCCTTGCCTCCGCTCATGCTGATGCTGCCGTTGAGCGTGGCTCCGTCCTCGACCTTGAGACGAGCCGCGGATGCGTCGCCCTGGAGGGTGCCGGAGCCACTCAGCGACAGGCGCTTGGTGCTGGTGACGTTGCCCTTGACCTGTCCCCGAATGTCGACGTTGCGGCCCTCGATCGTGGCCAGCACAGTCGCCGACGACTCGACGACCACGTCACCGCCCGCGAAGATCTCACCGTCCACAGCTCCATGGATGGTGATGCCGCTGTCTGTTCGCAAGCTCCCCTTCAGGGAATCGTTGGGCCCGAGCACGATCGGACCAGTGGCACCGCTGCTGACGTTGCGCTGGCGTCCGCCCCGGACACCGCCGGACTCGATAGCCATCATCACCACTCCCAGCATGAGCACGGCTCGAGTGAGGGGTGCTCTCCTACCCAACCGCTACGATTCTAGCGTTCCCGCGGCAACGACGGGGGTCGGAGATGGGCATCCCAAGCGCGCGTGAATCCGCGGGCTACGAGCGCGCGCTCTCCGACTTTCTCGACGGCCTCGCCGATCACGATGATCGATGGGAGGGAGGGCTGCATCGGGAGGTCGCCACGCGCCTCGTTGAAAAGGCCGCCCCCAGGCTGGGCGAGGGATGCCTGGACGTGGGGGGCGGGGCCAGCATCGTCGCCGCAGCGCTGAGCGAGGCGGTCGGTCCGGGTGGCTGGGTGGTCAGCACCGACAGCAGCGCGCGGTTCATCGAGATGGGGCGCCCCCACACGCCCGCCAACACGCACCTGATGAGGATGAGCGGGGACGACGTGATCTTCCGCGACGGCACCTTCGACGTCGTGGTCCTCTCCCGCTCGATCGCCCATGAACCCGACCCCTACGCGGTGATCGGCGAGGCAATCCGCGCCCTCAAGGTCGGCGGAAGGCTGGCGCTGTTCTGCCGCCGGCGTGGTCTGGCCACGCCGGCGGAGCAGGCCTTTCTCGATGAGCTGGCGGCATTCGTGCAACACCATTACGTCAACGTGCCGGACCACTTTCTCGGCTATCCGGGCCTGGCCGATCGACGCGAGATGGAGTTGGTTCTGAGAATGGCCGGGCTTGCCGGCATCGGGTTTGGCGACGTGGTGACAGGAGGACGGAGCGACGATGCCGCGGCGTGGAGCCGCGAGATGATGGCGTGCTGGCCGGCGGCTCGCCTGCTCCTCGGCGGTGTGGGCGGCAGGACGCGCCTGCAGTTCGAGGAGCGGATCGCGCGGGTCATGAGCACACTCGGCGACGAGGCGTATCGCTACCACCATCCCTATCTGCTGGCGACCGGGATGAAGGCTCCCGAGACGCCCTCGACGGCTCCCGCGAACCGGGCACAGGCGAATCGCCGACTGTAGAATCCCCACGGCGCCAGGCGGCCAGCTGCCCGGCGGTTGAGAGGGTGAAGAGGAGTCTGCGATGGCCACCATGACCGCCGACGGGATGCCGTCGGCACAGCCCAGCGCAACATCGCGCCGCGCCATCCAGGTCGTGCCCCTCCGGGGGTTGCCCGTGGTCGCGGTCATCGTGGTCGTGCTGATCGTCGCCATCGCGGCCAACTGGCGGTGGGCGCTCATGTTCTACCACGTCGCCGGCGGCGGCCTGTGGACGGGCATCGACCTCTTCGTCGGCTTCGTGATTGGGCCCATCCTCGGCCGCCTCTCCATTCCCGCTCGCGCCGAGTTCTCCTCGAAGTTCATGCCCATGATGGTGCTGATCATGCCGACGCTGGTGCTCATGACCCTGGCCGCCGGCTTCCAGCTCGCCGTGGGTCTCGGCAACCTGGATCCCGCCAGCATCAACCATGGATGGCTGGTGGCGTCGTTCATCGTCGTCGGCGTCATGGCCACGATCGCGCTCGGGGTGCTCGAGCCCGCCAACATAGCGGTCCTGTTCGAGATGAACAAGCCGCGGCCCAATGGCGAGGTGATCGCCAGGCTGATGCGGCGCTTCGTCTATGCCGCCGGGATCACCGGCGCGATGCAGGTGGCGACCCTGCTGATCATGACCAGGATCACCTCGCAATGACCGCGCCCGCGCCGATCGCCGCCGCCGAGCACCGCTTTCCGCCGGTCACGCAGCTGACCATCGGCTCGCTGGGGCTGGTCGTCATCGGCGGCGTCGTCATGGCGGGGTACTTCCCCAACTCTCCGCCACTCGCGCTTCCAGCCGGCCTGCTGGCGGGAGGTGCCCTGCTCTGGGCGACCAGCCTCCTCCTGCTGGTGCGTCACCGCGGATTCGCCTGGGCCACGTTCTTCGGAGTTGCCCGCTGGGCAGTGCTCGCCTACCTGGTGATCGCGGGCATGATCGAGTATGCGTTCGTGCACAACCACGCCGGCGGGGCGCCCCTGGTGGTGCTCAGCCTGATGCTGGTGGTCTTCGCGCTCGACGTGCCGCTGAGCATCGGGTTCACCGTCGCCCGCTTCCACGAGACGCCCGCGGGCTGAGCTGGCGAGCTGGTCGGGAAGGGGAGATTCGAACTCCCGACCTCACGGTCCCGAACCGTGCACTCTAACCTGGCTGAGCTACTTCCCGAGCCGCCGGATTCTACCACCGGTCCTCTCGAGTCCCAGGT
>JBOHUD010000069.1:0-30483 GCA_050734155.1 Candidatus Dormibacteria bacterium
GGGTTGCTCAGACGGTCCCGGCGCCCCCGGCTGCGACACCATCGTCGACGTGCCGCCCGGGCACACCACCTACATGCCCTTCCTCACCCACCCCAACCACCATCACGGTGAGAACGGCGGCCCCGGCGAGGGTGGGGACGGCCGCCAGCAGAGCGGGGGCTGACAGCGCGACCGCCACAGTCACTGAGGTGGAGGACGGGACGACTGGCCGTCCGCTCCACCCAGGCGTCGGTTGGCAGAGGGTCGAACCACCGCCTCCTCGTGATCACGAATGTAGGCGATTCGTTGCGGCGCGGTATCCGGGTGGCGACCGGCGGGGGCGTGGTCCGTCGCACTGGAGGTGCCACCCTGCAGTCGAGATGCGAGTCACCATCACCTGTGAAGACTGCGGCGAGCGCCACCGGCTGGAGCGACAGATCTCCGAGCCCGGACCCATCTGGATCGTCTGCCATGCCTGTGAGCTCCCCCTCCAGGCAGTGCTCGACGGACCGGCCCCCACCCCCACCCAGACCCACGCGGTCTGGTCGGGCATCCTCGACCTCAGCCCCGGCGTCCGTCCCGCGGCCTGACCGCTCGACGGCTCCACCGGTCGCTGGGCCGGCGGAGGTACGCGGCGGCGCGGCGCGCATCGCCGCCACGGCGCCCCATCGATCTCGGGCCGCCGCTGCCCCGGTGCTAGCATCGGGCTCTCCATGCAACCGCCCCGCTCCTGGCCGTCGTCGTGACCGGCCGGCGCGTCGCGCTGGTCGTCGACAGTGGCGCGGCGCTCGAGGATGGCCACGACCCGGGGCTGGCGGTGGTGCCGATGCACGTCGTGGTCGGCGACGCCACCCTCGACGACAGCGCGGACGGTGACGTGTACGTCCGGCTGCGGCGCGGGGAGAGGGCGACGACCTCGACGCCGAGCCCGGGCGACTACCTGGCCGTCTTCGAGCGCCTCTCGGAGAGCTTCGGCGCCATCGTCTGCCTGACCATCCCGGCCCGGTGGAGCGGAACCTTCAGCAGTGCCACGCTCGCCGCCGAGATGTTCGCCGGCAACCACGGCGACACCCACATCGACGTCGTGGAGACCCCGACCGCCGCGGCCGCGTACGGCCTGGTCGGGCGCATCGCCGACTCGCTCTGCGCGGCGGGGGCGGACCGTGAGCAGGTGCTGGCGCGGGTCCAGCGCGCCTGCCAGGAGGTGCGCATGTACGGGGCGCTGGAGACCCTCGAGTACGTGGCCCGCAGTGGCCGGGTGCCGGCGCTCGTCGCCGGTGTCTCCGACGCGCTGCGCGTCCGCCCGGTGTTCGAGATGCACGGTGGCGGCACCGGCCGGGTCGGCCTGGCGCGCACCGAGAGCGGTGTGCTGAGAGCGCTGGAGCGGGTCGCCAGGGAGCGGTTGGAGCCCGGGCGCGCGCACTGGCTGATGCTCTTCCACGCCGACGCCGGGGAGACCGCTGGCCGGCTCCGTGAGCGGCTGCTGCTCGCCTGCGATGTCGACCGTGACGAGACCGTGGCGCTCTCGCCGGTCATCGGCGTGCACACCGGGCCGGGGGCGGTGGGATTCGCGGCGCTCCCGGTGCACGCCACCGACCCGCCCGCAGCCAGCGGGTGAGCCGCTCCGCGATCGCCATCGCGGCGGTCCTGGGGGGCGCCTACCTGATCGGCTCGGTGCCCGTGGCCTGGTTGCTGGGACGCTGGCGCCGACTCGACCTGCGCGAGCTGGGGTCGGGCAACCCCGGCACCAGCAACCTGTTCCGCAACGCCGGCACCGGCGTGGCGGTGCTCTCCGGACCACTGCAGTTCGCCCAGGGCGTGGTGGCGGTGATGATCGCCCGGGCGGTGAGCGGCGACGGCACTGTCATCGAGCTCGCCGCCGTCGGCGCGGTGGTGGGCAACGGTTGGCCGATCTGGCTGCGGTTCAACGGGCAGCGCTGTATCGCCGTGGCCACCGGCGCGGCCGCCGCGGTGAACCCGCTGCTGCTCGTGGTGCTGCTCATCTGTTTTGCGGCCGGAGCGCTCAGCCACGCCATCGCGGTCGGGGTGCTCGCCGGCTTCGCCGCGCTGCCGATCGTCGCCGCCTGGCTCGGCGGCCGGGGACTCGCGCTCACCTGCTGCGCGCTGCTCGCCGCCGTGCTGCTGCGCCGCCTCCAGGGGCTGGGCGCGGATCTGCGCAGCGGCGGTGCCCCCGACGAGCGGCGGATCCTGCTGCGCCGGCTGCTGCTCGACGAGCGGCCCGGACAGGTGCTCGTCGGCCCTCGCGACGGCGCGGCGGTCGAGCGGCCGCGCTGAGCTGCTCTCGATCGTCACGCCCGCCCATACACTGGGTGTCGTGGAGCCGCAGCCGTCCTGGGGGCGGACGTCGTGAACGCCGGCACGGCCGGCCTCGCAGGGCCGCGGCGCACTCTGCGGGAGCGCGTCCTCAGCCGGCGGCGCCTGCCGCTGGTCCTGGCGCTGCTGGTGATCGGTTCTCTGATCGTGGCCAGCAACCCCAGCCGGGTGGGGAGCGCGATCGAGCGCTTCCATGTCCGCGACGTCCCCATCATCGTCGGCCTGTCGCTGGGCTACTACGTTCTCCAGGGGGTGCGCTGGTGGACGCTGCTGCGAATCGTGAGCCCCAGGGCGCCGCTGCGCGAGGCCGTGCTGACCACGCTGACCGGGCAGGCCACGGCCCTGCTCCCGCTCGGCGAGCTGACCCGGGCGATCCTGCTCGCCCGCGTTCGCGACATCGCCGTGGGCTCGGCGGTGGCAGCGGTCACCGTGCAGGAGCTGCTCTATTCGGCTCTGCTCATCGCCGCCGCTCTGCCGGGGTCGAGCCGGTATTACTTCGCGCGCGCGGGCGTCGCCGCTGCGCTGGGCGGCACCGTCATGGTGGTGGTGCTGCTCACCGTGCGACCCGTGTTCCTGAGGGTGCGCAGCGTCGTCGCCAGGCTCCCCCTGCGGGATCGCATGTTGGGGTCGATCGACCGCCTCCAGGCCGACTCGGTCGTGCTCTTCCAGAACTGGCGAACGTATCTGTGGCTGTGGATCAGCGCGCTCCAGGCGGTGATGGCGGTCAGCCTCTTCTACTTCGTCGTCAACGCCATCGCGCCGGGGCGCGTCGATTGGGTGACCGCCGCCTTCGTCTACTCGATCAGCAACGTGGCCTCGGCAATCACCCTGTCACCGGGAAGCCTGGGCGCCTTCGAGGCGACCACGGCGGGCCTGCTCGTCGCCGCGGGCGGCCTGCCCTTCGGCGTGGCCACCGCGGCCGCGGTGGTGCACCGCCTCGCCGACAAGGGGCTGAGCGCGGTCGTCGGGCTGTGCCTCTTTCCCTACGTTCGCACCCGCCACGGGCTGCGCGGCGTGTCGCTGTTCGACCTCCGCGACACGCGCACGGCACGCCCCGCCCCCGCGCTCGCAGATGACGGCTGAGGGCCGGCCGCTGCGGGTTGCCGTCTTCGGGCACGCCGCCGGACGGCGGGCCGATGGGCTCTCCACCTACAGCCGTGAGCTGGTGCGCGGATTGCGCGGCCGCGGCGCCACGGTGCGATTCTTCGCCCACCGCGAGGACGGCGACGCGCTCCCTGTCGACGCCGTCGACTCGGTTGTGCTGCGCGCCTGGCGCTTCAAGACGGTGACGGTCCCCCGACCGGGCGCGATGGCCGCGATCCGCACCGCCCTGGCCGCCTTCGAGCCGGACGTGGTGCACATCTCGTGGAGCTTCTCGCTGCACGACGCGGGCATCGCCCGCGCCGCCCACCGCCTCGGGGCCGCGTGCGTGGCCACCTTCCACCTCCCGCACGGACCCCCCGGCACCGCCCGGGGGCGCGTGCTCGGCGGCCTCTACCGCTACCACCGCACCCGCATGCACCAGGTGGATCGATGCATCGCGCTGAGCGCCGCGCAGCGCGACCTGCTCGTCGATGCCGGCTACCCGGCGGCGCGCATCGCCGTCATCCCCAACGGCGTCGACACCGACGCCATCAGCCCCGGGGACTCCGCCGTGCGAGCGGAGCTCGGTGCCCGGGTGCTGGTGCTGTACCTCGGACGGCTCGATCCCGAGAAGCGCGTGCCCGCGCTGGTGGAGAGCTTCCTGGCACTGCACCTCCCCGACGACCACGTGCTCTGCATCGCCGGCGACGGCATCCAGCGCAATCGCCTGCGCCGCTCCGCCGCTCAGCACCGCAGCGTGCGGGTGCTCGGGCCGGTCACCGCCGAGCGCGCCCTGGCGCTGCTGCGCGGATGCGACGTCTTCGTTCTGCCGTCGACCGCGGAGGGCCTGGCGCTCTCGCTCCTCGAGGCCATGGCGGCGGGATGTGCCATCGTGGCCACCGACGCCGGCGAGGACGGGCGCGCCCTCGAGGATGCCGGGCTGGTCATCCCCACCCACCCACTGCGACCCGCGCTCGACGACGCGCTGCGCCGGCTCATCTCCGACCCCCGGTTGCGGGCCACACTAAGGGGCAGAGCCCGTCGCCGAGCGGTGCAGGGCTACGCGATCGCAGGCAACGCAGAGCGGGTGCTGGCCGTGTACGCGGCGGCGGCGGCGGCCCCGAAGGCTCCGGGCAGAGCGACACCGGCGGCGTTACCCTAGGGGGATGAGCGTGGCAGCTCCGGTCCCCGTCGAGGCGCCGGCCCGCGAGGAGCGCACCGTCCGCGAGCCGGGGTGGATCGTCATCGTCTGGAATGACCCGGTCACGCTGATGAGCTACGTGGTCCTGGTGCTGCGCAGGCTCTTCGGCTACGACCACGTCACCGCCACCACCCTGATGCTCCAGGTGCACGAGGAGGGCAAGGCGGTGGTGGCCACCCAGCCGCGCGAGCAGGCCGAGGTCTCGGTCGCCCGGTTGCACGCCTTCGGCCTGCAGGCCACGCTGGCGCGGCTCTAGCGGGGCCGCGCAGGGACATGGCGTCGGTGCTGAAGCGGCGCGGTCGGATCCAGGTGCGCCTCGATGAGCCCGAGCGCGGCGCGCTGCTCGACATCCTGGAGCGTCTCCAGACCCACCTCAGCCGGGCGCTGGCGACCACCCCGCGGGCCTACGAGGACGAGGCCAAGCAGGCGGAGTACGACCGCTGGGTGCGGCCCGAGATCGAGCGTGGCTACGAGGCCGACCTGACCATCATCCGCGACGGGCTGGGCGCCGGCGACGAGCTTCTCGTCCTCACCGAGGCCCAGGTGTACGCCTGGCTGCGAGGCTTCAACCAACTCCGCCTGGCCGCCGCGTCACTGCTGGGGATCAGCGAGGACGGCTGGGAGAGCCGGGCCAGCGACGAGCTGCGCGAGCGGCCGGAGTTCGGCATGCTGATGGCGCTCGGCTGGCTCCAGGAGGAGCTGGTGGCGGCCCTGGAGTCCTGAGCGCGCGGCGCGGCGCCGGGCTGGGTGTTCGGTCGGCTAGTAGCGGGTCACCTTCATGGTGAAGTCGAGAGCGGTGGCGGAGTGGGTCAATGCTCCCACCGAGATGTAGGCGGCCCCGGCCAGCGCGTAGGCGCGGGCGTTGCTGACCTGCACTCCCCCGCTGATCTCCACCTCGGCGCGGCCGCGGATGATCTGCATCGCCTCGCGCACCTGGCCGGGGGCGAAGTTGTCGAGCAGGATGCGCGGCGCCTTGTCGGCGAGGGCCTGCTCCAGCTCCTGGATGTTGCTCACCTCGACGTTGATGGCGGTGTCCGTGTACGCCTTGCGCACCGCCCGCAGAGCCGGTGTGATGCCGCCCACCAGCGCCAGGTGCGTGTCCTTGATGAGCACCGCGTCGTAGAGGCCCATGCGATGGTTGACCGCTCCGCCGATGCGCGTGGCGTACTTCTCCAGGCCGCGCAACCCGGGTGTGGTCTTGCGGGTGTCGAGGATCTTGGTCCTGGTGCCGTCGACCGCCTTCACGTATCGCGCCGTCATGGTGGCGACGCCACTGAGATGCTGCAGGAAGTTCAGGGCCACGCGCTCCGCCTTGAGCATCCCGCGCGCGGGACCTGAGATGCGCGCCACGATCTGGTCCTCCTGCACCTTCTCGCCATCCCTGGTCTTGGCGTCGAAGCTGATGCGTGGCTCGACCACCGCGAAGACGCGCGCCGCCACGCTCAGCCCGGCGATGACGCCGTCCTGCTTGCACACGATCTTGCCGCGACAGGTCATCTCGACGGGGATCACCGCGTCGGTGGTCACGTCACCGGCCCCGATGTCCTCGGCGAGCGCAGCCTCGATGAGCTCGTCGAGGGTCTCGGGCGCAAGGGCCTCTGTGATGGGATCAAGCGTTGCGGTCAAATCGGTGCCCCCTCTCTTTCTGCATGACCAGAACGCCATGCCAGCGGTCACGGGTGGATGGGAAATCGCTGCGGATGTGAGCACCTCGGCTCTCCTCGCGAAGGAGCGCCGCCCTGCACACCAGGGTCGCGGCGGTGGCCGACTGACGGAGGCGCACCTCGTCGAGCGAGCCGGGCGACGCCACCTCGGCCGCCACCCCCTCGGCGATGGCCAGCGCCCGGCTCAGCGAGGCCGCGTCGCGGACCAGGCCGCAGTCCTCCCACATGCTGCTGCGGAGCCCCTCGAACGCGGGGTGGGGCGCGCGCCCCGGCGTTCCCGGCGCCACCGCGGGGGCACCGCCTCGCGGCCGCGAGGCGGGACGCTCGGCGATGTCCTCGAGCGCACGCAGCGAGGCACGGTGACCGAACACCGCGCCCTCGAGCAGGCTGTTGCTGGCCAGGCGATTGGCGCCGTGCACGCCGCTGCCCGCCACCTCGCCGCAGGCGAAGAGCCCGGCGACGCTGGTGGCTCCGTCGACGTCGGTGCGCACGCCGCCGATCAGGTAGTGCGCGGCCGGCGCGATGGGGATGGGCTGCGAGGTGAGGTCGATGCCGTGCTCGCGGCAGGTGGCGGTGATGGTCGGGAACCTCTGACGCGCTCGCTCACCGAGTGGGCGGCAGTCGAGCAGGACGTGGTCGGTGCGGTCGCGGAGCAGCTGCTCGGTGATGGCGCGCGCCACCACGTCGCGGCCGGCGAGCTCGCCGCGCGGGTCGCTGTCGAAGAGGAACCGCCTGCCCTGCGCGTCGATGACCTGGGCGCCCTCGCCGCGCATCGCCTCACTGATCAGGAATCGGGGCGCACCCGCCAGCGCCAGCGCGGTGGGGTGGAATTGCATGAACTCCATGCTGACCACCTCCGCTCCCGCCTCCCAGGCCAGGGCCACGCCGTCGCCGGTCGCCCCGGCGGGGTTGGTGGTGTTGCGCCAGAGCTGTCCGGCCCCGCCGCTGGCCAGGATCACCGCCCCGGCGCCGAGGCGGCGCGTCCCCGCGGAGCCGTCGCTGCGGCACAGCTCGATGCCGGCACAGCGGCCGTCGTCGGCGAGCAGCAGCGCCACCACGTGGTGGTTCTCCACCACCGTGGCCCCGGCGCTGCGGAGGCGGCGCACCAGCGCAGCCTCGATCTCCCGACCGGTCGCGTCACCTCCGGCGTGGATTATCCGGTTGCGGCTGTGGGCGGCCTCGCGACCGACGCGCAGCCTGCCGTCGCCGGTGTCGAAGTCCGCCCCCCAGTCGGCGAGCTGACGGACCCGCGCGGGGCCGTCCTCGACGAGGACCCGTACCGCGCGCTCGTCGCAGAGCCCGCGACCGGCGGCGACGGTGTCGGCGAGGTGGATCTCCGGGGAGTCGTCGCCGCCCACGGCGGCCGCAATGCCCCCCTGGGCCCAGCGCGTGGCGCCGTCGTCGACGCCCCCCTTGGTCACCACCGCCACCCGAGAGCGAGGCGCGGCGGTGAGCGCGGCGGTCAGCCCGGCGACCCCGCCACCGACGACGATGACGTCGTACGTCTCCGCGGTTGGGTCGGAGGTGGTGTTCAGGGGGATGCCACCCGATCGCGTCGACGCCGGAGCGCGGCGCCAGCCCTCGCCCGCGGAATCCCGGATCGGGGCACGACGCGCCGCATCACTCTCTCCCCAGAATGCCGATGATCCCCGGGACCTGCGAACCGTCGGGATCGCCGGCATCCAGCGGAGCCTGGTCGATTCCCAGTCGGATCACGTCAATCAACCGAGTGGCACCCATTCTACCAGCGACCAGAATTTGGCATCCGGGCAGGGCCACCTCGACGGCGGCGAAGCTCTCGGGGTCGACCGCGGCGACGTACTCCACCCTGAACCCCGCCTCCTCCATGGGATGCCGCACCAGCTCGCAGAGCGCGGCGGCCTGGTGCTCACCGCCGGCGAAGGCGGTGGCCGCAGCCGAGAGACCGATGGGGATGGCCAGAGCCCGGCGGCGCTGCTCGGCGCTGAGGTAGGTGTTGCGGCTGCTCAGCGCCAGCCCGTCGGGATCGCGGACCACTGGACAGATGGCGATCTCGACGCCGGTGTCGAGGTCGCGGGCGAGGCGGCGCACCACGGCGCACTGCTGGGCATCCTTCTGGCCGAAGTACGCCCTCTGGGGCCGGCAGGCGATGAGCAGCTTGGCGACCACGGTGGCGACGCCCTCGAGATGGCCGGGGCGGTGGACCGCCTCCAGGGCGGCGCTGACCGGGCCGCCGACATGCACGCTCGTGGCCGACTGCGCGGTGTACATGGCGGCGACGGTGGGGACGAAGGCGGCGTCCACGCCGTCGGCGGTGAGCAGGGCGAGGTCGTCCTCCAGCGAGCGCGGGTAGCGGTCCAGGTCCTCGCCGGGCCCGAACTGGAGGGGATTGACGAAGATGCTGACCACCACCCGATCGCAGTCGGCGCGGGCGCGCTGCACCAGGCTGCGGTGGCCGGCGTGGAGCGCCCCCATGGTGGGCACCAGGCCGACCAGCAGCCCGGCGGCGCGGCAGCGCTCCGACCAGCGGCGCAGGTCCGCCGGGGTGTCGAGCCGGCGAGGGAGGTCGGGGCCCCGCCTCTCAGTGGTAGCTGTGGGCATCGTCGGGATAGCTGCCCCCGGCCACCTCGGCAGCGAAGGCGCGGGCGGCGGCCACGATCGCATCGCCGACCTGGGCGAACGGCCTGACGAACTTGGGCATGGGACCGCGGGTGATCCCGAGCAGGTCGTACACCACCAGGACCTGGCCGTCGCAGTCGGGACCGGCGCCGATCCCGATGGTGGGGATGGAGACGGCCGCGGTCACCTCCGCGCCGAGGCTGCGGGGGATGCCCTCGAGCACCAGGCTGAAGGCGCCGGCGGCCTCGAGGGCGCGGGCATCCTCGAGGATGCGCCTTGCGGAGTCGCCGCTGCGGCCCTGCACCCGATGGCCGCCGAATGCGTTGACGAACTGGGGGGTGAGGCCGAGGTGGCCCATCACCGGGATGCCGCACTCCACCAGGCGCGCCGTCACCGCCGCCACCCAGCCGCCGCCCTCCAGCTTGACGGCATGCATCCCCGCCTTGACCAGGTCGGTGGCGCCGGCCACCGCCTGCTCGGTGGACTGGTGATAGGACCCGAAGGGCATGTCGGCCACCAGCAGCCGATCCGGAGCCGCCCGGGCCACCGCCCGGGCGTGGTGGAGCATCTCCTCCATGGTCACGGGGAGGGTGGTGCTGTAGCCGAGGTGGTTGTTGCCGACGCTGTCGCCGACCAGGAGGACCGGGACCTCGGCCTCGGCGAGGAGGCGGGCGATGGCGACGTCGTAGGCGGTGACCATGGCGAAGCGCTCGCCGCGCTCCTTGAGGGCACGCAGGTCGTGGATGGTGACCGGCACCGGCGTCAGGCGACGCGCGGGTGGGCGACCACCCGGGCCGCAGCGCGGGCTCGCGGCGGGGCGGCGGCGGCCAGGATGTCGGCCACGGCCTCACGGCCCTCCGGCCCGGCCAGCGCCAGCATCTCCAGGGCAAGCCGGCGGTAGAGCTCGCGGGTGCTGGGGTCGGCGACCAGGACGTCGAGGTGGCGGGCCACGGTGGCGGCGTCGCCGCGGACCACGGGACCGGTCAGAGCCGCGGCGGCCCCCGCAGCCACCGCGTTGCTGGCGGCCCCGTGGAGGAGGGCGGCAAGCGCGCGGTGCGCCTCGGCCGCCTCCACCCCGGCCTCCTCGAGGAGGCTGCTGGCCCGGGCCCGCAGGGCCGGGGGTGCGTTGCCGACGAGCACCGCCGCGGCATGGTAGAGGGCCCGGCCGCCGGGCGGCACCTCGATGACGTGGCCGCCGAGGTCGGCCACCAGCGTGCCCAGCTGGGCGAGCAGCGGCGGCGGCGCCTCCAGGGAGAAGCTGCTGCCCCGGAGCAGCCCCGCGCTCTGCGCTCCGGCCAGCGCCTGGAGCGGGTGGAAGGCACCGATCACAGCGCCGCTCGCCAGGGCCGCCTCGAGCACCTCCGGCCCGTGGGTGGCGCTGCAGTGCACCAGGGAGCGTCCCGGGAGCGGCACGGCGGCGGCGGCGATGGTGGCCGCCACCCGGGCGATCTCGATGTCGGGGACGGTGGCGAAGGTGATGTCCGCGCGGCGCACCGCGTCGACGGCTGCCGGCACCACCACGGCGCCGGTGGCGGTGGCCAGCCGGGCGGCGTGGGCGGCGGTGCGGCTGTGCACGGCCACCACCGCGCGACCGGCCCCGGCCAGGGCCGTGGCCAGTGCCGACCCCGCCCGCCCGGCGCCGATGAAGGCCAGCGTCGGCCCCGGCGTGCTCCGCTCCCTCTTCACCGTCTCGGTCACCTCGTGATCCAAGCGTTGCTCACGGGACGGCGCCGGCGACCGGTCCCACCGCCTCGCGGCGCAGCGCGTCCACGGGCCCGACCGGCGTATGCCCTTGCCGTCGACGGCAAGTGTAGCGCGCCGTCCGCGCCGCTCACCGCGGACGCCCCAGGCCCGCCGGGACTAGGCTCCGGCGGCCGCCTCGGTGGGGGCCGCGCCGTCGGCGGCGGGGGGCGCGCTCTCCAGCTCGGCGATGATCTGCTTCATCTCCGCCGCCTCCATGGTCTCGACCTCGATCAGCCGGGTGGCCAGGGCGCGGAGGATGTGCTCGCGCGGACGGAGCACCTCCTTGGCCTTCTGGAAGGCGGTCTCGACGAGGTGGTGCACCTCCTGGTCGATCTCGCTGGCGATGTCCTCGGAGTAGTTGCGCTGCTCACCGAGATCGCGGCCCAGGAAGACCAACTCCTCCTTGGTGCCGAAGGTCAGCGGTCCGAGCTTGTCGCTCATCCCCCACTCGGTGACCATGCGGCGGGCCAGCTGGGTGGCCTTGCGGATGTCGTCGGAGGCGCCGGTGGTGATGTTGTTCTCGCCGAGCACGAGCTCCTCGGCACACCGGCCACCGAGCATCTGGGCGAGCTGATCCTCGAGCTCGGCCTTGCTCACCAGGTACTTGTCCTCGCTGGGCAGGCTGAGCGTCCAGCCCAGCGCCATGCCGCGGCTGACCACCGAGATCTTGTGGACCGGATCGGTGTGCTCGAGGATCATGCCCACCATCGCGTGGCCCATCTCGTGGAAGGCGATGGTGCGCTTCTCGTTCTCGCCGATCATGCGGCTCTTGCGCTCCGGCCCGGCGATGACGCGGGCGATCGCCTCCTCGAGATCGGGCATGGTGATCACCTTGCGATTGGCCCGCGCGGCCAGGATGGCCCCCTCGTTGATGAGGTTGGCCAGGTCCGCCCCGGAGAACCCGGGGGTCTGCTTGGCGAGCACCTCCAACTCCACCGACGGGTCGAGCGGCTTGTTGCGGGAGTGCACCTCGAGGATGGCGCGACGGCCGCGGATGTCGGCGCGATCGAGCATGACGTGGCGATCGAAGCGCCCGGGACGGAGCAGCGCCGGGTCGAGCACGTCCGGCCGGTTGGTGGCCGCGATCACGATGACGTGGGTGGCGGTCTCGAAGCCGTCCATCTCGACCAGGAGCTGGTTGAGGGTCTGCTCGCGCTCATCGTGGCCGCCGCCGAGGCCGGCCCCACGCTGGCGGCCGACGGCGTCGATCTCGTCGACGAAGACGATGCACGGCGAGTTCTTCTTGGCCTGGTCGAAGAGATCACGGACACGGCTGGCACCCACGCCGACGAACATCTCCACGAACTCGGAACCGCTGATGCTGAAGAACGGCACCCCCGCCTCGCCGGCGACGGCCTTGCTGAGCAGCGTCTTGCCGGTGCCCGGCGGTCCCACCAGCAGCACACCCTTGGGGATGCGCGCGCCCACCGCGGTGAACTTGTCGGGATATTTGAGGAACTCGACGATCTCGGAGAGCTCCTGCTTGGCCTCCTCGACGCCGGCGACGTCGGCGAAGGTGATCGCCGGCTTGTCACCGGTGAGCAGGCGGGCGCGGCTGCGCCCGAACGACATGGCCTGGTTGTTGCCGCTCTGCGTCTGCCGGAATATCCAGAGCAGGAAGAGCGCCATCAACCCGAAGAGGACCAGGTTGGGCAGGAGGATGCTCAAGAGGAAGTTGCTCCCGGTGCTGGACTCGTTCTTGAAGTTGGTGTAGCCATTATCGGTGAAGATCTTGAGGGCCTCGGCGCTGGAGCCGACGGTGGTCTGATACTGGGTGCCGTTGGCGTCGTACCAGGTGACCGTGGTGCCGTCACCGTTGATGACCGCCGCCTGCGAGGTGTCGGTGGACAGGCTGGCCGCCTTGTCATTGCTGTGGTTCTTGAAGTTCATCGCCGCCTGGTCGAGCTGGCCCGAATCGCGGTTCTGCGCCGAGCTGCCCTGGGTCCCGTGGACGAGCACGTAGACGATGAGGATGAAAACCACCGCGAGGGCGCCATATGTGAAGCCGCGACGAGGGGTGCGCATTGGAACTCAGTCTATCAGAGGGTCTGCGTTCGACCCCCCTGCAGACGAGGCGTGGAAAGCTGTTGCAGAGGGCCTGTGCGGGCGCTGCAGGACGCTCTCGCCAGGAGGCTCAGCGGTCGATCAGACGGCGCTGATGATCGGCCAGGACGCAGAGCCGGCGGCGTGCCGCGGGGAAGACCATCTCCAGCGCGGGGAGCAGCTCGTGGCGCACCCGGCTGCGCAGGAAGCGAGGATCGGCATTGCTGGGATCGTCCACGGTGGTCAGCCCAAGCGCGGAGCAGTACGCGGCGACGTCGGCACGCCAGACGCGCAGCAGCGGGCGCGCCAGGGGACCGCTGCGCTCGGCCATCGCCGCCAGGGCGCGGGGCGTGGCCCCGGCGAGAGCGCGCATCAGCACCGTCTCCGCCTGGTCGTCGGCGGTGTGGGCGAGCGCGATCGCCGTGGCCCCGACTGTGGTCGCCAACTGCCGCAGCGCGCCCCGGCGCGCCTCGCGGGCGCGGTCCTGCAGCGATGGGCCGCGGGCGGCCACGGCCACCGTCAGGGCGCTGAAGGGGAGTCCGCGCTGCGCGGCCGCCGCCGCCACCAGCGCCGCCTCGGCGGCGGAGCCCGGCCGCAGCCCGTGATCGACGTGGGCCACGTGCAGCGACAGCCGGCGGGGCGGGGCCAGCCGCGCCAGCGCGTCGAGCAGAGCGGTGGAGTCGGGGCCTCCGCTGCAGGCCACCACCACGGTCTCGCCGGGGCCCAGCACCGCGCGCCGATCGAGGGCGGTCGCCACAGCACGGCGCAGGTGTCCCACCGCGGCCACTCGCTGCCGCGGCTCCAGCGATGACCCGTGAGCGCTCATGACCACCCGCGCTGCGGCGTTGGTGGCGGCACCTGGATTCGAACCAGGGACATACCGGGTATGTGCCGGGTGCTCTACCAACTGAGCTATGCCGCCGTTTGGAGCCCGGATTGTAGGCGAGGGCGGAGCAGGCTCCCCCTCGGGCACCCCCACTCCGATGCGACAGCTCGTCGTTGTCCGGCGCGATTCATCGCGCCGAGTGGGGAGTGAACTGCGGCGGCTCCGCCGACGCGGCGGCAGCGGCGCATCGCCCCTGTGTTCATCACCGGGTCCCGCGGGGCGACGCCGCGTGGGGCAATGTTGCGGCGGCCGGACTCGAACCGGCGACCTTCGGGTTATGAGCCCGACGAGCTGCCACTGCTCCACGCCGCCCAGAGAGTCTAGCGCATCGCCTCCAGCGCCTCAGCGGGTTGGCCTCAGGCGCGGATCACCCCGACCCGGGCGACGCCACCGTCGAGGGCGGTCTCGTGGATGCTCATCCCCACGGGAACAGCCCCGATCTGGAGCTCCGCGGCGAGGGTCTCCGCGCGAAGGTATTCCCTGTGCTCCTCGACCGCGGCGGCGTAGGCGTCGGGCAGGTCGACGGCCAGGCGGATGCGATCGGCGAGGTGCAGCCCGGCATCGCGGCGCGCCGACTGCACGAGACGCACCACGTCACGGGCCAGGCCCTCGCGCTCCAGCTCGGGGGTGACCTCGAGGTCGACGCACACCGCTCCCCTGCCGGAGTCGAGGATCCGCGTGCTCAGCTCGTCCTTGGCGCGAATCTCGAGGCTGTAGTCGCCGGGCGCGAGCCGGTGCCCGGCGATCTCGAGCCCGGCGTCGGTGAGGCGCCACTCGCCCCTGCGCGCGGCGCCGAACACCGCCTGCGCATCCGCGCCAAGTCGCGGCCCGACCACCGGGGCGTTGAGCGCGAGCACCCGGCGCGCCACGGCGTCGACGTCGGTGGAGATGCGCACCTCCTTGACGTTCACCTCGTCGGCGATGAGGTTGCGATAGGCCTCGAGGCGCTCGGGGTCGGGCACGGCGATGGTCACCGCAGGCAGTGGCAGCCGGACCCGGCGCTGGGCGGCACGGCGCACCGAGAGCACCGCCGAGCAGACCTCACGCACGGTGTCCATGGCCTCGACGAGGGCGGCGTCCCCAGGGAGCGAGCGAGGCTCGGGGAAGTCGGTCAGGTGCACGCTGCGCTCGTCGGTCAGTCCCCGGTACACGGTCTCGGTGAGCAGCGGCAGGAGTGGGGCGGTGACCCGGCAGAGCGTTGTCAGGACCGTGAACAGCGTGTCGTAGCAGTCGGCCTTGTCATCGCTGAGGGCGGCTGACCAGACCCGCTCGCGGCTGCGCCGGATGTACCAGTTGTTGAGCGCGTCGATGAACCCGGTGATCGCCTGGCAGGCGCCGTCGAGGTCGTAGGCGTCCATGCGCTCCACCACGGCGGCGACCAGGCTGTCCGTCTTGGCGAGGATGTAGCGGTCTAGGACACCGCTGGCGTCGCTGCGCGGGACGGCGCGATGGCGGTCGATGTTGGCGTACTCGCAGAAGAACTTGTAGGCGTTCCAGAGCGGGATCACCACCTCGCGCAGCGCGTCCCTGATGCCCTTCTCGTCGACCACCATGTCCTGGCCGCGCAGCAGCGGGGAGCTGAGCAGGAACCAGCGCACGGCATCGGCCCCATGGTCGGCGAACATCTCCTCGGGGTCGGGATAGTTGCGCAGCCGCTTGCTCATCTTGCGGCCGTCGCTGCCGAGGATCACCCCGTGCACCACACAGTTGCTGAACGCCGGCTTGTCGAAGAGGGCGGTGGCGAGCACATGGAGGCTGTAGAACCAGGCGCGGGTCTGGCCCATGTACTCCACGATGAAATCCGCGGGAAAGTGCGACCTGAACCACTGCTCCTGCTCGAAGGGGAAGTGGACCTGTGCGTAGGGCATCGAGCCGGACTCGAACCAGCCATCGAGAACCTCCTCGACGCGGCGCATGGTGGCGCGGCCGCTGGGATCGTCGGGGTTCGGCCTGGTGAGCTGGTCGATCTGCGGACGGTGCAGGTCGGTGGGGCGCACTCCGAAGTCGCGCTCGAGGTCATCGAGAGAGCCGTAGACGTCGACGCGCGGAAAGCCGGGGTCGTCGCTCTTCCAGACGGGGATCGGCGAACCCCAGAAGCGATTGCGGCTGATCGACCAGTCGCGCGCTCCCGCCATCCACTTGCCGAAGGCGCCGTCGCGCACGTGAGCTGGAACCCAGTTGATGTCCAGGTTGAGCTCGGACGCGCGATCCCTGAACGCCGTCACCTCGACGAACCAGGAGCTCACCGCGCGGTAGATGAGCGGGGTGTCGGTGCGCCAGCAGTGCGGGTAGCTGTGATCGTAGGTCTCGTGGCGCACCAGCGCGCCCATCTCGCCGAGCCGGCGCACGATCCTGGGGTTGGCCTCGAAGACCTGGAGGCCCTGCCAATCGGGCACCTCGCCGGTGAAGCGGCCGCTCTGGTCCACCGGAACCACCACGCGGATCCCGTTGGCCTCGCAGAGCCGCTGGTCGTCCTCGCCGAACCCCGGCGCCATGTGCACCGCCCCCGTGCCCTCCGCCTCGCTGACGAAGTCCGCCGCCAGGAGGCGGAAGCTGTTCTCTTCCGACGCGAAGAAGTCGAAGAGCGGTGCGTACGTCCGACCCACCAGCTGGTCGCCGCGCACGGTCGCGACCCGGGGCGCCCCCGCCAGCTCCTCGGTGTAGTGGTCGGCAGCATGCTCGCCCAGGATCCAGCGCTCGCCATCCTTCTCGTACACCGCGTAGTCGATGCTGGGATTGACGGCGACGGCGAGGTTGGAGGGCAGCGTCCACGGCGTCGTCGTCCAGGCCAGCAGGTGGGTGGGGACCACGTCCGAGGGCTGCGCATCGAGCCGGAACTTCACCGTCACCGCGGGGTCCTGGCGGGGACGGTAGGCGTCGTCGAGGCGGGTCTCGAAGTTGCTCAGCGGGGTCTCGCACTCCCAGCAGTAGGGCAGCACGCGATGGCCCTCGTAGATGAGCCCGCGATCCCACAGCTGTTGAAACGCCCACATGACGCTCTCCATGTAGGCGAGGTCCATGGTCTTGTAGTCGTTGTCGAAGTCCACCCAGCGCG
Organism: Candidatus Dormibacteria bacterium; assembly: GCA_050734155.1. Lineage (GTDB taxonomy): Bacteria > Chloroflexota > Dormibacteria > Aeolococcales > Aeolococcaceae > Aeolococcus. The sequence goes on from JBOHUD010000069.1 coordinate 16,587, forward strand.
CCTGGCGGGTGACGTAGCTGCGCCACTCGCGCGTGTACTTGAGCACCGAGGTGCGGCAGTGGTCGTTGAAGCGACCCACCCCGTAGGAGTTGATGGCCACATGGCCGGAGATGCCGAGCTCGCGCTCGGCCTCCATCTCGGCGGGAAGCCCGTGGCAGTCCCAGCCGAAACGCCGTGACACCCGCAGGCCGCGCATGGTCTTGTAGCGCGGCACCGCGTCCTTGACGAAACCGGTCAGCAGGTGCCCGTAGTGGGGCAGCCCGTTGGCGAAGGGAGGCCCGTCGTAGAAGACGAACTCGCGCTCACCGCTGCGCTGCTCCAGCGACGCCGCGAAGGTGCCGTCCCGCTCCCAGTAGGCGAGCACCTCGTCCTCGAGCGCCGGGAAATGCGGGCGCGGATCGACATCGGGATACGGCTGCTCGCGGGGCGGCACCGCAATAGAGTATCGGAAGCCGGCGCGCGCCTCGCCTGAGGTCAGTGCGGGCTCGGCGACGGCATCACGAACACCAGCGGTGTCGGCGAGGGGCGCGCTGCCGGCGACGGCGAGGCGGACGACGACGCCCCTGGACTGGTGGACGGCGACGGCGACGGCGACGGTGCATACGTCGGCAGCACGGCGTTGACACCACCGCCGGCGGGCAGCGCCGCACCCGGGCTGGTGATGATGAACAGCGTCTCACCCGGGAAGACGAAGCCCAGACGCCGCGCCTGCTCCTCGAGCCAGTCACTGTTGCTGGCCTCGCCGATCTGCTGGCGGCGCTGGGTGATCTGCTGGTGCAGGGCAGCGTTCGATGCGCTCAGCGCCCGCACCCTGGAATCGAGCGCGTGACTCTGCGCAGCCTCAGTGAAGACGGCGTAGGCGGCCAGCCCCGACAGTGCCGCCAGCCCGGCGATGACCAGGCGGCGCGTCGGGCTGGCGTCGGCGGCGACGACATGACGAAGAATCGGTCGGCCCTCGAGAACGTGTGCTGCAACTGGCCGTGCGACCGTCCATAGAATGGAGGCAAGCGGTGGTTTTGACAAGCGCGGCCGTCAGCGCGGACCGGCTGCGGCCTCCCAGCGGCGCCGCCACTGGTCCGCGTCGAGGTCGTGCAGGTCGACGCCCTCCGCCCGCGCCGCGGTCTCGAGCCGGCGGAAGCGGTCGGCAAAGCGGTTGCTGCGCGAGCGCAGCGCGTCCTCGGGATTGACCCGCAGCCGTCTCGCCAGCGCGACCGCGGCGAAGAGCAGCTCCCCCACCGCCGACTCCAGTGCCGGCGGGGCCTCCGCCGGGGCCGCGGGGAGCGACGCCAGGCGCGCGACCGCCTCGGTCAGCGCCAGCGCCGCGCCGGCCGTGGTGGGCATCTCATCGAAGCCGAGGCGGGCGGGGCGCTTCTGCACCGCCTGCGCGAAGGCCAGGGCGGGAAGGGAGCGCGGGATCCCGTCGAGCAGCGACAGGCGCCGGTTCTTCTCCGACCGCTTCAGCCGCTCCCAGTTGACGACCACCTCGGCCGCTCCCTCCACGGCGGCGTCGCCGAAGACATGGGGGTGGCGGTGGATCATCTTGGCGCGGCTGGTCTCGGCGACGTCCCCGATGTCGAACCCGCCCTCGGCCTCGGCGGCGATGGCGCAGTGCATCAGCACCTGGAGGAGCACGTCGCCGAGCTCCTCGCGAAGCCCGGTCGCCTCGCTGCCGTCGATCGACTCGAGCACCTCGTAGGTCTCCTCGAGGAGGTAGGCACGGAGGCTGGCATGGGTCTGCTCGCCATCCCAGGGACATCCCCCGGGGGCACGCAGCCGCTCCACCACCTCGTTGAGGGCACGCAGGGAGGCGAGGGCTTCATCTCTCATGCGCTCACAGCCTACGCACTCGGTGGCCGGCCGCGGACGGGCGTCGAGCCGGGCACGGGCGCCGCCATTGATAGTGACGATGTTGTCAAAACCCACAAGGGAGTAAGCAGCGAATTAGACTGCGCCCATCTCCTCAAACGTCGCTCGGAAGCTGGCAGTGGAACCTCAAGCGCCCACCGATGACCTGCTCCATCTCACCCTCGAGCTCGCCGGCTCGCTCGACGCGCGCACGGTCATGGGCCGCATCCTGGAGCGCAGCCTAGCCGTGGCATCCGCGGACCGCGCCACCCTGTCGAGCATCGCCGGCGATCGGCTGATCATCGAGGCGTCGGTCGGGACGGGTGGCGAGATCACCTGGGTGGGGCGTGGCTACGGCGCGGAATCGCTGCTGCGCCAGCCCCTGGTGCACGCTCTGCTCGACACCCGCCGCACCGTGCTGGGAGGCCCGATGGCGGTCTCCGAGGCGCTTCCCGAGTTTCGCGATGCCCTGGGCACGGTGAAGCACACGGCCACCGTGCCCATCCTCGAGTCAGGCGAGCTGGTGGGCATGCTGGTGCTCTCGCGCCACCGGGATCAGCCGTTCCTGGAGTCGGACATCCCCAGCCTCACCGGCTTCGGGGCCCTCGCCGGCCTGGCCCTGCGCAACGCCAAGCTCTACGAGACGGCGACCTCGGCATCGCGGCGCCTCCAGGCCGCCGCTGAGGCCGCTGCCGACGTGGCCGCGCTGCAGGATCTTCCCGCGCTGCTGCAGCGCATCGTCCAGCACGCCGGCACCGCGGCGGAGGCGGACGTGGCAGCGCTGATGCGCCTGGCGGGAGATGTCGGGGTGGTCGAGGCGACGTCAGGGGTGGCGCCGGTGGGGACCAGGTGGCCGCTCAGCTCCGCCGTCGAGGCTGCCGTCCGAGCCGGCCGGACAATCGAGGTGGCCGCCTCCCAGTCCGAGAGCGGCGCTGACCCGGAGTCGTACGCGGCACGGTACGGCCACGCCCTGGTCACCCCGCTGCAGTTCGCCGGTGACCTGCTCGGGATCCTGGTCGTCGGCCGCTTCCGGGGACGCACCGGGTACTCGCCCGGTGACATCGCCGGCCTGCGCCAGTTCGCCACCCTGGCGGCGCTGGTGCTCCACAACGGCCGGCTGGTCCACCGCCTGCTCGAGGCGGAGAAGATGAAGCGCGAGTTCATGAACATCGCCGTCCACGAGCTGCGCGGGCCCCTGACTGTGATCGAGGGGTACACCGAGCTGCTCATCAACGATGCCGCCGCCCGGCAGGATGCCACCGTCGTCGAACGCCAGCTGGCCACCATCCGCCGCCAGGCTGAGCACGCTCGCACTCTCGCCGAGGACCTGCTCACCCTGGCGCGCATCGAGAGCGACGACCTCGGTGTCGGCCGCGACGTCGTGGGCACCGCGGCCCTGGTCACCGCCGCCGTCGAGCGGTCGCAGCCGCGCGCGCGGCTCCGCTCCGGCAGAGTGGAGCTGCAGGCAGGCGACGACGCCCGAGCCCTGGGCGACGCCACGCTGGTGGCGAGGATCCTCGACAACCTGGTCAGCAACGCCATCATCTACTCGGTCGATCCCCCGGCGATCACCATCACCATCGCCGCCGACCCCCACACGGTGCACATTCGCGTGCAGGACGGCGGCCCCGGGGTGCCCGAAGCGGAACGCGAGAGCATCTTCGCGCGCTTCGCCCGCGGGACCCGGACCGGTGGCACCCAAGGGTCCGGCCTGGGGCTCTACCTGAGCCGCGAGTGCGCGCGCCGCATGGGTGGCGACCTGGTGCTCGAGGACACCAGCGCCGGCGGCAGCCGTTTTGTGCTGACCCTTCCCGCCGCCTGACCCGCCAGCGGGTGCGCACCCGGCTACGCGGTGACCGCCGTGCGGGCTCGCCGCAGACGGCCGAGCTCACCCAGGACACCGAGGAGCACGTCGCGCCAGTCGCGACCGGGGCGAACCGCCTCCGTGCTGACCAGGATCCGCGTCGCGCTGGCGCTCGCCTGGGCTCGCCACTGGTTGACCACCGCGGCGAGGTCGAGACCGTGGCCGAGGGCCAGCTGGACGCGCACTCCCTGCTCGCCCGACTCGACGGCGTCCACCCCGGCGGCGGCGGCCAGCAGGCGCACCCGCAGCGAGTAGAGCAACGACTGCGCAGCCTCGGGAAGCGGTCCGAAGCGGTCGACCAGAGCGCGTCCGGCGCTCTCCAGGTCGGAGTCGGTGGCGCAGGCCGCCAGCTCCTGGTAGCAGCGCAGGCGGAGGCGCTCGTCGCTGACGTAGGTCACCGGCAGGAAGGCCCGCACCGGCAGCGACACGCTCACCTGCGCCGGGGACTCGAGGTGGGGCCTGCCCTGCAGCGCGGTGACCGCCTGGCGGAGCAGGGTGTTGTACAGCTCCAGACCGACCGCGGCGATCTCGCCGTGCTGCTCCTCGCCGAGCAGGTTGCCGGCGCCGCGGATCTCCAGGTCGTGCATGGCCAGCTTGAAACCGGCACCGAGGTCCTGGAGCTCACCGATGACGTCGAGGCGCTTGTCGGCCCTCTCCGTGAGCGACCGCTCCGGTGGATACAGGAGGTACGCGTAGGCGCGCTGACCCGCCCGGCCCACCCGGCCACGGAGCTGGTACAGCTGGGCCAGGCCGAGACGGTGGGCGTCGTTGATGACGATGGTGTTGGCGTTGGGAATGTCGAGCCCGGACTCGATGATGGTGGTGCACACCAGCACGTCGACGCCCCCCTCGCCGAACCGGCGCATCACCTCGGCCAGCGCGCTCTCCGGCATCTGCCCGTGGCCCACGGCGATGCGCGCCTCGGGGACCAGCCGGCGCAGATCCTCGGCGTGCTTCTCGATCGTCTGGACGCGGTTGTGGAGAAAGAAGACCTGGCCCGCGCGGGCGAGCTCGCGGGTGATCACCTCACGGACCAGTGACTCCTCTCGCGCGGTGACGTAGGTCTTGATGGGCTGGCGTTCCTCGGGCGGGGTCTGGATGACGGAGAGATCGCGAATCCCGGCCAGGGACATGTGCAGCGTGCGCGGGATCGGCGTCGCCGACAGCGAGAGCACGTCGACGGCGACGCGCAGCGACTTGAACTTCTCCTTCTGAAGCACGCCGAAGCGCTGCTCCTCGTCGATCACCACCAGCCCGAGGTTGGAGAACGCGACGTCCCGCTGGAGCAGACGATGGGTGCCGACCACGATGTCGACGCCGCCACCGCGCAGGCCCGCGAGCGTGGCCGCGATGTCGGCGTCGCTGCAGAACCGGGAGAGCTGGCGCACGGTGATGGGAAATGGCGCCAGCCGTTCGGTGAAGGTCAGGAAGTGCTGCTGGGCGAGAACCGTGGTGGGCACCAGCACCGCCACCTGGCGGCCTTCGCTGGCCGCCTTGAACGCGGCACGCAGGGCCAGCTCGGTCTTGCCGAAGCCCACGTCGCCGCAGACCACGCGATCCATGGGGCGCGATGCCTCCATGTCGCGCTTGATCTCGTCGAGCACCAGCTCCTGGTCGGGGGTCTCCTGGTAGGGAAACGACGCCTCGAGCTCGCGCTGCCAGGCGCCGTCGGGGGAGAACGCGTGGCCCGCCGCCATCTCCCGTCGCGAGTAGAGGGTGAGCAGCTCCCGCGCCACCTCCTCGGTGCGCTCCTTGACGCGGCGCTTTACCCGCTCCCATTCGCCGCTGCCGAGCCGCGAGAGGTGAGGATGCGACTCCGCACCCCCCACGTAGCGGTCCACCCGGTCGAGGTGGTCGACGGGGACGAACAGCCTGTCCGCGTCGGCGTACTCGATTGTCATGTACTCGTGCTCACCGAGCGCGTCACTGACCGTGCGCATCTCGAGGAAGCGTCCGATGCCGTGGTCCCGGTGCACGACCAGGTCGCCGGGCGCGAACTGCATGACGAAAGCAGCCTGCGCCGCGGTCCCCGACGCGGCCCGGCGCGCGCCCCGCGCCGACGTGGACTCGGCGCGGCGCGCGCCCCGGGCCAGCGCCGAGCCGCGACGCTTCACCGCCCCGAAGAGCTCGTGGTCGGTGTAGACGTCGAGCCCGAGGTCGGGCGCCGCGAAGCCGGCGGAGAGGTCACCCCCGGTGACGGCGAGCGCTCCGCCGGGAATCATGGTGGTGCCGCCGTCCAGCTCGGCGAGGTCCTGGGGGTCGTGCCCGTCGTCGCCGACCAGCTCCTCGACACGATGCTGCTGGCGGCTCACCACCAGCACCGTCGCGCCCGCCGAGGTGCGCGCGCGAGCGGTGGCGCTGAACGCGTTGATGCGCCCCACGAACCCGTCCACCCCGCGCCAGTCGAGGACGGCGTCGCCCTCGGGCTCGCGCACCAGCTCGATGCAGCGGTGGCGCTCCAGGGCGGCGAGCAGGGCGGCCGGCGTCAGCAGACCGGTGCGCGCGCCCGCCGGCAGCTCGCCGCGCCGCTCCTCCTGGGCGAGGAGGTTCTCGATCTCCTCGGCATGACGCCGGGCGCCGCGCAGCAGCGCCTGGCGACCTCCGGCGAGCAGCACCACCGCGCCCCTGCCCGCATGATCGAGGAGCGTGGCCGGGCTCTCCCCCACCAGGTAGGGGTAGAAGACATCCACCCCCTCGTCGTACGTCCCCAGGCGGAGCTGCTCGCGGTCGCGCTCCCACGCCTCGCGCACCTCGGGGCGGCACCCCGAGATGTCGAGCGCGTCGACACGCTGCAGCGCCTGCTCCACGGTGGCGGCGCGGAGGTCGAGCTCGCGCGCGGGCCACACCACCACCTCGCTCAACTTCGCAACCGACGTCTGGGTCTCGACGTCGAAGGCGCGCAGCTCGTCGATGTCGTCACCGAACCACTCGGCACGCCAGGGGCGGGCGCGGTCGAGCCCGAAGACGTCGACGATGCCGCCCCGCACCGCGATGTCCCCGGGCACGGAGACGGCGCTCACCCTCCTGTAGCCGAGATCCACGGCACGGCGGATGAAGGCATCGCGGGACTGCCGCTCGCCGCTGCGCAGCCGCAGCGAGCCAGCCCGGACCAGGTCCACGGGCAGGGCGGGACGCAGCAGCCCTGCGGGGGAGGCGACGATCAGCGGAGCTGCGCTGCCGGCGAGCAGCGCCAGCGACGCGAGCCGCCGCCGGGTGACCTCCTCCGACGGCGGCACCCGGTCGAAGGGTGGGGTGTCCGCCGCGGGGAAGAGCCCCAGCGCCGCGGCACCGCCCCAGAGGGCGGCGTCGGAGCTGAGCGACTCGGCGTCGCCGCCCACCAGCACGACCGGGACGCCGCTGACCTCGCGCAGCCACCAGGCGATCAGCGCGATCGCGCCACCGGGCACGCCGCCGACGACGCCACGCTCCATGTCACGCAGCGCAGCCATCGCCGGCGTGCTGTCGAGCCGCCCGCGGAGCGTCGCCAGCTCAGCTGTCAGGGGCACGGTTGTACTCGCTCATGGCGGTGTCGAGGCCGTCGCGGATCAGCGCCGTGACGGCGTCGGCCGCGCGGGGCAGGACGGCGCTGAGGAGATCGCGCTCCTCAGGCGTGAAGCCGTTGAGCACGTGGTCCACCATCCGGTCGCGATCGAGCGGGCGGGAGACGCCGATGCGCACCCGCAGAAAGTCCTGGGTGCGCAACGAATCCGCGATCGACATCACGCCCCTCTGCCCGGCCGCCCCGCCGCCCCGCTTGAGGCGCAGGCGCCCCAGCCGGAGGTCGACGTCATCGTGCACCACGATCAGGTCCCCGGGAACGACCCCGTACCTGTTGAGCAGGTGGACCGCGGCGCGCCCCGACACATTCATGTACGTCTGGGGACGGGCGGTGACCACGTCGTACCCGGCGAGGCTGCCCTCGCGCACCCTCGCCGGCCCCTCCCGACGCTGGCGACCGAAACGGCCCCGCGACTCCAGCTCGTCGAGGCACATCCAGCCCACGTTGTGGCGGCTGCGCGCGTACTCGCCGCCGGGGTTGCCCAGGCCGATGACCAGGCTGGCCATCAGGATCCCGGTGCCCCCAGCTCGGGCACCCGCTGGGCGGGCAGCAGGGCGCGGGTCGCCGCCGTCATCGCCGCGGCCTGGCCGGGGTGCGCGTGGTCGTGCCCGAGACAGTGGAGCAGGCCGTGCACGGCCAGCAGGCGCAGCTCGGCCGCGCCGTCACCGCCGTCCTGGGCGATGGCGCGCTCGACACTGATGGCGATGTCGCCGGCGCGGTCCGGCTCGTCCGCCGGGAAGGCGAGCACGTCGGTGGGCGCGTCCAAACCGAGGAAGCGGAGGTTCAGCTCACGCAGCTCCCGGTCGTCGGTGAGGCGCACCGCCAGTGACACGCGCGGCCCCACCCCGAGCGCCTCCGCGCTGCGGCGCAGCAGCGGTCCCAGCGCGGCACGGCGGATCGCCCCTCGCTGGGCGGCCAGGGTGATGCGCTCGGCACAGCTGATGCTCACCCTCATCGCGGTGGCGGTGACCATGATGGAGAGGAGCACAGGGACGCCCCGAGGGCACGCTGCGGGACGGGGGGCTGGTCGCGAAGCAGCTGGGTCAGCCCGCCTTGGCGCGACGCTTCTTGGCGGCGACGAGCTTGCGCTTGCGGCGGACCGATGGTTTCTCGTAGTGCTCGCGGCGGCGCACCTCTGAGAGGATGCCGTTCTGCTTGATCTTCTTGTTGAAGCGTCGCAGAGCGCTCTCAAAGGTCTCGCCCTCGCGGACCTTGACCTCCGACACGGTCGGAATCACCTCCTTCGGGCCGCCCGGGGGCAGCAGAAATTCACGGCGGAAAACACGGTTGCTGGAACCGCGATTGTACTCAGCGGTGGTGGCGCGCCGTTCCCAGCTGCGCACCGTGGCGCCCCTCGCCGCGCTCGAACCGCGCCGCGCCGCGCCCTGCCTGGCCGCTGCCGATGACCGCATGCCCGCGCCGGCTCTCGTTGGCCAGGGCAGCCGCGCTGGGAAGCGACCACTGCTCGTACACCGACATCCTGTCCGAGCGCATGCACTCCTGCGGCAGCGACGCCAGCTCGCGAGCCAGGGTGAGCGACGCCTCCAGTGCCTCACCGTCGCCGACGAGGCGATCGACGAGCCCGATGGAGAGAGCCTCCGCGGCCGGCACCGCCCGTCCCGTCAGGATCATGTCGAGGGCGCGTCCCTGACCAACCAGCCGGGGCAGGCGGATGGTGCCCCCGTCCATCAGCGGGACGCCGAAGCGGCGGCAGTGGACGCCGAACACCGCCGAGGCGGCGGCGACGCGGAGGTCGCACCACAGCGCCAGCTCCAGGCCGCCGGCCACGGCGTGCCCCTCGATGGCGGCGATGACCGGCTTGGTGAGCAGCATCCTGGAGACGCCCAGGGGAGCGTCGCCGTCGGGGGCGGTGCGGAGCGTGCCCAGGGCGCGCAGGTCGGCCCCGGCAGAGAAGCAGCCGCCGGCCCCGGTGAGCACCGCCGTCGACAGCGAATCGTCCGCCTCGAAGGCGCGAAAGGCGGTGGCCAGCCCTCCGGCGACCGCGCCGTCGATGGCGTTGCGCACCTCGGGGCGGTTGATGGTGACCACCACGACGGCGTGGTCGCGCTCGACCAGGACAGGTTCCACGGGCTGATCTTCGGCCCTCGGACACCGCCGCCGCAGGTGTACGCTTGCGGACCCGCCGGCGTACATCCGTTCGAAGGCCACGCCGCCGCCTGAGGATCCATGCCCTCGCAGCCCCTCGACCCCGACCAGCAGGCCGCAGTTGCCCACCGCGCCGGACCGTGCCTGGTGCTGGCCGGGCCGGGCAGCGGCAAGACGCGGGTCATCGTGGAGCGGTTCCTGGCGCTGGCCGACGAGGGCGTGGCCCCCGCCGCCCAGCTGGTGCTCACCTACACCCGCAAGGCGGCGGCCGAGATGCGCAGCCGTGCCGAGGCGGCACACGGCCCCTTCAGCGGCGAGCCGCCGCTCAGCAACTACCACTCCTTCGCGGGACGGGTGGTGCGCGAGTGGGGCTGGCTGGCAGGGATCTCCCCCGCCTTTCGCATCGCCGACGAGGCGGAGCGGTGGCTGCACCTGGAGGCGGTGCTGGCCGCGCTCCGGCCGCGAACCCTGTGGAACCCGCTGCGCCCCCACGACCTCGTCGACTCCATCCTCGACGTCATCGGCAAGGCCAAGCAGGAGCTGGTCACCCCGCAGGCGTACACGCGCTGGGCCGCCGCGGCGCTGGCCGCCACCGACGATCCCGCAGAGCGAGCCCTGCTGGCCCGCCAAAAGGAGATCGCCGCGGTCTACACAGCGCTCGACGAGCGCTATCTGCGCAGCGCGGTGCTCGACCACGACGACACCATCCTCAACGCCGAGCAGCTGCTCCGCGAGCACGACGCGCCGCGGCGCGCGATCTGCGACGCCATCAGCCACGTCATGGTGGACGAGTACCAGGACACCAACTACGCGCAGGCGCGATTGGTGGAGACGCTGGTGGCGGCGCATCGCAACATCCTGGTGGTCGCCGACGACGACCAGGCGATCTACAAGTTCCGCGGCGCCAGCCTCGCCAACCTGGAGCGCTTCTCGCGCACCTATCCGGAGCACGCTCGGGTGACGCTCTCGCACAACTACCGCAGCACCGCGCCCGTCGTCGAGGCTGCGGCAGCCGTGATCGGCGCCGCCGATCCCACCTCGCGCATCGCCAAGACACTGGAGAGTGAACGCGGCGGCGGCGACCCGGTGGAGCTGTGGGAAGCCGCCGACGAACGCAGCGAGATGCTCGGCGTGGCCTCGGAGTGCCGCCTGCTCATCGACTCCGGCGTGGCCGCCTCGGGCATCGCCTGGCTGTTCCGGCGCCATGCCGACATGCGCCCCGCCATCGGCGCGCTTCGCGAGGTCGGCGTGCCCTACCAGGTGCAGGGCGGGCGCGGCTTCTTCATCCAGCCCGAGATCAAGGACATGCTGGCCCTGCTGGCAGCGGCCGCCGACCCCAGGGATTCACAGGCGGTGCTGCGCTGCCTGCAGCTGCCCTCGTGGCGGGTCAGCAACCGGGGACGGCTGGCGCTGGTGGAGCTCTGCGACGGCCACGACGCCACGCTGCGCGACCTGCTTGCCGATGCTGCGCACCCGGCCGCGCTCGACGAGCACGACCAGCAGGGCGTGGCCCGCTGCATGGGCGACATCGAAGCTCTACACGCCATGAGCGCGCGCGAGGACGTTCGCGAGATCTTCTACGAGGCGCTGCAGCGCAGCAATTTCCTCGCCCTGCTCGACCAGCAGAACGAGCTGGCGCGACGCCAGACGGGCGCCAACCTCAACAAGTTCGGCGAGCTCCTCGAGTCCTTCACCGATTGGAGCGACGATCACCGCCTCGGCACCGCGCTGGGTCACCTCGACGTGCTCCGCAACAGCCGCAACGCCGACGAGCTGGCCGCCATCGAAGCCGTCGACGACGGCGTCATGCTGCTCACCGCCCACTCCGCCAAGGGTCTGGAATGGCCGGTGGTGGTCATCTCCCGGTGCATCGAGTCGCGCTGGCCGGGACGGGGGACGCCGAGCCCCGCGGCGCTGTCGCTTCCGGGGGCCCTCGTGCCCGAGCTGCCGCCTCCCGGCGACGCCGTGATCGACGAGGAGCGCCGCCTCTTCTACGTCGCCATCACCCGCGCCCGCGACCGCCTGGTGCTGTCGCGCGCCCGCCGCTACCCGCGCGGCTTCCGCGACGAGAACCCCTCGCCCTTCCTGGTCTCGTTGGGCGGCGCCGAGCGGGGCCGGCGGCGCGAGCTGCCCGGCGCAGCTCCCCTCCATCCCCGGGCGGCGCGAGCCCCGGGACGGCGCCTGGGCGAGCGCCTGTCGGTCGCGGTTTCTGACATCCGTGTCTTCAAGCAGTGCCCGCGCCGCTTCGAGTACCGCCGTCGCTACCGCATGCCGGTCGGCATCACGCTGCAGAGCTGGTACGGGACTCTGATTCACACCGTGCTCCAGAACGCGGCGATGCGGCGCCGAGCTGGGGAGACGGTCGACCCGGACCTGGTGGCGGCGATCTGGAACGGCGCCTGGACGGCGGCGCGGGGGCCGAAGGGCAGCAGCGCGCAGCTCCGCGAGCTGGGGGAGCAGCAGCTGCGCCGCTACATCGCCTCGGACGCCTGGGTCGAGGCCTCGATCGCGGCGGTCGAGCAGCCCTTCAACCTGGCGCTCGACCACGCCGACGTGCACGGCCGCTGGGATCGGCTCGATGACGACGGCGGCGGCGGGGTGACCGTTGTCGATTACAAGACCGGGGCACCGCCCGCCGAGGAGCAGCTGCGCCGCGACCTCCAGGTGCGGGCATACGCGGTGGCGGTGGCGCGCCGCCAGCGCAGCGACCGGGTGCAAGTCGAGCTGCACCATCTCCAGACCGCCGAGGTCACCCGGGTCGCCTTCACCCGCGACCAGCTCGAGACCTCGTCGCGCCATCTCTCGGTGACGGCGCGCGACCTGTCCGAGGCGTGGCGGGCGGGTGACTTCCCGCCCCATCCCTCAGCCTGGAACTGCCCGCGCTGCGAGTACCGCACGGTGTGCGACGAGGGGCGCCGCCTCGACGAGGGCTGAGGCCCGGGTCAGGCGACGGCGGTCCAGCGCCTCCAATCAGGAGCCCCGCTGATCGGTCCCTCGGGCTCGACGTCCTCGGGGAGCTCGGTGCGCCAGGGGAGCATCAGGTCGAAGACGATCTCCTGGATGGTCCAGAGGATGTCCATGATCTCGGTGATCTTGATCTGGCGGCGGTTGATGGCCTCCTCGACGGCGGCGAGCGCCACCCGGTCGCCCGCCTTGGAGACGGCGCTCCGCGCGAAGCTGAAAACATCCTCGGCGCGCGACTTGAGGTCGCCCGGGGTCTCCTTGATGCTCTGGAGGTGGATCTCCTCGCAGGCGCTGATCACCTCGTCCACCCGCTCCACGAGGCGGCGCAGGCGGGTCCGCTCGACCATCTCCCGGTGATGGCGCTTGCGGGCGTCATGCACCTCCTGGGTCGCATTCTCGATCAACAATTCAATCTCCTCGGGGGGTGCCGCAGAGCATCCATGACAACGGGTCCGTTGACATTTCCGCCACCACTCAGGCAAGCCTATCCCCCTGTAGCGTTGACATCAAGAGCGCTTTTGGGATCAGATTGATGCATGGATCGCATCAATGCCGACTCTCTGCGCACATTCCTGGAGGTCGCCAGGCTCGAGCACCTGGGCCGGGCGGCGGACGCGCTCCAGGCAGATCCGTCAACGGTGAGCCGCAAGATCGCCCGGCTGGAGCAGGAGGTGGGCGTGGCTCTCTTTGAACGCATCGGACGCTCCATTCGTCTCACACAGGCCGGGATGAGGTTCGTGGGCCGCGCCGAACGGTTGCTCAGCGACCTGCGCGAGGCGGTGGCCGATGCCGAGGGCGCGGTCTCGGCGGAGTCGGGGGTGGTGCGGATCGGCTTCCTGCACACCGTGGGGGCACGCTGGCTGCCCGAGCGACTGGCCCGCTTCCTGCGGGCGCACCCGGGGGTCCGCTTCACCCTCGAGGAGGGCACCACCGCGGAGGTGGCCAGCGGCGTCCTTGCCGGTGACTTCGACCTCGGCATCCTCGGGCCGCCGCCGCTCAACACCCCCGACCTCGAGACCGTCCCGCTGTTCCGCGAACGGGTGGCGGTGGTGGTGCCCCTGGCCCACCGGCTGGCCGGGCGCACCTCGGCGGCCCTGGCCGACCTGCCCGACGAGCCCCTGATCCTGCCCCGCTCGCGGAGCGGGCTGCGCAAGGTGATCGACGATGCCTTCGCCTCCCAGGGCCTGACCACCACCGTGGCCTACGAGGGCGACGACTTCAGCATCGTCCAGGGGCTGGTCGAGGCCGGGCTGGGAATCACCCTGATGCCCATGCCGCTGCCGTCGCCGTCGGCACGGGTGACGGTGATCCCCCTGCGCGACCCCCCCATCGCGCGGACCATGGCGCTGGTCTGGGACCGGCGGCGCACCCTCCCGCCGGCGGCCCACCTGTTCTCCCGCGAGCTGGTCAACGAGGTGGCCGATCCCTTCGAGCCGCCTCCAGGCGGATGACCGCCACACCGACGGCGGCCAGCTCCGCGGCCCGTACACTCGGACGGTGATCGCCGTCCTGCTCGTCGCCATGGTGCTGGCCGCCGCCGTGGGTGTGGTGGCGCTGAC
>JBOHUD010000070.1:0-23414 GCA_050734155.1 Candidatus Dormibacteria bacterium
GGGGAGCAGGAGGGCCGCGAGCAGCCCGGCGGCCGCCCAGGTGATCGCCACCGGGGCCACGCTCACGGCGAGCTCTCCAGGGGCCGAGCGGTGGCATGGCGTCCGCCCAGCCACCCCGCCGTCACGGCGGCCGCGGGAGCCAGGGCCGCGGCGGCCACGGCGGCGCGGAAGGTGTCCGCCCCAGCGCACAGGAACCACGCCGCGGCGGCGGCCAGTCCCAGCGCGGCGACCCCGACTGTGATGTCGACCACCGTCCTTGCGGTGAGCAGGCGAACGCCGGCGCACCCCCAGACCAGTGCCGCCGGGAAGAGCACCCCGCTGACCGTCGAGGCCGTCCCTAGGGGGACGTTGAAGCTGACCCACGACGCCGCGGGCAGCACCAGGACCGCGGTGGCCACGCGGATGCTTCGGGGGCCGAAGAGGGCCTCGCGGTCGGCGACCACGGGAACCACCGGGTCCACCCCGGCCATCCAGACCAGCCGGTGGGCGAGAACCCGGCTGAGCGGGCCGGCCGCGGTGGTGGCGGCGGCGGCGGCGAAGAGCACCAGGGCCGCGTTGGCGCCGTAGAAGCTGGCCACCGACGGCGCCAGCCCCAGCGCCGCCGCCAGCGCCGTCCAGGTGACGGCGCGGCGGCCATCGACCAGGGTGACGACCACGGCGGCGAGGAAGCCGGCCACCGCCAGCACCGGTTCGTTGGGCGCCATCAGTGAAAGAGCAGGACGGCGAGGGCGGCCGCTCCGACGAAGAGCGGAACCTGCGGCTGAGATTCGAGCCAGTGATCGAAGCGGGCCAGGGCGGCGGCGGCGGCGCGGACGGCGGGCGCGGAGCGGCGTCGCAGGCGCAGCAGCGTGGCCAGCGGCGGCAGGCGCAGGGCGCGGGCCTGCGGCACCGCCTCGGCGATGGGATCCTCGCCCGCGACCATGATGGCCGCCGCGGTGGCGATGAGCAGAACGGCCGCCGCCACCGTGAAGTAGCCACCGGCGAACCCGCCACCGGGCACCCCCAGCGCCCCGGCGTCGAGGTCGATCGAGGCCGCTCCGCCGGCGAGGGGGGCGGCGGCCCAGCGAGCCGCCAGGCCGGGAAGCAGGCCGCCGGCGAGGGCGGCCGACGCCGCCAGGACCGCCCCCGGGAGGACGGGCCTCCACAGCCGCGGAGGGGTGGCGAGGGCGCGCGCCCCGGCCACGGCGGCCGCGGCCAGCACCGCGCTCAGCGCCGCCAGCTGGGGAAAGGCCCCGGGACCACGCTCCGCCACCGTCCCCAGGCCCACCGCCACCAGGGTCACGGCGGCGCCCCCGGGGAGCGCCAGGAGCGCGATCGAGGCGGCGGACCAGCTCGTCGGGCGGCGTCCCCAGGCCGGGGCGGCGAGGAGGCCGAGCTCGATCGCCAGGAAGAGCCCGGCGAGGACCGTCCCGTCGCCGGCCAGGGGTCCGCCGAAGAGGCTGACCAGCACGCCGCAGAGCACCGCCAGCCCCGAGCGACCGGCCGTGGCCAGGCTGACCGCCCCGCGCCCCCGGGATGCTGCCAGGCACGCCACCGTCGCCCCCACCACGGCCAGGGCGACGGCGGCGTTGCCGGGCAGCTGGCCGCCGGCGCTCTGCTGGAGGCGGAGGAGGACCAGGAAGCCGGCGGGCAGCGCCCCCACCGCCGCCCAGTCCCGGGCCGCTGAGCCGCCCTCGCCGGGAAGCGCCGGGGAGAGCAGGAGGGCGGCGCCCCCCAGCGCCCAGGGGATCGCCAGGGCGCCCCCGATGGCCCCCTGGGGCACGGTGGCGAGGTCACTGCTGCCCGCCGCCGACACCAGCTGAGCCGCCGCCGCCACCAGCGCCAGCCCGGCGGCGCCGAGCAGCCCGGCGAGCAGGGCGGTGGATCGGGAGCCGGGGCCGCGGTGGCCGCGCAGAAGCAGGCTGCCGGCAGCGATCACCTCCACCCCGCCCGCGACCAGCACCAGGTTGCCG
This sequence comes from Candidatus Dormibacteria bacterium, assembly GCA_050734155.1. GTDB lineage: Bacteria > Chloroflexota > Dormibacteria > Aeolococcales > Aeolococcaceae > Aeolococcus. The sequence continues at coordinate 1,953 of JBOHUD010000070.1, forward strand.
GCGACGGCCACGGCCGCGGTGCCAGCGAGGCAGAGGAGCAGGCCGGAGAGGCGCTCGCCGTCCCGGCGCTGACGCGGTGCCGCCAGGATCGCCGCCACGCAGGCGACCAGGATCGCCGCCAGCGACGCCTGGTCAGCCCGAGCGGTGAGATCCACCCCCGGGATGGCCGGACCGAAGCTGCGCTCCAGCGACGTCCCAGAGGCGACGCCGGACACCACCGTCACCGTCAGGGCCGCGCACGCGATGATCGAGGCCAGGGCGACGACCAGGGGAAGCCGGCGGTGGCGGCGCAGCTCGTGCACCACGGCCGCCCCCACCAGCGGGGCGGCGACGGCCAGCACCAGGCGCAGGCCGGCGCTCAGCATCGCCCCGGCTCAGCCGGTGCGCGTGGCGCGCCCCAGCGGAGCGTGTCCCACCTCCTCCGCGCAGTACGGGCACACCGCCCAGCCCAGGCGGAGCACCCGATCGCAGCCGTGACAGCGCCGGGCGAACTGCGTCCGGCAGTAGGGGCAGACGATGAACTCGACCTCGATCTCGCGACCACACGACGGGCAGGGCCGGAGCGGCACGGCGTCGTTGTCGATCTCCAGCAGGGTCTGCTCCTCGAGCGCGAAGGCACGCTCCTCGTCGAGGGTGCGGGGCGGGCGGATCATCAGGTAGACGAGCGCGCCCAGGAAGGGGGGCACGAAGCCGAGCAGGAGAGCGAAGAGGTGGAACGGCGGCGAGTCCGAGCGGCGCCGAGCGTCGCGCCAGACGAAGAAGGCGGTGGCCACCCAGAGCACCGCCACGTAGCCGACCAGGGCGGCGACGCCGATCACCAGCAGCGACGTGGTGTCGCCGACGATCCCCCTCATGGCCGCTCCTCCTCGGCACCCAGCGCCGCCTGCTCACGGCGCGCCTCCTCGAGGCGGCGCCGGGAGTCGGCCACCACCTCGGGACGGGCGTGCTGGAGGAAGGCTTGATTGCGGAGCTGGGCGTCGAGGCGGTCGATGATGGCCTGCAGCTCGGCGAGCCGGCGCCGGGTCCGGGTCCGCTCGCGCTCGCCCACCACCATGTGGTAGCGAGCCTCGAGGGCGCCCGCGACCAGGGCGATCCCGCTGCCCAGCTCGCCGTTGACGACGTCGACGGGCACCAGCGCGGTGACCAGCCTGACCCGCTCCTCCCCCGCCACGGCCGGGTCGCCGCCGCGGAGCTGGAGACGGTGGCGCTCACCCCGGGGCACGCCACTCTCGTCGCGGAGCGCGCGGACCCGCTGCACCAGCTGGAGGAGCTCGTCGACGGCGGCGCGCTGGGGTCCGGCCAAGCCGTCGCGCCACCCGGCGGCGACCTTGGGCCAGTCGCGCTGCTGGAGCGTGGGGGCCGGGTCGGGCAGACGCTGGGCGCACTCCTCGGTGACGAAGGGCATGAAGGGATGGAGCAGGCGCAGGAGCACGTCGAGGGTGGTGATGGCGGTGCGCGCCGCCGCCTGGCGCGATGGTTGGGGGGCGTCGTCGCGCAGCCGGGGCTTGATCATCTCCAGGTACCAGTCACAGAAGGCATGCCAGGTGACGTCGTAGAGACGCTCCACCGCCTCGTGGAAGCGGTAGCTGTGCAGCGACGCGTCCACCGCCTCGACGGTTTCGGCCACCTGCGACAGCATCCAGCGATCCTCGGGGAGGAGGTCGGCGACGTCAGGCTCGGACCGGGGCGAGGTCATGTGCCCGGTGCCGTCGTCGAGGCGGGCGACCAGGAAGCGCGTGGCGTTCCAGAGCTTGTTGGCGAAGCGCCGGTAGCTCTCGATGCGCTCTTCGCTGAAGCGCACGTCCTGGCCGCCCGTGCCCACCGCCGCCGCCCAGGCGCGCACCGCGTCGGCTCCGTGCTCTTCGATCATCAGCAGCGGGTCGACGGCGTTGCCCTTGGACTTGTTCATCCTGGTCCCATCGGCCGCCTGCACCGTGCTGGTGATGATCACCGCGGAGAACGGGGTGTGGCCGGTGAAACGCAGACCGCTGACGATCATCCGCGCCACCCACAGGAAGATGATGTCGCGCGCGGTCACGCAGACGTCGGTGGGGTAGAAGCGGGCCAGGTCCTCGGTCTGCTCCGGCCAGCCGAAGATGGCGTAGGGCCAGAGCGCGCTGCTGAACCAGGTGTCGAGAACGTCGGGGTCGTTCTCCAGGGCGGTGTCGGCGCAGGTCGGGCAGGCCGCCGCCGGCTCGATCCAGGCGAAGCTGTGGCCGTTGGCGCACGTCGACACCGGGATGGCGTGCCCCAGCCAGATCTGTCGGCTGATGCACCAATCGCGGATGTTGCGCATCCAGGCGAGGTACACGTCGGTGTAGCGGGTGGGATGGAAGCTGGTGTCGCCGCGTTCCACGGCGGCGATGGCGGGCTCGCTCAGCTCGCGCATGCGCACCCACCATTGCGCGCTGATCAGGGGCTCGAGGACGTGCCCGCAGCGGTCGCAGTGACCCACCTCGTGCACGTACTCCTCCTCCCGGACCACCGCTCCGGCGGCCCGCAGCGCCTCGGTGACCACCGCGCGGGCCTCCTCGGCGGGCAGTCCGTGAAACTGGGGCAGAGCGGGGACGTCCATGGTGCCGTCGGCGGCGATGACGGTGATCATGGGCAGCCCGTGGCGCACCCCGATGTCGTAGTCGGTGGGGTCGTGCGCCGGGGTGACCTTGAGGGCCCCGGTGGCGAAGTCGGACTGCACGGAGGGGTCCTCGATGATGGGCACCCGCCGACCCGTGAGCGGCAGTGTCACGGTGCGTCCCACCAGGGCGCGGTAGCGGTCGTCCCCCGGGGCGACGGCCACGGCGCTGTCGCCGAGCATGGTCTCGGGCCGGACCGTGGCCACCACGATGTCGCCATCGTCGTCGACCGGGTAGCGGATGTGGACCAGGGTGTCGGTGTGCTCCTGCCAGTCGATCTCCTCATCGCTGATCGCCGAGAGGCAGCGTGGACACCAGTTGACGATGCGCGGGCCGCGGTAGATCAGGCCCGCGTCGAAGAGGTGCTTGAACACGGTGCGGATGGCGCGCACGTAGTCGTCGTCGAGTGTGAAGCGGGCCCGGCTCCAGTCACAGGTGAAGCCCAGGCGACGCATCTGCTCGAAGATGCGTCCTCCGTACTCCTCGTACCAGGCGTCGACGCGGACCTGGAAGAGGGCGCGGCCCAGCGCCTCCTTGGTGGTCCCCTCCTCGGCGAGCTGGCGCTCGATGACGTTCTGGGTGGCGATGGCGGCGTGGTCAGTGCCGGGACACCACTCGACCTCGTACCCACGCATGCGGTGATGTCGCGAGAGCGTGTCCTGGATCGAGAAGCCACAGGCGTGGCCGAGGTGGAGGACGCCCGTGATGTTGGGCGGTGGCAGGGCGATCGTGAACGACGGCCGAGCCGAGGACGCGTCGGCGATGCCGATCCCGAGCTCCTCCCAGCGCGCGCGCCAGACCGGCTCGACGGTGCGCGGGTCGAAGGCCTTGTCCATCGGTTGGACGCCGAGTATAGGCAGCCCCCGCCGGGCCGCCCCGGCGCGAGCAGTGGTCTCAGGCGTCCCCAGGCGCGATCAGGTGGGCGATGGGGTGGGTGCGCCGGCGGTCGGCGAGGCCTGCGGATTGTGGTCGAGGCCGGTGCTGGCGTTGACGTCGATGTCGGCCTTCCACTGCCCATCGACTTCCACTGCCAGGTAGGTGTCCTGATGTCCGGAGACGCCGCTGATCTGGCTGCATGTCGCCGCGGGGTCGTTGGCCGCCGTCCCCGCGCACCAGACCACGGGGCCGCTCAGCGTGACGTCGGCGTGGGTCGCGTCCCGTGCGGCGGTGGCGGTGACGCGGATCCCGGCAACCTCCCAGAAGAGGCCGCCCCCGCTGGCGAAGTCCGCGTACACGCGGAGGAGCTCGGTGAGGTCGGTGCTGTCCGTGGTGGTGGCCAGCCAGACGGGCACCTGGGTGTTGTCCTGGGCGTCCGCGGCGGCGAGGAAGCCCGCCAGCGCGCCGGCGGCAGAGGCGGTCGACGGCGTGGCCACGATCGACGTGGGGGTCGGTGCCGAGAGTGGAGTGGTCTCCCCGCAGCCGGCCAGGACCACGCCGGCCGCCGCCACCGCCACCGCCGCACCCCAGCGCGACGTGCCCATGCCCAGCTCCTTCCCGCAGCACGAGGTCCGAGGCGGCGGATTATGAACGCGCCGCGGTGCGGTGAGAGCCGCCGCCCTCAGCGGGCGGCCAGCGACTGCGCCGGCGATGCCGTGGTCACCCACTCCGGTGTCAGCGGTGAGCTGAGGTAGTCGAGGCGCAGCCCGACGGAGCCGAGCCGCGCCATCGCCTGCTCGCGGCTGACCGGCGGAAAGTGGATCAGCGGTGGCACGGTGGTGGCGTCGTCCTCCACGGTGGCGAAGTAGGCGTTGCCCTGGCAGTCCTGGAGGAAGGTCACCAGCCCGGCCAGCGGAGGCGAGCCACCGGGAGCGGCGACATGGGACCGCAGGGGCACGACCAGCGCGTTGGGCAACCCCGCCTGCGCGGCTTCGACGGGGACCGGGACCTCGGCGGTGGCGCCGATCAGGTCCGGATGGAGCACCGCGGCAGCGCGGCTCGCGGCGTCCTCGAGGGCGGCGACGTTGGCCGGGTCATAGGACTGTTCGAAATCGCCGAGCGCCCGGAGCGCGGGAGGCAGAGACGGCCGTGGAGCCAGCACGGCGCAGCCGGCCGTGCGGGAGCTCAACAGGAAGGTCACGGTGACCCCGAGGAGCACGGCCACCATCACGGCGAGCGCGACCAGGCGGCCCCGCAGGGTCACGCTTCCCTAGGCGGACTGCTCGGCAGCCGCGGCGCTCGCTGCCGCGCTGCGCTTGGTGGGCTCCTCGGTGAGCAGAAGCGGCTCGACGCCGTCGGTGATGGACTGCTCGGTGATCACGCAACGCTTGATGTCCGGCCTGCTGGGGACCTCGAACATGCTGTTGAGCAGCACGTCCTCGATGATCGACTTCAGTCCGCGGGCACCGGTGCCGCGGGCCAGCGCCTTGTGCGCGATCGCCTTGAGCGCCCCCTCGTGGAACACGAGCTGCACGTCGTCGAGTGCGAAGAACTTCTCGTACTGCTTGACGAAGGCGTTCTTGGGCTCGGTGAGGATGCGGATTATGTCCTCCTCGTCGAGATAGTCGAGCGAGACGTTGATGGGCAGACGGCCGATGAACTCGGGGATGAGCCCGTACTTGAGGAGGTCCTGCGCCTGCAGCTCGCGCAGGATGCGCGTCGTCTCCTTGGTGCGGCTGCCCTGCGGCCGGCTGTTGAAACCGATGGTGCGGTTGCCGACTCGCTGCTCGATGATCCGCTCCAGCCCGTCGAAGGCACCGCCGCAGATGAAGAGGATGTTGGTGGTGTTGATCTGGATGAAGTCCTGGTGAGGATGCTTGCGTCCACCCTGCGGGGGAACGTTGGCAACGGTGCCCTCGAGGATCTTCAGGAGTGCCTGCTGCACCCCCTCCCCGCTGACGTCGCGGGTGATGCTGGGGTTGTCCGACTTGCGCGCGATCTTGTCGATCTCGTCGATGTAGATGATTCCGCGTTCGGCTCGAGAGATGTCGAAATCGGCAGCCTGGATGAGGCGCAGCAGTATGTTCTCGACGTCCTCGCCGACATACCCGGCCTCGGTCAGCGAGGTGGCGTCGGCGATGGAGAATGGGACGTCGATGATCTTGGCCAGAGTCTGCGCCAGCAGTGTCTTGCCGCATCCCGTTGGGCCGACCAGAAGAACGTTGGACTTCTGCAACTCAACATCGCCGTTGGACTTGGCGTGGGCGATGCGCTTGTAGTGATTGAAAACCGCCACGGAGAGCACCTTCTTGGCGTGCTCCTGCCCGACCACGTACTGATCGAGCGAAGCGGCGATGACCTGGGGATTGGGAATCATCCCCCCTTTGCCGCGCTTCTGCGTGGTGGAGCGGTTGTCCTCCTCGAGGACCTCCTGGCAGAGATCGATGCACTGGTCGCAGATGTACACGCCCGGTCCGGCCACCAGCTTGCGCACCTGCTCCTGCCCCTTGCCGCAGAAGGAGCAGCGGGTGTGGCGTCGCCGATCGTCGCGCTCAGTCATCGATGGTCACCGTACCACGGCCCAGCCGCAGCCGCGCCTACGCGGGCGAAACGAACTGATCAAGCCCGCGCGCCGGTCAGCGCGTGGCCGCGCCGCCACCCGCCTGGGGGCTGTCATCGCCGCCACGAGGTGCTCCGCCGTTGCTATCCACCTTGGGGACGGGACCGTCGCCTTTGGGGCGCCCCTGGATGATCTCGTCAATGAGCCCGTACGCCTTGGCCTCCTCCGCGCTCATGAAGAAGTCCCGATCGGAGTCGCGGTTGATGACCTCGATGGGCTTGCCGGTGTGCTGAGCCAGGATCTCATCGATGCGACGCCGGACCCGGAGGATCTCCTGGGCGTGGATCTGGATGTCGGCCGCCTGGCCGCTGAACCCCCCGGATGGCTGGTGGATGAGGACACGCGTGTTGGGAAGTGAGAACCGCAACCCGGCCTGTCCGCCGGCCAGGATCACCGCTGCCATCGAGGCGGCGATGCCCATGCAGATTGTGCCGACGCGCGGTTCGACGTAGCACATGGTGTCGTAGATGGCCAGTCCCGCGTACACCGAACCGCCCGGGCTGTTGATGTAGATCATGATGTCCTTCTCGGGGTCCTCACCTGCGAGAAAGAGCAGCTGCGCCATCACCACGTTGGCCACCTGATCGTCGATGGGCGTCCCAATGAAGATGATTCGATCCTTGAGCAGGCGCGAATAGATGTCGAACGCGCGCTCGCCGCGGTTGGTCGTCTCGACGACCATTGGGATCAGACCCTGTGGTGTCATGGCCGAGCCATTATAGGGTTGCTCGGGGGATTCATCGGCCGCCCACGTTCATCCGCTGACCGGGCTCGCCAGCCGGATGAGCGCTTCGCGCGCCCGCCGAGCCGTCAGGCGGTCGGGGCTGGTCGCGGCCAGGCGAAGAACGCTGCGTGCGCGCACCTCATGTGCCCGGGCCAGCGCATCAGTGCGATGCGAACGGCGCGCTTCAGCACCGGCCAGGCGGTGGTACAGCCCCTGCAGCAGCCACGCTTGAAACCGGCGTGGGTCACTGGGGGATGTGAGCCTCTGTAGCACGGCAGCCGCGGCCGCAGCACCGACCACGGGCGGACCCTCGCCGTGGACGTGAGCGGCGAGCAGGGCGACGGCGCGCAGGTCATCCGCGCCGGCAGGGGTCGGTGCGACGACCCGAACCTCACGGGCTGGCTGGATCACGTCGTCAGACTCGACGAGAGTGCAGCCTCCGTCGGGCCGGCGGATGGGACGAGGACGAGGGAGAGGGCTCCACCACACGGCGGTGGCAGCGTACACGCGAATGACGCTCTTGGGTGCCCTCTCGCGCCTCAGTCCAAGCCGCGGACGATCTCGACAAGCCGTTCGCCGGCGGCGCGCCGAGCCAGTTCGAGATGGGTTCCCTGGTGGAGACGTCGGCGCTGCAGAGAGCTGAGCTTTCGGTTTTGGGCGAGCCGCTGCTCTTCGCGCACCACAGCTGCCTCATCCACCTCGATCCCCTCAGCATCGACCAGCGCATCGAGGGCGAGCTCGAGACGCAGGCGTTGGACCGCCGCCTCGCGGCGCTCCCCGCGCAGCTTCTCCGCGGTCGAGTCCGTGTACTCCAGGTAGCGCTCGAGCGGCATGCCCATCGATTGCAGACGGACCTCGAGGTCACGGATCTGGCGGTCGATCTCCCGCTCCACCATGGAGTCGGGAAGGCCGATGACGACGTGATCGCGCAGCGCCTCCAGAGCCGCCCCCTCGAGAGCCTCGCGATCGCGCTCGGCGCTGACCTCTTCGAGCCGGGTGCGGTATTGGGCGCGCAGCTCGTCGAGGGTGGTGCCCCGATCGTCCAGCGCGGCCAGCGTATCGTCGAGAGGAGGGAGGACGCGCTCGCGCACCGCGCTGACGGCGACATCGACGTCCACGGCTACGCCGCGCAACTCCTCGCGACTGAAGTCGTCGGGGAGGGTGAGCTGGAAGGATCGTTGGGCGCCAGCCTCCAGCCCGATGAGTGCGTCGGCCAGCCCTGGGAGCAGTCGATCGCGGTCGATGTCGAGGTCGCGATCCTGCTCGTCCTCGCCGCTGAGCAGCTCCTCACCCCGGCGCATCACCAGGGTGCAGCGAATCACGTCACCCGACTGCGCCGGCCGCTCCACGTCGTGCAGCTCGCTGTGGCGGCGGCGCAGCTCGGCGATCATCTCCTCGACCTGTTCCTCGGTCACCTCTGTGACCGGAACGTCGACACGCAGCGAGCGGTAGTCGCCCAGGTCGACATCGGGTCGCACGGTCACCGTGGCCGTGAAGATGAAGGGCTGGCCACGCTCGACCGCCTCGACGTCGAGCTCGGGGTCATCGACCGGCTGCACCCCCGCCTGCTCGACGGCGCGGGTGTACAGAGCAGGCACGAGGGCGTCCACGGCCTCTTGGCGAACGGTGTCCCAGCCCACCACGCGCTCCACCATCGCCGCCGGTGCCTTCCCGGGACGGAACCCCGGCAGCCGGACTCGCCCTCCCAGGCGTCGCACCGCCGCACTCACGGCGGTGTCCAGCTCGGATGCCGACGCCTCGACGCGCAGCTGCACGCGCGAATCCGCCTTTCGCTCGACGGCGACGGAGATGTCGGCGGGGGTGGTGGCTGTACTCACGTGAAGGTCCCAATCAATTCGGCGTGGTGCGCGGACCGAGACTCGAACTCGGATGGGTTGCCCCACGGGATCCTAAGTCCCGCGCGTCTACCGGTTCCGCCATCCGCGCAGGCTGCCTTCCGCCGGTGGCCAGCCCAGTCTACAGGGCCACCGCCGCCGCGCAGGTGAGAGCCAGGCAGTGCCCGATGTGTTCGCACCGGCTGGGGATGCCGATTGAGGCTTGCTTGACGGGCCCGTGGCACCTAGGCTTGGGGGGCGGGTCCCAACCACCCGCAGCGGCAGGTCCGCACCGGCAAGCCACGGAGGTATCTGGATGGAGCCGAGTCAGAGCGCCGCGACGGTCGAGAGCCCCCAGGAGATCGTCGCGCACATCGATCAGAAGGCGGTCCGCCTCTCCGCGCTTCTCCGCGATATCGACAACCATCCCATCGCGCTCAACTCAGAGCTGCGTGACCGCCTCGACGAGATCCTCGAGATGCTCGCCTGCCGGGTCACCGCCACCCGCGCTCTCCTCCGCCAGGCGGGGGCCACGGAGCTCAGCGGGGCCGGGAGAGTGGCCTAGGACCGCGCCACCACCACGCCGTCCGGGGCCACGAGCACGCCGGCCCCGAACGGCACCACGTCCAGGTTGCTCAGCAGCACGTCCGCGGCCTCCACGGGGAGTTCGACTGCGGTCTCACCCCAGTTGCAGGCGACGCTGACACCGGGCCGACGCATCAGCAGCCAGCGGGCCGCCTCATCGTAATCGACCACGATCGACGGGTCGCGGTCGCGCAGTGAGGCACGCAGCGCGATGAGCTCAGCGTGCCAGCGCAGCAGGGTGGCGTGGGGTTCACCGCCCCTCTCCGACCAGCGCAGCTTGCACCTCTCGAAGGATGCCCGAGCCTGGGGATCGGGCACCGCCGCAGGGTCCCACCCGAAGGAGGCAAACTCGCGGCGCCGACCTTCGGAGACGATCCGTCCCAGCCCTGCCCGATGGTCGGTGAAGTACAGGAACGGGGTGGACGCCGCCCACTCCTCGCCGGCGAAGAGCATGGGCACGAATGGGCCGAGCAGCACCAGGGCAGCAGCGATCTGCAGCCGGCCCGTCGACATCAGCCCCGCACTCCTCTCCCCCTGGGCTCGATTGCCCACCTGGTCGTGGTCCTGCATGTAGCCGAGGAAGCGCGTCGCGGCCAAACCGCCGACCGGGCGGCCGTGGCGCCGCCTGCGAAACCGCGAGTACCCTCCCGGGTCGACGAACACGTTGCCCAGAGCCAGGGCGACATCCTCGACGTGTCCGAAGTCGCAGTAGTAGCCGCTGGTCTCGCCGGTGAGGGTGGCGTGCAGGGCATGGTGGAAGTCATCGCTCCACTGCGCGTCGCACCCGTAGCCGCCGCGCTCGACGTCCGCCACCACTCGGGGATCGTTGAGATCACTCTCGGCGATGACCCAGAGGGGTCGCCCCAGCTCCGCCGAGAGGCAATGGACGGCGCCGGCGATCTCCTCCACGAGGTGAACCGCCGAGGCGTCCACGATGGCGTGCACCGCGTCCAGGCGAAGGCCGTCGCAGTGGTAGTCGCGCAACCACATCAGCGCGTTGTCGACCACGAACCGGCGCACCTCATCACTGTCGGGCCCGTCGTAGTTGATGGCGTCGCCCCACGGTGTCCGGTGGCGATCGGTGAAGTACGGCCCGAACTCCGCCAGGTAGTTGCCGTCGGGGCCGAGATGGTTGTACACGACGTCGAGGACCACGGCGAGACCGGCGGCGTGACAGGCGTCGACAAATCGCTTCAACCCGTCGGGACCGCCGTACGCCTCGTGCACCGCGTAGAGATCGACAGCGTCGTACCCCCAGCCGCGCTGTCCGGCAAACGCCGCCACCGGAAGCAGCTCGACCGCCCCGATGCCGAGCTCGACCAGCTGATCGAGGTGCTCGATCGCCGAGTCGAAGGTCCCGGCCTGGCTGAAGGTTCCTGTGTGCAGCTCGTAGACAACGCAGTCGCGCAGCTGGCGCCCGCGCCAGGTCCCATCCGTCCAGAGGAAGGCGCTGTGGTCGACCACCCGCGACGCACCGTGCACGCCATGGGGCTGCCACAGCGACCGTGGGTCGGGCCGTCCCGGGCCGCCGTCGAGCACGAACGCGTAGTCGTCGCCCACCTGGAGCCATCCCTGCCGCAGCTCGAACCAGCCGCCCGCGGTGGCCGAGAGCGGCAGCCGGCGGCCGCGCGTCTCCACCTCCACCAGGCTGGCGCGGGGCGCCCACACGGCGCAACGGTTCACGGTGGTGGCCCCCTCATAATCCGACGCTTCACCGGTCCCAACGTACCGAAGTTGATTGTGAGGGGATGAATCGCGAGAGCAGTGCGGCCTCACCGCAGCGCCGCGCCACCTACCGCCTGCAGCTGCGAGCCGAGTTCGATTTCGCCGCGGTGGCAGAGCAGGCGGGCTACCTCGCCGATCTCGGCGTCAGCCACGTCTACTGCTCGCCGTACACTCAGGCGGCGGCCGGGAGCACGCACGGCTATGACGTCGTCGATCCAACTCGCATCAGCGAGGACCTCGGTGGCGACGCCGGACACCGCGCCATGTGCGACGCACTGCGCCGCCACGGTCTCGGCCAGCTGCTCGACATCGTCCCCAACCACATGTCGATCGCCGACCGGCGCAACCGCTGGTGGTGGGACGTCCTCAGCGACGGGCTGGCCTCACCGTACGCGGCGTTCTTCGACATCGACTGGGAGGTGGACGAGCCGAGGCTGCGCCATCGCATCCTCCTCCCCGTCCTCAGCGACCAGGTGGGCCGCGTCCTCGAGGATGGCCTGATCCGGCTGGTGCGCGAGGGTGGCGAGCTCCTCATCGCCTACCTCGACCTGCGCTATCCGCTCTCTGTGGAGACGGTGGCCGAGCTCCTCGCGGCCAGCCGGAGCCCGCTGGTGGGTGAGGTGGTCGCCGCGGTGGCGCGGCTGCCCGCCGGCACCAGCGAGCCGGGCCGGCGACAGCGGCTGGCGGCACGCCACGACATCGGCGCCCAGCTCGCCGCGGTGCTCGCCGACAGCGCCGCCGGTCCCGCCGTGGTTGCGGTGCTCGGCGAGCTGAACACCGACGTCGCCGCGCTCGACCGCATCCTCAACGAGCAGCACCACCGCCTGGCCCGCTGGCAGACGGCGGTCGAGGAGGTCAACTACCGGCGCTTCTTCGACATCAGCACCCTGGTCGCGCTGCGCATGGAGGATCCGCTGGTCTTCGCCCAGACCACCAGCCTGGTCACCAGCCTGGTCGAGAGCGGCGACGTCGACGGGGTGCGCGTCGACCACATCGATGGGTTGCGCCGGCCGCTGCAGTACGCGCAGCGGCTCAGGGAGGCAACCGGCCGCCACACCTGGCTGCTCGCCGAGAAGATCCTTGCCCGCACCGAGCATCCCCCGCGGTGGACGCTCGACGGGACCACCGGCTACGACTTCCTGGCCGCGGTCAACGGGCTGTTCGTCGACCCCGCCGGGCAACCGCAGCTGGTCGCCCTGCACGAGGAGATGACCGGCCAGACAGGCGATTTCGCCGCCGCCGCGCTCCAGGGCAAGCGCGACATCCTGCGCTCCACGCTGGTCAGCGACGTGGAGCGGCTGACCGGGCGGCTCGCCGACGTCTGCGACGCCTATCCGACCCAGCGCGACCACACCCACAGCGAGATGCGCGACGCCATCATCGAGCTGGTCGCCGCCATCGCCGTGTATCGCACCTACGTCGACCCCCGCACGCCACCGCCGTCGCCGGTCGACGTGAGCGTCATGGGCGCGGCGGTGCGCGCCGCCCACGCCAACGCCCCGGAGGTTGACGTGCGCCTGCTCGAGTTCATCGCCGATCTCTTCGTCCTCGGCAGGCCCGAGGATGTCGCCACCGCCGAGGCGGACACCCACCTCGCCGAGAGCGACCTGTTGCTGCGCCTGCAGCAGCTGTGCGCGGCCGCGACCGCCAAGGGGGTCGAGGACACCGCCTGCTACCGCCATCTGGTCCTCATCTCCCTCAACGAGGTTGGCGATTCGCCGGCCCATCTCGGCCTGGACGTCGCCGGCTTTCACCAGCGCAATGCCACGGCTCACGCGGTGAATCCCCTGACCCTGCTGGCCACCTCCACGCACGACACCAAGCGCAGCGAGGATGTGCGCTGCCGGATCGACCTGCTCAGCGAGGTCCCCGGTGAATGGGCCGCGGCAGTGCGTCGCTGGCGCGCCCTCAACGAGGGCCTGTGGCGAGAGGAGCGGTCCAACGCCTCCATGGAGTACCTGCTGTACCAGACCCTGGTCGGCGCCTGGCCGCTCAGCTCCGATCGAGCCCGCGCCTACATGGAGAAGGCGGCGCACGAGGCCAAGCGCGAGACCAGCTGGCTGGCGCCGGATCTGGCCTACGACTCCGCCCTCGCCGGGTTTGTGACCGCAGTTCTTGACAACCCGCGCTTCGTGGCCGACCTCGAAGCGTTCGTGGCCCCGCTGGTGGACTGGGGCCGGGTCAACTCGCTCTCCATGACGGTGTTGAAGCTGACCTCGCCCGGGGTTGCGGACATCTACCAGGGTTGCGAGATCTGGGATCTCAGCCTGGTCGATCCCGACAACCGCAGACCCGTCGACTACACCCTGCGCCGCGAGATGCTGGCCTCAGGGGCCGGTCAGACGGCAGCCTGGGCGTGGCGAGCGGAGCGCGACGGCGGCGCCCCCAAGCTGCTCCTCATCCGCGATTGCCTGGGGCTGCGACAGCGCCGCCCGGAGGCCTTCGACGAGCGCGGGACCTACCTGCCGCTGCGAGCCCAGGGCGAGTTTGCCGATGATGTCATCGCCTTCATCCGGGGTGTCCCCGCAGCGGTGATCGCGATTGCACAACGCCGCCCGCTGCGCAGGCGGGGCCGATGGGGAGACACAATGATCTCGCTGCCCGATGGAGACTGGGTCAACATCTGCGAGGGCCGCCGCCTGCGGGGCGGGCTCAACGCCGCCGGCGACCTGCTCGCCCGTTTCCCGGTGGCGGTGCTGGAGAGGGCGCTGTGACGGCGGGCAACATCCGCGCCTGGCCGGGACGCTCCCATCCCCTCGGCGCCAGCCTGTGCGAGGACGGCACCAACTTCGCGCTGTTCGCGTCCGAGGCGGAGGCGGTCGAGCTCATCCTCCTCGACGAGGCCGGCGGCATGCTGGCGGCGTACGACCTTCTCGAGCAGACCGACCTGGTCTGGCACGGCTTCATCCCGCGGATCGGCGCGGGCACCCGCTACGGCTACCGCGTCCACGGCGCCTACGACGTCGAGCAGGGGTTGCGCCACAACCACGACAAGCTGCTCCTCGACCCCTATGCACGCGCCATCTCCGGCTCCGTGCACTGGGGACCGGAGGTGTTCGGCTACGCGTGGGGTGACGGCGACGACACCATCAGCGACCTGGATTCCGCCGAGCACATGCCCCACAGCGTGGTCGTCGACGACAGCTTCGACTGGAGCGGCGAGGTGCGCCCTGACGTGCCCTGGAGCGACACCCTGATCTACGAGACCCACGTGCGCGGGTTCACCATGCGCCACCCCGCCGTCCCCGAGGAGCTGCGGGGCACGTACGCCGGTCTCGCCCACCCGGCAGCGATCGAGCACTTCACCAGCCTGGGCATAACCTCAGTCGAGCTGATGCCGGTGCACCACTTCGTCGACTCCCAGCAGCTGGTCGACAGAGGGCTCCGCAACTATTGGGGCTACGACAGCGTCGGGTACTTCGCGCCGGAGGCACGGTACTCCAGCAGCGGCGACCATGGCCAGCAGGTCGTCGAGTTCAAGGCCATGGTCAGGGCGCTCCACGCCGCCGGGCTGGAGGTGATCCTCGATGTGGTGTACAACCACACCGCCGAGGGCAACGAGCTGGGACCCACGCTCTGCTTTCGCGGCGTCGACAACCGTTCCTACTACCGGCTCGTCGAGGCCGGTCCGCGCTTCTACTACGACGTCACCGGCTGCGGCAACAGCCTCAACGCGGGGTCGCCGGCGACGCTGCAGATGGTCATGGACTCGCTGCGCTACTGGGTGCGCGAGATGCACGTGGACGGCTTCCGCTTCGACCTCGCATCCGCCCTGGCCCGGCAGTTCTACGACGTCGACCGCCTCTCCGCCTTCTTCGACATCATCCACCAGGATCCCACCCTGGCCCACGTCAAGCTGATCGCCGAGCCGTGGGACGTCGGTGAGGGCGGCTACCAGGTGGGCAACTTCCCGGTGCGCTGGGCGGAGTGGAATGGCAAGTATCGCGATTGTGTGCGCGATTACTGGCGCGGCCAGGTCGCCGGCGTCGGCGAGCTCGCCTACAGGCTCACCGGGAGCAGCGACCTCTACCAGGGCGACGGACGATCTCCCTTCAGCAGCATAAACTTCATCACCGCGCACGACGGCTTCACCCTGCGCGACCTGGTCTCCTACAACGACAAGCACAACCAGGACAACGGCGAGGAGAACCGCGACGGCGCCGACGACAACCGCTCCTGGAACTGCGGCGCGGAGGGCGACAGCGACGACCCGGCCGTGCTCGCCCTGCGCCGCCGCCAGCAGCGCAACCTGCTCGCCACCCTGATCCTCTCCGAGGGCTGCCCCATGCTCGTCGCCGGGGACGAGATGGGCCGCACCCAGAGAGGCAACAACAACGCCTACTGCCAGGACAGCGAGATCTCCTGGCTGGACTGGTCCAGCGTCGATGGGCCGCTCCTCGAGTTCACGCGCCGCCTCATAGCCCTGCGCGCCGAGCAGCCCGTGCTGCGCCGCCAGCGCTTCTTCGCGGGCCAGGTGGGCCGGGGCCAGCGCCGCAAGGACGTGGTCTGGCTCGATGACCTGGGCACGGAGATGACCGAGGCGGAGTGGGACGACCAGTCGCGCCGGTCGCTGGCCATGCTGCTCAACGGCGATGAGATCCCCGACCACACCGCCGACGGCCGCCAGATCCGCGGCGACACGCTGCTGGTCATCCTCCACTCGCACCACAGGGACATGTCGTGGACCCTGCCGCGCGGCTGGGGCGACCACTGGGAGGTGCTCCTCGACACCGCCGCCTGCGCCCTCTCGGATCCTCCGCGGAAGGTGGAATCGGCCAAGGCCCTGCGCGTCACCGCCCGCTCGCTGATGGTGCTGCGACGGGTCTGAGAGCGGCGCTACCGGGCGAGCGGCAGGCTGAGCTCGAAGGTGCTCCCCGGACCGTCGCCGTCGACCAGGCCGACGTCGCCCCCGTGGCGTCGGGCCACCTCGCGGGTGAAGTAGAGGCCGAGCCCGATCCCGGGGATGTGCGAGTTGGCGGTGGTCAGGACACGGCCGAAGCGAGTGAACAGCTTGTCGCGATCCTCGGAGGCGATGCCCAGGCCGTGGTCGGCGACCCGGATCCTGGCGGTGCCAGCGGCCGCGGAGACGCCACACACCACGTCGCCGCCGTTGGGTGAGTACTTCACCGCGTTGTCGAGGATGTTGCGCAGGGCGAGCACCATGCGCTCGCGGTCGACGTGAACCGGCACCGAGGCCGCGGGCAGGTCGAGGTGGAGCCGGTGCTGCGCCGAGATGCGGGTGGCGAGCGAGCCGGCTGCCTCCCGGACCAGGTCGCGCACATCGACGGTCTCGGCCTCGTCCTGGTCGGGCGCGGCGTCCACGCGGGCCGCTACGAGCATGTCGTTGACGAGCGCGTTCATCTCCGCCGTGCGCCGCTCCAGGATCTTCATGACCCCGTACAGCGGCTCGGGGATCTCCCCGTAGAAGCCGTCGTGGACCAGCGAGAGGTAGCCGTGAAGGATGGTGAGCGGGCTGCGCAGCTCATGGGAGGCAAGTCGGAGCACGTCGGTCTTGACCCTCTCCACCGACTCCGAGCCGGCCTCTCTCGCGGCGAGCTCGGCCAGCGTGGACACGAGCATCTCGCGGAGCCGCACCGCCCGCAGCGGGTGAGCGGCGCTGCGGGCGACCACCTCGAGGATCTCGCTGTCCGCGACTGTGAAGTCCTGGGGGCGCCGGCGGCTGACACTGAGGACGGCTATGTCCTCGCCGGCCACAGAGACCGGCACCACGAGCAGGTACTTCAGGCCTGTGTAGCTGCGGCGCAGCGCTGGACTGATCCCGGCGATGTCGAGGTGCCTCTCGCTGCCCGCCTCCTGGCGTCCCGCCGCCAGGGCCACGGCGCCCACCTGCTCCCCGGCCAGGGGCCAGCGGCTGCCGATCGGCACCACCTCCCCGACGGGGTCGTGGCACCCGGCCACCACCATCTCATCGCCGTCGATCCAGGACAGCACACCCCGATCCGACCTGGTCTCGAGGACGGCGCGGCCGATCACCGCGCGAACCAGGTCGTCGCTGTCGGAGGCCGCGTTGAACTCGTCGACCAGGTCGCCGACGAGCCCAGCCTGCGCCGGGCCGAGGCTGCGGTGCTCGGGCGCTGCGAGCGGTCCCACGTCGTCCTGAATCTCGATGGCCACTGGATCGTAGCGACTCCAAGGTCGTGCGACGGGCGTCGCGGGCCGGTTGTCACCGGCCCCGTCAGGATCTGCAGAAACCCGTAGTCTCCCCGGCCGTGAGCCCTACCGAGGTCCATGCGGCCCGCTTCGACACCCTGAGCGCGCGCACCTTCCACGACATCGTCCGCCTCCGAGTGGATGTGTTCATCGTCGAGCAGGGCTGCCCCTACTCCGAGCTCGACGGACGCGACCTCCTGCCCACCACCGAGCACCTCTGGGTGGAGGACGGCGGCGGCGTCGTCGCCTACCTGCGCATGTACCCGGGCGCCGCTGGGATCACCTGGATCGGACGGGTGGTGACCGCCCCGTCCCATCGCGGGCGCGGCCTCGGCGGCCTGCTCATGCACGCAGCCCTGGGCAGGGCCACCCCACCGGTGCGCATCTCTGCCCAGGCTCGGCTGGCGCCCTGGTACGCCGGCCTCGGCTTCGAGCGCTGCGGGCCCGACTTCGTCGAGGACGGAATCCTCCACACTCCCATGCTCCGCGGCGGCTGAAGGCGCGGCGCCGGTCGCTCAGACGACCACGTTGACAACGCGGTCGACGACGGCGACCACCTTGCGCGGCTCGGCGCCGGCGAGGATCCCCACCACGCGCGGCAGCTCCAGGGCACGGCGGCGAAGCTCCTCCTCACCGGTCCCGGCGGCCACGGTCAGCGTGCCCCGCAGCTTGCCGTTGACCTGCACCGCCACCTCCGCCTCCAGTCGCGCTGCCAGCGCGGGGTCGTGCTCCGGCCAGCCGCCGCGATCGTGCACCGATCCCTCGTGGCCGGCGCGCTGCCAGAGCTCCTCGGTGATGTGCGGGGCGAACGGTGCCAGGCAGAGCAGCAGGGTCTGCGCATCGAGGCGGCGACCGCGGCCGTCGGCCGCCTCCTGGTAGAGGTCGCGCGCGAACTCCATGAGCTGCGCGATCGCGGTGTTGAAGTGGAGGCCGGCGATGTCGCGGTCGACGCCGGCGATGAGGCGGTGGCGGCGGCGTTCGCGCACCTCGTCGTCGGGGTCGCCGGCGGTGGCGGCCTGGACGGCGCGCCAGACGCGATGCAGGAAGCGGGTGACCCCCACGATGCCCTCGTCGCGGAAGTCTCCGCCGGCGGTGTAGGGACCGAGGAACAGCAGGAAGAGGCGGAAGGTGTCGGCGCCGTACCTGTCGATGTAATCGTCGGGGTTGACCACGTTGCCGCGGCTCTTGGACATCTTGAAGCCGTCTTTGACGATCATCCCGTGGGCGCGAAAGCGGGTGAACGGCTCCGGTTCGCCGACCAGGCCCATCTCGTGGAGGGCGCGCATCACGAAGCGCGAGTAGAGGAGGTGGCGGACGGCGTGCTCGTTGCCGCCGATGTACATGTCCACCGGCAGCCAGCGCCGGGTCCGCTCCGGGTCGAAGGCCACGTCGTCAAAGTCGGTGGAGGGATAGCGCAGGTAGTACCAGGAGGAGTCGACGAAGGTGTCGCTGACGTCGGTCTCGCGACGGGCGGGACCACCGCAACGCGGACAGGTGACGTTGACCCAGTCCTCGACGGTGGCCAGGGGGGAGACGCCCGTGCCGGTGGGGCGGAAGTCGTCGACCTCGGGGAGCAGGACCGGCAGCTGGTCATCGGGCACCGGCACCTGGCCGTCGCGAGGGCAGTGGATGATGGGGATGGGCGGTCCCCAGTAGCGCTGCCGCGAGATCAGCCAGTCGCGGAGGCGGTAGGTGATGGTGGCCTCGCCGCGCATGGTGTTCTCGAGGCGCTCCACGATCCGCCGGCGGCCCTCCTCGGATGCGAGGCCGTCGAAGTCACCGCTGTTGACCATCACCCCCTCGCCGGTGTGGGCGCCCGACCCGTCGCCCCCGCTGATCACCTCGAGGATCGGCAGCGTGTGCGCGCTGGCGAAGGCGTGGTCGCGATCGTCGTGGGCGGGCACCGCCATGATCGCGCCGGTGCCGTAGTCGTAGAGGACGTACGGCGCCGCCCACACCGGCAGGCGCGCACCGCTCAGGGGGTGGACCGCCGTGGCGCGGAGGTCGAAGCCCACCGCGAAGTCAGGGTCCGCCTCCGGACCGGGGAGGCGGTTGCGCCAGGCGTTCAGCTCGCCGCGGCGCTCGGTGGGGGCGAACTCCTCGAGCTGCGGATGGTCGGCGGCGATGACCACGAAGGTGGCGCCGAAGAGCGTGTCGGGCCGGGTGGTGAAGACGGCGACATCCCTGCGCTCACATCCCTCGAGGTCGAAGACGATCCGCGCGCCCTCGCGCCGTCCGATCCAGTTGCGCTGCATCAGCTTGGTGGACTCCGACCAGTCCAGCGTGTCCAGTGAGTCGAGCAGCTCCTGCGCGTACCTGGTGATCTTCAGCCACCACTGGCGCAGCCAGCGCGTCTCCACGACCGACTCGCAGCGCTCGCAGCGGCCCTGCTCCACCTGCTCGTTGGCGAGCACAGTCAGGCACGAGGGGCACCACAGCACAGCGCCGTCGCGCCACTCGACGAGGCCGGCGTCGAACAGACGCAGGAACAGCCACTGCGTCCAGCGGTAGTAGGCGGGGTCGGCGGTGTTCACCTGGTGCTCCCAGTCGAACATGGCGCCGATCTTCTTGAGCTGGTTCTCGCGGAAGTTGGCGACCGCGCGGCGCATGACCACCGCGGGGTGCTCCCCGATCTTCAGCGCGTAGTTCTCGCTGTGGATCCCGAAGGCGTCGAAGCCCATGGGCTGGAAGACGTTGTCCCCACGCAGCCGCCGCCAGCGTCCGTAGACGTCGGCTCCGCTGTAGGGAACCATGTGGCCGACGTGCAGACCCTCCGCCGAGGGGTAGGGGAACATAGAGAGGTTGTAGAAGGGCCGGTCGGACGAGCTCAGGTCGGTGCGGTAGTCGCCTCGCTCCTCCCAGATCCGCCGCCATTTCGCCTCCACCACGGCGGCGTCGTAGACGTCGACGGCCCGCTGCGGTTGCTGGCGGGGTGGCGAGGTGGCCTCGGTCATGGCACCGGCAAGGTTAGCGAGGCTCGCCTCGGTACAGTCCGGCTGTGACCGACCGCCACGTCGCCACCCTGCTCGAGGGGGGCGCCTTCTTCGAGAGCCCGCGCTGGCGCGACGGGCGCTGGTGGGTGTCCGACATGTACCGCCACGCCGTCTTCACGGTCACGCCGGAGGGCGGGGAGGAGAGGGTGATGCGGGTCGAGGGCCAGCCCTCCGGCCTGGGCTGGATGCCCGATGGGTCGCTGCTGGTGGCCTCGATGCGCGACCACCGGCTGCTCCGGCGAGCTCTCGACGGGACGGTGACGGTGCACGCCGACCTCTCCGCGGTGTGCACCGGGCTGCTCAACGACCTCGTCGTCGACGCCCGAGGCCGCGCCTGGGTGGGCGACTTCGGCTTCGACCTGTACTCCTTCGACGACCCCGTGACCGCATCGCTGAAGCGGGTCGACCCCGATGGCAGCGTCATCATCGCGGCCGACGAGCTCATCTTCCCCAACGGGGCGGTGATCACCCAGGACGGCAGCACCCTGGTCGTCGGCGAGACCCTGGGCAACCGCTACACGTGCTTCTCCATCGCCCCCGACGGTGCGCTGGTGGACCGGCGGGTGTGGGCCCAGCTGGGTCCCGAGGTGACTATGGGCAGCGCCATGGACACGCTCGGTCAGCTCCGCGTGGCGGTCGACGGCTGCACCCTCGATGCCAACGCGCACATCTGGGCGGCCGACGCCATCGGCGGACGATGCATCCGGGTGTCGCAGGGTGGCGAGATCGTCGACGAGGTCCGGGCTCCGGGAGGGCTGGGCGTCTTTGCCTGCGCCCTGGGCGGAGCCGACGGGCGCACCCTGCTGCTCTGCTGCGCGCCGGACTACTTCGAGAACAATCGCCGCGAGGCCCGCGAGGCGGTGCTGCTCACCACCGAGGTGGAGGTCCCGCATGCGGGCCTGCCGTAGAACCGCGGGTACCATAGGCAGCGCGCCGACGTAGCTCAGTGGTAGAGCAACCGCCTCGTAAGCGGTAGGTCGTCAGTTCAATCCTGACCGTCGGCTCCGTCGCTCATTTTGAATACGAATGCGGCGACTTTTACCCCTGTACAAGCCGGTTTCTGCTGCCTACAATCGGAGGTGGCAGTCGCTTCATTGCAGCGAGTCCCGTGAACGAATCGCTGAGATAGATTTGGGCGGAGGTGAAAGCCTGATGAGTCGCCTGACCGTGGTCCCCGCGGCACCGGAGACGGCGTTCTCGCGGCTGGTCGCCGACTACCTCCAGGACCGCCGCGCCGGCGGTGTGTCGCCCAAGACGGTGGCCATCTACGCCGACGCGCTCAACGGGGTGCTCCTCCCCT
>JBOHUD010000071.1:0-3307 GCA_050734155.1 Candidatus Dormibacteria bacterium
GGCCGCCGCCGCGGCGCGCGCCGCCCGGGGCGCGCCGGCACGCGCCGCCAGCTCGCTGTAGCTGACGGTTGTGCCCGGCGGGATGGCGCGCATCGCGGCCCACACCGCGGTGTGGAAGGGGCCGCCCGGCTGGCGCACGTCCACTCTGTCGAGCGCGCGCGCGTCACCCGCGAAATAGTCCCGCAGCGCGGCGGACGCAGGCGTCTCGCCGCGCTCCACAGGCTCGGCGCGCAGCGAGGCCGCCAGGCGGTCGCGGAGGTCGTCGATGTCGTCGCCGAAGGCGGCGACCTGCAGGCAGTCTGGCGTTCCCAGCAGGGACATGGGCCCGAGCGGTGTGGCGACGGTGGTGGCGATCAGGGTCATCTCTCTATCTCCGTGGTGTGCGTGGTTGCTGCCAGAGGTGGACGGTTGCATAGGCGCGCCAGGGTCGCCAGCGCTCGGCGCGCGCGCAGAGAGCTCGGGCGTCGCCGCCCCCGGCGCGCGCGAAGGCATGGCGCAGGCCGAGGTCCGCGGCGGGGAATGCGTCCGGGTCGCGCAGCCCACGCATGGCGATGTAGGTGGCGGTCCACTCCCCGATGCCGCGGATGGAGAGCAGCGCCGCCCGCGTGGTGCCGCCGTCCGCGCCCTCGCCGAGGTCGATCTCTCCCGCCGCCAGCGCGGTGGCCAGGCGGCGCAGGGTCGCCGCCCGCTCGCCGGTGAGGCCCAGCGCGTCGAGGTCGGCCTCGGCGATGGCTGCGGACGAGGGGAACAGCCGGTCGACGCCATGGCGGGGAGTGCCCAGGGGCGAGCCCAGCTGCGCGGTCAGCCGCGCTGCCAGGGTGGTGGCGCGAGCCACCGAGACCTGCTGACCGAGGACGGCGCGGACGGCGATCTCCTCGGCATCGGCAGAGCCGGGCACGCGCAGGCCGGGCTGCCTGGAGACCAGCGGAGCGAGCAGAGGATCGGCGCCGAGCACGGCTGCGATCGCCCCGGGGTCGGCGTCCACGTCGAAGAGGCGCCGGCAGCGGTGGACGGCGGCTCCGAGGTCGCGCACATCGTCGAGCCACAGGCGTGCCACCAGCAGGGTCGCCTGCGGCTCGAGCTCGACCACCGCCGCCCCGTGGGGCAGCGAAAGCGACCGGACCAGCGCCGACTCGGTGCAGAGCTCGACACCGCACACCGCCCGGTGAGCGAAGAAGCGGAGCAATGACACCCCGTCGAACGGCGGCCGGACTCCGAGGCGCAGGACGATGGCCCCCTCCCCGTCATGTCCGGCGGCGCCGCGGCGGCGCAGCTGGGTGGGCGGCCGGCCCGTGCCCGACCTCACCTCGCTGTTGAACTGCCGCAGCGACGAGTAGCCGGCGCTGAAGGCGACGTCGGTGATGGGCATGCCGGTCTGTTCGATGAGCGTGCGCGCCGTCTGGAGCCGGCGCATCCGCGCCAGGGTGAGCGGGCCGGCGCCGACGGCGTCGCGGAGGACCCGGTGGAGGTGGCGCCCGCTGACCTCGAGCCGGCGGGCCAGGCTGGCCACCCCGGCGCCCCCGTCGGCAGCCCCGGAGGCGATCAGGCGCAGGGCGCGGTCGGCAAGGCGATCGCCGCCCGCCGGCTGGAGCGACCCCGGGGCGAGGTGGGGCCTGCAGCGCAGGCAGGCCCTGAATCCCGCCGCCTCGGCGGCCGCGGCGCTGGCGTAGAAGCGCACGTTGGTCCGCTTCGGCGTCTGCGCCGGGCAGACCGGCCGGCAGTAGATCCCGGTGCTGGTCACCGCCGTGAAGAACCTGCCGTCGAAGCGGGCGTCGCGGCTGGTGATCGCCCTGTAGCAGGCCTCGAAGTCGTCGTGCATGGCCGCAAGCATGGCGGCTGACCGCGGGCCTTGGCTGGCGGTTTTCGGACCGATGGGGAGGCCGGAGGGACCTCAGACGGTGATCACCACCTTGCCGGTGGCCCGCCGCTCGTCGAGCATGCGCAGCGCCGAGACGGCGTCGTCGAGCGCGAAGGTCGCGTCCACCAGCGGCAGCACCGCGCCGCTCTCGATCATCGGCCGCAGCGCCTCCGCGGTGGCCGCCAAGAGGCCCGGGGCACCGCCCAGCCAGGCGCCCCAGGCGGCCCCCACCACCGAGATGTTGCGCAGCAGCAGGCGGTTGGCGGCGACCGTGGGGATCCGGCCCGCGGTGAAGCCGATCACGACCAACCTGCCGCCGGGCGCCAGGCAGCGCAGGCTCTCGTCGAATCGATCGCCCCCGACGGGGTCGACGATGACGTCCGCCCCCCGCCCCGAGGTGAGCGAGCGCAGCTCGGCGGCCCAGTCGCCGCCGCTGTCGACGACGTGCTGCGCGCCGGCGCGGCGCGCCACCTCCGCCTTGGCGGGGCTGCTGGTCACGGCCACCACCAGAGCTCCGAGGCCACGCGCCACCTGGACGGTGGCCGAGCCGACGCCCCCGGCGGCGCCGTGGACGGCGACGGTCTCGCCGGCGGTGAGGGCGGCGCGCCGAGTGAGCGCGAAGTGGGCAGTGTGGTGGTTGAGGATGAAGCCCGCGCCCTGCTCGAAGCTGAACTCCACGGGCAGCGCACAGGTGAGCTGGGGGGCGGCGGCGGCGACCGCGGCGAAGCCGCCCAGCATGGTCACCGCCATGACCCGGTCGCCGACCGCGAAGGCGCTGTCCGCGGGCGCCGCGCGCACCGTCCCGGCCACCTCCAGGCCGGGGACGAAGGGCAGCTCCGGCTTGAGCTGGTAGAGCCCGCGGCTCATCAGCAGGTCGGGAAAGCTGACCCCGGCGGCGGCGACGTCGATCAGCACCTGGCCGTCACCCGAGGGCGCGGGCACCTCAGCGGAGCGGAGCCCATCCGGACCCTCGAGCGATTCGATCCGTTGCGCACGCATGGGCGGGCATGATCGCATGCGACCCTGCCGATCAGCCTAGCCTGGTGCGTACCTGACCACCGTGCCGCTCGCGCTGGTCAGGATCAGCGCGGTCCTCGCCGTGCAGAGGAAGGAGTCGTTGGCAGCCCCAGGGTGCTGGCTCTGCACCTGGACACCGTCCCTGTACAGGGTGACCGTCACCGTGCTGGGCGAGTCCAGCTCGATGGTGAGCTTCCCGGCGGCGCCGGTGATGGTGCCGGTGGCGGTGCCGGTCTGGGTGAGCCTGTAGGCGGTGCCGTCGGGCGCGGTGCCCGTGAGAGCCGCGGTGCCGCTGTCGTCGCTGCGGACCCGGCCGCTCGCCGAGATGGTCAGCACCTCACCGGCGCCACCGGTCAGGTCGACGTGGGCGCCGGCGACCGTCAGGCTGCCGCTGACCGCGACGCTCTTCCAGGTGCCCACCAGGCAGGGATC
>JBOHUD010000072.1:0-16145 GCA_050734155.1 Candidatus Dormibacteria bacterium
CCCTCGACGTCCTCCTCGCCGCCGCGGGCGGCGCGGGCCGCGTCCAGCAGGTGGCCGTCACCGGCCCGCTGGGACGGCGCCGGCTCGCCCGGCTCGGCTGGATCGGCCCCGACCACGCCGTCGTGGAGATGGCCGAGGCGGCGGGGCTTCGCCTGCTGGGAACCCGGCGCGACCCGCTGCGGGCCACCAGCCGCGGCGCCGGCGAGCTGATCCTCGCCGCCCTCGACGGCGGCGCCCGCCGGATCACAGTCGGCGTCGGGGGCAGCGCCTCCACCGATGGTGGGGCAGGGATCCTCACGGCCCTGGGGGCGCGGCTCGCCGATTCGAGTGGCAGCCCGGTTCCGCCCGGCGGCGGAGCCCTGGCCGCGATCGCCAGCGTCGACCTCTCCGGCGTCGACCGCCGCCTGCGCCTGACCCAGGTGGAGGTCGCCGTCGACGTGCGCTGCCCTCTCTTCGGCCGGCAGGGCGCCGCCCACGTCTTCGCAGCTCAGAAGGGGGCCGGCGCCGCCGAGGTGGGGCGGCTCGACGCCGGCCTCCGCCACCTCGCCGCTCTGCTGGAGAGGGCGGCCGGGCTGACCGGGCTGGCCGGCCATCCCGGCGCCGGTGCCGCCGGGGGCGCGGGCTTCGCGCTCGCCGCACTGGGAGCGCGGCTCACCGGCGGCGCCGCCCTGGTGTGCGACCGGGTCGGCCTCGACGCGGCCCTGTCCGGTGCGGCGCTGGTGATCACCGGCGAGGGGCGCCTCGACGAGCAGACCGCCGCCGGCAAGGCACCGGCGGAGGTGGCCGGGCGCGCGCGCGGGGCCGGCGTGCCATGCGTGGCCGTCGCCGGGTCGGTGGGCGGTGGCAGCGAGCTGTTCACCGCCGCCATCGCCCTCGACCGGCTGGGTGACGATCCGCGACGGAGAGTCCGTGTCCTGCTCCGCCTCGCCGGGGCGGGGGCGGTGGCCACGGCCAGGGCGGCCCGGCCCGGCCGCTGGGATCAGGCGTAGACGGGAGAGAGCCACTCCGCGTACTTGTCGTTGCTGCCCCCGACCACGCTCCGGTAGATGTCCTGGATGCGCATGGTCACGGGTCCCGGCTCGCCGTCCGCGATGCGGCGGCGATCGATGTCGATGACCGGTGCCACCTGGGCCCCGGTGCCGCACATGAACACCTCATCGGACGTGTAGAGCTCGCTGCGGTCGATGGAGCGCTCCACCACCTCGAGGCCCATCTCCTCGCGGGCCAGGTGCATCAGGCCCTGGCGGGTGATCCCCTCCAGGATGTTGTCGCTCAGCGGCGGGGTGTGGAGGACGCCCTGGCGGACGATGAAGATGTTCTCGGCGCTGCCCTCGGCGACGTGCCCATCCATGGTCAGCAGGATGGCCTCGTCGAATCCTCCCTGGAGTGCTTCCGACTTGGCCAGGGCGCTGTTGACGTAGATGCCCGTGCACTTGGTGCGCGCGGGGATCATGGTGTCGTCGACGCGACGCCACGAGCTGACCATGCAGCGGATCCCCGAGGTGCCCACGTAGTTGCCCATGGGCGCTGTGCAGATGCCGAAGCTGTCGGGCACGTCGTGCAGCTTCACCCCGATGATCTCCGCGGACTTGAAGATGATCGGCCGGATGTACACGTCCTCGCGATACTGGTTGCGGCGGAGCAGGTCGTTGGTGATCGCACCCAGCTCGGCGGTGGCCAGGGGGACCTCCATCTGGAGGACGCGGGCGTTGCTGCGCATGCGGTCGAAGTGCTCGGGCATGCGCAGCGTGTAGAGCTGCTCACGCTCGGCGTTCCAGTACGCCCGGATGCCCTCGAAGACGCCCGTCCCGTAGTTGAGGCCGTGGGTGAGCAGGCCCACCTTGGCGTCCGCGTACCGGCACACCCGTCCGTTGAACCAGATCCAGGAGGTCTCGCGACGCGTCAGGCTGTCGGGCGAGGCGGGGGCAGCGGTCTGGGCCATGGAACGGAGCGTACAGCCCGGGGCGGCCGGGGAGGACGGCCCGGAACCGCTCTGATATGCTCGTCGTCCGTCAACCACCTGGCCGTTTTCTGTGCCCCGGGCGTCTCTGGAAGGGTTGCGAGGTCAGGGGACGTGGAGGAGTCATGACCGACGTACTCAACGCCAGACGTGTCTCGCTGCCGGAGGCGGCGTCGATCCGCTGGAACCCCGCCCCCGAGGAGCTGCGCCGGCTCACCGGGCAGATGCCCAATGCCAGGCTGACCGAGTTCGACAACTACAACGTGCAGACCGAGGTGGTGTCGCGCAGCAAGGGCAGCACCTACATCATCACCGACTCGCCTGGGGAGCACACCGACCAGACGCTGTCCCGCCAGGTGGGCAGGCAGGTTGCCGAACTGCAGGACCAGCACATCCGCGATCGCGACATGGTGGTCATCGACGGCTACATCGGCAACGATCCCGAGCACCGCGTGCGCGCCCGTCTGTTCATCGAGGCGGCCTTCGCCAACATCGCCGGCATGCAGCGCTGGCTGTACTTCGACCCCGAGGGCGCCGGCGGTGAGGACTGGAACCCGGAGCTCACCGTCATCTACACCCCCTCGCTCGAGGCTGCCGGCTACCCGGACAACAGGCTGATCGCGGTGGACCTCGACCTGGGCACCACGCGGGTGCTCAACAGCGACTACTTCGGCGAGTCCAAGAAGGGCGGCCTGCGGATGTGGAACAAGCTCACCTACGACCGGGGCGGCCTCGCGCTGCACGCCGGCTGCAAGGTGGTCCCCACCGCGCGGGGCGAGCAGTCGATGCTCATCGTCGGGCTCTCGGGGACCGGCAAGACCACCACCACCTTCACCCGCCAGAACGACTCCAAGCCGGTCCAGGACGACTTCGTCGGCCTCTACCCGGGCGGCCACATCGTGGCCACCGAGAACGGCTGCTTCGCCAAGACCTTCGGCCTCGACCCCAAGGACGAGCCCACCATCCACGGGGCCGTCTGCAAGCCGGAGGCATACCTCGAGAACGTCTCCATGACACCCGACGGCAGGGTGGACTTCTTCGACACCGCCTACACGCAGAACGGGCGGGCAGTGTTCCGCATGGACGCGCTGGGCTGGCATCGCGACGCCCGCGAGGTGCGCCGTGTCCACCAGCTGCTCATCCTCAACCGCAACGAGAACATCATCCCGGCGGTGGCCCGGCTCAGCCGCGAGCAGGCGGCCGCCTACTTCATGCTCGGCGAGACCCAGGGCACCTCCGCGGGTGGCAAGGAGGAGGCGGGCAGGTTCCTGCGCGTTCCCGGCACCAACCCCTTCTTCCCGCTGCGCCACGAGCAGCAGGCCAACCGGTTCCTCGAGCTCCTCGACAGCTGCGGCTTCGAGGTGTTCCTGCTCAACACCGGCCGAGTCGGCGGTCCACCCGCCAACCAGAACAGCAAGAAGGTCACCATCCCCTGCTCCAGCGCGGTGGTCGAGGCGATCGCCGAGGGCACCATTCGCTGGGAGGCAGATCCCGATTTCGGCTACGAGGTTGCCGCCTCGGTGCCGGGCATCGACGACCTCGAGATCCTCCAGCCGCGCCGCCTCTACGCGCGCACCGGCAGGCTCGAGGAGTACCAGTCCATCGTCGAGCGCCTCCGCGCCGAGCGCCGCGACTTCCTCGCCAAGTACCCGGGGTTGCGCCCCGAGGTCGTCGGCGCCATCACCGCCTGAGCAGCTGCCGCCGGGTCGCGGGGGAAGGCTGACCCGGAGCGTCGCCGGCGCGCGGATATCCTGTCGCGGTGCCGAGCCCAGCCCGACGCCTGTCCGCGGCACTGACCGGGGTCGCCGTCGACATCGGGGCTTTGCGCGAATCGAAGCCGTTCCGGCGGCTCAGCGCCGGCCAGCTGGTGTCGTTGGTGGGCCGGCAGATCACCGTGGTGGCGGTGCCCTACCAGGTGTACACGGCGACCAGGTCGCCGCTGCTGGTCGGGCTCCTCGGGCTGGCCCAGGTGGTGCCGCTGATCAGCGTCTCGCTGGGCCTGGGCGGGGTTGCCGACCGCGCCGACCGGCGCCACCTCCTGCTGGTGACCCAGGCTCTGCTCGGCCTGTGCTCGCTGGCCCTGCTGGTGGGCGCGCTCACCCACCCGCCGGTGGTCTCCGTGTTCATCATCGTGGCCGCGGCCTCCGCGGTCGCCGCGCTCGACTCGCCAACCCGCACCGCGATCGTGCCCAACATCGTCTCGCCCGAGCGCCTTGCCGGTGCCCTCTCGGTCAACATCGCCATGTTCCAGACGTCGCTCATCGCCGGACCGGCGCTGGGAGGCCTGGTCATCGCCCACCTCGGCCTGGCCGGCGCCTACCTGGTCGACGTGGCCAGCTTCCTGGCGGCACTGCTGGCGGTCTGGCTGCTCCCGGCGCAGCCACCGCGCTCGGCCGCACGCGAGCCGATGCTGGCGGCGCTGCGCCGAGGCCTGGCGTACATCCGCCGCCGCCCGGTCATCCTGGGGGGCTACGTCATGGACCTCAGCGCCATGATCTTCGGGATGCCCCGAGCGGTGTTCCCCGTGCTCGCCGCCACCACCTTCGCCACCAACGCGCAGGGGCTCGGCTACCTGTACGCCGCCCCCGGCGCGGGCGCGCTCCTCGCGGCGCTGAGCAGTGGCTGGCTGTCGCGCTCCACCCGGCTGGGGCGGGTGGTGGTGGTGTCGGTCGGGCTGTGGGGGGCCGCGATCGTCGCCTTCGGGTTGGTGACCGCGCTCTGGCTGGGGCTGCTGCTGCTGGCGTTCGCCGGCGCCGCGGACGCCTTCAGCGCCGTCTGCCGCAGCACCATGATGCAGACGCTGACCCCCGATCAGCTGCGCGGGCGGCTCACCGCGACCTACTTCATGGTGGTCGTGGGCGGCCCCTTCATCGGCGATCTCGAGGCGGGAGTGGTTGCGGGGGTGACCTCGGCGCGGGTGTCGGTGGTGTCAGGCGGCGTGCTCTGCCTGGTGGGTCTCTGCATGGCTGCGATCGCATTCCCACAGGTGTGGGGTTACCGCGGCCGCGCCACCGACGCACCGCCTGTGCTGAGCGACGAGGCGCTCGCCGGGCCGCCCGTGTAAGGTGCCTGTCCAGATGGGCAGTCCCAGGGAGGGTGGCGTGGTGACCGAGGTGGGAACAGAGGCGCCGCGGCCGCACACGGACGCGAGCCGGCTGCAGGTGCACCCGCAGATCGGCGAGGTGCCCTCCACCATGCTGGCCCAGGTCGTCCGGCCGGAGCGCTACGGCGACCCCCAGCACGCCTTCGCGGTTGAGGAGATCGCCACCCCCGCCCCGGGCCGCGGCGAGGTGCTGGTCTACGTGATGGCCGCGGGGGTCAACTACAACAACGTCTGGGCGGCGCTGGGCCGGCCGGTCGACGTCATCGCCGCGCGCACCAGGGCGGGCGCGGCCGAGGAGTTCCACATCGGGGGCAGCGACGCCTCCGGGGTGGTGTACGCCGTGGGCGAGGGGGTCGACAGCGTCCGAGTAGGTGACCAGGTGGTGGTGCACTGCGGCCAGTGGGACAGTGCCGATCCCTACATCACCGCCGGTGGCGACCCCATCACCGCGCCCAGCGCGCGGATCTGGGGGTATGAGACCAACTGGGGCAGCTTCGCCCAGTTCACGCTGGTGCAGGCGCACCAGCTCGTGCCCAAGCCGCCGCGGCTCAGCTGGGCCGCCGCCGCCGCCTACATGCTGGTCGGCGCCACCGCCTACCGCATGCTCTGCGGCTGGGAGCCGCACACGGTGCGCGAGAACGACGTCGTGCTGGTGTGGGGCGGGAGCGGGGGGCTGGGCTGCCAGGCGATCCAGGTGGTGCGCGCTCGCGGAGGCATCCCCGTCGCCGTCGCCTCGGGTGAGGAGCGCGGCGCGTTCTGCGTCAGCATCGGCGCCGCCGGCTACATCGACCGCAGAGGCTTCGACCACTGGGGCCTGCCTCCCGACTGGCGCGACAACGACGCGTACGGCGAGTGGGCGGCGGGAGCACGCGCCTTCGGCAAGGCGATCTGGGAGGTGATCGGCGAGAAGCGCAACCCGCGCATCGTCTTCGAGCATCCCGGTGAGGCAACCATCCCCACCTCCATCTTCGTGTGCGACAACGCGGGCATGGTGGTGATCTGTGCTGGGACCACCGGCTACCACGCCGCCGTCGACCTGCGCTACCTGTGGATGCGCAGCAAGCGCCTCCAGGGCTCCCACTTCGCCAACGACCAGCAGGCGCAGGCGCTCAACGACCTGGTCACCGCCGGAAGGGTGGATCCCTGCCTGCGGCGCACCTTCGACTTCGACGATGTCGGCCTCGCCCACCAGCTCATGTACGAGAACCGCCACCCGGTCGGCAACATGGCAGTCCTGGTGGGCGCGCGGGACGCCGAGCAGGTGGACTTCTGAGCCGGTCTCAGGCCGCCGCCGGATCGGGCCTGTGCAGGCCGACGCCGACCATGACCAGGCCGATGCCGGCAAGGTCGGTGAGCGTGGGCAGCTGGCGGAGCACGATGATGCCGATCACCGTCGCGGTCGCCGGCAGGAGAGCCACGAAGAGGGCGTAGGTGGCGCGGGGCAGGCGGGTCATGGCCAGCTGATCGAAGACGTAGGGGATGACCGACGACGACACTCCCACGCCCACGCCCGCGCCCAGGGCGATCGGGTCGGTGAAGGCGTGCGCAGCGCTCCCGAGCCCGATCGGCGACACCACGACGAACGCGACGATCATGGCCGCGGCGAGGCCGTCGATGCCGCCCATCGCGGAGCGCCGCGCGACCCGATGGGCGAGCACGATGTAGAGGGCGAACAGCGCTGCGTTGGCGATGGCGAACCCCACTCCCACCGGCTGGCCGGAGAAGCGGACGTGGGTGAGCAGGTACACGCCCCCCGCGGCGACGGCGATGGCGGCGAAGTTGCGGCCCACCCGAGCGCCCGCTGCCGCCAGCGCGATCGGTCCCACGAACTCGATCGCGGCCACCGTCGCCAGGGGCAGGCGATCGATGGAGATGTAGAAGCAGACGTTCATCACCGCGAACACGGCCCCGAGGGCGACGATGAGGATGCGGCCGTCGCGGTCGAGGCGGCGCACTCCGCGCCAGGGGCGGCGCCAGGTGGCGAGGATCAGCCCCGCCGAGGCGATCCGCAGCCAGGCCACGCCGAGCACGTCGAGCCGTGCGAAGAGGAGCACGGCGAAGGAGGGCCCCAGGTAGTGGAAGACGGCGCTGCCCACGAAGTAGGCCTGGGGTGGCACCGATCGCCGGGCAGCCGCCGGCGCTGCGGCGGCGGCGGTGTCGGCTGCGGAGGCCATGGAGGCACGATACCTGCCCGGGCTGCACATGGACAGACATGATGCAAAGGGTTATGCTCATCTGACGCTATGAACAACGGAGTTTCCGCCTCACCAGCCGCTCAACCTGCTGAGCTGGACCAGATCGACCGTAGGATCATCGGTGAGATGGTGAACGACGGCCGGGTCCCCTTCGCGGAGCTGGGGCGGCGGGTCAACCTCTCCGCCCCGGCCGTCGCCGAGCGTGTCCGGCGCCTCGAGCAGGCCGGCGTCATCACCGGCTACCGGGCGCAGGTCGATCCACGACGGCTCGGCTATGCGCTGACCGCGATCGTCCGGGTCAAGCCGGTGGGCGGCCAGCTGCGGGGTATCCAGGAGCTCGCGGCACGGATCCCCGAGGTCGGCGAGTGCCACCGGATCACCGGCGAGGACTGCTTCTACCTCAAGGTCCACCTCCGCTCGATCGACGATCTCAGCGAACTGCTCGACCGCTTCCTGGTGTACGGGGAGACCACCACGTCGATCATCAACGCCTCACCGGTCCCCGGCCGCGTCCCTCCCCCCTTCGCCGTGTAGCCCGGACAGCGCCGCCTGGACCCGCAGCGCCAGCTGCTCTGGGGTCTCGGTGGCGCACTCCAGCCGCCTCCCCGAGCGCAGCCAGTCGTTCTCGTCGGCGCCGAGGTGGCCGGAGAGATCGCGCGGGGTCCGCGCCGGAGCTCCCTCGATAAGCTGCAGCCTGCGCCCCACCAGGTCGCGCGGATTGATCCCGGCGTCGACGACGTCGGCCCCGCGCTCGCCCAGCTCGGCGACCAGCGCACACCCCGCCGGGTCGCAGTCGTGGAGGGCGATCACACGACGCCCGGCAAGCTGGTCCACCCAGGCCAGCGCGGCCACGGCCACTTCTCCGAGGTGCGCCCGGTTGGCGATGAGCAGGGCGGCGGTCTCGGAGCGGTCGCAGACCACCAGCGTGGCGTCGGCCGCCACCGGGGCGGGCGCCGTCGCCATGGCCGCGATCAGCCCGGGGCAGCCGGCGGCGGCGGCGGCAAAGCGCTGCTCGAAGTCGGCGAAGGACATGGTCAGGGGCCGGATCAGCGAGCGCGGGCGCCGCTCCTGGAGATGGGTGATCACCCCGACGATGACCAACACCAGCCCGGCGGCGCCGAGGATCTCGAGGAGCAGCCGCTGGCCCGTGATCGCGCCGACGAGGATGAGCAGGACCCCGATCCCCACCTCGCCCGAGCCAACCCGGACGGGCTCGGTCTCCACCGCGGCGCAGACCGCGTAATACAGCTGGCGAGCGGTGAAGCTCCAGCCGCCGTCGTGCAACCGGGCCGCGACGGCGCGGACACGGTCATCGGTGACGTCAAGGGCCATGGGGGCGCGAGTCTGGCAGGTGGCATGGCCTGCTCCTCGGCACGGTCCCCGGCGCCGCCAGGGCCTCCGCGGCGGACAGTATCGTCGGCGCCCATGACCACCGCCTTCTACCTCCCCGACGGCGACCGCTTCCGCTCCACAGACTGGACTCGCGGACCCTGGGACGCGCGCCACCAGCACGCCGGGCCGCCGGCCGCCCTGCTGGGTCGCGCCGTCGAGCACCTCGGCGACGGCGAGGCCTTCATGGTGGCGCGCCTCTCGGTCGAGCTCCTGCGCAGCGTGCCCCTGGGGGTGGTCGGCGTCGCCGCGCGCATCGTCCGGCCGGGACGGCGGGTGCAGCTGGCCGAGGCCACGCTGAGCGATGACGACGGCGACATCGCCCTGGCGAGAGCCTGGCGGATCAGGCGCGGGGACACCGCCGCGGAGCAGTCCCGCGACGAGCCCCCACCGTGTGCCGGTCCCGACCACTGCCCGCCGTCTCCGGACTTCGACCCCTGGGGCGGCCCCAGCTATTTCTCCGCCTTGGAGTGGCGCACCGCCAGCGGCGGCTTCCTGAGCCCGGGACCGGCCACGGTGTGGATGCGGATGAAGGGTCAGCTCGTGCTCGGCGAGCGACCCTCGCCGCTGAGCCGCGTCCTGGTGGCCGCCGACTCGGGCAACGGGGTGAGCATGGAGCTGCCGCTGCAGACCCACCTGTTCATCAACACCGAGCTCTCCGTGCATCTCTTCCGCGAGCCGGAGGGCGACTGGGTCTGCCTCGAGGCACGCACGCGGATCGGCCCGGAGGGCGTGGGCCTGGCCACCAGCACGCTCTACGACGGCCGCGGGCGGATCGGGGGCGCCCAGCAGGCCCTGCTGGTGGGCCGACGCTGAGCCGGCGTCCGCCGTCGATGGTGCCCGCGGCGGCCCGACGTATGCTGACGGCGTGATCTCCGAACCGGCGACGCCGGCGGTCGGCGCGGCGGACCGCGACTACCGCGCCGAGCAGCGGCGCTGGGAGGAGCGTGCGCTGCGCCGTGCCCTGGACAGGCCCCAGCGCAGGGAGGCCTTCACCACCGCCAGCGGCATCGAGGTCGACCCGCTCTACGGACCCGCCCAGCTGACCGCCCACGACCCCGCGTCGGCCGAGGGCTTTCCCGGCGAGCCGCCGTTCACCCGCGGCATCCAGACCACCATGTACCGGGAGCGGCTGTGGAGCATCCGCCAGTACGCCGGCTACGGCACCGCGGCCGACGCCAACCAGCGATTCCGCTTCCTGCTCGGCAGCGGCCAGAAGGGGCTGTCGGTGGCCTTCGACCTGCCCACCCAGATGGGCCTCGACAGCGACGACCCTCGGGCCGCCGGCGAGGTGGGACAGGTGGGCGTGGCCATCGACTCAGTGGCCGACATGGAGGACCTCTTCGCCGCCATCCCTCTGAACGAGGTCAGCACCTCGATGACGATCAACGCCCCGGCGCCGGTGCTGGTGGCCATGTACATGGTGGCCGCCGAGCGCCAGGGAGTCACGGCGGAGTCTGTGATGGGCACGGCCCAGAACGACGTCCTCAAGGAGTACGTCGCCCGCGGGACCTACATCTACCCTCCCCGGGCCTCGCTCCGCCTGGCCGCCGACCTCATCGCCCACTGCGCCCGGCACGCGCCCAGGTTCAACGCCATCTCGCTGAGCGGCTACCACATCCGCGAGGCGGGGAGCACGGCGCCGCAGGAGATGGCCTTTGCCGTGGCCAACGCCTGCGAGTACGTCGCTGCGGTGGTGGAGCGTGGCGTGGCGGTGGACGACTTCGCGCCCAAGCTCTCCTGGATCTTCAACACCCACACCGACTTCTTCGAGGAGATCGCCAAGTACCGCGCGCTGCGGCGCCTCTGGTCAGGGGTGATGAGCGAGCGCTTCGGCGCCAGCGATCCGCGCTCGCTGATGCTGCGCACCCACACCCAGACGGGCGGTTCCACGCTCACCGCCCAGCAGCCCGAGAACAACATCGTCCGCGCCGCCCTCCAGGCGCTCGCCGCCACCCTCGGCGGTGTGCAGTCGATGGCGCTTTCCTGCTACGACGAGGCGCTCTCGATCCCCACCGAGAGGGCTCAGCGAATCGCGGTGCGCACCCAGCAGATCATCGGAGAGGAGATCGGGGTGACCAACACGGTGGACCCGCTGGGAGGCTCGTACTTCGTGGAGTGGCTCACCGACCAGCTGGAGGGCCGTGCCGCTGCCCTGCTCGGCCAGGTCGAGGAGCGGGGCGGGGCGGTGGCGTGCATCGAGTCGGGGTGGATGCAGGAGCAGATCCAGGAGGAGGCATACCGCGCTGAGCTCGCCGTGGGCAGTGGCGAGAAGGTGGTGGTCGGGGTCAACCGCCACACCGAGAGCGAGGAAGCCCGGCCGCCGGTGATCTTCCGCACCGATGAGAGCGCCGCCAAGGCGCAGCTGGAACGGCTGGGCGAGCACCGCCGGCGACGCGACGGTGCCGCCGTGATCACTGCCCTCGCCCGCCTGCGCACGGCGGCTGTGGGCAGCGCCGAGCTCATGCCCGCCATCCTCGACTCGGTCCGCGCCGCCGCCACCCTGGGGGAGATCTGCGGCACCCTGCGCGACGTCTTTGGTGAGTACCGTCCTCCCACCACCGTCTGACGTGCCCAGAGGGCGCTCATGACCGGCCGGCGGGCACGCGCCGCCGCCGCCGCGCGGGCCGCCGGGCGGGCCGTGGTCGCCATGCCCCGGGGAGCCCGCCTGGCGGTCATCGGGGTCGCCATCGCCGCCGCCTTCGTCGCCGTGGTGCTGCCGCTGTTCAGCAGCGGGGGCGCTCCGCACGCGGAGATCTCCGGAGCGCTGCCGGGCTCGGTGGCGGCGGGCCAGAGAGTCCGTGTCGACATCGCCGTCGACAACGTCGGCGACAGCGTCATCTACCCGGTGTGCGTCGCGCTCCGCGGCGACGGCGCCAGCCTGGTTTCGGCCAACTTCCAGGGGCTCGACCAGGTGAGCGCGCGTGGCAACCGTGTCTGCGGCGGCCAGCTCGTGGGCCAGGAGACGATCAGCGTGACCCTGGTCCTGACCGTGACCCGGCGGGGCAGCACCCACCTCTCGCTGCTGCCGCAGCAGGGGGCGACGGTGATCGGACCGGCGTTCAGCGGCACGGTGGGCGGCACCTGAGGCGCGCAGGGTGGGCGCCGGCAGTGGCGGCCGGCGTACCCTTGAGCTCACCCATGGAGGGATGAGGATGGCACGCGAGTTCACCGACTTCGAGGACTTCTATCCCTGGTACGTCGGCCAGCACAGCCGGCGGGCGACGCGCTGGTTCCACTTCGCCGGCAGCCACCTGGGGGCTGCGGTCGCGCTCACCGGCGTCGCCACCCGCCGTCCGGCCCTGCTCGCCGCCTTCCCGGCCATCTCCTACTCGGTGGCCTGGTTCAGCCACTTCGTCATCGAGAAGAACAACCCGGCCAGCTTCGGCCACCCCCTGTGGTCGCTGCGCGGTGACGCGCGCATGCTGGCGATGATGTGGCAGGGCCGCGACGCCGAGCTGGAGCGGATCGCCCAGGACGCGCTCCGTCCCCGTCTCGCCGCCTGAGCTGCAGCCACCCGACCCCTCGCCGGGATACCCCGGCAACACCCCTCAGGTCGGCGGAGTCTCGAGCTCCCAGGTGGATCCGTCGGGTGTGTCGTGCACCGTCACCCCCCGGGAGAGAAGCGCGACGCGGAGCGCGTCCGCATCGGCGAAGCGTCCGTCGGAGCGCGCCCGGCCGCGCAGCTCGAGCATTGCCTCGATGAAGGGTGCGACGCGGTCGCGGGGATCCCCGGCCCCGCGGCGCGCCAGCTCGGCGAGGCGCACCACCAGCTCGCGGAGAAACTGGCGGGCGCGGTCGGGCTGGTCGGACTGCAGGGTGTCGCGCGACCATTCGTGAATCGCGGTGTCCATGGCCAGGATGGCCGAGGCCACCGCGTCGGGGTCGCGGGCCGCGAGAGCGGCGCCGGCGGCCCTGCGCTGGCTGTCCACCTCCTCCATGAACGGGGTGGCCGCCTCCCGGTCGCCGGCCATGGGGTCGTCGATCGGCTCCGCGACGCCGCTGCGGTGGCCGCTGCCCACAGCAGCGGTGAGCACCTCGAAGGGGACGGCGGCGCCGGCCCGCCAGTGGGTCTCGGCGCCGCGGTGCCGCCAGATCACGCGCCCCCGGCCCCGCACCGTGAGCGAGGCGGTGGCCACGTCGATGATGCAGGCGGTGTGCTCATCGACGCCGAGGATGTCGCAGCCGTCGGGAAGGGCTGCCTCGAGCACACGCAGGCGGCGCTCACCCATGTAGCAGAAGCGGGTGTCGTGGGTGCCCCCCTCGGCGTTGTTGTAGTGGGGGATCACCGCGGCGCGCAGCCCGGCAGCGCGCACCAGGTCGAGGCCGCTGATCCACTCCGCCGCCTGGCCCACCTTGTAGATCTCGTACACCGGCAGGGCGACCTCCCCGAGCCCGACGGCGGCCGCGCTGGAGAACACCACCACGCCCTCCTGGGCGAGCTTGCCGGCCAGCAGCTCGGGAACACGCGTCCCACTCCACTGCCGGATCGCGTACGTCGGGCTGCCCGGCCCGGCGAAGACCCAACCGGCCTCCGCCAGGCGCGCGCACATCTGCTCGTATTCCAGGGGGGTCGCGGTCTGCGCGTCGCGGAAGCTGGCCACCTCGACACGGCGGCCGACGCTGTCGCGAAAGTACGCGAGGCTGCGCGCGCTGATGTCGTCCGCGTTCTCCTGGAAGCCGAACGGGGTGTCGAGCAACACGGCTCGCTCGCCTGCGCTGCCGGCTCGCGCGAACAGCTCGGCATGGATTGACGTCATGGTCGGAGCGGTCTCTCCCGACCCGATGATCACCAGCAGTCGTGGCGGCGCCATCACAGCATCGTAGGTCAGTGGAGCGGCCGGCCCGCGCACCCACGCCTCAGCCGGCGAAGCGCCGCGCCAGCCAGACCAGGGTGCGCACCGGCGCACCGCTGGGTCCGTCGGGAATGTCCTTGAGGTTGCCCTGCTCGTTCCACACCGTGCCGGCGATGTCGAGGTGCACCCAGGGGAGGCCGCCGGAGAAAGCGCGCACGAAGACGCCTCCGCAGATGACTCCCGCCTCGCGGTTGCCCCAGTTGCGCACGTCGGCCACCTCGCTGTGCAGGCAGCTGTCGTACTCGGGGCTCAGCGGCAGCTGCGCGAAGCGGTCGCCGGCGAGGAGTGATGCCTCATGCACGAGCTGCGCCAACGCGGCATCGCTGCCCATCAGGGCGGCGTTGACGTGCCCCAGCGCCACCACCGCGGCTCCTGTGAGCGTGGCCACGTCGACGATGTGCGTGGCCCCGAGGCGGCGCGCCATGCTCAACCCGTCGGCGAGCACGACACGACCTTCGGCATCGGTGTTGACGACCTCGATGGTGGTGCCGTCGAGCGCGGTGATCACATCACCCGGCTTGAGCGCGCGCCCTCCCGGCATGTTCTCGGTGGCGGGGACGATGCCGATGACGTTGCACGGCAGCTGCAGCGCGGCGATGGCGTGCAGCGCAGCCAGGACGGCGGCCCCGCCACCCATGTCGGCCTTCATCTTCTCCATCCCCAGCGACGGTTTGATGGAGATGCCGCCGCTGTCGAAGGTGATCCCCTTGCCGACCAGGGCGAGAGTCGGACCGCCGTCGGTGCCGCCGTGGTGGCGCACGATGATCATCACCGGCGGCTCGTCACTGCCCCGGGCGATCCCCAGCAGCGCACCCGCGCCGAGCGACTCCAGGGCGGCGCGGTCGAGCACCTCGACCTCCAGCGAAGTCCCCGCACACAGCTCGGTCACCTCCGCTGCCAGCAGGGTGGGCGTCAGGGTGTTGGCGGGCGCGCTCACCCAGGTCTTGACGCGGAGTGTCGAGGCTGCGAGCAGCACCGAGTCGGCGAGCGCGGTGTCGACGGCGGTGCCGTCGCCGGCCCCGGCGACCACGACCTCGTCGATGAGCGGCGCCGGCGCGGGGTCGGACTTGCGAACCCCGGCATCGTGATTGGCGACCAGGGTGCCCGTGACCATGGCGCGGACCAGGGCTGCGGCGTCGGGCGTCGCGACCCCCGCAAGAGTGTCGTCCGCGGCGAGCACCACCCGGGTGAGGCGCCGCCGGCGCAGCACCCGGCCGGCCAGGGTGTAGGCGTTGTGCAGCCGGAAGCCGTCGAGAACCTCTCGCTGACCGAGGCCGAGCACCACCACGCGGCGCGCGGCCACCCGCCCCGGCGCCGCCAGCACGGTCACCTCGCCGAAGCGACCGCTCAGCTCGCGCGACGACAGCATGGCCGCCAGCTCACCGCCCATCGCCACGTCGACCTCGGCGGCGCGGCGACCGAGCACCCGCTCGAACGCGGTCACCACCAGCGCGTCGCCGTCAATCGCGGCCACATCCCCGTCGGCACGCGTCGCCACTGTCATTCCTGTCTCCAACTCACGGGCGGCGGCGGCGGCGCGGCGGTGGTCGAGTGGCGAATGGTACCGGTCATCTGCCCGCGGCCGGAACGGAGCCATACTCGCTGGATGAGCCGGTGGGAGGCGCTTCGCGAGGAGCTGCGCGCGGAGGCGCTGCAGCGCGGCTGGTGCGCGCTCGGTGTCACCGGGCTGGAGCCGTTCAGCGAGGCCCGGCGTCACGGGCTCGACGCCGTCGCCGCGGGGCGCATGGAGGGCATGCCGTGGATGACGGCCGAGCGGGTGGCGGAGAGCACCGACCTGGGGTCCCGCCACCCCTGGGCAAGGAGCATCGTGGCCCTGGCCTGGCCGTACCGGCCGGTGCCTGCGCCGGCGGGTTCCAGGGCACAGCGGCCCCGGGGCCGCATGGCCGCATACGCCATGCTCGCCGGCCCCGACTCGGATGCGGCCGCCGACTACCACGACGTCCTCGGCCGGCACTGCGACGAGCTGGTCGCCTGGCTCGCGGAGCGGCACCCCGACCTGCGCAGCAAGCGCTTCGTCGACCACGGCTGGGCCGTGGACCGCGCCGTGGCGGAGCGCGCCGGGATCGGCTTCACCGGCAAGCACGCCTCGCTGCTGACCCGCTCGGCGGGATCCTACGTGCTGCTCGCCGAGATCGCCCTCTCGCTGCCGCTGCCTCCGGACGTCCCCTCGAAGAAGGGCTGTGGCACGTGTGCGGCCTGCCTGCCGTCGTGTCCGACTGGCGCCATCATCGCTCCCGGCGTGATCGACGCTCGCCGCTGCATCTCCTACCTGACAATCGAGCATCGTGGCCCGATCCCGCTGGAGCTGCGCCCGCTGCTGGGAGCCTGGGTCTTCGGCTGCGATCTCTGTCAGGAGGCGTGCCCGATCAACCACCGCCTGGCGCCGGCTCCGCCCGCGGAGCAGGACCGTCCCGGCCACGGACCCGTGCCCGCCCCCGACCTGGTGGAGCTGCTGGCGCTCGACGAGGCCGGTTTCGCCGAGCGGTTCGGAGGCACAGCCGTGGCCCGCACCGGGCGGGCGCGGCTGGCACGCAACGCCGCGGTGGCGCTCGGCAACGCCGGCGTCGCCGCCGCCGCGGCCCCGCTGCGCGAGGCGGCCGCGGGCGATCCGGACCCGGTGG
>JBOHUD010000073.1:0-7078 GCA_050734155.1 Candidatus Dormibacteria bacterium
GCCCTGTTCCTCCTGCTCGGGGTGGGCTGGGAGCAGATGGTGTCCGCGTTCCAGATGGGCTTCTCGCTGTCGCTGGTGTGCGGCCTGGGTTGGTTGCTGGTCACGGGCGGCGATCTGCCTGGGCCGACGCGCCTCCTCTCGGGCTGGGCGCTTGGTGTTGCCGGCTCGATGAGCACGGGGATCGGCATCCCCATGATCGGCGGGGTCGCCGTCGCCGCTCTGGCCCGGCGCGGGTCACGTGACGCGGTGGCGGTGGTCTCGGTTCCGGTGCTGGCCAACCTCGCCTGGTTCGCGAGCGTCCACCCCAGAGCCACCCTGCCGAGCACAACGCAGCAGCTCTGGATGCTGCCGCAGTTCGTATGGCACGGTCTGTCCGCAACGGCAGATGGCGCGCTGGGGTTGCCTGTGGTGGGGAGCGTGCTGCTGGTCGCCCTGGTGGCGTGGCTGGTCGCTCGCGCCCGCACCGTCTCCCCGATGGCATTGGGCAGCGCTGCCGGCGCGGTCTTCCTCTTCATCCTGGTGGGGTATGGACGCATCTCGCTCGGGGTCGACCAGGCGGCCGCTTCGCGATACCTCTACCTGGCGGCAGCCCTGCTGGGCTGCCCTGCCGCTCTGGCGCTCACAGAGATGTCCCGACGCCGGCCGGTGCTTGAAGCCCTTCTGGTCGCCGGCCTGGCGGTCTCGACGCTGCATGGCGCATACGTGCTGCGCCTGAGCATTCGCGGGCAGCTCGCCATCCGGCTCCAGGATCGTGCCATCGTCATGGCCGCAGCGAGGGTGGTCAGCTCAGGAGCTACGGTGCTGGGGACTCATCCGGATCCCGTCTACGGGCCCGACATCGATGTCCCCGATCTGCGCACCCTGGTGCGGACCGGTGCGCTGCCGGTCACCGGTGCGGTGGACGCGGCCAGCCTCATCACCGTGGAGAGTCGCCTCGAGATGTCGGCCGGATCCTCGCCTGCCGTGACCGGTCCGCCTCCCATCGCGACAATCCTCGACGGCACGCGCAGTGGGACTGGTTCATGTGACGTGCAACCGGTCACCAGCGGGGAGACCGCTCGCGTTCGGCTCGCGTTCTCCGGGCCAGCTTCGTTCTCGATGACCGGCGGGCCGGCTGAGCTGGTGACCGCGGTGCTCAGCTCCAGTCAGACGGGTGCCATCGCCGCGGCCACCGTCACCTATCAACTCCATCAGGGCACGCCGCTGTGGATCAGCGTGACGGCGCCGGGCGCTGTGCTGTCGGTGGCCGTGCCCGGCCCGACCAGCCTCGGTGGCGTGGGAGCCTGCTGAACGGCAGCGGCCGACCGCCCCCCGCGATTGGGTGGTTGGCGCACGTTGCTTATGATGCCGTTGGCCGCACCTCTCCCCATCATCACGTCCAGGAGCGTTCCTCGCCAGGTGAGCCTCGCACGGCCGATTGAACCGAGACACACCGCGAAGGGCGGTGTCCAGGACGTCATCGCCGCGGGTCGTGCGCCGGCGCCGGGTTCTCCCGCGGGTCGCGATATCCTGGGGATCGCCGCGATTCTCGTGGTGGGGGTTCTGCTCGTCGTCCTGCGCCGGCCGGACGCGGTGACCAACCCCCAGTTCTGGGCCGAGGACGGATCGAGGTGGTTCGCGGACGCCTACAACATGGGTGCGTCGTCGCTGCTGCAGAGCTACGAGGGCTACCTGGTGACCCTCCCCCGCCTGGTGGCGATTCCGGCTGTTCACCTGAGCCTGCAGCACGCCGCCCTCCTGTTCAACCTGGTGGCCATCACCATCCAGGTGGCGCCGGCAGCTCTCTTCATGTCGCGACGCTTCGAGCACCTGGCTCCGCGAGCCTGGGTCCGGGCGCTCATCGGGATCGTCTATCTGCTCGTCCCCAGCTTTGAGTTGAACGCCATCATCACCAACGCGCTGTGGCACCTGGCCATCCTGGCTGTCATGGTGCTGGTCGCCCGGCCCCCTGCGAGGCTGATGACACGCGCTTTCGACGTGACCGTGATCGTGCTGACCGGACTGACCGGGCCGTTCGCTGCCCTGCTGCTCCCGGTCGCCCTCGCGCGTGCTCGGGTGCTTCGGTCGGCGCGCCGCTGGTACCTCGGAGTCAGCACCGCCCTGGTGGCCACGCTGCTTGTCCAGGCGTGGGCGGTGCTGCACTCACATCGCGACGCGGCTGCGTCGCTAGGCGCCAGCGTGAACAACCTGCTGTTTCTGATCAGCGACCGCGTCGTGCTCCCCGCATCGTTTGCTGAAGAGGCGCACACCCACGTGTACACGGTCGGACAGTCGCACGGGACACTCCTGGCGGGCCTGGTGGCCATCCTGGCGACGGCGGTGGTGGGTCTTGCCTTGGTCAAGTCTGCAGGGGCTGTGCGGATCTTCCTGCTGTTCTGCTTCGCCATCACCGCCGCGTCGCTGCTCTTCCCCCTCAACGCAGGGTCGTCAACCGATCCATGGACGGTGCTCGGCACCACTGGAGCCGGCGATCGATACTTCTTGAGCGCCGAGGTGGCCTGGCTGGTGTGCGTGATCTGGGTGCTGAGCCGCCTGCGCCGCCCGATTGTGAGATGGGGCGCCGGTTTGGTGACTGCCGCGTGCTTCGCGAGCGGACTGGCCAGCCAGCCGCAGTACCCGCCGTTTGCGGATCTCCACCTCGCCACCTACGACGCGCAGCTGCGCGCCGCCGCTCCGGGCACCGTCGTGGTCGTTCCCAGCAATCCCAGCGAGCGATGGGCCCTGGAGTTGAGGCGCCGGCGTTGACCGATTGCGCGCCATGCTGAGCTTCAGGGATCGGGTTGGTGCGGTGCTGGTGCGGATGGCACGGGTCGGCAGCGGGCGGGCCACCCTGGTGCGCCGGGTGCGAGAGATGGCTGCCATCCTGAGGGCCGATGGTGTCGGTGGAGTGATCCGCAGGTATCGCAGCCACCGCGCCTGGCGGACTCGCCGCGGCGTGCAGCCGCCCACCCCCGAAGATCGGCGCTACCAGCTCTGGCTGGAGCGGCACCAGCCCTCCGCCGAGCGTATCGCGGAGATGCGACGGCACAACCAGCGCTGGGCTGTTCGGCCGCTGATCAGCATCGTCGTCCCGGTCTTCAACCCGGACCATGCGTGGCTCGACGCCATGGTCAGCTCGGTGCGAACGCAGGCGTATGACAACTGGGAGCTGTGCCTTGCGGACGACTGCTCGCCGGCGCCGCACGTGCGGCCCGCACTCTCTGGATGGGCGGCGGCGGACAGGCGCATCAAGGTGGCCTTCCGGGAGCAGAACGGCAACATCGCCGCCGCGTCCAATACGGCGCTCGCCATGGCCACGGGCGACTTCGTCGCCCTGCTCGACCACGACGATGTCCTGCGGCCGCATGCGCTGCACGCGGTTGTCGAGACACTTCAGGCCGATGCCGACACCGACCTCGTGTACTCCGATGAGGACAAGATCCTGGTTGGCGGACAGCGCGGCCAGGTCCACTTCAAAGGGGAGTTCGATCCCGACTACCTGCTCTCCACCAATTACATCAGCCACCTGTCGGTGCTGAGGCGAGACGCGGTCGCGGCGGTGGGGGGATTCCGCGCTGGGCTCGACGGAAGCCAGGATCACGACCTCGTGCTGCGCGTCTCCGAACGGGCCACGCGTGTCCGCCACGTTCCCGACGTGCTCTACAGCTGGAGGCAGGTGCCAGGTTCCGCCGCCCTCGACCACGCCGAGAAGCCGGCCGCCTGGGAGGCGGGCCGCCGGGCGGTCGAC
Source organism: Candidatus Dormibacteria bacterium (assembly GCA_050734155.1). GTDB lineage: Bacteria > Chloroflexota > Dormibacteria > Aeolococcales > Aeolococcaceae > Aeolococcus. The sequence goes on from JBOHUD010000073.1 coordinate 3,728, forward strand.
GACGCCCTCGCACGCCGCCATCCCGGGGCCCATGCGGAGCTGGGCCCGCTCCCCGGCCTGTACCAGGCTCGCTACCCGATCCGCCCGGGCGTGCGCGTCACCGCCATCCTCAGCGCCGTCGACGCGACGACCACGGCGAGCACGCTGCGCGCGCTGCGCCAGGGTCATGCCTCGCTCCCCGTGCGCTGGGTGGTGGCCGGCCATGACCCGGGCCTGGATGGCCTGGCCCGCGTCGCCACCGTGGAGGTCGTCGTGGGTGATGAGCCCCAGCCACGCCTCCTCAACGAGCTGGTGGCCGCCGACGAGTCGGACGTTGTCGTCTTTCTGGCGGGCGATGTCGCACCGGCACGAGCGGACATGGCCTGGCTGGAACCCCTGGTGGAGCAGGCCCTGCGCAGCACCATCGGCGCCGCGGGTGGCCGCATCATGGCCGCTGATGGGAGCGCCGTGTGCGATGCCGTGCGCATGGACGCAGAGCACGGGGTGGCGAGCGTGGGAGTGCGTCTGCCCGTGATCCAGCGGGTGTCGGCGGTGAGCATCGAATGCATGGCAGTGGAGCGAACCGGCTTGATGGCTGCCGGCGGATTCGACGAGAGCTACTGTCTGCGTCTCCATGACGTCGATCTCTGCCTGCGTCTCAGGAGCGCAGGCCTGGCCATCGTGCACACGCCGTTGACCGAAATGCGGCGTCTCCGATCCCAGCGCGGCCTGGACCAGGCGACCGATGACGTCGACCGGTTCCGCACCAGGTGGGAGGGCAGCCCGGTGTGGGCCGACCCGTACGTGTCGCCCTGGCTGGAGACGGTGACGCCCCTGGTCATCCGCGCCTAGGCGGACTGACGCGACTCCTCCCACTCCCCGCGCAGCTCGACCATCCCAAGGCGTCCCTTCTCATCGAGCACCCTGAAGGTCACCGCGTCCTCGATGTGGTCGTAGGCGTGGTTGAGGTAGCTGTTGTACACCGCGGCAGTCACCTTGTAGCTCGCCGCCAGCAACTCGATCGAGTCCACCGTGTAGCTGATGGTCCCCCTGGTGCCCGGGGCCGCGGGACTCATCCTGTGTCCACCGGTCTTGGTGTTGGGCCCGGCGAGGCTGACGCCATCAGCCCTCTTGATCCCCAGACCGAAGACATAGTCCTGCGCCGGCGCGTTGACCAGGTAGTCGAGCTCCACCCGCATGAAGCCCCCGGTGGCAAAGACAGCATGCGGCCGTCCCCTGTCGTCGGTGATCCGCACCGCGGTGATCTCGACCTCCCGGCTGCCCCACCGAGCCGAGCCCGCGATCGAACTGTCCGGCGCAGCCCCGGGCGCAGCCCCATCATCAGACATGGCGCCGACGATGCGCCGGTACTGCGAGGTCACCTCATCGGCCGGCCCATCGGCGATCAGATGCCCGTTCTGGAGCAGGAGCACGCGGTCGCAGTACAGGTTGAGCGAGCCGAGGTCGTGGCTGACCAGGACGATGGTGCGATTCTGCCGCTTGTACTCGGCGAAGACGTCGAAGCACTTCTCCTGGAAGCGCGCATCGCCAACCGCCAGCACCTCGTCCATGAGCAGGATGTCGGCATCTGCCTGGATGGCCACGGCGAAGGCCAGGCGCACTCCCATGCCCGATGAGAAGTTCTTCAGCTTCTGATCGGCGAACTCCTCCAGCTCGGCGAACTCGAGGACGCGCGGCACGCGCGCGGCCAGCTGCTTGCGGGTCAGCCCCAGCACCGCGCCACCCAGGAAGATGTTCTCGCGCGCCGACAGCTCTGGGTTGAATCCCACCCCCAGCTCGAGAAACGGCGACACCCGCCCCTCCACCCTGACCCTGCCGGTGTCGGGGGTGTAGATCCGCGAGAGAATCTTCAGCAGAGTGCTCTTGCCGCATCCGTTGGGACCGGTGATCCCGAGAAACTGGCCCTGGGGCACGTCGAAGGTGAGGTCGTTGACCGCCAGGAGATCGCGGTAGCGGGAGCTGCTCCTGAGGTGGGTGAGGCGGTACTTGAGTGTGGAGCTCCTGTCGAGTGGGATCCGGAACCTTTTGCTGACACCTGTGACCGTGATGGCCGTGTCGCTCAAATCGCTTCACCAAATCGCGGGGTCAGGCGCCGGAAGACGTAGAAGCCGAGGCCGAAGACGGCCAGCACCGCCAGGAAGGGCACCACGGTCCAGCCACCCAGGATCTGTCCCGACCAGGGGATGGCCGTGGTGACCACGGCCCGGCGCATGTCCTCCACGATCTGGGCCATCGGATTGAATGCCAGCAGCGTCCGGAACCGGGCCGGGATCAGCGTGAAGGGGAAGACGATGGCACTGCCATAGAAGAGCAGCTGCAGGGAGATCTCCCAGACATGACCCAGGTCGCGATAGAACACGAAGAGCGCGGAGAGGAGCAGGGCGATGCCCACCACGAGGAAGTAGAGCTCGACGAAGAGCAGCGGCAGCAGCAGGGTGTGCCATCCGGTCTGAAACCACCCCAGCGGGATGCCCACCGCGAACATCAGCGACATGTTGACCGCCAGAGTCATGGTGGCGCTGAGGGTGGAGGCGATCACCGGGATCCAGCGCGGAAAGTACGCCTTGCGGATCATGTGCCCATTGCCGGCGATGGCGGAGACGGAGGAGACGGTCGCGTCGGCGAAGAACGTCCAGACCACCACCCCGAGCAGCAGCTCGACGGGAAAGTTCTCGCTCCGCGAGGTGCGCCCCTTGAGCAGGAAGACCGCAAAGACCAGGTAGGTCATGCCGAAGATCAGCAATGGCTTGACCAGCGACCACGCGTAGCCGAGCACCGATCCCGTGTACTTGAGCTTGAAGGCGGTGACCGCAAGCTCGCGGGTGAGGTTGAGGTTGCTCTGGAATGCCGTCGGCCGTTCTGCCGGCACGGGTTGGGTTGCGCGCTCGAGCGGCGGTGCTTGGGTATCGGTCAGCATGTGGTCATGGTGGGGAGATCCGGATGGTCATCGCCGCAGTCCTGTCGTCCGGATGTGATCCGAGGGCTCCACCCAGAGCGGTGCGAGATCGCGGTCGAAGTATACAGTGAGGTGACCTCGAAGGGCCTCGTCACCACTTGCAATATCAGCCCGATCCCCGATGCGACCGTCGAGTCGCGCCGAGGCGGCGGAGGCGCTGCCTGACCTGCATGACGCGGCCGGCGAACCTCGCCCTGACGACGTCGCGCACGCCGCGCCGGGCGGCTTCGCGGAGCAGCAGGCCGATGTACTCATCGCTGACGGCGACCCTCGCCGCCAGGTGGCGCACCTCGATGGCCAGGGCTTCGGCGTCATCGAGCGAGTCGACGGCCGCCGGCGCCGCTGTGGGCACGGCCCCGGCAGTGCCGGTGCGCGCCGGCCAGCGCCGTCGCGCC
>JBOHUD010000074.1:0-14266 GCA_050734155.1 Candidatus Dormibacteria bacterium
CGTGTGGACTGATGTCCACCGCGAGCACGCTGGTTGCCGTCGACGCCGCCAGGATGGCGTTGACACCGCTACCGGTGCCCATGTCCAGAACTCGGTCGCCAGCACGCACCTCGGCGAGCACCGCCTCACCGAGGAGGTGCGACATGCCGGTGATGGGCTGAACCTCCGGGGGAACCACGATGGTCCTGCCAAGGTAGTCAAACGTCTGTGCGCTGGCTCCCTCCCGTATGAAGGCCGACACGCAGCAGATGCTGACCCCGAAGAGTTCGGCCAGCAAGATCATGGCGATCGCGCTGGGCAGGCCGTTCTGAAACCGGAATCCCACCGCATAGCCGACGGCGATGATGACCAGGATGGTGACCAGCATGCGGATGCCGTCGGCGAGCAGCCGGCCGGCGAGCACGGCCGATCGCGCCATGGGCAGCGACCGCAGGCGGTCGATCACGCCCGCCTTTGCCTCCTGGGCCAGTGCGATGGCGGTCGCGAAGGTGGCGAAGGCCGCCGTCTGGCCGATGATCCCGGGCATCAGGAAGTCGACGTATCCGCCCGAGTTGGCCACCCTGATGGCGCCGCCGAAGACGTAGCGGAAGAGGAGCACGAAGATCACCGGCTGGACGACGGTGAACACGATGTAGGCGGGAACCCGCAGCCACACGAGCAGGTTGCGCCTGGTCATCACCAGCGAGTCGCTCACCGCCCAGCGGGCCAGCTGGGTGAGGCTGGGATCGGTGTGCGGTGCGGTGGTCGCCGTCGTCGCCGTCATCGTTTCAGCCTCCCGCCGGCTGCGCGCCGGGTTTGCGAGCGCGTCCTCGGGCGCCGCCATCCTCGCTCTCCGCCGCGTGCCCGGTGACCGCCAGGAACACGTCATCGAGCGAGGGACGATGAAGCGCGAGGCCGTCGGCCTCGACGCCCGCGCTGTCGAGGCGGCGCACGGCCTCGACCAGCGCCTGGGACCCACGGTTGCCGACCTGGAGCGCGATCCGTCGCGACTCGGCGTCGACGCGGGGCTCCGTGTCGGTCAGCCCGGCCACCGCCTGGACGGCTCCCTCCAGATGGGCCCTGTCGACGACGGTGAACTCGAGGACATCGCCGCCCACGCGGTCCTTGAGCTGGTCCGATGTGCCCTGCGCGATGACCTGGCCGCGCTCGATGACGATGATGTTGTCGGCCAGCTCATCGGCCTCGTCGAGGTACTGGGTGGTGAGCAGGATCGTCGTGCCCTGGGCGGCGAGCTGGCGGATCACGTCCCACATCCCGAGCCGCCCGTGCGGGTCCAGGCCAGTCGTCGGCTCGTCGAGAAACAGCACCGAGGGGTCACCCATGAGACTGGCGGCAAGGTCGAGGCGGCGCTTCATGCCTCCCGAGTACGTCTTCGCCGGGCGCTCCGCGGCATCGACGAGCTCGAACCGTTCCAGCAGCTGCGCTGTGCGGGCGCGCACATGCTTCCGTTCGAAGTGATGCAGCCGGCCCATGATCTCCAGGTTCTCCCGGCCGGAGAGCTCGATCTGGATGGCCGTCGCCTGGCCGGCCAGCGCGATGACGCGGCGGACCGCAGCCGCGTCACGCACCACGTCGTGACCTTCGATCAGCGCCCGGCCGGAATCCGGGGGCAGCAGCGTGGTGAGGATGCGCACCGCGGTGGTCTTGCCGGCGCCGTTGGGGCCGAGAACCCCGAGCACCGAGCCGCGTGGCACCACGAAGTCGATGCCGCGCAGCGCCTGCACCTTGCCGAAGGACTTGTGCAGACCCTCGACTTGGATCGCAGCCTCGCCATCGCGGCTCACAGCTCTCATCGACCGGCCATTGTGCCAACGGGCGATGGCGGCGCCGTCTGGCGAGATCACCTGGTCCATTGCGCGTCCCCTGTTCGTCGTGGTTTCAACCTGTCCCACCCGGTGACCGGGTGAGCCACCAGGACTCATCGGTCGTGCCGGGCTCCGCACACCGGCGCGGCAGCCCCGGCGGACCTATGCTTGGCGATCCGCGTGTGGACCGACCAGGGGAGACGACATGAGTGAGACGGCGCTCGAGACAGTGTTCGACCACCTCCACGCGCGCCGACGGCGCGACATCGCGGCGGTCGCCTCCGGGCTCGATCCCCATGTCGTGCACCAGGGCGTTGAGCCGGAGCTGGTGTGCCACGGCCGCGAGCAGGTGCTGGAACGGGTGCGCCACAGCTTTGGACCCCGCGATGACTCCGGCATCGATTGGCTCGAGCTGGTGGCCGCCGGCGACCGGGTCGTCGTCGGCCTCAGCGGTGCCCGGTTTCGCGAGAACCCGTTGCTGGATGGGCACCTGTTCATGGTGTACACGGTCCGGGACGGGACGATCACGCGGATGGACGACTGCCGGACTCGCGACCAGGCACTCCGCATCGCCGGTGCGCCGGCGACGGCCTAGCTGAACCCGCGGCATCGGGACCCGACCAGCCGCGCCCCAGGACGTCCACGCAGAGAGCGATCGGCGGGAGCCGGGCAGCTGGCGCGGGTGACCCGCTGGCGACGCCGCAGGGCCAGGTAGGCGAGCGCTCCCCCAGCGGTGGGCACCAGGGTGAGCGACAGCCGCTGCACGATCGCCGCGGCCGCCGCGGCGGCGGGGTTGACGCCGAGCACCATGAGGATCCCGACGACAGTGGCCTCGTTCGCCCCCATCCCGCCCGGCAGCAGGCTCAGCGCGCCGCCGACGAATGACACCGCCAGCACGAGTGCCCCGTCCCACCAGCCCAGAGAGTCGATGCCCAGCCCGCGCAGGACGAGCAGCAGGGCGGCGGTCGCGGTGATCACACGCCCGAGGTCGAGCACGGCCCCGGCGAGGACGTCGGCACGGCCGAGCAGACGGCACACCTCGCGATGCAGGGTGTCGATGTCACCGGCAAAGCGGCGCAGTCCCGGTGTGGCGCTCGCCCAGCGGTGCACCACGTCGAAGAGGCGGGGCACGGTGAGGATGGCGATGACAGCGCAGATCCCCAACACGACGGCGAGCATCCACAGGGCACCGTGGGGAAGGCGCGCCAGGCCAGGTGCCGCCGCGGCGACCACCAGCAGGGTGAAGGTCAGCTCCTGGATGGTCACCGTTGCCGCCGCCGCGCCCAGCTCGACACCGGACCGCCTGCTGACCAGCAGCGCGCGGGTGAGGTCGCCGAGCGGGGGGACGGCAGTCAGCGTCTGACCGGCGAGGTTGATGAGCTGCGTGTCGGCGATGTCCTCCACCACGCCGACCGCGCGCAGGAGGAGGTGCCAGCGCATCCCCTGCAGCAGGTAGAACAGCAGGACCAGGAGGAAAAGAGGCAGCAGCGTCGAGGCGTCGAACCGCCCCAGCGCACCGGCGACCGAGCGGGGGTTGACGAGCCCGACCAGCGCGCCGACGCCGCCCAGGGCTGCGACCGCAGGAAGTGCGCGCGCGGCGAGGCGCCGTGCCCCACGGCGAGGAACCGACACGTTCCTCGCGCCCATCGCTGCCTGCATCACCATCTCCATGACCGCGGCCCGGGTGGCTGCGCGGTGGTCCTGCCCACCCAGACGGCGGGTCGTGGCGAAATTCATCGGCCTGCCCAGACCGTCGGTGGTCCGCCGGCCCTCGGCGCGATCCGATGATTTGCGCGTGGCGCAACCGTCTCAACGGGCAGTGGACGAGCAGAGCGTGATCAGCTTCGCCATCCGGGGCCCCATCGCGCGTCCTGATCTCCCTGGTCTCTGCGCTCGGGTCTGTGCTCTTCTCGAGAGCAGTGGGGCGATGATGGCCTGGTGTGACGTCTGCGATGTCGACACGGATGCGGTGGCGATCGACGCCCTCGCGCGCCTCCAGCTCGCCGCCCGCGGTCACGGCTGCCGCGTCAGGCTGCGGCTGGCCTCCGACGAGCTGCGCGACCTGGTCGCCTTCATGGGACTGGAGCACGTCCTGCCGTGGGAGCAGGACGCAGTGCCCTAGGAGTCGAGGCGCGCCGGCAGACCGAAGAGCGCGAAGAGTCTCTCGGTGTCCAGGAAGAAGGTGAACTCGGCGATGCCGCCGCCCTCGAGCTCGAGGACCTGCAGGGCCCAGGGGTCATGTCCGCTGCCCGAGGCGCTCGGCTTGTACTGGCCGAAGGCCACCGTCCCGTTGGCCGTCTGGGTGGGGACGAGGCGCGAGCCCCGGCAGCCGATGCCCGGTCCGAACCACCAGGCCAGGACGTCCTCACGGCCGGAGATCCACATGTCATACGGCGGCATCGACTGCGTGGCGTCCTTGTGGATCAGCCTGGTGAGCGCATCGAGGTCGTAGCTCTCGAAGGCCTCGACGTACCGGGCGAGGAGCTCGCGCTGCGCCTCGTCCGCGGGCAGGGCCGCGTCATCGGAGCTGGGGCCGCGGGCCTCGATCGTGGCACGCGCCCGCTGCAGCGCGCTGTTCACCGAGGCGACGGTGGTGTCGAGGAGATCCGCCACCTCGGTGGCTCGCCAGCGCAGAACCTCGCAGAGGATCAGGACGGCGCGCTGGCGGGGCGGCAGATGCTGGAGGGCTGCCACGAAGGCCAAACGGATCGTCTCATGTGCCACGGCGACGTCCGCGGGATCGGCCGCGGCGATGAGCGCGCTGTCCGGGATCGGCTGGATCCAGGTGACCTCGGGGCGCGTGTGCAGGTTGGCCTCGAGCGGCTCACGCGCGGGGCCGAAGTCCATCGGCAGCGCGCGACGCTGGCGACCCTTGAGCATGTCGATGCACACGTTGGTCGCGATGCGGTACAGCCACGAGCGCAGCGCGGCGCGGCCCTCGAAACCCTCGTGGCTCCTCCACGCGCGCAGCAGCGTCTCCTGGACTGCGTCCTCGGCCTCGAACGGCGATCCCAGCATGCGATAGCAATACCCGGTCAGGGGTTTGCGATATTGCTCGAGGCCTTCCTCGAGCTCGCTGGAGACGGCCAGGGGGGGTGCTTCCTGCATGAGGCGCATGCTACCCGGTCGTCTGGGCGGCCGGCGGCGGGCAGTCGCCGCTCAATGGGTAGGGTTGGCGGGTCTGTGGCTGTCCCGTCTGCGGCTCGGGGTAGTGGAGGCATTCGAAGTTGTTGGGGTTGACCACCGGGGTCTCGAGCCAGGCGGGGTTGGTGCCGACCAGCTGACCGGTCGCCAGGAAGGCCGCCAGCTGCTGCTCGCCGGAGGTGCGCCCGGCCAGCGTTGGATCAGCCAGCCAGCCGTGCGGATCAGAGGCATACGTCGGGGTCTTGTCGTTGCGGTAGTACACGACCCGGTCGAACAGCGCGCCGGCTCGGTACAGCGTGCCCGCGGTCGGGTTGGGCACAGTGCCGTCCGCGTACGCGCTCTGGAAGACAACGTCCTTGGGGTTGCCGGCCCACGCCGGGTCGGGGCGCAGCCGGATGCGCGGCGCGAAGGTCTCGGCGCTGCCCTTGCGGTCGTACCAGTTGGCGTCCGAGAAGAGCTCCTGCAGCGCGGCCGCGCCGGGATGGGTGATCAGCGTGGCTGGGTCGTCGCGAAGCGGCAGGTCCTCGGTGAAGCCGTCGAGCCCGGGGCCGCCGTTGAGCAGGTCGGGCCGCGACACCCCCAGGGTGGCGGCGAGGTCGCTCCGGAACGACGACAGGCGGGCGATGTCGACGACGGGACCTCCGGGGACGTTGAGCAGGCCCTGGTGGAAGAGCGGGTCGGTGCCCATGAGCATCGTGCCGTAGATGCCGCCGAAGCTCAGCCCGTAATACATGATCCTCGAGGGGTTCACCAGGTTGCTGCCCACTCCCGGGATGTCGAGGCCGGCTCGCAGCGAGCGTCCCAGCGCCATGTTGTCGACCACGGTCTGGACGAGCCCGGACTCCAGGCCGTCGAGGGGTTTGCGCGACGGCAGCGCGTTCCCGTCGGGCTGGAGATGGCTGGTCGGCCCAACTCCATCGTTGAGGCCGCTGCCGATCATCCCGTCGCCGTCCAGGTCGCGGCCCCGCCCATAGCTGAGAAATGTGGTCGGTGTCCCGGCGCTGGTCACAGTCGTCGTGCTCAGCGGACCGAAGCCGTGGCCAGACGGGTCGGTGGCCAGCGTCACGATGCCCAGCGAGGCGTTGTAGTCGGCGGTGACCAACAGGTCGTACTTGCTGCGGGTGAAGCCGGGGCCGTAGATCGCCGCCGGCCAGGGCGGCGGGAACAGCACCGGGTTGGGCGTCACCACGATGGCTCCGAGGCGGTCGGCACCGAGGGGGTTGGGTGTCTGCCCGGACGGCACCGGGGGTATCTCCCCGTCGGTGCGCCCGTCGCCCAGCCCGTAGGGGTTGTCCTGGTGACCGCTCGCCGAGGCGAACTGGTAGCGCGGCGAGAGGAAGCTGCCGAAGGCGTAGTAGCCCGCCGATGCGGGCGGGATGAGGTTGGGGACTGTGCTCGATTGGAAGGCGCCGGGGGCGCGCGGATCGACCTTCACCTGGTCGGTGCGCACGATGCCGTTGAGCGGGTTGGCGAGCGACGGTGCCACGCTCGCCGCCGGGAAGACGTCGCTCGCTCCCCTCTGCGTGAAGGTCAGATGACGGCTCGCCGTCGACGTCGACGCGTGCGGGAAGCCGGCGAGCACGTAGGCGTTGTGGGGGTTGGAGAGGGGCAGGTCCAGCGCCCTGCGAATGCGCACCAGCTCCCCCGTCGCGGTCCCGGTCGTGAAACGGACGTTGCACTGACCCCCACAGGCGTTCACCGGCCGGCCGGCGCCGTCGCGGATGCCGCGGGTCACATGGACGCGGTAGGGCGTGCCCTCACGAAGGAAGGCATCGCTGATGCCCGCCAGCGTGTTGGTGGCGGGGTCGAAGGTGAGCTGGCGCACCCCGCCGACGAAGGCACCGCTGTCGCCGCTGATGAAGAGGTCGGAGGCGGTGGTCGAGCTGAGGTCTATCGATCCCGTGAACGGCACCAGGATGCGCGGCTGAAGATCGAAGCCGTCGAGCTTGTCGAGCTCGGCGAAAGCGTCGCAGATCGAGTAGTCGGCGCTGGTGCACGCCGGTTGGATGACGCCGCCCACGCTGGGGTAGTCGATGCCCTGACGAAAATTCAGGCGACGACCGGTGGCCTGTAGTGGATCGGAGGTGGTGAACGCGTTGTCCGGGAAGATCCCGGCACCGTAGGAGCCGCCCTGCCTGACGGCGACGGTCGGTGCGGCGGACGAGGCGGTGAGCGTGGCCGGCGAGGACACGGCGCAGCCCGCGGCCAGCAGCATGGCCACCCGGAGTCGCTTCATCGCCGTCACGGCCTCCCCGGCACACCCGATCGCAGGCTGCCAGTACTAGCACAGCGGTACCCGCCGGCGAGCTGCGGTGAGCAGCACGATTGACGCCTTTGGTGCGTCGAGGTAGACTGCCCAGACCGGGAGTGGAGGGGCCACGCCGAGCCAGCCGTCGCGGCTGCTCGGGACCTGGCGGGAGGGGCTTCGGACCGACCGGCCAGCGGGACCTCGCCGCCGGCTCCGCAGTGGAGGCGAGCGGCGAGTTCCGCGCCATCCCCGGTGCGATGCCTCCGCCGGGATCGTCACCGAGCCGCGTCTCAGCGATCGCAGCCGTCACCATCACTCGGCGCCCCGAAGTTGTCTCCGTCGCCGTCGCCGCCACCGTGCTGAGGGATGACGCATGCGGTGGGCCGGGGTGTGGGTCGCGCGGTGGGCACGGCGGTGGGCGGCAGCGTGGATGCTGGAGTCGGCACGGCGGTGGGTGGCGCGGTTTGAGGCGGAGACGCGGTCGCGGTGACCGAGGCTGGGTTCGGGGAGGTGGGCGCGACCCCGGCCGATGCGGCGTTGCCGCAGGCTGCCAGCGTCAGAAACGAAGCCACGGCGGCCAGTCGTGCAATTCCGGAAACGTGCATGTCGGATCCCCTCGGAGTTGTCGGTGACGCTGCCCAGTCTCCGATCGATGACGGCAGCGCACGCAATGTCCGATGGTCTTAAGACACGCGCGGTCGCCTCAGGTCGCGGTCAGGCGCGGGCCACGCTCCCGCTGGTTGAACCCCGGCGAGAGAGCGCATCGATGGCAACCGCCGCAAGCAGCACGAAACCGGTCACCACGAACTCCCATTGCACATCCAGGCCGAGCAGGAACATGCCGTTGTAGATCCCGCCGATGACCAGTCCGCCGAGCACGCCGTGCATCACCTTGCCGCGGCCGCCGAAGAGGCTGGTGCCGCCGATCACCGCCGAGGCCACGGCGTAGAGGACCAGCTGGCCGCCGTTGACGTTGCCGGTGAGGCCTCCGAGATACGACGAATAGAGCAGCCCCGCGATCGCGGCGGTGAACGAGCAAAGTGCGAACGCCCAGGTGCGGATGCGGTTGAGACTGATGCCGGCGCGCCGGGCTGCCTCGGGATTGCCTCCGATCGCGTACACGTAGCGGCCGAAGCGCGTCCTCTGGAGGAGCACCGTCCAGGCACCGAGCACTGCCAGGACGATGGGGATGACCCAGGGGACGCCTGCGAGGGTGCCGATGTTGGCCCGGTTGACATTGCAGATGGCCACCACCGCGATGGCCACCACCGCCGTGAGCGCGATCTTGACCACCGTCAGCCCGATGGGCGGAGCCACCAGGCCACTGCGCCGGCGCCGGGAATCGCGGAGCCACAGCAGCAAACCCAGCACGACCACCAGCACCACCATGCCGATCCAGCTGATCACGGGGTCGATCGTTCCCCACATCAGGTTGTAGACCGCCTGCAGGTTGCTCTGCGGACCGGTGAGGCTCAGATCCCCGGAGAAGGGACCGAGCTGAAGGAGGATCAGGAACACTCCCTCGAGGATCAGGAATCCGCCCAGGGTGACCACGAACGAGGGAAGGCGCAGGCGGGTGATGAGCGTGCCCTGGACGGCGCCGAAGAGCGCCATGGCGAGGAGCGCGACCACGATTGCGGCCCACCAGGGCCAGTTGGTGGTGGCCGGCTGGACGAGCTGCACGCCGATGGCGGCGCCGACGGCGGCGCCATAACCGATGGAGAGGTCGATCTCGCCGATAAGAAGCGCGAATCCCTCGGCCATGGCCAGGACCATGAACACCGCGCTCTGCTGGAAGAGGTTGACGAGGTTGCCGGCCGAGAAGAAGACGTGGTGCGGGCTGATCAGCTCGAAGACGACCGAGATGACAACCAGGCCGAGGAGGACCGGGAGCACGCCGCTGTCGCCGCTCCTGATCCGCACCGTCCAGCCGCGCAGGTACTCTCCCAGCGATTGGGCGACGAGCTCCGGCGGGACCTCGAGAATGGCCGCGTCGGGGGCGGCGGTCGGGTCGAGCAGCTCGGATTGCTGGCCCGCGCCGTCGGGCTGCCGTTGGATGGCGAGGGCCTCGTCCTCAGCCCTGGCCATGTTCGGTCACCTCTGCCGACGATGCCGGCGCTGCCACCGCGGTGCGCGACACCGCGCCCGTGGTCATGTACTCGACGACGCTCTGACGATCGAGGGCAGCGGTGCGTTCCTGCACCACCATCCGGCCCAGGTACAGCACCGCGATCCGGTCGGCGACCTCGAAGATGTCATTGAGGTTGTGGGAGATGACCATCACGGAGAGCCCGTGGTCGCGCAGACGCCGCACCAGGTCGAGGACCATCTTGGTCTGGACCACTCCCAGGGCGGCGGTGGGCTCGTCCAGCATCACCAGCTTGGAGTTCCACATCACCGCCTTGGCCACGGCCACCGATTGGCGCTGCCCCCCGGACAGCGACCCCACGGGCTGGCGGATCGACCTGACCGTGGTCACGCGCAGGCTGGCCAGCGTCTCGCCCGCCGCCCGCTCCATGTCGTCCTCGTCGAGGAGGCTGTGGCGCAGCCGTTCTCGGCCCAGGAACATGTTCTGGACTATGTCCAGGTTGTCCGCGAGCGCCAGGTCCTGGTACACGGTCTCGATGCCCAGCCGGGCCGAGTCACGGGGACTGCGGATGTGGACCGGACGTCCCTCCCAGGAGATCTGGCCGTGGTCGGGATGGTGGATGCCGGCGATGCACTTGGTCAGCACCGACTTGCCGGCACCGTTGTCCCCGCAGAGCGCCGTCACCTCACCGCGGGGGAGGTCGAGGTCGACGTTGGACAGCGACTGGACGGCGCCGAAGTGCTTGGAGAGACCCCGCACCGTGAGCAGCGGCTCGCCGGTCGCCTCAGCGACTGTCATCGCGTGCCCCGCCGGGACGAGGTCATCTCATGGAGCATGGTGTCTCGCTGTCGGACGGACAGGGATGGCGCCGCCGCGCTCAGCGCGGCGGCGTCGATTGTCCGGGTTGGCCTACGAGGTGGGGATGTTGTTCGCGGTGCAGACGCTGGCTCCGACGGCGGTGCACAGCGCCGACGCCGAGATGAACTTGTCCTTGATCACAGTCGATGCCATGTTGGAGCCGTCAACCCACACCGGCGTGAGCAGCGATGCCGGCTGCGGGCTGCCCGTGACACCCGCCGGCGGATTGGTGGTGGCGTTCAGGAGCGCGGACGGCGGGGTGGCGCCGGCACGCAGGATGGTGGCCAGCGCCACCGCATCCTGCGCCTCCAGGTACACGGCCTTGTAGACAGAACCGCACTGGAAGCCGTTGAGAACGTTCTCCATCCCCTGCAGGGTGGCGTCCTGGCCGGTGGTCGGCACCTTCTTGGCGGCGACGCCGGAGTTCTTCAGGTCGGTGACCACGGCGTTGGCGAGGCCATCGTTGGCCTCGACTGTGGCGTTGATGTTGGGGTGCGCGGTGAGCTGCTGCTGGAAGATGGTGCCGCCGGTGGCGTTCACCCAGCCCGGCGTGATCTGGTCACCGACCAGCGTGTAGCCCTTGCTGTTGGTCAGCGGCGTCTTCTCCGGGGTGGTCGTGTTGCCCCAGATCACCGAGTTGTACCCCTGCGCGAAGGAGACCGCGTTGGGGTCGGTGTCCTCGCCGCCGTCGAGGGTGAAGACCTGTGGATTGGAGACACCCCATGCCTGGACGCAGCTCTCGAACCCCTGGCCGATCAGCTTGCCCACCTTGACATTGTCGAAGCTCACGTAATAGGTGTTGGTCCCGGTGAAGGTGGCCCGGTCGTAGCTGATCGCCTTGACACCGTGGGACTGCGCGTACGACTGGATCTGCGCCCCGACGGTGCTGTCGATGGGATCGAACACCAGGACGGTGGCGCCCAGCGTGATGTCGGCCTGGGCGTCGGCCAGCTCGGTGGCGTCACTGCCCTGGGCGTTGTCGACCTTGAAGTTTGTCGACGTGTACCCGGCAGCCTTGAAGGCCTGGGTCAGGTACGGCGCGTCGAAGTTGACGTAGCGCGTCGACGAGGTGGTGTCGGGGAGGATGACCCCCACCAGTCCCCTGCCCGCCGTGGTCAGGCTCTTCAGCGAGGCCATCGTCGAGAAGCTGCTGTCGAAGGACTTCACGCCCAGTCCGGACGGCACGGTGGCGCCGCCGCCCGACGACGACGGCGTGGTGCCATTGGATCCGCACGCCGCGACCACCGCTGCCATGCCCAGCACCGCGGAGCACCGTGCCACCCGACCGATCCTGCTGTAGCTCATCTCGGACACTCCCAGCGCGTAATGGCGCATTGACTGTTCCTCCACGTCCACCGCGGCGCGCACACAATACTCCACGCCTGCGGGATTTAGGCGACCTCGTCCGGCGGCGGGATGGTGCCGGACCTGTCAGCCGGCTCGCCGGGCGCGCCACCGCGGCGGGCACTCCTCAGGGCTCCACCCACAGGAACCGGGTGACGTTGTCGCCGGCATCCTGCAGACGATCCTCGACCACGCGCAGCCCGTGGAGGTCGGCGAGCACTCCGCTCCCCACGGTGGCCACGGTGGCGGGAAGCGCTCCACTGCCGAGAAGCTCCGCCACCCTGGCCTGGTCGATCAGGTCGCCGTGGCCACTGGTATGTCGCAGCCGCGGGTACCTGCTGCTCAGGGCGGTGCGGCACTGCGCCAGCACCTGCGGATGGGTCATCACGGTGTCGACGGTGGCGAGATCCGCGTCGCGCACCACCATCAGCGCATGCGAGATGGCGAGGGTGAACTCCGCGACGACAGTGAACCGGAACCTGGCCATCGCCGTGACCGACTCCGCGACCATCCCCCCGATGGAGTTGTGGATGGCGAACTGGCCACGGTCGACCGCTCCATCATGCAGAGCTCGCAGCACTCTCTCTGTGGTGTGGAGATACACGACCTGATGGGAAGGGCCCTCCAGCTCCGCCATGCGGTGAAGCGCCGCCTGCTCGTTGTAGCTGCCTCGCCCTCCCTGGATGCCGAGCAGCAGGGAGTCGGTGCCCGACCGGCCGGACTGCTGTCGCCGCGCCGACGCGGTCATCGCAGCGGCATTGTCGGGACCTCACCGGCGCGCACCACCTCTCTACCCTAAACGGCGAGCAGCACTGGGCTCGTGGCGAACGCCAACCCCAGACACCAAACCACCCGCTCGGCTCCGGCCGGGCGGGCGGTTGAGGCGTCAATCCCGGACGCCCGGGGCTCAGGGCCGACGCTCAGTAGTAGTGGCGGCGCCCCCCGACCGCGTGTCCGAGCATCCCCAGGAGCTCGAGGATCACCCCGATCACGATGAGGATGATCCCGATGGTCCACAGGATCGAGGACGTCGCGATCAGCCCGATGATCAGCAGAATCACGCCAAGAACGATCACGTACAGCTCCTCTCAAGCGGGTCGATTCTCGCGGTGGACGGCGCCCGGCGATGGCATGTCCACGCTCAGGTAACCCTACCATGCCGGTACCACCGAAGATGACATCGCGGGCGCCATGGCCCGGCTCAGCTGACGGGGGCCGGCGCACCTCGCATCTCGGCCCGCGCAGCCTCCACGAACACCCTCGCGACGTCGGGCACGTCCTTCGGCGCTGCCGGCTCGCTGACCGCGATCAGGCGATCCAACAGGCGGAACGCGCTGTCGCGCAGGATGTGAGCCGTCCGCCACACCCTGGACCGGCTCCCCGTGTCGGGCTCAGATTCCGCGACCGACCACGCGGCTGTGCGGGCGACGACCCGGGCCGCGTCCCAGTACCTTCGGGCGCGGGGGCCGCTGAACGCGTCGGCGGCGTCTCTGCCCGCCTGGCATGCCCCGGTGATCCCGGCGGCGGCGAGCGCGCGGGAGACAGTCTCGGCGGTGCGGTGATCGTCGACAGGACGCACGTGAGCGTGGCCGTAGACATCCATGGCCGCGATCGCCGCCGGGAGAACGCGGGCACGCCCGGCGGCAACCGACACGGCCAGGTCCTGGCGCTGGGCGGCGGCGAGCCAGGTGGGAACAGCGGCGGTGACCATCCAGTCCCAGAGAAGCTGGCGGCGCACCTGCTCCTGCTCGGCGCTCGCCCGGGTGTCGATCATCCGGGCGGCGAAGACGCCCAGCCCCTGGCGCTCCGCCGGATCGAGGGCATCGTTGAAGGAGCGGATGAAGGCGGCGATGACCGGGGAGGCGGACCTTGGATGATCACTGTGCTTCTCGCCGGCCATCCAGGCGACCAACTCCATGGTGCAGACGCCCTCCTGGGGGCTGCGATGTCGCCCCCGCTCCAGGCGGATGATCTCGGCGAGCTCTCGAAACAGCGTCCTTCCCATGGTGTCCTCCCTGACTGTCAGCGGGGTGCCTCCGATAGTGTGCACCCGGATGCCACAGTTGGGCGCCGTCGTCGTCGGAGCCGGGCCCAGCGGCGCCGCCACCGCGCTCGCCCTCAGCCGCGCTGGTCACCGCGTCACGGTGCTCGACCGGGCTCGCTTCCCACGCGACAAGGCCTGTGGCGAGGGCCTGATGCCCCCCGGTGTCGGCGCCCTGCGCCGCCTCGGTGTTCTCGACGCCGTGCTGGCCACCCACCCACCCCGCATCCGCGGCGTGACCTACACCCACGGCCCCGGCACCGCGGTCGCGTACGCGCCCTTCCCAGCGCCACCGGAGGGAGGGGAGCGGTGGGGCCTGGGGGTGCGCCGCACCGTGTTCGACGTGGTGCTGGCCGATGCTCTGCGACACGCAACCGGGGTCACCCTGGCCGAGGGAGTCCGCGCCACCGGGCTTGTCCGAGACGGCTCGGGGCTGGTCATCGGGGTGGCCACCAGCGAGGGCCATCTAGGCGCGGACGCCGTGGTCGCCGCCGACGGCCTGCACTCAACGGTGCGGGCGGCGGCGGGCTGGTCGGGCGCGGCAGCGGGGGAGGGCCGGTACGGCCTCGCCGGGCACTGGCGGCTCGACGTCCGCGAGGTGGATCGGATCACGGTGACCTTCGCCGCCGAGCAGGAGTGGTACCAGGCCCCGGTGGGCCCCGACCTGCTCCTGGTCTCCACCCTGGGCGGGCGGGCGTCCATCGGCGCCACCGCGCGCAGCTACGAGGCGGCGGCCC
>JBOHUD010000075.1:0-61112 GCA_050734155.1 Candidatus Dormibacteria bacterium
CCTACGCCTTACCAAGGCGTTGCTCTACCTCTGAGCTACTTGGGCCCGCGGTGGGCAATGGTAGCAACCGCCCGTGGACGGCTCCGCCGGGCCTCTGGTACAATGCGCCTTGACCTAGCGCCGCTAGGTTTATTTTTTGTCGAGGCAAGCACGTGGCTACGGCGAAGGGCGGGTCGGCGATCATCACTCTGCAGTGTCCCGACTGCAAGGAGCGCAACTACACGACGGTCAAGAACAGGCGGAACGACCCCGACCGCCTGGAGCTCCGCAAGTTCTGCAGCCGGTGCCGGTCACACACCCGTCACCGCGAGACCAAGTAAGCAAAGGAAGCCGGCCATGCCGGCAGCGCACAGGGGCGTAGCTCAGTTGGTAGAGCATCGGTCTCCAAAACCGAGGGTCGCGAGTTCGAGTCTTGCCGCCCCTGCCACGCACAGCAGACCGCCGCAGGCGCGGCACCAGCCAGGAGGACCTGAGGACAGGTGGCCAGAGCGATTCGCGGCCAACCGGTGAAGCCGCGCTCTCCGGTGGGACCACCGGCCGGAGCCGGGGACCGCAACTACTTCGCGAGCGTCGTGGAGGAGCTGCGCAAGGTCGTCTGGCCGACCTGGAACGAGCTGGGACGCATGACCGGGGTGGTGGTCACCACCGTCATCCTGATGGCCGTCCTGGTCTCCGCCGCCGACTACGGGCTCGGCTTCGTCGTCAAGCAGCTCTACAGCAGCAGCACCAGCACCAGCACCGCGGGCAGCAAGGTCAGCCCGCATGGGTCGATCATCTCGCCGGGGGCCACCGCCTCCGGCGTCCCGACAACCGCACCGACATCAGCCGGTGGGTCCACCGCCCCCGTCACACCGTGAGCAGCGCAACATGAATGAGACCGCCACCGCCACCACCGAAGCCCGCTGGTACGTCGTCCACGCCTACTCGGGCCATGAGGAGAAGGTCAAGGCGAACCTTCTCAAGCGCGTCGAGTCGATGGACATGCACGACAAGATCTTCGATGTCCTCGTCCCCACCGAGGAGGTGATGGAGATCAAGGATGGCCAGCGCCGCAAGGTGGCCAAGAGGATCTTCCCCGGCTACATCCTGGTCAACATGATCATGTCGGACGAGTCCTGGTACGTGGTGCGCAACACTCCCGGCGTCACCTCGTTCGTGGGCAGTGGCAACAAGCCCGTCCCGCTCCAGGATCACGAGGTCCGCGGCATCCAGAAGCAGGTCAAGGCCGAGGCCCCCACCAAGGTGTCCGTGGAATATGAGATCGGCGAGAATGTGCGCGTCACCGACGGTCCCTTCACCGACTTCCATGGCAAGGTGACCGAGATGAACGCCGAGAAGGGCAAGCTCAAGGTCCTGGTCAACATGTTTGGGCGCGAGACGCCCGTCGAGCTCGACCTCCTCCAGGTCGAGCGGCTGCGATAGGAGTTCCTGGTGGGCAAGAAGAAGGTCAAGACGGTCATCAGGCTGCAGATCCCCGCGGGCAAGGCCACCCCGGCCCCGCCCATCGGCACCGCCCTGGGTCCACACGGGCTCAACATCATGGAGTTCTGCAAGGCGTACAACGAGCGCACCGCATCGATGGGGGACACCGTCATCCCCGCGGAGATCACCGTGTTCGAGGACCGCACCTTCACCTTCATCACCAAGACACCGCCCGCTTACAACCTGCTCAAGAAGGCGGCTGGGGTGGAGAAGGGCTCAGCCGTCCCCAACCGCGACAAGGTGGGGGCTGTGTCGCGCGACCAGGTCCGCGACATCGCCGAGCTGAAGATGCAGGATCTCAACGCCTACGATCTCGACCACGCGATGCGCATCATCGAGGGCACCGCCCGCTCGATGGGCCTCACCGTCAACTAGACAATCCGCTCGTGGGAGGACGCTCCGGGCGTCCGCACGAACCACAGGAGAACCGCCATGCCCCACCGCTACGGAAAGACCTACCGCGAGGCCGCTGCCGACCTCGAGCCGGCGCGGGCCTACCCGCCCGACGAGGCCGTCAGCGCGGTCCGCAAGACGTCGCGGGCCAGGTTCGACGAATCGATCGAGGCCCACGTCCGGCTCGGCGTCGACCCGCGTCATGCCGACCAGATGGTGCGCAGCAGCGTGGTGCTGCCCCACGGCACCGGCCGCACCCGGCGCATCGCCGTGTTCGCCACCGGGGAGAAGGCCAAGGAGGCGCTTGACGCAGGGGCTGACCTGGTCGGCGGCGACGACCTGGTCAAGAGGGTGCAGGGCGGCGAGATCGACTTCGACATCGCGCTGGCCACGCCCGACCTCATGGGAGCGGTCGGCCGCCTCGGCAAGGTGCTCGGACCGCGCGGCCTGATGCCCAATCCCAAGGCGGGGACCGTCACCTTCGACATCGCCAAGGCGGTGCGCGACGTCCAGGGCGGTCGCGTGGAGTTCCGGGTGGACAGGGCCGGCATCATCCACGCCGCCATCGGCAAGGCGTCCTTCGACGACGCCAAGCTCAAGGACAATTTTGCCGCGCTGATGGACGCCATCGTCCGGGCCAAGCCGTCGGCGGCCAAGGGCACCTACGTCAAGACGGTGACCCTGGCCGCCACCATGGGACCGGGCGTCACGGTGGATCCCGCCGCCGCGGCGCGCATGTCCGTGGCCTGATCGGAGCAGGACGGCAGAGATGATGGGCCGAGCCCGACCCGCACCAGCCACGGCCGCAGGGGTGCCGGCATGATCCGCCTGCTCATCGTCGACGACATCTCGAGCACCCGTGACAACCTCCAGAAGCTGCTCGGCTTCGAGGATGACATCGAGGTGGCGGGGACGGCGTCGGATGGTCGCGAAGGCCTGGAGGCGGCCCACCGCCTGCAGCCCGACATCGTGCTCACCGACGTGAACATGCCGGTGATGGACGGCATCGAGCTCACCGAGACCCTGGCCTCCGAGCTGCCCACCTCGCCCGTGATCATCATGTCAGTGCAGGGGGAGCGCGACTACCTGCGGCGGGCCATGCAGGCGGGTGCGCGCGAGTTCCTGATCAAGCCGTTCAGCCACGATGAGCTGGTCGCGGCCATCCGGCGCGTGTACCAGCTGGAGCAGAAGAAGGGCACCTTCCTCGCCAAGACCAACCCGGCCCAGCCCGAGGCCCCGCCGCCACCCCGCAGCAGTGGGCCGGCGGAGGTGATCCTGGTCTTCTCCGGCAAGGGCGGCGTGGGCAAGACTCTGATCGCGACCAACCTCGCCGTCAGCCTCGCCGAGCACACCGCCGGGCGCGTGGCCCTGGTCGACCTCGATCTCCAGTTCGGAGATGTCGGGGTCATGCTCAACCTCGATCACAGCCGCAGCATCACCGAGCTGGTGGACGGCTCGAGTGGCATCGACGACGAGAGCCTCCGCGAGGTTCTGGCCAGCGGCCCCGCGGGCATCAAGGTGCTGCTCGCGCCGATCAGCCCGGAGCTGGCCGACCTGGTCACGGCAGAGCACGTCCGCGGTCTGATCGCGGAGCTGCGCAAATCCTTCGACTTCGTGGTGGTCGACAGCTCGAGCCACCTCACCGAGTTCAACCTCGAGGTGATCGAGCTGGCTCAGCGCGTCCTGGTGATCACCGCCCTGACGATCCCGGCGATCAAGGACGCCAAGCTCACCCTCAAGGTCCTCGAATCCCTGTCGGTGGACACGGAGAAGACGATGCTGGTGGTCAACCGGGTCGATGGCTACGCCGACTTCAACCAGGAGTCGATCGAGCAGAGCCTCCGGGTGGCGGTGGCCGTGCAGGTCCCTCACGATCCTCGGGTGATCGGCGATGCCATCACCCGAGGCCTGCCCTTCGTCACCGCCCATCGGGAGGCGGAGGTGAGCCGCGCCCTGCGAGAGCTGGTCTCGCAGATCGTTCCCGAGCCGGCGGCGGCGGCGGCTCCGGAGGGCGCGGACCGCAGGCGCCGCAAGGGCCTGTTCGGCCGCTGATCAGGTGCCCAGGCCGCTCGAGATGTTGGAGTAGAGGTTGCTCGTCTGGTGGCCGAGCACCAGCACGGACACCAGCACCACGATGGCGACCAGCAGCATGATGAAGGCGTACTCGACCATGCCCTGACCGCGCTGCCCGCGGCGGCGGGCGGTGCGCAGCTCGATGCGCTCCACCAGGTGGTCGACCAGCTTCTCGGCTTCCGGCATGCCCTGCTCCTGAACTTTGCGCGGCTCTCTAGCGCGTGAAGCTGAGCTTGCGACGTGATCGCTTCTTCTTCTCGGATGTCTCAGCTTTCGGGGCAGAGTCGCCGCCATTTCGTGACAGGGGATCGATGGTTGCAACGAGCGCTCTGACAGCGGTGCTCGGCCCTGCCGAGGGGTCGCTGATCACGAAGGGCACACCCTTGTTGACCGACATGGCCACGGTGGCTGAGTCGAAGGGGATCTCCACTGAGATGTGGGCCCCCAGGAAGGTCTCCGCGCCGCGACGGTCCAGCTCGGCCACTCCCTCGCGGTGGTTGGCCACAACCACGACCCTGGTGGGGTCGACGCCGAGCGTCTCCAGGACTCCACGGGTGAGCCGGGCGTTCTTGACGCCGGTGACGCTGAGGTCGGTGAGCATGACCACGTGGTCGGCCAGCTCGATGGCATGGATGCTCACCTCGTTGAGGTACGCGGGGGTGTCGAGCACGACGTGATCGAAGTCCCCGCGCAGCGTCTCGATGAGGCTGGTGAGGTGGGCGGCGCTGACGTAATCGGCGAGCTCGGGGGAGGTGGGAGCCACCAGCACGACCATCGCCGCCGGCCCGGGTGTCAGCACCTGGCGCACCCTCTCGCTGTCGGCGGTGCCGTTCTCGGCGAGGAGATCGGTGATGCTGTGGGTGGTCGGCAGGTTCAGCGCCGCGCCGACGTCGCCGAACTGCAGGGAGAGGTCGACAAGGGCGACGTGGCCGGGGTGCGACTCGGCGAGAACGGCGGCGACGTTGATCGCCATCACCGTCCTGCCCACCCCACCCTTGCCGGAGACCACCACGGTGACCTCGCCGCGGGTGTGGACCCGGGGTACCGGGGCCACCGGGGCGGCGTCGATGGGTGTGGTGGCCGGGCTGGCGGTGGCCTGGCGCACGGGGCTGCCGGCCACCCGCCGCTGCCTGTAGGCATCGACGCGGCGCAGCGCGGCCACCAGATCGTCACCCTTGAACGGCTTCTGGAGGAACTCCCGGACCCCCGCCACCATCGCCAGCCGGTAGGCGTCGTCGTCCGCCTCCATCGACATCATGATCACGTCCGTGCCGGGAAGTGCCTGGCGGAGCATCTGGGTCGTCTGGCCGCCATCCATCCCCGGCAGGCCGGCGTCGATCACGGCGATGTCCGGCTTGAGCCAGATCGCCTGCTGGACCGCCGCCTCACCATCGGCGGCGGTGCCGCAGACCTCGAGATCGTCCTCGAGCGCGAGGCGGCGGGTGATGTTGTCGGTCACCTGCCGGCTCTCGTCGGCGATCAGGACGCGGATCACAGGCACAGCACTCACATTGGTTCCTGTGCCGGAGTCTATCCGCGTTTCCCCCTCGTGACCGTCACGGCCCCGTCGCTCCCGCCGGCAGCGCGGGGAGGAACGGCATGGGGTCGACCGGCTGGCCGCTGATCCTGACCTCGAAATGGCAGTGGGGGCCGGTGGAGTTCCCGGTGGAGCCGAGCAGACCGATGAGCTGGCCCGCCTTCACCACGTCGCCGACCTTGACCATCATCGCCTCGAGGTGGCCGTACAGCGTGAGCAGCCCCCCGGCGTGGGCGATGATGATGTGGTTGCCGTAGCCGACCGTGCTCACGTCGGCGGCCGCGACGACGCCGTCTGCCGCGGCCAGGATCGGCGAGCCCATGGGCCCGGCGAGGTCGATGCCGGTGTGGAAGTGGGGATAGCCGCCGAAGGCGGGCTCGAAGGGGTAGCTGCTCGGCCCGAAGAGCTGGACGATCCGGGCCCCGTGAGCCGGCCAGGCGAGCTGGCTCCCGTTGGCGGTGATGGGCGTGCTCGGGGGCGTGGCGATGCTCGGCGGCAGGGTGCCGAGATGGTTCTGGAGGTAGAAGGCCGCCTCCTGCCAGGCCGCCTGCTCAGCGGCAGCGATGGTCTCGTCGAGCTGGGTGAGGCGCGTCTCGGCGATGGCCTGGGCCACCGCCAGGCTCTGGCCGTTGGCGGCGCGGATCTCCTGGGCGGTGGACGCCGCCTGGGCGCCGAGCTGGTCGATCAGATCGCGGGCGTGCTGGGTCTGCTGCTGCAGGGTCTGCTGCTGCTGCTGCAGCTGAGCGGTGGCCTGCTGGGCGACCAGCGCGTCGGCGGCGGCCCGCGCCTCGGCGGCATCGGCGGCGGCGATGTCGGCGTTGATCTGCGCGACCAGGTCGGAGCTGCGGTGGACGACGTGGGAGAGGTCGGCGGCTCGGCTGAGCAGGTCGGAGACCGAAGCGCTGGCCAGCAGGTAGGAGACGAGGCTGTCGTGCGTCTGGTAGCCGAGCCGCAGGTAGATGGCGAGCAGATCCTTGTCGGCGCGCGCGTGGCGGCGATCCAGGGCGGCGTTGGCGCTCTCCGTGGCCTCGCGGCTGGTGGCATCGCTGTAGCGCTGCTCGGCGGCGGAGAGTTGGGCGAGGGTCTGAGTGATGGCCTGCTGATTTGCCCCGACCAGATCGCGGAGCGACTGCTGTGAGTCCCTGGCCGCCTGGAGCTCGCTCGACAGGGAGCTGACCGTGCTCTTGAGCGCGGCCTGCTGCTGGAGCTGGGCCTGCAGTTGAGCGGCCAATGGGTCGGCTGTGGGCGCCGGCGCCGGCGGGGGTGAGCCCGGGGCGGCCTGGACAGGAGTGGCGATCAACAGCAGGCCGCCCGCGAGCAGCGCGATGAGAAGCTTGCGCACCCGGGCAGCGTAGGGGCCACCATGCTCGAGTTCGACCCCGACTAACGTGCCGTTCGCGGGTCGTCAAAGAGTGTCAGACGCGCCGTTGCAACATCATCATGACCGAGCCCATCGGCGACGTTACCGAGCCGACATCGGCGCGTCTCCGGGCGCGGTGTCAGCGGCCGAAGCGCAGCCGCCACATGAGCGCGTGGCGGCGCAACCTGGCCGGCGCACCCGGGTCGCGGGAGCGAGCGACGTGCTCGGCGATGCGGCGCATCTGCCGGCTGAACCCGCCGCGCGGTTCGCTCAGGATCAGGGGACGACCACTCTCGATGCTCTCCTCCATCCTGGCTGCGAAGGGAAGGTTGCCCAGCACCGGGAAGTGCAGGGCCTTTTCGATCTCCTCCGCCGGGAGGCTGACGTGCGGCCCGGTCTGGTTGAGCACCAGTGAGACGCGTTCGCGGGCGATGCCCAGGGACTGGAGCAGCCTCAGGGTCGTCTTGGCGTCCTTGACCGAGGTGATGCCGAACGAGCTGACCAGGAGAATGTGATCGGCCACCTCCATGACAGCCACGATCCGCTCCTCGAGGTGGGCCGGCGCGTCCACCACCACGAAGTCGTGCCGGTGCGACAGGGCGGTGAGGATGGACTCCAGGTTCGCGGCTGTGACCACGTCGCCCGATTCCGGGCTGCTGGGGGCGAGCAGCACCCGGACCCCCTGGGGGCTGGTGGCCAGGGCGCTCTCGAGGACCACCGGGTCCATCGGACCTCCGTCGCGCGCCACCGACGCGATCGAGGTGGGGTGGTTCTCGAGACGGAGCAGCACCCCGACGTCACCGTACTGGAGGTTGAGATCGACGATCGCCACCCTCGCCCCACCGATTGCCAGAGCGGTGGCCAGATTGGTGGCGATGATCGACTTGCCCACACCACCCTTGCCGCTGAACACCAGGACCGTGCGCGCCGGAATACCCGATGGGTCAGTGCCGTCCTGCAGCGGGGGGTCGCCGGGGCCGGGGTGGTCGGCAACGGCGCTGGCGTCGCCGGGCGGCTGGGCCCGTGAGTGCGCCGGCGGTGCCGCCTCCGGAGTGCGGCTCTCCGCGGCCGCGACAAGGGCGTCACAGAGCTCCGCTGCGGGAGCGTCGAAGCGCAGCACCGCGTCGGCCATCACCCGCGCGCGCTGCGCCTCATCGCGCACCAGCACGACCAGGCGGGTGTGCGGCGACAGTGCGCCCAGGCGGGCCAGCGAATCGGGTGGTTCGAAGCCGAGCGCATCGCTGAGCAGCAGGACGTCGGGCTGGAGGATGCGTGTCTGGTCGAACACCGCATCCGCGCTCGAGATGGTTCCGCAGACCTCCACCCTGTCGGCGTACTCCGCGGTGCTCTCCTGGATGCCCACGATCTCGGGGAACGGCGCCGCCACCGCCACCCGGATCGCCGCTCTCGCCTGGTTCAGTTCCATCCGCGTTATGGTAGGCCGACGCCGCGGACGGATGGGTCGCGACCATCGCAGCGATGACGCTGGGCAAAGAGAAAGGGGAGCCGCGCTGGGCGACTCCCCTTGTCAGTTCTCGGGAACGCGACGGTCTCTAGGTACCGAGGCCGCTGCTGATGTTCGAGAAGACGTTGGAGACCTGATGGCCGACAACGGTGAGGATGACGATGACGACGACGGCGATGAGGACGAGGATGAGAGCGTACTCGACCATGCCCTGGCCTTCCTCATCTTCCTCCTGCTTGCGAACCATGAGCTCGCGAAGTCGCAGATAAAGATCACTAAGCATTCCGGGTTTCACCTCCTTTGCCTTGGGATAGTGTGACGCGTTGACCCGGGGTTCATTCCCGGCGACCTCACGCACTATGGCCCTCGGACGTGCCACCGGCATGGATAGACTGCGAAAGGATCGTAACAAAGCCTCGTACATACGGGACACGGGGTTTCCAGCCCCGCCCGTACACTGTCGATGATGTCTCTGGAGGCCACCGCAACCCCTTTTCGCGCGACCTCGATCGAGGCTCTCCGCCTGTTGGTTTTCGGCCGCCTGGTGCCGGCCACGTTCTTTGCGCTGCTGGGCTACGCGCAGTTGCTGCGCGTGGTCGGCGCGGTGCAGGCGCTGCCGCGTCCCGTCAACGCCATCGCGGTGATCAGCGGGCCACTCCCGGGCACGCTGTACCTCCTGTTCTGCGCCATCCCCGTGGCCATCTACGTGGGGCGTCCGGCGCCGCGCGCCCGGGACGGCAGGTTGCTGCCTCGCGCAGCCGGCCTGGCGGGCACTGTGATGCTGCTGGTGGTGGGTGCTCTGCCCCAGGGTGTGCATCTCTACTCAGCGCCCGGGTGGGTGGCGGGGATGTCGACCGCGCTGTCGCTGCTCGCCTTCACGCTGGCGGTGTACGGGCTGCTCCATCTGCGGCGCAGCCTGAGCATAATCCCCGAGGTGCGGCGACTGGTCACAGGGGGCCCGTACCGGGTGGTGCGCCATCCTCTGTATGCGGCCGAGATCCTGGCCGCCTGCGCCTACGCCATCGTCAACCCCGGACTGCTGGTGGTGGTCGTCCTGGCGCCCTTCATCGCCACCCAATTGCTGCGCTCCGGTTTCGAGGAACGCCTTTTGGCAGAAGCGTACCCGCACTATCTGGAGTACGCGCGACGGACGCGCCGGCTGGTCCCGTTCGTCTGGTAGGTTCGACAGGGTGCTGACGGTCGCGAGTCCCCACGTATACTCCAACGTTCCCCGTCAGTGACCCCGCCGCCGGAGTGTCTCGCCGATGAACCGACGCGTACTGGTTGTCGATGACGATCCCACCCTGCTGCGCATCGTCGCCATGTATCTGGGCATCGAGGGATTCGACGTCGCCACCGCCGCCAACGGCGAGGAGGGCCTTGGCGAGGTCGGCAAGCAGCGTCCCGACCTGATCATCCTCGACATCATGATGCCGGGCATGGATGGCATCGAGACCTGCAGGAGGATCCGGGCCGATCCAATCTCTGCGGACATACCGGTGGTGATGTTCAGCGCGCTGTCCGGTGACGAGGACGTCGAGCGCGCACGCCTGGTGGGTGCCAACCACCTGATCACCAAGCCATTCAACCTGGTGGGCCTGGGGTCGGTGGTGAAATCGTTCTTTGCCGGTGATGACCCCGCGGCCACCTAGGCTAGCGGGGCACCGGCAAGAGCACTGACGTCAGCTGGGTTCCGTTCTCGAGGTGCGTGGTCAGGTCAGTGCTGATCAGGGGTGCGAACACCGCGCGCAGCGCCGGTTCGACGCCGATCGCGTGGCTCGCAATGGCCGCGCTGCGCACCGCGTCGGCCGCAACGCTGTGGTTGGCTGGGACGGTGTTCCCCGCTCCGGGGGTGGCCGCCCCCACCGCCAGCGCGACCATGAAGAGGACAGCCGCCTGGAAGAAGCCAACCGCGGCTCCCAGCAACATGCCGGCCACGCGGTCGAATGCCACCGAGGCGACGTGCTCGATCCGGTCGGAGAGGGCGCGCCCGATGATCTCGAAGGCGATCACCACCACCACGAGGATGGCGACGAAGGCCCACGCGTTGGCGAAGATGTCCCCCTTGCGGACCAGTGAGGCGAAGCCGTTTCCGGTGTAGTAGGCGCCCAGGAAGGCGGCGTACAGCGCGATCGCGGAGAGAAGGCGGCGCAGGGTGCCAGTCCGCCAGCCGAGGAGGGCGTTGACGAGGATGAGCACGACCAGGACCGCGTCGGCAGTGAGCTGGGGCAGCGTGCTGTCGGTGGCGCTGAGCATGCTGCCGTCAACCTATCACGAGCGCGCAGATCGCGCCCATGTCAGTGGAAGGTCTTGCTGACCTGGATGACGGCAGGGCCGAGGAGCACGATGAACAACGTCGGGAAGATGCAGCCGATCATGGGGAGGAGCATCTTGATGGGCGCCTTCTGCCCCGCCTCCTCGGCGCGTTGACGGCGCCGCCGGCGGATCTCCTCGGACTGGATGCGCAGGACGTTGGCGATCCCCACGCCGAGCTGCTCGGACTGGATGATTGCCTGCAGGAAGTTGTTGAGCTCCTCGACCTTGTTGCGCCGACCCATCTCGTCGAGGGCCTCCAGCCGCGGCCGTCCCAGGCGGACCTCGTTGAGCACCTGGTTGAATTCCGCCGCCAGGACGTTGCGATACTTCTCCGTGACCCGCGCCAGCGCGGCGTCGAAGGCCAGCCCCGCCTCGACGCTGATGGTGAGCAGGTCGAGCGCGCTCGGCAGCGCCAGCAGAATCTGCTTCTGGCGCTTCTTGATCTTCCGCGCGATCGTCATCGAGGGCACCAGGTAGCCGAGCACGCCCCCACCGACGGGGGCGAGATAGAGGATCGGCGGCTGCATCGCCAGGAGCACCGCCAGGCCGAACCCGAGGGCGACACCCAGGCCCAGCGTGATCACCTGCAGGGCCACGAAGCCACCTGCGGTCAGCCCGCCGGGGCGGCCGGCGAGGTTGAGCTTGTCCTGGATCGCCTGCTGCTGCCCTCCCTGCATGCGCCGCGTCATGATCCTGCCCAACCTGTCGAAAACAGGCTTGATCACGCGGTCGCTGAAGGGGAGGCTGAGCTCCGCCTCGGTGAGGCTGAGCACCTGCCGTCCGGTCTCGTTGAACTGGGCGAGCCGGGCCTCGAGCAGGTCGGCCTGGGTAGCGGTGGAGCGATTGGTCAGGCCGAAGACGATGAAGCTCACGCCCATGAAGGCGAAGACGGCGGCCAGCGCTGCGAGAATCACCTCAGACCTCGATCTTGACGATCTTCTGGATGGCGACCGCCCCGATGACGATGGAGAAGATGCCCACGCCGAGGAGGATGTGGCCGAGGTTCTCGGAAAGCATCGGCCCGAAGTACGAGGGTG
The DNA here is from genome assembly GCA_050734155.1 of Candidatus Dormibacteria bacterium. Lineage (GTDB taxonomy): Bacteria > Chloroflexota > Dormibacteria > Aeolococcales > Aeolococcaceae > Aeolococcus. Next base: position 11,664 of record JBOHUD010000075.1, read on the forward strand.
AGATCAGCTCCAGGAAGAAGGCCAGGGCAAACGGAAGCAGGGTGATGATGATTCCCGAGATGCGCGCCTGTGCGGTCAGCGTCCGGATCTCGCCCTGGATTCGGACCCGCTCGCGGATGGTGTAGGCGATGGTGTCGAGGATCTCGGCGAGGTTGCCACCCACCACCCGCTGGATCTGCACGGCGGTGACCAGCAGGTCGAAGTCCTCTGACTTGTTGCGCTGAACCATGTGGTTGAGCGCGTCGTCCACGCTGATGCCGAGAGCGATCTCTCGGGTGGCCCGCAGAAACTCCTCGCAGATGGGCGGCGACGCGTTGCGTCCCACCGAGGCCAGCGCCTGGGCGAACGAGTAACCCGCCTTCAGCGCGTTGCTGAGCAGCGTGATGGTGTCGCCGAGCTGATTGTTGAAGGCGCGCGAGCGGCGTCCCTGGCGGATGCGCAGGAAGACGCTGCTGATCATCCAGGCCGCGAGCGGGCCGATGAGCAGCATCAGGGGTGTGCCGAAGCGCATGGTGAGAAGCGCGCCCAGCGCGACGCCGCTCCCGGCCACGGCCAGCACCCACTCGGAGGATTTCAGCTTCAGATCGGCCTTCTGGAGGTCGTCGGCCAGCTTGCCGGTGTGCGACGACCGCGCCAGCAGCGGGTTGAGCGCGCTGCTGACGGTCTCGATGAGATCGCGCAGCGGGTTGCCGGTGCGCACCCGCGGTGGGACCACCTCCACCGGCCGCCCGTAGGGGCTGAGCCGGGCGGCGACACGGTCGGCGTCGGTGACCCGCCGTCCCGCCGCCCAGACGGTCAGCGACATGACCGTGCCGGCCGCAAGCACCGCCGCGGCGATGGCCGGCGGAGACAGCGTCACCGCCGCGTCCCGTCATCTGTTGGCGAGCAGCTCATTGCGCTTCGACTCAGTGGGCGAACAGGCCGTTCAGCGTGGTCGGGGTGACCGGGGAGTCAGCACCCGGGCTGAGCGGGGTGCCGGTGTTGGCCTCGTAGACGGGCTTGTCGAAGCCGTTGGCGCCGTCGCGCTTGCCCCATTCGGCCTGCGGGCGGAGCACGTACTTGAGCACGGTCTGGCCGACCCCGGCGCGGTTGGTGATCAGCGCAGTCATGATCTCCGCCTGGTTGCGCGGCAGCTCGATGATGTAGGAGTTGACGGCTGACGACGCGGCGCCCGGGCCGGCGGCCGAGGCCACCGCGGAGCCCACGCGGAGCACGCGAACGTCCTGGAACGAGTAGCGCACGCTGGGCTGCGTGGCAGAGCCGTTGTCGATGAGGATGTCGATGTGGTCCTCAGGCTGGATGTAATAGCCCACCGACATCATCTCGGCAACCAATCCTGATTGCCCCGGGGTTCCCCCAGCGGGGATGGCCAGCGCCACGTATCCCTTGGTGATGTCGAGGTGGGTCACCACACCGGTGCCGGGCGTCCCGCTGGACGCGGAGGCGAACAGCGAAGCCGTCAGCGGGATGTTGGCGCTCAGCGTCACCGGCGCGGTCTTGCCGACCGCCTGGCTGGTGTCCGTGAAGGCGTCGGCAGGGAAGCTGCCCTGGGCCAGCGCGGTGGTGGTCACCAGGTCGGAGGTGATCGCGGTCCCGGCCGCGATCGTCGACTTGGCGACGACCACATTGGTGGTTGCGACATTGGCGCCGGCGTTGCGGCTGATGGCAAAGAGCACCGCGACGGCCGCCGCTGCGGCCAGGACGATGCCCACGAGCAGGAACACCCGGTTTTGCGGCTTGTTCGGCTGGATGGCCAACGTCAGGTTCCCTTTGCTTGCGGTGTCGTGGTGAGGTGGCGCAGACCCATCGGCGAATGGATGGAGGATGCCCCGTGGATGTGTTGCCGAGTGTCGCCGACGATCGATGGCTCAGTGTCGCCGTCCGGTAACAATGCCATCGACTCTCCGATCCGGTTCTGACGCCGTGTCATGAAAGCGAGGGCTGGTCGGGCTCGATGAGACCGCTGCTGTGGGCCTTCATCAGCAGTGTGAGCACGTCCTCGCGATACGGCGCGATGGTTGCGATGCGCCTGTACACGCGCAGCGCGGCCCTGTCGTCGCCGCGGAATCGGTACACGCGGGCGATGCGTTCCAGGTAGGAGACGGCGAGGTCGGTCTCCTTGTCGTCGATGCAGATGTCGGCCAGACGGCTCAGGGGCAGCTCGTAGACCGGGTCGGAGCGTGACGCGGCCAGGTAGCAGTTGAGCGAGGCGTTGGACTTGCCCAGTGCCCGGCAGCGATCCCCCGCGTTCATGGCGAGCTCTGCCACGGCGCGTCCGCCCGTGTCGCGGGCGAGCTCCTGGAGCAGCGCCGCGGCCTCGTCGCAGCGTTTCCGTCGCAGCCGGTCCTCGATGCGCCGGCGGACCTCCGCCAGCCTGGGATTGGTCCCGAAGGGGTCGTCCTCGACCACTGCCACCGGCGGCACCGGGGCTGGGGGACGACCCGACTGGGTGTCTCCCTTGCGCCTCACGTTCCAGCCGCGCGGGGGTTGGTCCTCCTCCTCGGAGTGCGGTTGGACAGGGCGCGCCCCGCTGTCCGCGCGGGGCCCGGCATCGAGCGCGTCCACACCGGCCGCGGGACTCGCCAGCTGCGCCGCGACGGGGACGGGGCCGGCCGTCACGGGTGTGGCCACGGATGGGGCGGGGACGGGGGGTGGTGGCGCCAGCAGGGGAGGCTGCGCCCCCTCGTCGCGCCTCCGCCGCCAGGCCACGAACTCCGGAGCCACTGCCTCGTCCGAACCTGCCCCGGCGGTGACGGGGGGCGGCGCCACCGGCTCCTGGGGCTGGCTGGCGGCAGGCGCCGGGATGACTTCCTCGACCGGCGGCGCGGGCTCGGTGGCGATCGGCGCGGGGGCGATGTCCGCGCTGCGGGCCGGCTGGCTTTCCGGGGTGTCCCCGGCGGCGACGGCAATCTCCGGCTTCGCGTCGGCCACAGGCTCGGGCGGTGGCTCGGCGGCAGCCTCTGGCTCTGGCTCTGGCTCGGCCACAGCCGCAGGCTCGGCCGCGGTCTCCGGCTCGGGCTCCGCCACCACCTCCGCGGGAGCCGCCGCGGCGACCTCCGCCAGCGCCGGGCCGGCCGGTGCCTCGGACGGGATGCCTGGCGCCTCCGGCTCCGGCTCGCCGCCCGCCGCTGCCTCGGAAGCGACGGCTGTGACTGGTGCCTCGGGCTCGCGTGCCACCGCCTCATCGGCGGCGAACACGGGCATGGTCAGCGGCGCGTCGCCGCCCCCGCTGAAGACCGGCAGCGCGCTGCCCTCGTCAACGATGTGGAACCCCGCTCGAGGAGCGATGAAGGCGGTGGATCGCTCCACGTTCTGCCCCTCCACGGCCTCCGCGACCGCGGCGGCATCGCTCGCCGGGTGCGCCGCCCCCGCCGCTTCGATCTCCGCCTTCGCCTCGATCGCGGTGTCCGGCTCGGGTTCTGGCGCGGCCCCGGCAGGCGTCCCCAGCTCTGGCTCCGCCGCTGCCTCGGGCTCCGCCGCCGCTGCCGCCGCCGCCACCACCTCGGCCTCGGCCTCGGGCTCCGATGCTGGGGGTGCGGTGGTGTCCGCATCCGCTGGCTGCAGCGCCTCGTCGCCCCCAGCAGCGGGATCGTCCACCTCGCCGAACTGCCAGTCCGGGGGGGCCTCGTCCTCGAACAGCTCGTCGCGGTCATCCGGCGGTTGGTCGCCGTACTCGGTCGTCGCGCCGGTGGCGTCGTGGCGCCACCTCCGGCGCAGCACGAATCGGCGTCGCGGCTTGACCGTCGAGGTCGTGACGAGGTCCCCGTCAGCGCGGGCGCCCTCAACCTCGACGTCGACATGGCGATCGACCAGGTCGGCCGGGGCGGCGCCGGCCACCGTGGCGGCGGCCGGCGATGCCTGCAGCTCGATTGCGGGCTGCTCCTGCGCCGGCGGGGGAGGATCAGCCGCGGGGGCAGCCTGCTGCACCGCCCCGTCGGGCCCCGCTGCCGGCGCATCGGGCTGCTCGCTCGAATGCGACCTGCGGGCGTGGCCCAGGGCGGCGACCTCCTCGGCTCCCACCATCGGGCCCTCGAACGGGACGTACGCGAGCTCGACATCGGCCTTGGCGTGTTCCATGGGCCGGGCTGCGTCGAGGGCGAGGAGGTATTCGTACACGGTGCGGCGGAGGCGGACCACGAGTGCCGCCCCGGCCGGGCTGCCGGCACGGCGGCTGATCGCCTCCACCTCTTCGATCGTCTCCAGCAGGTGGCGCTCATCGAGGCGCTGGCTGGCGATGGCCAGCTCCAGGCGGGCCTGGAGGAGCTCGGCCACCTCGGGGATGTCGGCGGCCAGCGTGCCCGCCGCATCCTGCCACCCGTGACGCAGAACGTCAGCCGCCGCGTTGGTGGCGATCACAGCGAATCACAGCCTGCGGCGCTCATGCTCTGAAATGTGGCGGATGCGGGGCATCCGCGCTGCCATGGTCCGGTCACGGCGCCGTGACGAGCCGGTGCGAGCCCGGCGAGGCGGGCATGGCCGCCCGGGTTTGATCGCCTCGACCAGGGCAGATAATGACCGCGACAACGCCCACACCCGCGAGGCCTGAGATGCCCAGCTTTTTCCCGGCCGCCCGCGAGAACATCGCCGTCCCCGACGACCGCAAGGCGCAGATCGTCTTCAAGTGGCCGGACCTGAGCATCCGCCGCTACAGCAATGCGATCGTGGCGCCGGACGAGGTCGCGGTCTTCATGTACCAGGGCGACGTCAAGGGCACGCTGCCGCCGGGACGGCACACCCTCGACGCCACCGAGATCCCCTTTCTCGGTTTCTTCGCCGACCACCTCACCGGAGGCAACCTCTACAGGACCGAGATCTATTTCGTGGGCAGCCGTGAATACCCGGAGCTGAGGTTCGGGGGCCGCATCGACAACGTCCAGGACCCGGTCACCGGGCTGGTGGTGTCCCTGGGTGTGTACGGCGAGTACTCCCTGAAGGTCATCGATCCGCCCCTGCTCCTGACCAATCTGACCGGCACCGTCGACGTGACCGACAACGAGGCCATCACCGACTGGGTCGCCCAGCAACTGCTCAAGGTGCTACGCACCGACGTCACCCAGCATGTGGTGAGCAAGGGCTGGCCCATCCTCGGTCTCGCCGCCTACGTGCCCGAGGTGGAGGCGGACGTCATCGCGCTGTCGGCATCGCAGCTGGCCGCCTATGGGCTGGCCGTGGCGCGCATGGGCAATTTCACCATCAGCCTCGGCGAGGAGGATGAGGCCCAGCTCAAGACCCTGGCCCGCGACACCGCCTACTCACGTCTGGCCGGATCCTTCCAGCAGTACGCCGCCGGCGAGCTGCAGCTGGGCGCCGGGCAGGGGATGGCTCAGGGTGGCCAGGCCGTGGGCGCCGCCTTCCTCGGCGCCGGCATCGGTCTCGGTGGACAGGCCGCGCAGATGCCCGCCACGGGTCCAGCCCCCCCGGCCGCGCCCGGGTTCGCGGGGGGTGGTGGCGCGTACCAGCCGTCGCCGGCCGGCGATGGCGCCGCCTCCCTGAGCTGTCCAGCGTGCGCAGCCGCCAATGCCGCCGGGGCCAAATTCTGCGCGGCGTGCGGAGCCGCGCTTCCGGCGGGCGAGCCGCACGCGTGCGCAGGGTGCGGTGCCTCGCTGCCCGCGGCAGCGCGCTTCTGCCCGGTGTGCGGACGCGCCGTCGAGCCGGGAGCGGCCGCGGCCGCAACCCCAGCCTCGCCGGCTCAACCCTCTCCGCCGGGGTCGCCCAGAGGTCGGTCGCCGACCGGCTGAGGCCGGCCTCAGTCCCAGCGAAAGCGCCAGGTGGCCAGGGCGAAGGTCACCACCGCCCAGGCCGCCAGCACCAGGCAATCCAGGGCCACGTCGGCCAGGGCCGCCCCGTTGTTCATGACCTGGTGCATCGCGTCGGTCAGCCAGGTCAGGGGCAGGATGTGCACCGCGGTCTGGAGCCAGCTGGGCAGCGTGGTGATCGGAAAGAAAACGCCGGAGAGGAACATCATGGGGAAGGCCACCATCGAGGAGAGACCGCGCGCCGACTCGCTGGTGCGAGCCGCGCTGGTGAGCAGGAAGCCGATGCCGACGAAGGCGGCGACGCCGAGGATCATGGGGACCAACGCCACCGCCCAGGAGCCGTAGGTTCGCGCCTGGAACACGCCGACGCCGAGGGCGATCAGCACCACCAGCTGCAGCGCCACGGTCAGCGCCCCACCGGTGATCTGGGCACTGAGGATCTGCGCGGGACGGACCGGGGTGACCCGGAAGCGGCGCAGCACCTTGCGGGCGCGGAGGTCGGCGAGCCCGATGGCGACGTAGTTGATTCCGCTCTGCAGGATGATGTACGCGATCATCGCGGGCAGGAAGTAGTCGATGGCGGTGATGTTGTTCACCGAGGCGCTCTGCGGGGGAGCGAGGACGATCTGTGGCGCCCTCTGTGGCGGCAGCACGCTCTTCAGCGCGGGCGCGATCAACTGGTCGCCGATCGAGGTCGCCGGCGAGATCTGACTCCCCTGCAGGGTGCGCACCGTCACAGGCGGCGAGCCGGGCACGGCCAGGGCGGCGCCGAAGCCACCGGGGATCTCCAGGACGAGATCCACGTTGCTGTTCCTGAGGTCGTTGCGGGCGGCCGTATCCGACTCGCGGTTGATGGTCACCCCGTTGATGCCGCCGAGCGCGGTGATGAACTGCCGCGACTGGCTGGTGCCGTCGTGATCGACCACACCGAACGTGACCTTGAAGCTGGTGCCGCTGAAGAGCTCGCCGAAGATGACCATGAACAGGACGGCGATCCCCAGGGTGAAGAACAGGGCGATGCGGTTGCGCAGGCTCGACCGGACCGCGTTGATGGTCAGCGCCCGAAAGGCCCTCATGTTCGAAGGCTGCGCCCGGTGAGCGCGATGAACACGTCCTCCAGGGTTCCCTGGCGCACCCGCAGGTCGCGGATGGCCGCGGTGGCGCCGGCGTCGTCGCGGAGGAGCCAGTGGGCCTCCGGGTCGAGCAGGTCACGCAGCACCCGTTCGGGGACCCGGGTCGCCACCACCACCCGGCCGTTCACCGTGACCTTGTCGACGCCGTTGATGGCTGCCAGCGCGCTCTCGTGGACCCCGTGCGGGGCCTCGAACTCGATGGTGGTGCCCGGGGCGTGCGCGACGATGAGCCGCTCGGGCGTGTCCAGCGCCACCACCCGGCCGTGGTCGATGATGGCGACCCGCGAACAGAGCCTCTCGGCCTCCTCCATGTAGTGGCTGGTGAGCACCACAGTCTTGCCGCGCGTGCGGATGCCCTCGATGACGTCCCAGATGTTGAGCCGGGCCTGGGGATCGAGGCCGGTGGTGGGTTCGTCGAGGAAGACGACGTCGGGATCGTTGACCAGCGCAAGCGCAATCGAGAGGCGCTGCATCTGTCCCCCCGACAGGTCGCTGGCGTAGCTGTGCGCCTTCTCCTCCAGGTCGAATTCGCTGAGCAGCTCAGCGGCGGCGCGGGACCTGGGATAGAGGGAACCGAAGAGGTCGATCGCCTCACGCACCCTGGTCAGGGGCGGCAGGGCGGTCGCCTGGAGCTGGACCCCGATGCGCTCCTTGATGGCGCGGGCTTCGCGCACCACGTCGCTGCCGAGCACGGTGGCGCTGCCCCGATCGGGCTGGCGCAGTCCCTCGAGCATCTCCATGGTGGTCGTCTTGCCGGCGCCGTTGGGACCGAGCATGCCGAAGACCTCGCCGCTCTCGACGCTGAAGCTGACATCGTCGACGGCGAGCAGCGCGCCGTAGCGCTTGGTCAGGCCGCTGGCGCTGATGACGGGCACGGCGGCGAAGTATGCCGCACCGTCATCGACCGGCCGTGGCGGAGCCCGCTGCGCGCGGCGCCGGTGTCGCCAGGCCGAGCTCGACGACCGTCTGGCGATGGGCGAGCAGCAGGGCGTCGTCGGGACGCGTGCCCCCCTCGCGTCCGCGGACGACCAGGACGTCGAGGAGGTTGTCCAGCCGCCACTCCACGGTGATCTCCACCGCGGTGACGCCCGCGGCGGTGGGCGCGGTCCTGGTGGTGGCATGGGCGCTGTCCCCCAGCGAGCCGGTGGACACCGAGGCGCTGCCGCGGACGGCGTCGAGACGGGAGACGTCTGCGGAGTAGACGGTGGCCGCCCCCGTCGCCGCCTGGAACTCCAGAACGGTGTCGCGGATCTGCACCGGTCCGTCGGCCAGCGCCAGGCTGCCCACCGCACGGAAGAAGTCCTCGGACGCGGCGGCGAGGAGGCCCGCCGCCGTCAGCCGCTGCGCCGCCGTGCGGTCGGTCCCGGCGATGTCGGCAGCGGTCAACGAGTGCGGAGCGGTGTCGAGCCTGAAGTCCGGGGACACCAGCTGGTCGATTCCCAGCAGGTACCCGGCCGGGGCGGCGCGCAGCAGGGGCACGGCCGGCTCTGCGCAGCCGGCGATCGCCGTGGCCACGCACGCCGTGACACACCAGCGGAACCGCACGGGCTCAATCTTGGCGGATCGCCGCCACGATGCTGGTGCGCGCCACCCGCAGCGCCGGCACCAGGCTGGCGACGATGCTGCCCCCCACCACCGCCCCGGCGACCGCCAGGGCGGCCCCCAGCGGGAACGCGAAGCTGGGAGCGAAGCCCGGCGTGGCCACGGCGCGCAGCATCCCCACCACGACCAGGCACCCGGTCAGCACGCCCAGGACGGCACCGCTGGCGGCGAGCACGACGGCCTCGGTGAGCATCAGGCCGCCCGCCCCCACGCGATCGAGACCCACGGCGCGCAGCAGGCTGAGCTCGCGCGATCCCTGACGGATGTTCACCAGCAGCGTGTTGACCAGGGCGATCATCGACATCACCAGGGTCACGATCGCCACCGCGAGCAGCAGCCCGAGCGCGTGCTGGAGGGCGCGCTCCGCGCTGCCGCGGATGTCGTCGATGGTGACGGCCGACAGTCCGAACGAGGCGGCGGTGCCCATGACTGCCGAGGTGTCGCCGCTGGTCGCCAGGTCGAGCGCGTCGAAGCCCGCGGCCCCATCGCCGAGGTAGCGCACCGCCACGTTGCGATCCATGATCAGCGACTCGTCGCCGTTTCCCGACGGATATGAATGCTCGACGATCCCGGCCACCAGGAACGGGGTGGTGCCACGGCTGGTGAGCAGCGGAACAGCCGAGCCCACCAGCCAGCCGTGTGCCGATGCCAACGCGCTCGGCACCAGCACCGCCGGTCCGTCGAGCACCGCCCGGAAGGCATCCGCGCGACTGGGGGTGGTGACGTCGAGGCCGCCGCCACTGACGTACGAGGAGCTGTCGACGGTGGTCACGCCGAGCACGGTCCCGCCGCTGGCGACGGAGAGGAATCGCAGCGGGAGCGCGGCGCGCACCCCTGGAGAGGCGGCGAGGGTGGCCTCCACCGCGTTGGTCTGCGCGACCGGGCTGCTCACCAGGACATCGCCGGCGAACAGCTGGGTCACCCAGGAGTCGCCGCCGGAGATGGCCCCGGAGGCCAGCGCGCTCACCGCCACCGCGCTGGCCACGCTGATGGTGAGCCCGCTCAGCGTCAGGGCGGTGCGGTTGCGCCGGCGCACCAGGTTGCGCGTTGCCGGTGCCGCTCGGGTGGTGAACGCGGTGGCGATGAAACCCATCAACCGCACCGCCCACGGCGCCAGGAGCGGCAGCGCGCAGAGCACGCCGGCGATGACCAGGACCATGCCGGCGGCGGCGGCCGCCCCTTCGCCGACGATGAAGAGCAGCCCACCGCCGGCCAGCGCCAAGGGCGAAAGCGAGAGTGGGAAGGTGCCGAGACGCTCGCGCTCCGTTCCCGGATGGGGCCGCAGGCCGGACAGGATGGGGCGTCTGCCGATGGCGAAGGCGGGGATGGCAGCGCCCACCAGCGCCGCGAGCGACCCCGCGAGAACGGCAAGGAGCACCTGGGGGGCGCCGACAGCGAGTGCCGGGACGGGGAGATCCGCGGGAGTCAGGTGCGCGTCGAGGTACGCGGCCAGGGCGACGCCCGCGGCAACCCCGAAGGGGATCGCGGCCGCGGTGAGGATGCCGGCCTCGACCATGAACACACGAAACACCTGACGTGAGGACGCTCCCGCGGCGCGCAGAAGAGCCGTCTCGCGGCGGCGTTCACTGGCTGCCAGCGCGACGCTGTTGGCGGTGGATCCGGCACCGACGACGAGGCTGAGCACGGTCATCAGCAGGAGCAGCGGCTGCACCTCACCGAGAGGAGAGGACGCCCCGCCGCGCGGATCGACGACGGTCACCGCGTCACCGATGGACGAGCGGACCTCATCACCGACCCGGGCCGCGGTGGCGCCCGGTGCCAGCTGGACGGCCACCATCGCCGTCCTCAGTCCCAGACGGAACTGGTCGAGCATGGCAGTTTCCGAGATGAAGACCCCGGTGCGGGTGAAGCCGCCCAGGCCACCGCCGTCGCTGAAGCCCACGATGGTGAAGCTGTCCGGTCCTGTGACAGTGGTCAGCTGGAGCCTGTCCCCGAGCGCCAGGGGGGCGCGGTGCGCCGCTCCCGCCAGCGATACCGCGAGACCGCTGTCGAGCACAACCTCCGAGTGGCTGCGTGCCGACGGCAGCCGGCCGGCCGCCAGCGACAGCGGACGCAGGGCCACCCCGCCGTCGCGCAGGGCCAGGAGGTTGACGGTGGTGCCGTTGACGTCGGAGGTGTCCAGCCGGGCGGCGACGCGCTTCTCGTACAGCGGCGCCTCTCTGCGAACGCCCGGCAGCATGCCGAGCTGTGCGGCGGCGTCGGCGGTGAGGCCGGTCCCCGCGGTGACCCGGACGTCGAGGTCGGAGGCACCCGCGGACACCCGGGCCGCGGCGCGCGACTCGGAGTCCAGCCCGGCGCTGATCACGGCGACTCCGAGCACCACGGCGATGCCCAGGGCGACCGCGACGCCGGTGAGCAGGGCGCGCAGCGGGCGGCCGCGCAGGGTGCGCAGGGCCAGGGCCCAGGACAGGCTCACAGCTCGAGCTTGCGGAGCCGCTCGACCAGAGCGCCGACCGCGGCCGGCTCCCCCGGCTCGGTGCCGTGGGTCAGCCGCACCTCATCGATGATCTCGCCGTCGCGCATCACCAGGACGCGATCGGCATGGGCGGCGACGCGGGCGTCATGGCTGACCAGGACGACCGTCTGCTGCTGGCTGCGACAGAGGCGCCCGAGCAGGGCCATGACCTCACGGCCGCTCGTCCAATCGAGGTTGCCGGTGGGCTCGTCGGCGAGCAGCAGCGCGGGCGCTGCCGCCAGGGCGCGGGCCACGGCCACGCGCTGCTGCTCGCCTCCGGAGATCTCCTCGGGGCCGTGGCCCTGGAGACCGCGGAGGTTGAGCTGGTCCATGAGCAGGGTCACCCGCAGGTCGATGCTGCGCGGGCTGACGACGCCAGGGCGATGTCGCCGCGAGGCCTCGTTGCGCAGGCGCAGCGGGAGGGCCACGTTCTCCGCGGCGGTGAGATTGGGGAGGAGGTTGAAGAACTGGAAGACGAAGCCGATCCGGTCGCGGCGGAAGGCCGAGAGCGCACCGTCATCGAGGCTGTAGAGCGACCGTCCCTCGATCGTCACCGACCCCGCGTCGGGCGGCTCGATGCCGCCGAGGATGTGCAGCAGGGTGCTCTTCCCGCACCCGCTTGGACCCATCAGCGCCACGAACTCGCCGCGCTCGACCGCCAGCGACACGCCGCGCAGCACCTCGCGCGGCGGCCGGCTGATGCTGTACGTCTTGCGCAGGCCAGCCGCGACGACAACGGTGGTGGTGGCGGGAGCGGGTGGCGAGACAGCACTCATGGGCGTGATCCTCAGCGTTGCGGGAGCTGCGGCGCGAGCAGCGAATGGCGCCGGCAGCGGTTGGCGTGGTCAGTTGATGAGGTAGCTCTCCAGGACGGATTCCACGGAGTTGAAGAGCAGGCCGCCGGTTTGCTGCAGCGGTGGAGGCAGGGTGAGCGTGGGCAGCGGGGTGGGGGTTGGCAGCGGCGTCGGGGTGGGCACCGGAGTGGCTGGCGCCGGCGCCACCACGGTGGCGGCGGGAAGCGCCGGTGGGGGCGGGGGAGCGCTGTTTCGCGCGGGAGTGCCACCGCCCGGCGGGCGTGGTTGCGGCCTGGGCTTGGGAGGGGGTGGCGGAGGCGGCGGCGATGATCGCAGCTGGGCGAACTCCTCGGCGAACATCCACGGGTAGCTCCCCGCGCCGCTGGCGGAGCCGATGCCCAGGTCGGTGTAGGCACCGTTGAGGATGTTGGCACGGTGCTCGGCGCTGTTCATGAAGGCGCTGTTGATCGCCGCCACGCTGCCGGACGTGTTCCAGCCGATGTTCTCGCCGGCCGACCGGTAGCTCAAGCCGAATGCCGACATCATCGAGAAGACGTACTGGTTGCAGTTGAGGATGACGTGGGCGAAGTAGTTGCGCTGGATCATGTCCACGGCGCGGCCGTTGACGGCGAAGCCACAGCCGTTGTACCGGGCCCCCTCGGCGATGCCACCCAGCGTCCCGTTGCCGTTCAGCGAGCGCACCCCGTTGCTGGTCCGATCCTGGTTGGTGAGCCCGAAGAGAGCGGAGTCCGCCGAACCGCTGGCGCGCGCCGGGGTGGCGTTGCCGGCCGCCAGCAGGGCGGCGATCGACACCCCCGCCAGGATCACCAGGTAGGCGGCGGCGGAGCCGGCCCGACGCCAGCGGCGCGGTGCTGCGCTGGGCCCTGTTCCGGCGGCGCGGACCAGCGCTGCCGTGCGGGTGAGGTCCTCCCACCGTGCCTGATCGATCGCACCCGTGCGTGCCGCCATGCGATCAGAGATACCCCCACCCGACGCCTCTGCGCCGGCCCGGTAACGGTTCGTAACCGGGCTGTCGGAGAAACGTGGAGCGGGCGCGAAGCACCCCGCCGGGAGGGTGCGGACAATCCCCCCGCCGAGCCGCCTTGACAGGATCGTTGCAGGGACTGCACGGGGCTGCGAGCGGCGCCGGATAGCCTTGGGACCTGTACCGAGACCGCAAGGAGAAACACGGATGTCGCTACTCGACAGGGTGCAGCGCAAAGCTGAGGGAGAGGTCACGCGCAGGTCACCCGACAGCAGCGAACCAGCTGTCCGCTCGACCACCGGTACGCCGCGAGCGCCGCAGCCCGCGTCCGACCACGATCAGCCCCACCCGCGCACCCCTGAGCCATCGGGGGCGCCGGTCGCGCCCTCCGGCTGGCAGGTTCGCCACGCTCCTCCGCTGCCGCGCGCCGATCCGGCAGCCAGCGAGGCTGCTGAGCCGGTCCCCGGAGAGCCGGCGCCGCGCTCAGCCGGGCTGGCGGTGGCCGACCCGGAGCACCGTCCGGCGCCCCCCAGGATGGCGGGCCCCGCCGCCACCGGCGTGGGCCACCGCGCCGCCCCGTCGTTGATGGCGCGGACTGCGGCGGCGGAGCCGGCGGACGTGCAGCGCCAGGCGTCGCTTCTCAACAGGACGGCGCTGGCTCGCGGTCCGCTTGCCAAGTCGGCGGCCGGCAACATGTACGCGCAGCTGCGCAGCAAGGTCCACCAGCGCCTCGTCGAGGAGCTGGCGGGCAACACCGACACCGCCCCTCCCGAGCAGGTGCGCCAGCGCATCTCCGAGCTGGTCAACGAGATCGCGTCCGAGCAGAGCCTGACCATGACCAGGCACGACAAGCTGCGGGTGGTCGAGACCGTCGTCGACGACGTCCTCGGCCTCGGCCCTCTCGAGGCCCTCCTCCATGACCCGGAGATCACCGAGATCATGATCAACAGCCCCAAGCAGATCTACATCGAGCAGCACGGCAAATTGAGCCTCAGCTCGGTCAGCTTCGAGAGCAACGATCAGCTCATGCAGGTCATCGACCGCATCGTCAGCAGCATCGGCCGCCGTGTCGACGAGTCCTCGCCCATGGTGGACGCGCGCCTCAAGGATGGCTCGCGCGTGAACGTGATCATCCCCCCGCTGGCATTGCGCGGTCCCACTGTGACAATCAGGAAGTTCGCCAAGGAAGCCTTCACCATCGACGACCTGGTGGCCTTTGGGTCGATCACAGGCGACATGATCCGCTACCTGCGAGCCTGCGTCCGGGGCCGCCTCAACGTGGTGGTCAGCGGCGGCACCGGGTCGGGAAAGACGACCACGCTCAACATCCTCTCCAGCTTCATTCCCGAGGACGAGCGCATCGTGACCATCGAGGATGCCGCCGAACTGCAGCTTCGCCAGGACCATGTGGTGACGCTGGAGACGCGTCCGGCCAACATCGAGGGCCGTGGACGGGTGACGATTCGTGAGCTGGTGATCAACTCACTGCGCATGCGCCCCGATCGGATTGTCATCGGCGAGTGTCGCGGCGGCGAAGCGCTGGACATGCTCCAGGCGATGAACACCGGCCATGACGGTTCACTGACCACCCTGCACGCCAACAACCCGCGCGAGTGCGTGGGGCGGCTCGAGACCCTGGTGCTCATGGCCGGGGCGGAGCTGCCGTCGCGTGCGATTCGCGAGCAGATCGGCTCGGCTGTGAACGTAATCGTCCAGCAGTCCCGCCTGCGCGACGGGTCGCGCAAGGTCGTCAGCATCACCGAGGTGATCGGCTGCGAGGGGGGCGAGGTGCAGCTCCAGGAGATCTTCGCCTTCCGCCAGACCGGCATCGACGACGATGGCAGGGTGGCCGGCGGCTTCACCCCGACGGGTGTGCTGCCCCACTTCGGGGAGCATCTCGCCACCGAGGGTGAGGGTCTCCCCGAGGAGATCTTCCAGCCCATGCGGGTGGTCAGCGAGGGCTGAGCCCCGGGTGCCGCGGACGCACTGAATGTCGTTCGCCAGCACCCCGCCCTCCGAGTCGGACTGCACCAACACAGCGAGTGTGATCGAGGGCGGCGGAGGTCCGGTGAAGAGATTGACGAACACGGTGGCAGAAGTCGCACCTGTGATCTGAACGCTCTGAACTGAGACGCTGGCATACAGCTCGAGCCGGGGAAGGCCTGAACGTTCACGAGGGCGCTCGGCCAGCAGGATTCCCTTCCCTCCTCCCGCGAACGGAGCGGAGCTTACCCGGCGCGGCGCTGCTGCTGGAGGAGCATCTGCTGCTGCAGCAGCTGGCGGCGGTCGGGGAAGAGCTGGGCGAGTCGCGGCGGCAGGGGCACGCCCATGTCGAACAGCCGGTCGATGAGCTTGGGCCGGATGCCGGTGGGGTTGAACTCGCCGATGATCTGACCGGTGGAGGGGTCGGCGCCACGGGACTCGAACTTGAAGATCTCCTGCATGGTGATGGTTTCGCCCTCCATGCCGATGATCTCGCTGATCGAGGTGACCTTGCGCGACCCGTCCTTCATGCGGCTGAGCTGGATGACCAGGCTCAGGGCGCTGGCAATCTGCTGGCGGATCGCCTTCAGGGGCAGATCCATGCCGGCCATGAGAACCAGCGTCTCCAGGCGGGAGAGCGTCTCGCGCGGGCTGTTGGCGTGGACTGTGGTCAGGCTGCCGTCGTGGCCGGTGTTCATGGCTTGGAGCATGTCCAGGGCCTCGCCGCCGCGGCACTCACCCACGATGATGCGGTCGGGCCGCATGCGCAGTGAGTTGGCGACCAGGTCGCGGATGGTGATGCGGCCGTCGCCGTTGACGTCGGACGGCCGGGACTCCATGCGGCACACATGCTCCTGGTGCAGCTGCAGCTCGGCGGCATCCTCGATTGTGACGATGCGCTCATCGACGGGGATGAAGCTCGAGCACACGTTGAGGAGCGTCGTCTTGCCGGTGCCGGTTCCGCCGCTGACGACGATGTTGGCGCGCGCCAGGACGCAGGCCTGCATGAAGGCAGCTCCTTCCTGGGTGAGGGTTCCGAAGCCGATCAGGTCACTCACCTGGTAGGGGTCCTTGCTGAACTTCCTGATGGTGAGGATGGGTCCGTCCAGCGCCACCGGGGCGATGGCGGCATTGACGCGCGAGCCGTCGAGGAGGCGCGCGTCGCACAGCGGGGAGCGCTGGTCGATGCGCCGCCCCACCGATGAGACGATGGTGTCGATCACCCGGAGCAGGTGCTCCTCGGTGTCGAAGCGGATGTCTGTGAGCAGGATCTTCCCCTTGCGCTCGACGTACACCATCTCGTGTCCATTGACCATGATCTCGGTGAGGCTGTCGTCGTCGATGAGCGGACGCAGCGGTCCGAGCGCCTCGAGGTAACGGGGATCGACGCCTTTGGCGGCGGTGGCGATGCTCACGCTGAGACGGCTCCTCTGGAGTGGATGGACGTGGTGGCGTCCTGCGCGGATTCTCTCCCCCAGTGGTCCGATCTCGACCGGAGCGAACCAGTTCGCGACACGATCTTTTCCGACCGCGAAGTCGGAGGGACGTAGGATGAGGCGGTCGAACCCACCTGGAGAGCCACCTGATGCCGACTGACACGGCCGCCGGCCGGACCGATGACGCGTCGGGCGAGCAGCCCCCCGCCGGAGCGTTCGACGATCTGACCTTCACCACCCACGACCTCGGGCGCGACTGCGCCCCGAGCCCGCCGCCGGACCCCGCACTTGGTTTCGAGGTTGCCAGCCGTCCCCCTGAGGCGCCGCCGCTGGAGCATGTCGCCCTGGCGGCGTCGCTCGGCGAGCAGCCGTTCAGGATCGGCTCGTCCCCAGTGCCGGCCGCGTCCGACTCCGACCCCCCCTGGACGGTGCGGGAGCCGGTTCGCAGCCCGGCGGCAGCGCGCCGCGGTTGGTCGACGCGCCCCAGCCACCTCGGCGATCGCTCCGCTCACGCGGCCATGCTCAGGCTGCGCGAGGAGGCGGTCCATGTGAGCTGGAAGGCGGCATGGATCGCGGTGACTGCGGCGAATCCTCGCCTCTCGCGCCAGAGGGACCTCTAGACAGCGGGCTGGCGGCGCGGCGCTGCATGGTGGCGTAGATCGCGTCGAGGGTGGGGCGTTGCCCGGTGGCCAGCAGCTCGGCGACGACGTCGGGATCGATACCGCCCGGGGCTGCCAGGGCGGCCGCGCGCGCCGCATCCTCGGCCGCCGCCTGGGCGATGTGCAAGCGGTCCTTGAGCCGCTCCACACGGGCGACGAGCGCGATGCACAGCAGGGCGAGCAGTGCGGCCAGGGCGCCGATCGCGATGACCGGCTGGCCGCGCACGGTGTCGATGAGGTGCTGAAGGCTCACCAGGTTGCTCAGACGCCGCAGAGCACTTCGGCGGCCCGGAAATGCATCTCGCGCGCCATGGCGCGCACCACCGCCGCCTCGTGACCGGGGATCTCCATGGCGGCGATGGCCGCGATCGTGGCGACGAAGTCGTCGACACCGGGGCGCGCCGCTCCGATGGCGCCGGCCACCGGGGCGGAGTCGTCGGCACCGAGCCAGGCAACCCCGATGCCGGTGAGTTCGCCGCGCAGTCCGTCGATGTCGATCTCGATTCTGGGGGCCACGAACTCACGGGCGCGGCGGGCGTCGACCAGCTCCATCTCCGTGGGCTCGGGGGAGCCGTCCACCAGGAGCGCGCCGATGCTCAGGAGCCCATCCTCGCTGATCATGTCCTCGGCCTGGTGGGCCGCCGGAGAGGCGGCGTCATCCGCGGCGACCGCGGCCGGCGTGATCGCCGGGATGTCGTCGTCGGCGGATGCCGGTTGCGCTGCGCCGGCCGGTGGTGTCTGGGTCACCTCGTCCTCGATGAGCTCCGGCACAGGGGCGGCGGTGTCCGGCCCCGGCTGGGTTGCGACGATCTCGGTCGGCTCTGCCACCAGCTCACCCGTGGTGGCGTTCAGCCCGGGCTGGCCGATGACGCGCACCAGCGCATCAGGCGAGTGCAGAAGAGTTCGCAGGGCCGCCTTGCTGGTCGCCGGCCAGCGGTGCTCGGCGGTGTACACGGCCACCAGCTCGCCGTGGTCGAACAGTGCCGCCCCGCGGTCGGTGGAGTCGACCAGCAGGCAGCACGACCAGCCGGATGCGCGCACCTCGGCGATGAAGCGATCCGTGTGCAACCATGCCGAGGGCAGCGGGGCACCGACTCGGGGCGCCCGCCACAGCATGGGCAGGGCGGAGACGAGCCGGGGGTCCTCGATGCGATGGGCGGTGAGCGTCCCCTCGGCGCTGCTCATCAGCGCCGTGGCGGCTTCGTTGCCGAGCAGTCCCCCGCCGGCGGTGACCCAGACCGCGTCAACGATGGCGCCACCGACGATCAGCGCCGCCGCCTGGCAGGTGTCCGCCTCGAGAACGAGCAGCGAATCGCGCAGATGCGGTACCACCGAGTCGAGGTTGACGACATTGGCGGCGGCGTCGGACCACAGCACGGTGCCCAGGGGGAGGAGCGGGAAGTCGTCGAAGCCGAACGGCGGTTCGGTGAGGACAGGATCCGCCGCGCTGGTCGGCACGTCTGCCGGCGCCGGGTCGGATTCCGGGTGATGTCCGTTGGAGGCGCCGTGGCCGCGGCGCTGGAAGATGCTCATCAGGTCGTCCGTCGTGCAGTGGAGGGTGTCGTCGGTGACCATGGCGCGACGCCATGGAGCAACTCGGAATTCACTTGGCAACTCATCCTGCAGGGCCTCCAGTGCATCGGACCCGTCCAGCCTGCGGCCGTCGGCCGCCTCGAACACGAGATGGCTGGGGTGTCCGAACATGAAATAGAAGGTGGCGTGCGCGTCCGCCCATTCGACGTCCAGGGCGCCGCTGCGTTCGCGATGGCCTGCGGCGGAGATCTCGCGCTGCATGGTGACGTGCGGAGAGGCCATGCCCTGATTCTGGGCGACGGTCGAGTCGCGCTCATCGCGAGCGCGTCACTGAAGAGTGGCGCAGCCACGACGGTTTGACACAGCCACACAGCCGTGTGCGCAGGTTCCTTGACGGCGCCGGCGCTGACCGGGGACCGAGTGCGGGTCGGAGTCTGTCGACGATCCCGTTACCCCGGTGTGACCCGCCATCCGACGATCGCGCGCCCGGTGACAACCCATAATCGAGCCATGAACGCACCAAACGCTGCGAACACAGAATCAGCTGGGGGGGCCACGTCGGCGCATCGGGGGCGTCTGGTGCGGGACCGCAGCGCGGTGGAGCGCTTCGGCCTGCGCCCGGCGGAGATGTACCGGGTCGCGTACGTCGTGGGAGGCGCCCAGTCACGGCGCGTCAGCCGCAGCCTGGCCGTCTTCACGGGCATCTCCGAGCGACGCCGATGGGATGGCGACGCCACCTCCTGCCTGGACTTCGTCCTGCCCCAGGGTCGCTCGCTGTCGTTGCTCGCCACCCAGCTCGTCGACGTCCGGGCGGCCGGTCTCAATGAGCGCGGTCAGTGGGTGCTGCTCGCCCAGGACGGGGCCCGCCGGCCGCATCGCGCCGGGCGCCGGCCGCGGCGGTCCTGAGCAGCGGCCGGCATCCCGGACCGCTACTGCGCGACCGCCTCGTCGAGGCCGAGGTCGGCGTCCTCCTGAGAGCGGGAGAGGCGGTCGGTGAGGCCACGTCGCTCAAAGCGGTAGCCGATCCCCGGCACCGCATGGATGTACGTCGGTCGGGGTCCATCGGGCTCGATCTTGCGGCGCAGACGGTACACGTGGGCGTCGACGCTGCGCAGGTCGAGGTCCGCGCCCTGGCCCCACACCTTCTGGATCATCTCGGTCCTCGAGATCACCCGTCCAGGTGAGGCAGAGAGCAGGGCGAGGAGGTCGAACTCGGTCGGGGTCAGGGTGACCGCCTGGCCGTCGCGCAGCACCTCGTGCCGGCCGACGTCGACGATCAGTCCGGGGAACTTCAGCCGCCCGGGACGCACCTGGGCCTGACTGGTGCGCTGGCGACGGAGCTTGGCGTTGATGCGCGCGGCCAGCTCGCGGATCTCGAATGGTTTGGTGACGTAGTCGTCCGCCCCGATCTCGAGACCGACCACGACGTCGACGGGGTCGGAGCTCGCCGAGACCATGACGATGGGGATCTCGATGCCCGCCGAACGGATCCGGCGGCAGACGTCGAAGCCGGTCAGTCCGGGGAGATTGAGGTCGAGCACGATGAGGTCGACATCATTCTGCTCGGCGAGCCGGACGCCGTCCCTGCCGTCCTCGGCGAACTGGATCGCGAAGCCGTGCTGGCTGCCCAGGACCGCCAGGATGTCGTGCATCGAGGGGTCGTCATCGATCACCAGCACCGTCGCCTCGGCGCGTGAGGGCCGTCCCGCCGCAGGCGCGCTGGCCAGCAGGGGCTCGGTGAATGTCTTCATGAACGCGCGGCACCTCGCAGTGGCGGATCGGTGGCGGCAACGTAGCACGGGACCGCTGGGACTCCCGGATCGGTTACCCGAGTGTTGCGGACTTTCACGGCTCCGGAACGCTCGTGACCGGGGAGCGCAACATCGCCGATCACGACGGCTCCTCGAGTGGAACGGCAATGAAAAAGGAGTTGCCGCGCACGCTCTTGTTGTCCAGCCAGATCTGTCCGCCCATGCGCTCCACCAACTGGCGCGCCAGGTACAGTCCCACCCCAAAGCCTCCACGCTGCCGCAACAGCGGATTCTCCACCTGGTAGAAGGAGGCGAAGACGCGCTCCACCTCGCTGTCAGGGATGCGCCGGCCGTTGTCGCGGACCTCCACGTGCGCCTTGTTGACCACCCGCACCGCGGTGATCTCGACAGCCTCGTTGTCAGGGGCGAACTTCAGGGCATTGTCGATCAGGCATGCCAGAACCAGCGCGAGACGCTCCTCGTCGACATGCAGGTAGCCGAGGTTCTCGTCGATGTGCACCAGGAACCGACCGCGATCGGCGATGGCCACGAAGCGCGAGATGACCTGGCGGAGCACGCCGTTGAAATCGACTGTGGTCGGCTTGAGCCGGATCTCGCCGGATTCGAGCTGGGCGATGCAGAGCAGGTTGTCGGTGAGGCGGCCGAGATGCTCGGCCTCGGTGCGCAGCTCGTGGAAGCCCTCCCTGCGAGCCTGCTCGGGAAGGTGATCGCCGCCGTCCTGCATGAGCGCGAGCCACGCCTTGATCTTGGTCAGCGGGGTGCGCAGCTCGTGGGAGGCGAGCATCATGAACTCGCTCTTGATGCGGTCGACCTCGCGCAGCTCCGCGAAGACCGCGTGCTCGAGCTCGGCGGAGTGGGTCATCTGCCGGGCTCGAGCCGCCACCATCTCCCGAGCGAGCAGCGAGCTCGCCAGCGAGACCACGAAGAACAGGAACAGCCGGGAGGCCAGCAGGTCGACCACGGAGTGGGTCAGCGGCCCGGCGGCGGCCAGGCCCACGGTGATGTACAGCACGCTGATGGTGGCCGCGCAGAGGACGCTGCCGAGGATGCCGAAGCGCAGGCTGCCGATGCCGATGAGCACGTAGAAGACCACGGCCAGGTTGGACGCGAACCCTCCGGTCAGGTACACCAGCGCGCTGGCGACGGCCAGGTCCATGGCCAGCACGGCCAGCTGGGTGCGCCGCCCGGGAAGGCGGTGGAGCAGGAGGGCCAGGGTGGCGCTGAGGTTGAACATCCCCCAGCCGCCGAGGATCAGGTTGATCGCCGAGGTGGCGGCCACACGGGGCTCGCCCGGAAAGTTGTTGGTCACCGCAGCGAACACCAGCACCGCCCACCGGCAGAGCTCGATGACCCTCTCCACCCCGGCGCGTCGATCGCGGTCCACCGGCATGGCGATGGTCGCCGGAGCCCGCTTCCTGGGTGCCGTGGCGACCGAGCCGGGACCGGCCGGCAGGGGTCGCGCGAGCTGCTGGTTCACCGCTTTCTGGTGCGTGGCCAGGCATGGCTGGTCGCGGGGACGGCGATCACGGAATCGAGCGTACCGAGTGATCTCGCCTGCGGCGACAAGGACCGGTAACGAATACCCCGGTGGCGGTGTAACAGGAGTCGCCGGGGCCGGGCCGCTCAGGCGCAGCCGGGTGCGCTGCCCAGCTCCGCGGCGCTGCCCTCGGGCCCGGCGAGCGACATCACCACGCTGCCCGAGAGGCTGTCGCGGCAGTCCACCGACCAACCCACCGTCAGCAGAGCGGACACCTCCTGGCTGCCGGCGGGGAGGATGGCGTCGGCGATGCCGGCGGCGGTCACGACCCGGCTCCAATCGGGGCGCAGGTCGTGGATGTCCAGGTACTCCTGGAGGGCGGCGCTGCCGAAGACGCCGGACTCGTCGTAGAGGAAGACGACCCGCCCCCGGGGGAAGCGCTCGGCGAGGTAGCCTCCCCAGGTGTCGATGGTGTAGAGATGCCGGCCGCCAAGGTGTGCGGCGGCGTAGTCCGCGGCTGCCTTGGGCTCGCTGCTGGCCTCGAATCGGGCGGCGCTGGCGGCGGTGAGCTGCGGTGCGACGGCCGCGATCGTGCCAGCCACCACCACGCCGGCCACCGCGGCCCCGAACCACCGCGGCGGTCGCCGCCCGCCGCGCAGCCCCGCGATGGCGGGCAGACGATCCCGGTGCGCGGCCCACGCCTCGGCGCCATACACGGCGAGCTGGGGGACCGCGATCAGCGCGAACAGGGACACGTTGCGCTGCGCCTGGAGCGCCGCGGCGAAAGCGGCAGCCGCGAGGACCAGGTGGAACGGATCACGCCGCCGGGCGAGAACCCAGGCGATCACCAGCAGGATGGCCTGGGCTTCGAAGAGTCGCAGCCAGGTGTCATGGAAGTTGGGCGACTGCCATTCGGTCACCACCGCGGTGATGGTCGGGTTGGTGAAGGTGGCTCCGACGTACCCCCAGAGCCCGGGCCCCGCCGGGTTGACCAGCGTCGCCAGCCCTGCGGCGCTGATGGCTGCTGCCAGCAGGAGGCGCGAGCGGCGATCCACCTCGCGCACCGCCAGCAGTGCGAGAACGGCGATGCCCAGGCCGATCACGAATCCCGCGTGGAGGTTGGCCCACAGCGCCAGGAGCGGCGGCAGCGCCAGCAGGGCTCGATGGGAGCCGCGTCGCCAGCGCATCACCACGTTGAGCACCAGGGCAGCGCCGAGAAGGCTGATGACCTGGCCGCGCACACCGAGCAGCTGGGCGGCGACCGCCGCGCCGAGGAGGAGCGACGCCGCCATCACCGGCCCGGCCGGCCGTCTCTGCGGGGGAATGGAGAGCGCGGCGATGAGCAGCGCGGCCGATGCCACCATGCCCATGAGCAGCGACGCCAGCGCCGGACCGCCGAGGTCGACGACGCGCGCCAGGCCCACCTCGTACAACCATTGCTGCCCGACCCATGGGTTGGCGGCGTGCAGGAAGCTGAAGGGCTCTGCGCCGGGAATGCCGTGGGCGAGGATGTACCGGCCCATGGCGAGGTGCCACCACACGTCGCTGTCGCGGAACTGCTGCACGGTGAGCACCAGGCTGACCACCGCGGCGGCGAGCACCCAGCTGTTGCGCCGGATCACAGCCGTGCTCATCCCGCTGCCTGCTGCAGCTGCGAGGGCGGGGTGCGCTCCAGCGCGGTGCAGGTGGTGCCGGCGGAGCGGGTTGGCTGGGGAGGCAGGTGGAGAGCCGCGACCCGGCCGCGGGGGGCGAACGCGATGTTGTGCGGGTCCCTGTACACCTCGACCCAGTCACCGGCGTGCAGCATCACGTTGCTCAGCGGAGAGCCGGTGTCGAAGAGCACGATGTCGGTGCCGGCGCCGCGCACGATGCTGTCCCATCGCGGAGTGACCGACTCGACGTCGCCATAGTCGTGGAGCAGGGCATCGCCCATCAGGGCGGCGTCACCGAAGATGTAGACGCGGTCACCGTGGGCGGCGAGTCGATAGGCCAGGTAGCCGCCCTCGCCGTACTGATTGAAGATGCGCAATGGCAGAGGATCGGCCGCCAGCCACTGCGCCGCGCACACCGGGAAGTCCTGCGCATAGAACAGCGAGTCCTCGCGCGTGCGCATCGAGGGGAGCAGCCGGGCGCCGATGTAGATGGCCAGCACGGTGCCGCAGAGGACGAGCCAGCTGGCCACACGCATGCCCACGGGCGGCAGTTGCGGCCGCCTCCGGTCGGCGCGCAGCCGCCGCGCCAGGATGTCGGCCTGGTTGATCCACACCGGTGTCGACGCCGCCACGAAGAGGGCGATGTGGCGCACCGACTGGAGGGCCAGCACGGTGGTGGCCAGGACCAGGGCGGCATCCCGCAGGCGGATGCGCCGATTGGCGACGATGAACCCGACCAGGCTCAGCAGCATCACCGCGAAGATGCGCACCGACCAGTCGTGGAAGTCGGGCGAATGCCACTCGAGGATGAGCGTCTGCTGCGCCGCCGAGCCGAGCGTCCCGAATGGGTAGAGGATGATCGAGGGGCCATTGAGATTGACCGCGCACACCACCAGCGACCCGGCCAGGAGCAACGCCAGCCGGCGCACCCGCGCGGCGGGCGCGCGGTCCTCCTGATGAAGCAGATGGGCGATCGCCTCCGCGGCCACCACCACGGCGATGAATCCCAGCCCGGTCAGGAAACCGGAGTGGAGGTTGCCCCAGACGAGGAACATGGGGAGCAGGAGCAGGACGGTGCGTCCGCCGCGACGGAGATGGTGCTCGACCAGCAGCAGGGTCAGACACGAGAACGCGAACGTGATCATCTGAGCGCGTGGCCCCCAGATCGGGTAGCCGGCCACCACCGCCAGGGTCATGCCGCCGCCGAGAATCAGCGGCCGCGGCGAGTCGAAGCGCGCCCGCGCCAGGATGCAGAGCACGCCGAGCCAGCTCACCAAGCTCAGTACGACGACGACGGCGGCCAGCCCACCGATGGCGTACAGGGCGGCGAACAACACCTCGGAGAGCCACTCGTGCATGGTCCACACGTGGGTGCTCACGGTGTACGTGAACGGGTCGGTGTGCAGCAGGCCGCCGTGCTGGATGATCAGCTGCCCGCTGCGCAGGTGCCACCAGAAATCGGGATCGCGGATGGGGCTGGTGAGCGGAAAGGCGGCGGCGAGCATCACCGCACTCAGGAACAGGCCGCCCGGGGAGGTGAGCCGGTCGATCATCGACTGGCGGGTCGCGCCGTTGCGGTGTCGTGGAGTGGAGGCGGGCGCGGCCACGGTGCCCGTGCTGGTCACGTCGTCCGCCATTGTCACCCGGCGGCGGGGATCGTGGGATGCCTTCGCTCAGGCGGCGTGGTTGCTGTCCGCCGACCCTGCCCTGACCGGGCGGCGGCTGGCCAGCGCCTCGCGGAGCGCTGCCTTCAGCGACTGCGCGTCGAACGGCTTGTTCATGAAGGTGACGCCGCCGAGGTCCATGACCGCCTGCATGTCGTTGTCGAAGCATCGCGCCGTGAGCAGGATCACGGGCATGGTGGCGGTGCGCGGATCGTTGCGCACCGCCCGGCAGAGTGACAGGCCGGAGAGGCGCGGCATCATCACGTCGGTCACCGTGACGTCGGGCACCCAGGAGGTGAGCACCTCGACCGCCTCGACGCCGTCCCGGGCCGAGCGGGTCACGTAGCCCTCGACCGAGAGGCGCAGCTCGAGGAGCCGCCTCAGGGATGCATCGTCCTCGACGATGAGGACGCGTGGCGCCTCCTGGGGCGAGGACAGCTCCATCGTCGCGGCTCCTTCTGATCTGACCCCAGCGTTATAGACCCCGGCCTGGCGCGGGGGTCTGGCCCGCAACCGCCCTGTGACCCGGACACCACCGCTCCGCCGCGTGGAGTGCGCGATCGTCACCGGAACAACGGCGTTGTCCCGGCCGGCGCCGCCCCGCGGGCCCGGCAGGGAGCGGCCGGTATAGTGCCGATATGCGTCGCCGCCGCTGCATCCGCGCGTCGTGACACCGGTGGACGAGGCGCGCGCCGTCAATCCCTCGGCCCTGTCGGCGGTGCGATTCCTGCTCACCCAGCGCATCGAGGATCTGGAGGCGGCGTCGGTGCGGCTCGACGCCAGGCTCGCCGATGCCGCGGAGACCCGCGAGGAGCTGCGCCGCCGCACCCAGGACAGCGAGCAACGCTGGAGGACGCTGCTCGACCACCTCGACGGCCTCGATCCGGACGAGCTCGACAGGGCGTTCGGCAGCATCTCGCGGTTCCGGGCGGACCTCGCCGCCGTCGACGAGAGATTTCGAGACGTGCGCGCGCGCCTCATCGACCTGCGCAGCGAGCAGGAGGTTCTGCGCTCGGTGTACCGCAGCCTCGACGACCTCGCCGCCGCGGTGGCGCCGCGGTCCGACACCTCCCGGGTGCGCACCGCTTCGCGCCAGGTGTTCCAGATCATCGAGGAGGAGCGCATGCGCATCGCGCGCGACATGCACGATGGGCCGGCCCAGTCCATGGCCAACCTGGTGCTCCAGGCGGAGATCCTGGAGCGCCTCATCCAGCGCGATCCGCAGCTGGTGGTGAGGGAGCTCGCCGACTTCAAGGAGGGGGTGCGGGCCGTGCTGGATGACACGCGCCGCCTCATCTTCGATCTGCGCCCGATGTCACTCGACGATCTCGGCCTGGTCCCCACCCTTCGCAAGCTGATCAAGGAGTTCGGCGAGGAGGTGGGGGTGACCGCTCAGGTGCGGGTGATGGGCGAGGACGTGCGGCTGCCGGGGTCGTTCGAGCCGACGATCTTCCGCATCGTGCAGGAGGCGGTCAACAACGTCCGCAAGCACGCCCGCTCGCACAACGTCGAGGTGCTCATCAACTTCCATGAGGACGGGGTCACCGCGGTGGTTCGTGACGATGGCGTGGGCATGGATGTGGCAGCCGTCGAGGCGCGCCTCGAGGAGGGCAAGAACCTCGGCCTGATCTCGATGCGCGAGCGCGCCCAGCTGGAGAAGGGCACCCTGGAGATCCGCTCGGAACCAGGCAGGGGCACCGAGGTGCGCGCCGACTTCCACTTCTGAACCCCGGCCGTCGCGCCCGCGAACGCGACGGTGCGGGACAATGTGCCGGTGCGCTACCGCATCCTCGCCTGCGACTACGACGGGACCGTCGCGTCGCAGGGAGTGATGGCCGCGGAGACGGTGGCGTCGCTGCAGCGGCTTCGCGAGAGCGGCCGTCGCGTCGTGCTCGTCACCGGGCGCATCCTCGACGAGCTGCTCGACATCTGCGACGACCTCGATGTCTTCGACCTGGCGGTGCTGGAGAACGGGGCGCTCACCTACAACCCCGCCACCGGGCAGCAGCGCCTCCTCGCCCCCACGCTCCCACCTCGCTTCGTGGCGGCGCTGCGCGCCCAGGGGGTCACGCCGCTGTCGGTGGGTCGGGCCATCTGCGGGACCTGGGACCCCTTCGAGGAGGTGGTGGTCCGCACCATCCACGAGATGGAGCTGGACCTGCAGATCGTCTTCAACAAGCACTCGGTGATGGTTCTGCCGGCCAGCGTCAACAAGGCGACCGGGCTCACCGCCGCGCTGGACGTGCTCGGCGAGACGGCCGAGGCCACAGTGGCGGTGGGAGATGCCGAGAACGACCTGGTGATGCTGGGCATGGTGGGCTGCGGGGTGGCGGTCGCCAACGCCCTGGCCACCGTCAAGCGGCGCGCCGACCTGGTCATGGATGGACCATCCGGCGAGGGCGTGCGCCAGCTGATCGACGCGATGCTGGCGGACGACCTCCATTCGGCTCTGGCCCACGCCGCGCACCGCCGCGCGGGCTGAGCGCGGAGGACCTACGGACGCCGCAGGGTCCCGGCCAGGTGCTCAGCCAGCGGGGAGGCGAGGACCGAGTCGAGCGGGCGGGGGAGGGCCAGGCTCCAGTTCGGCCAGCGCTCGGCGGTGGTGCCCGGCATGTTGGGGCGCTCGCTGACCTGGGCAGCATCCTCGAGAGCGGCCACCACGAGCATCGAGGCGGAGCTGGCGAGCGCGTCATAGGCGCCGGCGATGACCTCGGCGAGGGGCGCGGCCTCCGGCTCGGCCAGGACCCGGGCCAGGCGCCCGCGGAGCTGGGCGGCTCCGTCCTCGTTGACGGGAAGGCCGATCGCACGCTGAGCCTCCTGGTCCGCCCCCTGCCAGAGGCCCGCCACCGTGGGCAGGTCGTGCGTGGTCACGGCGCTCAGCGCGCGCCGCGGCAGGGACGCCGGTCCTCCCTCCTCGAACCAGAGCAGTCGGGAGCAGAGGATGTCTCGGGCGGCCATCTGATCGCGGACTGTGGGCTCCACGGTGCCGAGGTCCTCGCCCACCACCACCGCGGCCGCCCGGACGCTCTCCAGGGCCAGGACGTCGAGCAGGTCGTCCGCCGGGTAGTGCACGTAGACGCCGTCCGCGGGGCCGCCTCCCCGCGGGATCCAGAAGAGCCGGAAGAGTCCCATGACATGGTCGACGCGCAGCCCCATGGCGTGGGTGAATCCCGCCCCCAGGATCGACGTCAGGGGGGCGTAGCCGCGGCTGCGCAGCCGCCACGGGTTCCAGGGCGGCTGCGCCCAGTCCTGGCCGAGCGGGTTGAAGGGATCGCGCGGTGCACCCACCGAGAAACCGGTGGCGAACAGGTCGGGGTCGGCCCAGACGTCGGCGCCCCCGGGGTCGACGCCGATGGGCAGGTCCGCCATCAGCGGCAGGGCGGCTGCGGCGCGGCCCAGCTGCGCCTCGAGCAGCCACTGCAGCCAAGCATGGAACTCGCGGGCGGGGCCGCTGCGGCGCTGCCAGCCCCGCACCGCCGTCCCCCGCGCATCCCGCAGTTGAGGCGGCCATGCTCGAAAGTCACCGCCGTGCACCGCGGCGATGGCCGAGAAGGTTGCGAACATCTCCAGCGCGCTGCCCTGCCGGCGCCGCCACCTGGTGAACTCCGGGCTGCGTGGTACGGCGGCGGCGACGCGGGTCAGGGCATCGAGCTTGAGACGGCCCACGGCGTCGCGATCGATTCGCCGCTTCGCGTTGAGCGCCCGCCCGGCCGCCGCCACGCTTTCCAGCTCGGCTCCCAGCTCCCCGGCACCGGGGACCTCCTCGACCCGCAGGTGGAGAGGATTGCGCCAGCGCCGGCTGCTGGGGAGATAGGGGCTGGCTTCGATCGGCGAAGCCAGGGTCACAGCGTTGAGCGGGCTCACCAGCGCGAAGCCGGCGCCGCGCGCCGCCGCCCACTCGCCGAACCGGCGCAGGTCGGCGAGGTCGCCGATGCCCCAGCTGGCAGCGGTGCGGGCACCGTAGAGCTGCAGGGCCCAGCCTCCCAGGCGCAGGGAGGAGGGCAGATGGCAGCGGCGCGGGCAGACGATCAGCGGGCGACTCTCTCCCGCCGTCTCGCCGAGGTGGTACCCGAGGGGCACGTCCTCGCCCACGACCCCCTCGAGAACCAGCGAGCGACCGTCCTCTGTGAGCACCTCGACCGGGCCGGTCAGCGCGTCGCCGGGATGGAGGATGAGAGCGCCCGCAGAGGGCGGCTCGGCGCCCTCGCCGGCACCGAGCGCGGCCATCGCGGCGGCGATCGTGGCGCTCGAGGCCGCCACCAGCCGGCCGCTGGCATCGTGGTACTCGCCCTGAACGCCCCACCGCCGAGCCTGGTCCGGCGAGACCGCCCGTCCACCCTGCCCTGTCAGATCGCGAGAGCCTTGGCGCGCCCGGCGATCAGGTCGTACTCGGAGATCGTGTCCACCACGTCATGGTAGTCACCCGCTCGGCCCAGGGTGGCAAGGAATGCCTCCACGGCCTCGGGATCGAACTGCCGGCCGCGTTCGCGGAGCAACTCGTCGACGACGCTCTCCAGCGGTTGCGGCGCGGCGTAGGCTCGGCCCTCGGTCATCACGTCGAAGGCGTCGACCACACCGACGATGCGGGCGCCCAGGGGAATGTCGCGGGCGCGCAGTCCCAGCGGGTAGCCGGCGCCGTCCCAGCGCTCGTGGTGATGGCGGACGATGAGGCGCACGTCCTCCCAGGTGTCGATGTCCTCGAGGATGGCGGCCCCGATGTCGGGGTGGAGCTGCATCACCTCCCGCTCCTCAGAGGTCAACGGTCCGGCCTTGCGGAGCAGCGCCTCCGGGACCCCCACCTTGCCGATGTCGTGGAGGCAGGCTCCAACGCGGACCGAGAAGCGCGTGTCGTCGTCAAGCCCCAGCTCGCGAGCCACCGCCTCGGCGTGCCCGACCAGGCGCTCGGCATGCCGGTTGGTGGCGCAGTCCTTCGACTCCAGAGTGTTGGCGAGCAGCATGGTGAAGCGCTCCAGCATGGGAACGAGCAGGGTGAGCCGGGTCGCGTCGGCGGCCAGCTGGCGGCGCTCGAGCGCACGCCCGGCAACGGCGAGCAGGTGTTCGGCCTTGAACGGCTTGGGGATGAAGCCGACAGCCCCGGCCCGCATGGCGCGCATGGCCAGGTCCAGGTCGTGGAAGGCGGTCACGATGATGCACGGCAGGCTGGGGTCGACGCGCTGGGCGTGCTCGATGACCTCGATGCCGGTGGCGACGGGCATGCTCTGGTCGCTGACCACGAGGTCGAAGGCGGGATCGTGGTCGAGCATCCGCAGGGCGGCCCCCCCGTCCTCGGCGAGGGCCACGTCGTAGCCCCCCGTGGTCAGGGCCTCAGCGAGGAAGCGGCGAACCAGGCGATCGTCGTCGGCGCACAGCACCCTGGGCACGGTCCGGTCCTCCTGCTCCGACGCGGCCCCACTCCCGGCTCGCCGGCGCCTGTCGCCGGCACTGTGCATGCTGGCACCGCAGCAGGCGCATCAACCATTCCATTTACTTTGCTGTTACAAGTCCGTCACAGAAGCAACCGATCTGCGGCTGGGACGGCGCGCCAGGCACGCTTCCCGACGTGCCCGGCGGCGACGCCGAGGATGCCCCCCCGGCCGCCGTCAGGACCCGGCGGGATCCCCGGCATGCGCCGACGGGGCCACGGTGGACCGCAGGCTGCTCTTCCAGTGCGCCCTGACGGCACGCTGGATCTGCAGGTCGGACCACCAGAGGGGCACGAAGGCCAGCTGGTCGCGCTCCACCTTCAGCCGAACGCAGAGCAGGCGCCGGCGCACCGGCAGGCCGAAGTCGGCGTGCCAGAACGTCCTGTAGATGAGGTAGACGACGATCCACGCCAGCAGCACGGCGAGGACCGCCCCGAGAAGCACGGTGTTGACACGGTGTCCAACGATGACGACGTCACTGAGCAGGGGCACGCGGGTAGCGTAATCGCCCCAATCAGACATTCCTGCAACGAAACGGCACCCAATGTACGAAGAGGGCCCGCCACCATGACGGACCCCCTCGGCGCCGGTGCCGGCTCAGCTCAGGCGGTGGCGGTGGGAATCCCCTCGCGCACAGGTTCGGCCAGGTCGTCGCCGGCCTCCGCCGCGGGGGTCTCAGCGTCCTCCTCCTCGCCCTCCTCGGCGTCGGCGCTCTCGGCGGCGAGCGCGGCCAGGGCGGCGGCCGCCTCCTCCTCCTCGTAGAGGCGCGCCGCTTCCTCGCGGAGCTTCTGGTAGTAGTCCAGACCCGTCCCGGCGGGGATGAGCTTGCCGATGATCACGTTCTCCTTGAGACCGCGCAGCTTGTCGACCTTCCCGGATATGGCCGCCTCGGTGAGGACACGCGTGGTCTCCTGGAATGAGGCGGCGGAGAGCCACGAGGCGGTGTTGAGCGCGGCCTTGATGAGGCCGAGCAGCACGGTGCCCGCGATGGCCGGCTCACCGCCCTCACTGAGCGACTTGGCGTTGGCCTCCTCCCACTCGAACTGGGAGACGATCTCGCCGGGCAGCAGGTCCGTGTCACCGGCGTTGTCGATCCGCACCTTGCGCATCATCTGCCGGACGATGACCTCGATGTGCTTGTCGTTGATGTCCACGCCCTGGCTGCGGTACACGCTCTGCACCTCGCGGACCAGGTAGTTCTGGACATCGTCGCGGCCGCGGACCAGGAGCAGCTCCTGTGGGCTGATCGACCCCTGGGTGATGCGATCGCCGGCAACCACGTGGTCTCCATCGCGGACGATCAGCTGCGCCGACGCCGGGACGGCGTACTCGCGGGTGTCCTCCTCGCTGGTGCGGATGAGGATTTCGTTCTTGCCAACCTTGGCCACGCCCGCGTACTTGGCACGGACGGTGAGCTCGTTGCCATTCTCATCGCTGCCGCGGAGCAGCTCGGCGTTCTCGGCGACGGCCTCGGCGGTGGCCACGGCGACCGAGTGCTTGGGGGGGATGGGGTAGGTGGTGTCGAAGACATCGCGGGAGGTCACCTTGACCTTGAGCGCCTTGGCCTCGGTGCGGATGATCTCGACCTCACCGTCGGTCTCACTGATCAGCGCCTTGCCCTTGGGGACGCGTGCCTCGAACAGCTCCTCGACGCGAGGCAGGCCCTGGGTGATGTCCGAGCCACCGGTGGCCACACCACCGGTGTGGAAGGTGCGCATGGTCAGCTGCGTGCCCGGTTCACCAATCGACTGGGCGGCGATGACGCCCACCGCCTCGCCGATCTCGACGAGGCGTCCGGTGGCCAGGTTGCGGCCGTAGCAGAGGCGGCAGACGCCCTCGCGCGCCTTGCAGGTCATGATGCTGCGCACCTTGATGCGGGGCACGGTATCGCGCAGCGCGAAGGAACGTCGCGCCACCTCGTCGCTGATCTCCTCGCCGGCGGCGGTGACGGTGTCGCCCTCGATGACCACGTCGTCGGCGGCGATGCGCCCGGCGATGCGGTCGATGGTGCGGTCACCCAGCAGGGGATCCTCGAGATCCACCCAGATGCCAGCGGTGGTCTCGCAATCGTCGATGCGCACGATGACGTCCTGGGCGACGTCCACCAGGCGGCGGGTGAGGTACCCGGAGTCGGCGGTGCGCAGCGCGGTGTCGGCCAATCCCTTGCGAGCGCCGTGCGTGGAGATGAAGTACTCGAGGACGTTGAGTCCCTCGGAGAAGTTCGCCTTGATGGGGAGATCGATGATCCGCCCCGTGGGATCGGCCATCAGTCCGCGCATGCCCGCGATCTGGCGGATCTGCTGGGTGGATCCGCGCGCTCCCGACTGGGACATCATGAGCACGGAGTGGAAGCGATCGAAGGACCTCATGGTCACATCGGTGACGTCGTCGGTGGCCTTGGTCCAGATCTCGACCGTCTTCAGGTAGCGCTCGTCGTCGGTGGTCAGGCCACGACGGTACTGCAGGTCGACGTCCTCGACCTGCTTCTCCGCCGCGGCGAGGATTCCCGCCTTGGCGCCCGGCGTCTTGATGTCCATGGCGCTGACCGTGACCCCGGCCCTGGTGGCGTAGTGGAAGCCCAGGCGCTTGATCTCGTTGACGATCTGGGCGGTGCGCTCGGACCCGTGCAGGTCGTAGCACTCCTTGACGAGCTGGCCCAGCTTGCGCAGCTCCATCACCTCGTTGCGGAAGGTTATCGAGGGAAGGTCGCTGTGGGTGCCGGGCTCGCCGAGCGGCAGGACGGCGTTGAAGAGCACCCGGCCCACGGTGGTGGTGACCAGCGTGGTCCCCGTGGGCACCGGCTCGGAGGCACGGAAGGGCTGCACGTGATGCCTGGGCATGCGCACCCGGATGTGGTCGTGCAGCCCCAGACGCTTGTGCTCGTAGGCCAGCTCCGCCTCCTCCCCTGAGGAGAGCGCCTGCAGCGCGCCGATCTCGCTCTCGGCGGCGGGCGGGTCGGTCATCTCCTGGGTGAGGTAGTAGGCGCCGAGCACGATGTCCTGCGAGGGGGTGACCACGGGACGGCCGTCGGAGGCGCTGAGGATGTTGTTCGACGACATCATCAGGTTCTTGGCCTCGGCCACCGCCCCGCTGAAGAGAGGCACGTGCACGGCCATCTGGTCGCCGTCGAAGTCGGCGTTGAACGCCTTGCACACCAGGGGGTGGATCTGGATTGCCTGGCCCTCGACGAGCACCGGCATGAATGCCTGGATGCCGAGGCGATGCAGCGTCGGGGCGCGGTTGAGCAGCACCGGGTGGTCGGTGATGACCTGGTCGAGCACATCCCAGACCTCTGGCCTCACCCGCTCCACCATGCGCTTGGCGCTCTTGATGTTCTGCGTGAAGTTCTGGCTCACCAGCTCGCGCATCACAAAGGGCTTGAACAGCTCCAGGGCCATCTTCTTGGGAAGGCCGCACTGATGGAGCTTCAGCTCTGGACCCACCACGATCACCGAGCGCCCGCTGTAGTCGACGCGCTTGCCGAGCAGGTTCTGGCGGAAGCGTCCCTGCTTGCCCTTGAGCATGTCGGACAGCGACTTCAGCTTGCGGTTGCCGGTGCCGGTTATGGCCCGGCCGCGGCGGCCGTTGTCGATGAGCGCGTCGACCGCCTCCTGGAGCATGCGCTTCTCGTTGCGCACGATGATCTCCGGCGCGCCGAGCTCGAGCAGCCGCTTGAGCCGGTTGTTGCGGTTGATGACGCGGCGGTAGAGGTCGTTGAGGTCGCTGGTGGCGAAGCGCCCCCCGTCGAGCTGCACCATGGGGCGCAGCTCCGGCGGGATCACCGGGAGCACATCGAGCACCATCCAGGCGGGCGCGGTGCTCGACTTGCGAAACGCCTCGACGACGCGCAGCCGCTTGATCGCCTTCTGGCGGCGCTGCCCGCTGGTCGACTTGGACTCCTCGCGCAGGCGCAGCGCCTCCTTGGCGAGGTCGATCTGGTTGAGCAGCTCGCGGACCGCGGCGGCGCCGATGCCGGCCTTGAAGACCTTGCCGTAGCGGTCCACGTACTCGCGGTACTGGGTGTCGGTGAGCAGGTCGCGGACCGCCAGCGTCTCCAGCTCTTCGCGCTGCTTGACGATGTCGGCGCGCAGCGTCTCCAGCTCGGTGCGACCGCTGTCCTGGGCGCCGGCTCGATTGGCCTCGAGCTCCGTGCGCCAGGCCGCGATCTCCGCTCCCGAGCCGTCGTCGAGATCGGTGAGGCGATGGGCGAACTCGGCCGCCAGTGCCTCCTCGCGCTCGCCGGCGCGGCGCTGCACGGCCACGGCCACGTCCTCGTCCAGGGCCGTTCCCCGGGTGACGACCGTCTCGGTGTCCACCCCGTCGCTGAGCGCCATGGCCGCGACGGCCTTGTGCCCCTTGGCCTCCTGGATGCGCTCGTCGAGGTCGCGGGCGGACTCGCGAAGCGCCGCCAGGCGCTGCTCGCGCTCCGACTGCAGCGCCTGGCGCTCCTCACCGAGGCGGCCCTGGCGGTCGGCGATGCGCTGCTCCAGCTCCTGGTCCGGACCCGTCGCGCCGGAATCGACCTTGTCTCGCAGCGAGACCACGCGCTCGTCGGTCTCGGGGTCGAGCTTGGCGACCAGGTCGGCGCGGGCTCGCTCGTCGATGGAGGTGACGATGTAGTTGGCGAAGTACAGCACCTTCTCGAGGTTGCGCGGGCTCATGTCGAGGAGCAGTCCCATGCGCGAGGGGATGCCCTTGAAGTACCAGACATGCGACACCGGCGAGGCCAGCTTGATGTGGCCCATGCGCTCGCGCCGGACCTTGCTGCGGGTCACCTCGACTCCACACTTGTCGCAGATGATTCCCTTGTAGCGGTAGCGCTTGTACTTGCCGCAGTGGCACTCCCAGTCCTTGGTGGGACCGAAGATCTTCTCGCAGAAGAGCCCGTCCCGCTCCGGCTTGAGGGTGCGGTAGTTGATGGTCTCCGGCTTGGTGACCTCGCCATGCGACCAGGAGAGGATCATCTCCGGGCTGGCGATGGAGAGACGGAGCGCGTCGAAGTTCTCGAGTTTCAGCATGGGCTCTCTTTACCTAACGGTCTCGTCGATGTCGTCGCGCTCGTCGCGCTCGAGGTGGATGCCGAGGTCGAGCGGGATGTCGGGGATGTCCTCCTCGCCGAGCACGATCTTGTTCTCGTTCTCGGACTGGATCTCGACGCCGAGCGCCAGGCCCTCGAGCTCCTTGACGAGCACCCGGAACGACTCGGGGATGCCCGCCTCGAGCGTGTTCTCGCCCTTGACGATGGCCTCATACGCCTTGACGCGGCCGACGATGTCGTCGGACTTGACAGTGAGGATCTCCTGGAGGATGTGGCTGGCGCCATAGGCCTCCAGCGCCCACACCTCCATCTCACCGAAGCGCTGGCCGCCGAACTGCGCCTTGCCGCCCAGAGGCTGCTGGGTGACCAGCGAGTACGGCCCGGTGCTGCGCGCATGGATCTTGTCCTCGACCAGGTGCGCCAGCTTGAGCATGTAGATGTACCCGACTGTGACCTCGCGGTCGTACTCCTCGCCGGTGCGCCCGTCGCGCAGCTTCTCCTTGCCGGTGCGGGGCAGCCCGGCGCGCTCCAGCTCATCCTCGATGAGCTCCTCGCTGGCCCCGTCGAAGACCGGCGAGGCCACCCGCAGGCCGAGCGCCTGAGCGGCGTAGCCCAGGTGGGTCTCGAGGACCTGCCCGAGGTTCATGCGGCTGGGGACGCCCAGCGGGTTGAGCACGATCTCGACAGGGGTGCCGTCGGGAAGGTAGGGCATGTCCTCGATGGGCAGGATGCGCGCGATCACCCCCTTGTTGCCGTGGCGGCCCGCCATCTTGTCGCCCTGGGCGATCTTCCGCTTCTGGGCGACGTAGACGCGCACCAGCTCGTTGACGCCGGCGGGCAGCTCGTGGCCGCTCTCGCGGCTGAACAGCTTGACGTCGACGACCGTGCCGCGCTCGCCGTGGGGGACTCGCAATGACGAATCGCGCACCTCGCGGGCCTTCTCTCCGAAGATGGCCCGGAGCAGGCGCTCCTCGGCGCTCAGCTCGGACTCGCCCTTGGGGGTGATCTTGCCCACCAGGATGTCGCCGGGGTGCACCTCGGCCCCCACGTACACGATGCCGCGCTCGTTGAGGTTGCGCAGGGTCTCCTCGGAGATGTTGGGAAGGTCGCGGGTGATCTCCTCGGGGCCGAGCTTGGTGTCGCGGGCCTCGACCTCGAACTCCTCGATGTGGATCGAGGTGTACATGTCCTCGCGCACCACCTGCTCGCTGATCAGGATGGCGTCCTCGAAGTTGTAGCCCTCACAGGGCATGAAGGCCACCAGCACGTTGCGTCCCAGGGCCAGCTCGCCACTGTCGGTGGACGGTCCGTCGGCGAGCAGATCGGCGGTGTCGACGTGGTCGCCCGCCCTGACGACGATTCGCTGTGACAGGCAGGTGCCCTGGTTGCTGCGCACGAACTTGTGGATGCCGTACCACTGGTCGGCGCCGCCGTCGTCGGGGCGCACCAGGATGCCGATGCCAAAGTCCTGCCCGCTGCGGATCTTCTCCACGCTGCGGTCGCTGTCGGCAGGCTCAGGCCAGCTCACGCCCACCACGGTGCCGGGCTTCCTGGCCAGCACCACCTCGCCACTGTTGCGCGCCGCGTGTGCCTCCATGCCGGTGCCGACGATGGGGGCCTCGCTGACCAGCAGCGGCACCGCCTGCTTCTGCATGTTGGACCCCATCAGCGCGCGGTTGGCGTCGTCGTGCTCGAGGAAGGGGATCAGCGAGGTGGCCACCGAGACCGTCTGCTTGGGCGACACGTCCATGTAGTCGACCTCGACCACGGGAAGGTCCTTGAAGGTGTGACGGCTGCGGCAGGCCACGTGGGCCACCGTGAAGTTGCCGCCGTCGTCGACGGGCGCGTTGGCCTGGGCGACTGTGTACTTGTCCTCCTCGTCGGCAGACAGAAAGACGATGTCGTCGCTCACCCAGGGCACGATGCTGACCGTGCCCGCACCGCTCCTGGCGAGCGCCGCGACGGCCTCGGCGCTGAGCACCTGGCCCTCCTTGATCGAGGCATCGGGGTACGCCCGCGCGGCGGTGCGACCCACCAGCGCGCGCGGGTCGGAGGTGCTCACCTCGCGATAGACGCGGCGGAACGGCGTCTCGATGAAGCCGAACTCGTTGACGCGGGCGAAGGTTGCCAGCGATCCGATCAGGCCGATGTTCGGGCCCTCGGGAGTCTCGATCGGACAGATGCGGCCGTAGTGGCTGTGGTGCACGTCGCGGACGTCGAAGCCGGCGCGCTCCCGGGACAGGCCGCCGGGCCCGAGCGCCGAGAGGCGCCGCTTGTGGGTCAGCTCGGCGAGAGGATTGGTCTGGTCCATGAACTGCGAGAGCTGGCTGGAGCCGAAGAACTCCTTGATCGCGGCCACCACGGGGCGGGCGTTGATCAGGCTCGCCGACGTCACCGTCGCCGAGTCGCAGATGGTCATGCGCTCCTTGATGATCCGCTCCATGCGGATCAGGCCCATGCGAAACTGGTTCTGGAGCAGCTCGCCGACGGCGCGGACGCGGCGGTTGCCGAGGTGGTCGATGTCGTCGGCCTCGCCGTTGCCGTTGTTGAGCGCGATCAGCTTGCGGATGATCGAGACGAAGTCCTGGTTGTCGAGCACGCGGCGGTCGCGGTCCAGCGCCCGCTCCCGTGCCTCCTCCTCGGGGATGCCCAGGTTCTTGTCGAGCTTGAAGCGTCCCACCTTGGAGAGGTCGAAGCGGCGCCCGTTGAAGAACAGCGAGTTGAGCAGGTTGCGGGCGTTCTCCACCGTTGGCGGGTCGCCGGGGCGGATCTTGCGGTAGAGCTCGATCAGCGCCTCCTCGACGCTGGTGGTGGGGTCCTTCTCCAGCGTGGCCGCGATGTACTGGTGCTCGGGATCGACGTCCTGCTGGGCGAAGAACGACCTGATGTCGTCGTTGCTGGTGTAGCCGAGCGCCCTCACCAGCGTGGTCACCGGCACCTTGCGCTTGCGGTCGATCTTGACGGTGAGCACGTCCTTGCTCGAGGTCTCGATCTCCAGCCAGGCGCCGCGATTGGGGATGAGCTTGGCGGAGTAGAGGAGGCGCCCCGAGGTGCGGTCTTCGGAGGCGGTGAAGTAGACGCCCGGCGAGCGCACCAGCTGGGAGACCACCACACGCTCGGTGCCGTTGACGATGAAGGTGCCCTCGGTGGTCATCATGGCGAAGTCGCCCATGAACACCTCCGCCTCCTTGATCTCGCCGGCGTTCTCACCGGTCTTGATGTGCAGCCGGGTGTTGATCCGCAGAGGCGCGGAGAAGGTCATGTCGCGCTGGCGGCACTCCTCCTCATCGAACTTGGGGCCGCCGAACTCGTAGTCGAGGAAACGCAGCTCGTAGTTCTTGCCGGTGTAGTCGGTGATCGGGTTGATCTCGTCGAAGAGCTCGCGCAGACCCTCGGTGCAGAACCACCGGAATGAGTCCAACTGGGTCTGGATGAGATTGCCCACCTCCAGCCGGTCGGTGATCTTGCCATAGCTGTGGCGGTCGGAGAGTCTGGAATCAGTCAAAACCATGTGCTAGAGTTCCCTCGACAAGGTGGGCGCGCGGATACCGACGCGACGGGCACAAGGACGTATCGTACCAAAGCCCGACCGAGTAGCGTCGCTT
Organism: Candidatus Dormibacteria bacterium; assembly: GCA_050734155.1. Lineage (GTDB taxonomy): Bacteria > Chloroflexota > Dormibacteria > Aeolococcales > Aeolococcaceae > Aeolococcus. The sequence continues at coordinate 50,652 of JBOHUD010000075.1, forward strand.
GGTCTTCTGCGCCCATCTGAAGCCCGGTATACCCCGTTTTGAATACGATGAAGCACTGCCGTCGAGGGGCTGGGGCACATCGTGTGGGCACTCAGACAGACTTCGCGGGCGTCTGCGTCACTCGTCCTCCAGCTGCCGGTCCGCGAGCGATTGGGCTGCTGATTCAGCCGCCCTGCTGAGGCCGCGGCTCCTCGGGGCGCAGCGCCCTGAGGATGCAGAACTCATTGCCCTCCGGGTCGGCGAGCACTACCCAGGTCTGCTCGCCCTGGCCGATGTCGACGTGCTTGGCGCCGAGCGCAAGGGCGCGCTCGACCTCAGCCTTCTGGTCGTCGGGGCGGAGGTCGAGGTGGAGGCGGTTCTTGATCGTCTTGGGGTCGGGGACGGCGAGGAAGAGGAGGTCGCGGCCCTCGGGGCCGAAATCGAGCCAGTACTCGGTGGCGTCACCGCCCGCGTCGGATTGCAGGGGCACGCCGAGCAGCTCGGCCCAGAAGGCGCCGACCCGCTGGGGGTCATGGCAGTCGACGACGGTGCACTGGAAGGTCAGGCTCACGCGCGCATTAAAGAAGAGGAGGCCCTCGCCGTGGCGGCGGAGCCTCCTGTATCGGACTTCGAGCGCTAGCGGATCTCGACCGCTGCGCCGGCGTCGCGGAGCTTGCCGGCCGCCGCCTCTGCGTCCTCGCGGGACACGCCCTCGCGCACCGGCTTGGGGGCTCCGTCCACCAGGTCCTTGGCCTCCTTGAGGCCCAGGCCGGTGATCTCGCGCACCGCCTTGATGGCGTTGATCTTGGCGTCGCCGGCGCCGGTGAGGACCACGCTGAACTCGGTCTGCTCTTCGGGAGCGGCCTCGGCGGCGGCGGCTGCCGGGGCCGCCGCGGCGGCGACGGGGGCTGCGGCCTTGACGCCGAGCTTCTCCTCCATCAGCTTGACCGCGCTGACGACGTCGAGCACCGTCCAGTCCTTGAGCGCGTCGACGAAATCCTCGGGTGTCAGGGTCTTGGTGGCCATTGGGTGTCTCCTGGGTGGGCGGCGCTAGGCCGCGGCGGCGAGCTTGTCGCGGTACGCCTCGAGCGTGGACGCGAAGGTGGCTGTGATCGAATCGAGCGCGCCGGCCAGCTGGGTCAGCGGCGACTGCAGGGTGCCGGCCAGCATGGACAGCAGAGCCTCGCGGGAGGGCAGCTCGGCGAGGACCCTGACCTCCGCTGCATCGAGGATCCGGCCCTCGACCAGGGCGGCCGTCGAGGGCAGCCGCCGGTGGCTGCGGAAGTATTCGCTGAGCACGCGAGCCGGGACGGCGAGGTCTCCGTAGCCGAGGGCCAGGCCGACCGGACCGCTGAGGACGTCGCTGAACTCGGCAACCCCGGCCGCCTCGGCGGCGCGTCGCGCCAGGGTGTTCTTGACGACGAGGTAGTCGACACCCTGGCCGCGCAGCTGAGAGCGGAGCTCCTCGAGCTGGGCCACGGTGAGGCCACGGTAGTCGGTGACCACCGCCGACGTGGCCCGGCTGAGCTTTTCGGTGAGGCGCGCCACCGCCTCATGCTTGCGGGGACCGGCGCGAGTCGCACCGGCAGAGGGGATCGCCATGCGCTTCCTCCGTGATGCAGGAGCCTCCGGACACCCACCGCTGAGTGAGGTGGGCGTCACCGGGAGCGCGCCATGGGACGCACCACCGCTCCGCTCACTCACCTATCGCAGGAGATTGAGGAGCGCGGCGCCCCGCCTGCGGTCTCTGGCGAGAGGTTGCCTCGACGGCACCTTGGACTGGTTTGCGGAGGCGACGATAGCAGGGATAGGCTCGACACATCCCCGACCATCCACCTCGGAGGCCTCTCCATGCTCCTCGAAGGACGTCGAACCCTGGTCACCGGCGCGTCCAGCGGAATCGGCAAGGCCACCGCGCTGCGCCTGGGCGCCGAGGGCGCTTCGGTGTGCGTCAACTACTACTCCGACAAGGAGCTGCCCGACGCCAGCTCTGTCTGCGCGGCGATCGACGGCAGCGGCAAACGGGCCTTCATACACCAGGCGGACGTCGGCGACGAGCAGCAGGTGATCGCCATGATCGCCGCCGTGGTCGAGCGCTTCGGGGGCATCGACGTGCTGGTCAACAACGCCGGCATCGAGAAGCAGGTCCCCACCCTGGAGATGCCGCTCGACCTCTGGAACGCGGTGCTGCGCACCAACCTCACCGGGGCCTTCCTGTGCCTGCGCGAGGCCGGCAAGCACATGGCAGCCCAGAAGAACGGGGTCGTCGTCAACATGAGCTCGGTGCACGAGTTCATCCCCTGGCCCGGGTTCGCCCACTACTGTGCCAGCAAGGGGGGCATGAAGCTGCTCACCCAGACAGTCGCCCGCGAATGGGCTCCGCTGGGGATCCGCTGCGTCAACGTCGCCCCCGGTGCGGTCGCCACCCCGATCAACGACTTCGTCCTCGACGACCCCGAGGCCAAACACATGGTGGAGGGGGAGATCCCGCTGGCCCGCTTCGCCCAGCCCGAGGAGATCGCCGCCGCGGTGGCCTGGCTGGCCAGTGACCAGGCGGGGTACGTCACCGGGACCACCCTGGTGGTGGACGGGGGGATGTCGACGTACCCGAAATTCGTCTGAGGATGTCGGCCAGCCGGCCGTGGCTGCCCCCACCGGTTCAGCGCCCGGCCACCGGGGGCTGACGGCCAGCCGCCGCCGAGCACAGCAGTCGGCACCGACTGCACGCCACCCTGGAGAGTTTGACGTCGAGATCGGCTCGCTGGTAGGATCTCCGTTCGCGCCACCGTGGCGACCGTGTATTCGCGCGCAGTTCGTCGGGCTGCGCTGTTCACATCTATTCGGAGTAGCGTGCCCACCATCCAGCAACTGGTCCGCAAGGGTCGCCGGACCGCGGTCAAGAAGACCAAGGCGCCGGCGCTGCGGGGCTGCCCCCAGCGTCGCGGGGTCTGTGTCCGTGTCTACACGACCACCCCGCGCAAGCCCAACTCGGCGCTGCGCAAGGTGTGTCGCGTCCGCCTGACCAGCAAGGTGGAGGTGACCGCCTACATCCCCGGCATCGGCCACAACCTCCAGGAGCACTCGGTGGTGCTGGTGCGCGGCGGCAAGGTCGCCGATCTCCCCGGGGTGCGCTACCACGTCGTCCGGGGCACCCTCGACACCGCCGGGGCCAAGAACCGCAAGCAGGGGCGCAGCAAGTACGGCGCCAAGCGCGAGAAGGCGGCCAGGTAGATGCCTCGCCGCGCCCGCATCCAGAAACGGACCATCCTGCCCGATCCCATCTACGGCAACCCCGGCCTCGCCAAGTTCATCAACTGCGTGATGCTCGCCGGCAAGAAGAGCACCGCTGAGAGGATCGTCTACGACGCCTTCGAAAAGATCCGCCGCTCGCAGCGGCGCGAGCCGCTCGACGTCTTCGACCAGGCGATGCGCAACGTGACCCCCGTGCTCGAGGTCAAGCCCAAACGCGTGGGCGGGGCCACCTACCAGGTTCCGGTGGAGATCCGCCACGATCGCCGCGCGGCCCTGGCGCGCCGCTGGATCATCCGCTACGCGCGCGGCCGCAATGGCAAGAGCATGGCCGACAACCTCGCCGGCGAGCTCATGGACGCGGCCAATGGGGTGGGCGCCTCCATCAAGCGGCGTGAGGACACCCACAAGATGGCCGAGTCGAACAAGGCCTTCAGCCACTTCCGGTATTAGAGATGGCTGTGGCGACCCGCGCGTTCCCGCTCGAGAAGACCCGCAACATCGGGATCATGGCCCACATCGACGCGGGCAAGACCACCACCACCGAGCGCGTCCTCTTCTACACCGGCCGCATCCACAAGATGGGCGAGGTCCACGAGGGCGCGGCGACCATGGACTGGATGGTCCAGGAGCAGGAGCGCGGCATCACCATCACCTCGGCGGCGACGGCCGCGGAGTGGCGCGGCCATCGCATCAACATTATCGATACGCCCGGGCATGTGGACTTCACGATGGAGGTGGAGCGCAGCCTCCGCGTCCTGGACGGCGCCGTGGCCGTGTTCGACGCCGTCGCCGGGGTCGAGCCGCAGTCAGAGACGGTGTGGCGCCAGGCCGACCGCTACGACGTGCCGCGCATCTGCTTCATCAACAAGATGGATCGCATCGGTGCCAACTTCTATGCCTCGGTGGCCAGCATTCGCCAGCGACTCGGCGCCAACCCCGTCTGCCTGCAGCTCCCCATCGGCGCGGAGGCCGACTTCCGGGGCATGGTCGACCTGGTGCGCATGGAGGCGATCGTCTACGCCGACGACCTCGGCACCACCAACAGGCGCTCCGACATCCCCGCCGAGATGGCAGAGCAGGTCGCGGAGTACCGGCACACCCTGCTCGAGGCGGTCGCCGAGTGTGACGACGAGCTGATGATGAAATACCTGGACGGGCACGAGCTCAGCGTCGAGGAGCTGCTCGCGGGGCTTCGCTCCGGCACCGTCGCCACCAAGGTGGTCCCGGTGCTCTGTGGCAGCGCGCTCAAGAACAAGGGTGTACAGCCGATGCTCGATGCGGTGGTCGACCTCCTGCCCTCACCGCTGGACAAGCCGGCGATCGAGGGGCTGCGCGACGACAGCAGCGAGACCCGTCGCGTCAGCGACGACGCTCCCTTCTCGGCGCTGGCCTTCAAGATCGCCACCGATCCCTTCGTCGGCAAGCTCACCTTCTTCCGCGTCTACAGCGGCGTGCTGCGCAGCGGCAGCTACGTGTACAACTCCACCAAGGGGGAGCGCGAGCGGGTCGGCCGTCTCCTGCAGAGGCATGCCAACCACCGCGAGGAGATCGAGGAGGTTCGGGCCGGGGACATCGCTGCCGCCATCGGCCTGCGCAAGACCAGCACCGGCGACACCCTCTCCGATGAGCAGCACCCGATCATCCTCGAGTCGATGAGCTTCCCCGAGCCCGTCATCCACATCGCGGTGGAGCCCAAGACCAAGGCCGACCAGGACAAGATGGGCGTGGCCCTGCAGAAGCTGGCCGAAGAGGATCCCACCTTCCGGGTGCGCACCGACGACGAGACCGGCCAGACGATCATCGCCGGGATGGGCGAGCTCCACCTGGAGATCATCGTCGACCGCATGCTGCGCGAATTCAAGGTGGATGCCAACGTGGGCAGGCCACAGGTGGCCTACCGCGAGACCATCACCGCCAGGGCGCACGGCACCGGCCGGTTCGTTCGCCAGTCGGGCGGCCGGGGCCAGTACGGGCATGTCGAGCTCGAGCTCGAGCCCAACGATCCCGGCAAGGGCTTCGAGTTCGTCAGCAAGATCGTGGGCGGTTCGGTGCCCCGGGAGTACATCGCGCCCACCTCGCGCGGGATCGAGGACACCCTGAGCAACGGAGTGCTGGCCGGCTATCCGGTGGTGGACGTCCGGGTGTACCTCGTCGACGGCTCCTACCACGACGTCGACTCCAACGAGCAGGCGTTCTCGATCGCGGGATCGATGGGCTTCAAGGACGGCATGCGCAAGGCCAAGCCGGTGTTGCTCGAGCCGATCATGAAGGTCGACGTGAGCATGCCCGAGGAGTACATGGGCGACGTCATGGGCAACCTCAGCGGGCGCCGCGGCACCATCCTGGGGATGGAAGGGCGGGGAACCTCGCAGATGGTTCATGCTCACGTGCCCCTGGCGTCGATGTTCGGGTACGCCACCGAGCTGCGCAGCATGACCCAGGGGCGGGCCACCTACTCCATGGAGTTCGACCACTACCAGGCGCTGCCCAGCAGCATCGCCGAAGAGATCATCGCCAAGTCCAAGGCATAAACCAGCAGAACGAGCAGCCAGGAAAAGCGGAGACACGAGCAAGAGATGGCCAAGAAGAAGTACGACAGCAGCAAGCCTCACGTCAACGTGGGCACCATCGGCCACATCGACCACGGCAAGACCACGCTCACCGCGGCGATCACCAAGGTGCTCGCCGAGAAGGGGGGTGCGGAATTCCGCTCCTTCGACTCGATCGACAACGCGCCCGAGGAGAAGGCGCGCGGCATCACCATCGCCACCGCGCACGTCGAGTACGAGACCGACAAGCGCCACTACGCGCACGTGGACTGCCCCGGCCACGCCGACTACATCAAGAACATGATCACGGGCGCCGCCCAGATGGACGGCGCCATCCTGGTGGTGGCCGCCACTGACGGACCGATGCCCCAGACCCGCGAGCACATCCTGCTGGCCCGCCAGGTGGGCGTTCCCTACATCGTGGTCGCCCTCAACAAGTGCGATGCCGTCGACGACGAGGAGCTGCTCGAGCTCGTCGAGCTCGAGGTGCGGGAATTGCTCAGCAAGTACAACTTCCCGGGGGACGACACCCCGATCGTCCGTGTCAGCGCGCTCAGGGCGCTCGAGGGCGACAGGGACGCGGAGGACAACATCGTCAAGCTCATGGACGCCGTGGACAGCTACATCCCGGTGCCGGAGCGTCCCGTCGACAAGCCCTTCATGATGCCCATCGAGGATGTGTTCTCGATCGAGGGACGAGGCACGGTGGTCACCGGGCGCATCGAGCGTGGGGTCGTCAAGGTCAACGAGGCGGTGGAGATCGTCGGCATCAAGGACACCGCCAAGACCGTGGTCACCGGTGTGGAGATGTTCCACAAGCTGCTCGACCAGGGTGAGGCCGGGATGAACGTGGGCTGCCTGATCCGGGGCGTCAAGCGCGAGGAGGTGGAGCGCGGGCAGGTTTTGGCCAAGCCCGGCACGATCACGCCGCACACAAAGTTCAAGGCCCAGGTCTACGTGCTCAGCAAGGACGAGGGTGGCCGGCACACGCCGTTCTTCAACGGCTACCGTCCCCAGTTCTACATCCGCACCACCGACGTCACCGGCTCGATCAGCCTGCCCGAGGGCCAGGAGATGTGCATGCCGGGAGACAACGTGGAGATGGGCATCGAGCTGATCACCCCGATCGCCGTCGAGGACGGGATGCGCTTCGCCATCCGCGAGGGCGGCCGCACCGTCGGCGCCGGCGCCGTCACCAGCATCGAGAAATAGGCTCGCGCAGCCCACTGAGGAACCGGTTCACCAAAGGTCATGGCACAGAAGATTCGCATCCGCCTCAAGGCGTACGACCACAGGGTCCTGGACCAGGCCGCCTCGAAGATCGTCGAGACGGCCACCCGCACGGGGACTCGCGTGGCCGGCCCGGTGCCGCTGCCCACGACCATCAACAAGTACACGGTGGTGCGCGGACCGTTCATCGACAAGGACTCGCGTGAGCAGTTCGAGATGCGCACCCACAAGCGCATCCTCGACATCCTCGATCCCAATCCCAAGGTCGTCGACGCCCTCATGCGCCTGAACATGCCCAGCGGGGTGAACATCGAGATCAAGCTCGGAGACCAGCGTGGCTAGGGGAATCCTGGCTCGCAAGGTGGGCATGACCCAGATCTTCACCGCCCGTGGCACGGTGGTGGCGGTGACCGTCCTGGAGTCGGACTCGTGCCACGTGGTGCAGCGCAAGACCACCTCGAACGACGGCTACGAAGCGATGCAGATCGGCTTCGGCGAGCAGGTGGCGAGAAGGGTCAACAAGCCGCTGGCGGGACATTTCCGGCGCGCCGGGGTGCGCCCGCTGCGCCGCCTGGCCGAGGTGCGCGATGGCGACGAGGCCGCGCCGGGCAGCCGCCTGCGGGTGGAGATGTTCACCGAGGGGGAGCTCGTCGATGTCACCGGGATCAGCCAGGGCAAGGGCTTTGCCGGCACCGTGAAGCGCCATGGCTTCAGCCGCGGACCGGTCAGCCACGGCTCGATGAACACCCGTCAACCCGGCTCGATCGGCTCGGTGGACGCTGCCCGAACCTTCAAGGGCGTGAAGATGTCCGGCCAGTACGGCAGCGTGCGCCGCACCACCCGTCACCTCGAGGTGGTCCGCGTCGACTCCGAGCGCAACCTGCTGCTCATCAAGGGTTCGGTGCCCGGTCACAGGAACGCCGTGGTGCTGGTGCGTCCCAGTGACCGTGAGGAGGCGTCGTCGTGACCGCCGTCAACGTGGTCGACCAGAGCGGCGCAACCACCGGCGAGGTGGAGCTGCCGGAGGCGATCTTCGGAGGCCGGGTCAACAGCGCGGTGATGCACCAGGCGTTGATCAGGCAGCTCGCCAATGCCCGCCAGGGAACGCATGACACCAAGACCCGCACCGAGGTGCGCGGAGGTGGCAAGAAGCCCTGGCGGCAGAAGGGCACCGGCCGCGCCCGCCAGGGCTCGATCCGCTCCCCCCAGTGGGCAGGTGGCGGCGTGGTGTTCGGCCCGACCCCGCGCAGCCACCGCCAGGAGATGCCCCGCAAGCAGCGCCGTCTCGCCCTTCGCAGCGCGCTGGCCGCCAAGGCTCAGGACGGCCACATCTCGGTCCTGGGTGGCTTCGAGCTGGACACCCCCCGCACCCGCACGGTCGTGGAGCTGCTCAGGAACATCGAGGCGGGAGCGCGGGTGCTGATGGTGCTTGGCTCGCACAACGACCAGCTGGAGCGGAGCGCGCGCAACCTTCCCGAGGTGCGGGTCATCCTGGCGGCCAATCTCTCAGTGCGCGACCTGCTCGCGTCCGACACCGTGCTGGTCACCCGCGATGCCCTCGAGCACATCGAGGAGGCGTGGTCATGAGCGGCGGTCGCACCGCCGAGCAGGCTGTCCTCGGACCGGTGGTGAGCGAGAAGTCCTACGGGGCCATGGCGGTGGGGCGCTATGCCTTTCGCTGCGCCCCCTGGGCGACCAAGATCGAGATCGGTCGGGCGGTCGAGGAGCTCTTCGCGGCCCAGAGGATCACCGTGACGCGGGTCAACACGCTCAACATGCGCGGCAAGGTGCGCCGCCGCTCCCGTGGCCGCACCCGCGTCGTCGGCCGCAGCCCCAGCTGGAAGAAGGCGGTCGTCACGCTCGCTCCCGGGCAGCGCATCGACGGTCTCTTCGAGGGCGTGTAGCCGTGCCGATCAAGCGCTACAAGCCGACCAGCCCGGGGCGCCGCTTCATGTCGGTGAGCAGCTTCGAGGAGGTCACCAGGACCACCCCCGAGCGCTCCCTGACCGAGCACCTCAAGAAGCACAGCGGCCGCAACAACACGGGCAGCATCACAGTCCGCCATCGTGGCGGAGGCCACAAGAAGCTGTACCGGTTGATCGACTTCAAGCGCAACAAGGTCGACGTGCCGGGACGCGTGGCCACGATCGAGTACGACCCCAACCGCTCCGCCAGGATCGCTCTGATCAATTATGCGGATGGGGACAAGCGCTACATCCTCGCCCCGCTCGGCCTGGCCGTCGGTGACAGCGTGATGGCGGGTGTGAAGGCGGAGGTGCGCCCCGGCAACAGCCTGCCGCTGGCCAGCATGCCCCTGGGCACCACCATCCACAACATCGAGCTCAAGCTGGGTCGCGGCGGCCAGCTGGTTCGCAGCGCCGGCGGCGCCGCCCAGCTGCTCGCCAAGGAGGGCGGGTTCGCCACCCTGCGCATGCCCAGCGGAGAGGTGCGCAGAGTCGATCTGCGCTGTTCGGCGACCGTCGGGCAGGTGGGCAACGTCGACCACGAGAACGAGACCGTGGGCAAGGCCGGCAAGTCGCGCTGGCGGGGCTGGCGGCCGTCGGTGCGCGGCATGACCATGAATCCCTTCGACCATCCCCACGGTGGTGGCGAGGGCCGCAGCGGCGCGGGTGGCCACCCCCAGACGCCCTGGGGCAAGCCGGCGCTCGGCTATCGCACCCGTCACAACAAATCAACCGATCGCATGATCGTGCGACGGCGCAAGAAGTAGAGAGATGAGCCGATCCCTGAAGAAAGGTCCGTTCTGCGACGACCACCTCCTCAAGAAGGTGCAGCAGCTCAACGCCAGCCGCGAGAAGCGGATCATCAAGACCTGGTCGCGCCGCAGCGATGTGTTCCCCGACATGGTGGGACACACCATCGCGGTCCACGACGGACGCAAGCACGTGCCCGTGTTCATCACCGAGGCGATGGTGGGTCACAAGCTCGGCGAGTTCGCCGCCACCCGTCGCTACCGAGGTCACGGCCACCACACCGAGCGCAGCGCGGCGCTCAAGTAGGAGAGATGGAAGTCGTCGCAACCGCCAAATGGGTCCGCACCACAGCGCGCAAGGCGCGCCTGGTGACCGCCAGCGTCGAGGGACTGCCGGTGGCCGAAGCGCTGGTGATCCTGCGCTTCCTGCCGCGTGCCGCCGCGCGCGATGTCGCCAACGTCATCAAGTCCGCCGCGGCCAACGCCGAGCACAACTACAACCTCGACACCTCGACGCTGCGCGTCGCCCGTGTCGAGGTGGAGGCGGCGGCGATCATCAAGCGCTTCCGGCCCAAGCCGCGCGGCATGGCGGGCAGCATCTTCAAGCGCACCGCGCATCTCCGCGCCTTTGTCACCGACGAGGCGCCGGCGGTGCGCAGGCGGAGGCGTTCGGTGGTCCTCATGCCGCGCACGGTGGTGACCGCTCCCTCGGCGGGACCGTCCCGCGAGACGCCGGCG
>JBOHUD010000076.1:0-39176 GCA_050734155.1 Candidatus Dormibacteria bacterium
CGACAGGGTGGGCCGCCTGGTTCTCACCGACAGCGCCGGGATCCGGCCCCGGCGGGGAGTGGTGCACCGCTGGCGGGTGGGCGCCTTCAAGGTCGCCAGGGCGGTCTCGGGGTGGCCATGGCTGCCCGGGGCGGTCCGCGCCCTGGCGGCGCGGCGCGCGGCGCGGCGGGGGAGCGCCGACTACCGGGCGGCGTCGGGAACGGTGCGGGCCAGCATGGTGCGGCTGGTCAACGCGGACCTACGGCCTCAGCTCTCGCGACTGACCGTCTCCACGCTGCTGATCTGGGGCGAGCGCGACCAGGACACGCCGCTGCGCGACGCCCACGTCATGGAACGGCTCATCCCCGATGCCGGCCTGGTGGTGTTCGAAGGCTGCGGGCACTTCGCGTACGCCGAGGAGCCGGACCGATTCACGCGCATCGTCGACGTCTACCTGCGTGGCCAGACACCATGAGCGCCGTGCTCCCCGCCGTGCTGCCGGTCGTGGGGGCCCTCGCCTGGCTGGGGCTGCTCGCCCGGGTCGTGATCGTGGCGGCGCGGATGTATCAGATCGAGGAATACGAGGCACGCAGGCTGCTCGGCTGGGGAGCAACCCGCCAGTGGCTGGCCCATCGCAGCGCGCTCATCGCCACCGCGCCGGTCGCCGTGGTGACCGTGGTCGCGCTCACCGACCTCAGCCGGCCGGGGTTGCGCGTCGCCGTCGCCGGCGCGTGGATTGCCGGCTTGGGCTCAGCCCACCTGCTCTGGCGCTGGCTGCCCGCCAAGAAGGAGCTCGTGCACACGCCGCGGATGCGCCGACTGCTGGGCACCGCCGCGCTCGGCGCGGCCCTGGTCGCGGCCCTCGCCGCAGCCCTGCTGGTCAGCGGTCCCCTCTGGATCGGCGCGGTGCTGGCCACCGCGCTGTGCCTGGCGTGCACCGGGCTGGGCATGGGGCTGCTGGTGCTCGCCAACACCATCAACGGACCGATCGAGGCCGCCGTCCGGCGCTGCTTCCTGCTCCGGGCACGGAGGCGGATGGAACGGTTCCAGCCCCTGGTGATCGCGGTGGCGGGCAGCTACGGGAAGACCTCGACCAAGCACATCCTCGCGCACCTGCTCGAGCAGTACGGGCCGACGCTGGCGACGCCCAGGAGCTTCAACACCCTGATGGGCGTGTGCCGCACCGTCAACGACGTCCTCGAGGAGCAGCACCGCACCTTCATCGTCGAGATGGACGCGTACGCCCGGGGCGAGATAGCGTCGATCTGCGCGCTGGTTCGGCCGCGCCACGCGCTGCTCACCTCGGTGGGGCCCCAGCACCTGGAGCGATTCGGCACCATCGAGCGCATCGGCGACGCTCTCTACGAGACCATCGAGGCGCTCGGAGCCGACGGGTTCGCGGTGGTCCATGCCGGCGACGCGAGCACCGCCGCGCTGGCGGCCCGGGCCCGGGCCGCCGGTCACGAGGTGGTCGGCTACGGTATCGCGGGAACGGCTGCCGGCCTCGATGTTGTGGCCGACAATGTCCGGATCACAGGACGCGGCTCGCGCTTCACCTGGCGCTGGCCGGCCGCTGGGCTGCAGCACGATCTCGAGGTGCCGCTGCTCGGCCGTCACCAGGTGCTCAACGTCAGCGCCGCGCTGGCGGCGGTGCACCGGCTCGGCCTGCCGCTGCAGGCCGCGCTGGCGGCGGTGACCTCGCTGCAGCCCGTCGACCACCGCCTTCAACCCGTCCCCACGGGCAATGCCATCACGGTCATCGACGATTCCTACAACGCCAACCCGGTGGGGGTGCACAACGGGCTCGAGGTGCTCTCCGAGATGGAGGTGAACTCCCGCATCCTGGTCACCCCCGGCCTGGTCGAGCTGGGGGCTGTCGAGGATGAGGAGAACCGGCGCTACGGCGAGCACGCCGCCCGCGTCTGCGACCACGTCATCGTCGTGGACGCCCGCCCCGCCCGCGCCCTCCGCGACGGTCTGCGCGCCGGTGGCATGGCCGACGACCGCGTCCACCTGGTGCGGTCGCTCGCCGAGGCCACCGAGATGATCGGTCGCATCGCCGGCCCCGGTGACGCCGTGCTGTTCGCCAACGATCTGCCCGACACGTACCTCGGCGCCACCTGACCGCGGCCCGCGCAAAGCCGTCGCGGAGCCCCGAGCGCACCCATAATGTGCGCACCGGCGCCCTGCTCCAACGTCCTCGCTCACGTTCCTCCACCTGATGCTCAAGAACTTCACCGAGCGCCTCCCCGCGCATCCTGTGCTCGACGATGCCGGCGCCCGTCGCGCCCAGATCCGCGCCATCGCGGCGGGCCTGGTCGACGGTCCGCGCCTGGGCCATCGCTTCCACGTCGCGGCGGGGATCCCGCTGCAGCGCTCGCCGCGGCGGCGCAGGCACGGGGCAGGGCGGCGCCCCGAGGCCGCGGAGCGGCGGCGCGGTCCCCGGCTCCGCCGGTTGGTGGGCGCCGCCTTCCTGCTCGCCCAGGTCGGCCTCCTGGCGGCGCTGCTGCTGGCTCCCGCCTTCCACGTCCGGGCCGTGGAGGTGAGCGGAGACCATCTCCTCAGCCGCAGCACGGTGCTGGCGGCGGCGCGGGTGCCCCAGTCGAGCCTCTTCACAATCGACGGTGAGGCGATCCGTGCGCGGATCGCCTCGCTCGCCTGGGTGCGATCGGCAACGGTCACCACCCAGCTGCCCTCGACAGTGCAGATCGCGGTCACCGAATGGCAGCCCAGCCTGCTGCTCCGCCACGGCAGCGCCAGCACCTTGGTGGCCGCCAACGGAGCCACGCTGCCCTTCACGCAGTCGACGGCCGCAGCCCGGCCGGGCGTGCCGCTGCTCCTCGACCAGCGGCAGGGAGCCCAGCAACCGTTGATGGACGGGTTCGCCGCGCTCGTCTCCAGCGCGGCGCAGCGCTGGCAGGCGACCTACGGCTGCACCCTCGACGCCTTCGTGCTGAGCAGCAGCGACATGCTCTCGGCCTGGTGCAGCAGCGGCTGGCAGGCGACCTTCGGCACGCTCGACAGCAGCGACGCGCTGGCGGCCATCGCGCAGCAGCTGGCGGTGCTGGCCGCTCTCAAGGGCCGGCTCGACTTCGCCCATCCCAACTTCGGCTACGTCGACCTCGAGAATCTCACCGCGCCGGCGATCGGCGGCCACCCCGGGGAGCCCAGCTCGCTGCGCAGCGACATCGCCGGCAGCGTCGTCCCCTCCTCGCCGCCGGCGACCTTCACGTCCCCGGCCAGCCCGGCGCAGTCCACCACCCCGTCACCGAGCTCCACGGCGACACCGGCTCCGACGCCGCGCCCCTCGCCGACACCTTTCGTGTTCAACCTGGTGCCGCCCTCGCCGAGCCACCACGGGTGACCCTCAGCCGGCCTCCCAGGGCCGGGCGATGCGCAGCGCCGTGAGGATGGCGCGGGTCGCAGGCGAGCGGTTGAGCGTGATGAAGTGGATGCCCGGGGCACCGGCGCGGAGCAGCTCGCTGCACTGCAGCGTCGCCCAGGCGACCCCCAGCTGGAGCACCGCGGGGGCATCGTCGGCGCGGGTCTGCAGGGCAGCGCGGAGCGCTGCCGGGATCGAGGCGCCGATCTTGGCGGTGAACCGGTAGACCTGGTCGACGTTGGTGATCGGCATGATCCCGGGAACGATGGGCACGCCGATGCCGACCCCACGCGCCCTGGCCACGAAGTTGAAGTACTGCGCGTTGTCGAAGAACAGCTGGGTGATCAGGAAGCTCGCGCCCGCCTCCACCTTCCGGCATGCGGCCGAGACGTCGTCCTCGAGGCTCGCCGACTCGACGTGCTTCTCGGGGGAGCAGGCGGCGCCCACGCAGATGTCGGCGTTGTCGTGGAGGAGACGCACCAGCTCGCTGCCGTAGCGCAGGCCGCCATCGTGGGGCACGAAGGCGCCCTCGCCGTTGGGCGGGTCGCCGCGCAGGGCCAGCACATTGTCGATGCCCACCTCCTGGTAGCGGCGGATCTCGGTGAGGAGGTCATCCACAGTCGAGTCCCGGCAGGTGAGGTGGGCCATCGGCAGCAGGCCGGTCTCGCGGCCGATGCGCTCCACCAGGCGGACGGTGCGGTCGTCGCGCTGGCTGCCGCCGGCGCCGTGGGTCACCGACACGAAGGCGGGCGCGAGGTCGCGCAGGGCGGCGATGGTGGCGAACAGCCGCTCCGCGCCGTCGTCGTCCCGCGGCGGGAAGAACTCGAAGGAGAAGAGCGGCTCGCCGGCGCTGAAGAGGCCATCGATGCGCATGGCCGATGATGGTGACGGAGACCTCAGCTTCTGCGCCACCGTGCTGCTACCGTGGCCGGCGTGCTCGCAGTTCGCGCCGCCCGCTACGGGGGCGATGACCCGCTCGGCAACCTCGAGGTCACCGAGGTGCCGGACCCGGTCCCCGGGAGGGGAGAGGTGCTGGTCGGGGTCGGCGCCGCCTCTCTGAACCACCACGACCTCTGGACCCTGCGGGGGATCGGCTCGCGTCCTCTGACCGAGCCGCAGGTGCTCGGCTGCGACGCCGCCGGCACCGTGCTCGGCTACGGCGACGGCGACGTGCCTCTGGGTGCACCGGCGACCGGCTCCGCGGTGGTGGTCCACAGCGTGATCAGCTGCGGCCGCTGCCCCGCCTGCCGCTCCGCCGACCAGCTCCGCTGCCCACGGGTAGGTCTGCTCAGCGAGCCCCCCCACCCGGGGGCGCTGGCCGAGCTGGTGGTGGTCCCGGTCGCCAACGTTCTCCAGCTTCCCGAGGGCGTCGACGTGGTCACCGCGGCGTGCCTGCCCACCGCCTACCTGACCGCCTATCGCATGCTCTTCGTGCGCGCCTCCCTGCGCCCCGGACAGCGCGTGCTCGTCCATGGCGCCACCGGCGGCGTGGCCAGCGCGGCCATCCTGCTGGGGGCGGCGGGAGGGCTCACCGTCTTCGCCACCTCGCGCGACCAGGCCAAGCGGGACTCCGCCGTCGAGCTCGGGGCCGCAGCCGCTTTCGCCACCGACCGTGACGCCGTCAAGCAGGTCGTGGCCGCCAGCGAGGGGGGTGTCGACGCCGTCCTGGAGACTGTGGGAGAGGCCACCTGGGACTTCTCCCTGCGCGTGGTCAGGCCCGGCGGGACGGTGGTGGTGTCGGGGGCGACGAGCGGGCCCAACCCGCCCGCGCAGCTCAACCGCATCTTCTGGCGCCAGCTCACCATCGCAGGCAGCACCATGGGGACGCGCGAGGAGCTGGCCAGCGTGGTCCAGCTCTGTGCCGGCGGGCGGCTGCGGCCCCTGGTCGACTCGGTGCGGCCGCTCGCCGACGCGGCGACGGCCTTCGCGGCACTGGCGGGCGGGGAGCGGCGCGGCAAGCTGATCCTCCAGCCGGCACGCGGCTGACCCGGTTTACAGAGAGCGCTGCCGGTGCGATGATGGCCGGCGCTGCGCGGCCCGACCGGGGCTGCGGCCTACGGGGTCTCGTCCAATCGGTGCAGTGGCGAGGCCCTGTTTGCGTCTCGGGACGCCGGCTCAAGGGCGCTGTGGGCGAGCCCGCGGCCGGGTCGGGAGGCGATCCGACCGCGCGGTTTGCTGCGCTTGAGTGGCTCGGATGGTTAGGTCCGGACAGGCCACATCTTGTGGCATACTCCGGCGGCAAACTCATCATCTTGCGGTTTTGCCCCCAACAACCCCTATCTTAAGGGGAGGGCTCCGGCTATACTCGGAGGCCAGTGTGACCCGTTCTCGCCGCGTCTTTGCACTCGATCTAGGAACGACGAAGGTCTGCTGCGCCATCGCTGAGCTGGACAGCACCGGGTTGCGTGTCATCGGTGTGGGCGAGGCGATCTCGCGGGGCATCCGCAAGGGGGCGGTCATCGAGATCGATCGGGCGGCCGAGGCGGTGGCCGAGGCGGTCGACCTGGCCGAGCAGATGAGCGGCGTTCCCGTGGACTCCGCGGTGGTCGGGCTCGCCGGCACCGGCATCACCTCGCAGAACTCGCGGGGTGTCGTCGCCGTCTCCGCCGGGCATCGCGAGGTCCGCGACGCCGACGTGACCCGCGCGGTCGAGGCCGCCCGGGCGGTCAGCGTGCCCTCCGACCGCAAGATCCTGCACGTCCTCCCCCAGCAGTTCACCATCGACGGGCAGGAGGGGGTGCGCGACGCGCTGGGCATGGCGGGCACGCGCCTCGAGGTCGACGCCCACATCATCACCGGGACCAACACCGCCATCCAGAACGTGGTCAAGGTGGTGCACAAGGCGGGTCTCGACGTCGACGACCTGGTGCTGCAGGTGCTGGCCTCGGCCGAGGCGGTGATCGGCGAGGACGAGCTCGATCGCGGCGTGGTCGTCGCCGACATCGGCGGTGGCACCACCGACGTGGCAGTTTTTGCCAAAGGCAGCATCATCCACACAGCGGTCATCCCGGTCGGGGGCAATCATGTCAGTGGCGACCTGGCGGTGGGATTGCGCTGCGACCTGGAGACTGCTGAGGCGACCAAGCGCGCCTATGGACACTGCCTGCAGCTGACCCTGCACGCCGACGCGGAGGTGAAGCTGACGCCGATGGGATACGACGAGCCCGTCAACGTCCCGCAGCGCTTTCTCGCCGAGATCATCGGCCCGCGCGCGCGGGAGATGGCCCAGCTCATCGCCGAGCAGGTGGAGCAGGCGGGACCACCGAGCAGCTTTCCCGGGGGGATCGTGCTCACCGGCGGGGGGGCGCTGCTGCGCGGCTTCGCCGAGGTGGTTCAGCAGGTGAGCGATCTGCCCGCCAGGGTGGCCGCGCCCCACGGCGTGCACGGCATGAACGACGAGATCAGCGGCCCTCACCACGCCACCGTCGTCGGCCTCCTGCGCTGGGGCGCACGGGGGCGGATGGCACGCAGCGTGGCGCTGACGGGGCGAGCGCAGAACGGCAACGGACAGCATGTCGGGGATCGATTTGGACGGTGGTTGCGTGAACTTTTCTGAACGGATGAAGTTGTACGGGCTCGACGATGGCGCCACGCCGGCGAAGCCCGTAAGTGGTGGCAACGATGTTGAAACGGCGCGTGCGGGGAAGTTTTCGCTGCGTCCGAAGAGCCGGCAGCGTGAGGAGACGCGCATGAACGATCTCGACCGGACATTGGAGGGCAATGCCCGCATCAAGGTGGTGGGCGTCGGCGGCGGCGGCAGCAACGCCGTCAACCGCATGATCCAGAGCCGCCTCAAGGGTGTGGAGTTCATCGCCGTGAACACCGATCACCAGGCGCTGCAGCTGAGCAACGCGCACAAGAAGGTGCGCATCGGCTCCAAGCTCACCCGCGGCCTGGGCGCCGGAGGGGATCCCGAGCGTGGCGCGCAGGCGGCTGAGGAGACGCGCGAGGAGCTCACCAAGCTGCTCGAGGATTGCGACATGGTGTTCGTCACCGCCGGCATGGGTGGCGGCACCGGCACCGGCGCCGCCCCCGCCATCGCCGAGATCGCGCGCGAGCAGGGCGCGCTGACCATCGGCGTGGTCACCAAGCCCTTCAAGTTCGAGGGCCTGAAGCGGCAGCGCGCCGCCGACGACGGCATCGCCAACCTGCAGGGCCGGGTCGACACCCTGATCACCATCCCCAACGAGCGGCTGATGCAGGTGGTCGACAAGCGCACCCCGATCACCGAGGCGTTCAAGCTCGCCGACGACGTGCTCCGCCAGGGGGTGCAGGGCATCAGCGACCTCATCGTCTTCCCCGGACTGATCAACCTCGACTTCGCCGACGTCAAGGCGATCATGTCCGGCCAGGGAGCCGCCCTGATGGGCATCGGCTTCGGCAACGGAGACACCCGCGCCGCCGACGCCGCTCGCGACGCCGTGGCCAGCCCGCTGCTCGAGACCACCATCGCCGGCGCCAAGGGCATCCTCCTCAATGTCACCGGCGGTCCCGATCTCACCCTCTACGAGGTCAACGAGGCTGCCCAGCTGGTCAGCGAGTCCTCGGACCCGGACGCGCAGATCATCTTCGGAACCGTCATCGACGAGCAGATGAAGGGTGAGGTGAAGATCACCGTGATCGCCACCGGCTTCACCGGCCACATCGACGTGCTCGGGACGCTCGCCTACGAGCCGGCGGCACGGTCGATGGCGACGGCCCCGGCGTTCACCATCGGCGGCCGTTCGGCCACGCCGCCCAACGCGGATGACCTCGACATCCCGGCATTCCTGCGGGATCGCCGTTAGCGACCGGGTTCCCAACCCAGGAGCCCCCCGCCGAGCGGGGGGTCGCCTGTTTGTGCCATGAAGTGCCCATACTGCTCGCAGCCGGAATCCAAGGTCGTCGACTCGCGCGATTCCGAGACCGGCGAGGCGATTCGACGGCGCCGCGAATGCCTGGAGTGCCACAAGCGCTTCACCACCTATGAGCGTGTCGAGGCGGTGCCGCTCTGGGTGGTGAAGAAGGACGGCCGCCGTGAGGAGTTCAACCGTCGCAAGCTGCTCGGCGGCCTGGTCAACGCTTCCACCAAGCGCGACATCGCCTCGACCCAGCTCGAGGTGATCGTCGACGATGTAGAGAACGCGCTGCGATCGCGCAATGTCACCGAGGTGCGCAGCCGGGAGGTGGGCGAGATGGTCATGCAGCACCTGCGCACCCTCGACGAGATCGCCTACGTGCGCTTTGCCTCGGTGTACCGCTCGTTTCGCGACGTCGAGCAGATGCGCGCCACCATCGAGGACGTGCTCGCCAACCCTCCCGGCACCAGGCCTCCCGACGCCCCGCGGCGCCGCCGCCGTGGGGCTGAGGACGGCCGGGAGCAGACGCTCGACATCGGCAAGTGAGCCGCCCTGTGGCGTGCGCCACGGCCAGGGGCGGCCGGTGAGCCAGCAGCCGCCCGATGACCTGGTGTTGCGACGCCTCGCCAGCATCCGCGAGCGCGTGGGGCGTGCCGCGCAGCGCGCCGGGCGTGACCCCGATGGAGTGCGCCTCCTCGCCGTCACCAAGGGCCACCCGGCCGGGGCCATCGAGGCGGCGGTGTCACTGGGGCTGCGTGACATCGGCGAGAGCCGCGTGCAGGAGGCGCGGGCCAAGCGGGCGGCGATCCAGCTCCCCGGGGTGTGCTGGCACATGATCGGCCACCTGCAACGCAACAAGGCCACGCAGGCAGCCGCGCTCTTCGACGTGGTGCAGTCCGTCGACAGCCCCGCCCTGGCCCGCGCTCTGGCCCGCCACAGGGACGCCAGCGCACCGCGACTGCAGGTCTTCATCGAGGTCGAGCTGACCGGCCTGCCCGGGCGGACCGGTGTGCCGGCGTCTGACGCGGCTGACCTGCTGAATGTGGTGCTCGGCCTCACCGTGCTCGAGCCCGTGGGGCTGATGACGATCGCGCCTGCGGGCGGGGTGGAGGCGGCGGGCCGGTGCTTTGCGCGGCTGCGCGCCATTCGCGACGCTCTCCGCGAGAGCCACGGGGTGGCGCTCGATGAGCTGAGCATGGGCATGAGCGACGATTTCGACGTCGCCATCGCCCACGGCGCCACCCTCATCCGCCTCGGTCGCGCCCTCTTCGGCGAGCGCCCCGGCGGCGGGCCATGAGAGCGCGCGCGGCTATCCTGAGCGCCTCCATGATCGACATCTCGCATCCGGCAGGCGCTGGGGAGCGGGGCTGTGGATGACGCGGCCCTGCCCACCCGGCGCCGGCAGCTGACCGTGCTCCTCGGCACCGCGGTGCTGGTCTTCTCGCTGGATCACCTCAGCAAATGGCTGGTGATCCAGAACATAGCCCTGGGCGCGCAGATCCCGAGCAGTGGCCCGGTGACGCTGCACCACATCGAGAACCGTGGCGCCGCGTTCGGCCTCTTCCCCCAGCTCCAGTTCGTGTTCCTCGGTGTCGCCCTGGCCGTGGCCGTCTACATCCTGGTGGCGGGCCGGCGGTTCGGCCCTGGCGTGTTTCCCCAGGTGCTGCTCGGAATGGTGCTCGGCGGCGCCCTGGCCAACGCCGTGGACCGGGTCGCGCAGGGGTACGTGGTCGACTTCATCGACCTGCAGCGCTGGCCGGTGTTCAACGTGGCCGACATGTCCATCGTCCTGGGCATCCTCATCGGCGTGCTCACCCTGCGCGTGGTTCCAGCAGCGCACCGCGGCGACCGCTCCACGTGAGCAGCGTGGCCGAGACGAGCAGGGCAGGGCTGCGGCTCGACCTCCGGGTCATGGAGCAGGCACAGGTGAGCCGCAGCGCCGCGCAATCGCTGATCGCGGGCGGCCACGTGCGCGTCAACGACCGGCTCGCCAAGTCCGGGCAGCGGGTGCGGATCGATGACGACGTGGTGGTGGACATCCCCTCGCCGGCGGCGCCAGCGGCCGACAGCGCCGGACCGGCCGTCCCCCTGACGGTGGTGTACGAGGATGACGCGCTGGCGGTGATCGACAAGCCTGCCGGCCTGGTGGTGCACCCCGCTCCCGGCCACCCCGCGGGCACCCTGGCCGACGGCCTTCGCCAGCGGGGCGCCACCTGGTCGCAGCTGGGCGGCGCGCAGCGCCCCGGCATCGTGCACCGCCTCGACCGCGACACCAGCGGTCTGCTGGTGGTGGCCAAGACCGAGGCTGCACACCGGTCGCTGTCCCTGCAGCTGCAGCGACGCACCGTCAAACGCGTCTACTGGGCATTGGTGCAGGGCACGTTTCGTGAGTCGACCGGCCGCGTCGAGGCGCCCATCGGGCGCGATCCCGGCCGCCGCCAGCGCATGGCGGTGGTGGACACGGGACGCGCCGCAACCACCGACTTCGCGGTGATGCAGCGGATGCGCCGCTTCACTCGCCTCGAGGTGCGTCTGCTCAGCGGCCGCACCCATCAGATCCGGGTGCACCTGGCCTCGATCGGCCATCCCATCGCGGGGGATTCGGTGTACGGCCGCCGCGGGGACCCGATCTGTCCTCGCCCCGCGCTGCATGCCCAGCGGCTGCGCTTCCTGCACCCCGACGATGGGCGCCGCTGCGACTTCGAGGCAGCGCTCCCCAATGACCTCGTGGCCGCCCTGGCGGCGGCGGAGCTGTCCTGATGGCCCGCTCGCCCAGGGTGATCGCCGATCCGGGACGGCTGGTGGTGCTCTCCGGCCCGAGCGGCGTCGGCAAGGACACCGTCCTGCACGAGCTGCGCCGTCTCGATCCGAGCCTGCGCTACAGCGTCTCGTACACCACTCGCCGGCCGCGGCAGGGCGAGGTGGACGGGGTCGCGTACTCGTTCATCGACGAGGCCGGGTTTCGCGCCATGGCCGAGCGCGGAGAGTTCCTGGAGTGGGCGGAGGTGCATGGCCACCGCTACGGCACCTCCGAGGCCCGCGTGCAGGCGGCTCTCGACCGCGGCGAGGACATCGTTCTGAAGATCGACGTCCAGGGGGCAGCCTGGATACGGCCGCGCGTGGCCGGTGCCATCTTCATCTTTCTGCTGCCGCCCAGCGAGGGCGAGCTGCGCCGCCGCCTGGTCAGCCGCGACACCGAGGACCCGGCGTCGGTGGAGCTGCGCTTTCGCAACGCGGTCGCCGAGCTGGCCGATGGCGCGGCGTACGATCACCGGGTGGTGAACGACGACGTTGGCCGCGCCGCCCGCGAGATCCTCGACATCGTGCGTCGCACTCGCGTGCCGGGCACACCATGAGCGACGCCATGGATGGCAACCGTCGCGTCGCCGTCCATGTCTGCGGCAGCGTGGCCGCGTACAAGGCCTGTGAGGTGATCACCAGCCTGCGCAAGCAGGGATGCACGGTGCGGGTGGCGATGACCGCCAGCGCGCCGCGCTTCATCACCGCCATCACCCTGCAGAGCCTGAGCGGGCACCCGGTGGCCTGCGACGTGGGGGGGGCCGCCGGAGACGGGCACGGCATGGGCCACCTCGACCTGGGGTCGTGGGCGCGGCTGCACATCGTGGTGGCGGCATCGGCCAACCTGATCGCCCGGCTTGCGCACGGCTTCGCCAACGACGCCGTCACCGCGACCCTGCTGGCCTCACGCGCGCCGCTGCTGGTCGCGCCCGCCATGGAGACAGCCATGTGGGAGCATCCCGCCACCTGCGCCAACGTGGAGGTGCTGCAGTCACGGGGCGTCACCTTCATCGGCCCCGTGCATGGACGCCTGGCCAGCGGCGCGCAGGGGCAGGGGAGGATGGCGGAGGTCGCTGACCTGGTCACCGCCGTCCTCGATGCCCTCGGGGGACAGGCGCCTCACTGAGGCGCTCCACCAGTGCGGATGCACGCCGCCGAACCATCGTCGCTTGCCGGTAGGAGGGTGGTGGTCACAGCCGGGGGCACGCGCGAGCCCATCGACAGAGTTCGCTTTCTCGGCAACCGCAGCAGCGGCAGGATGGGCAATGCGATCGCGGCTGGGGCTGCCCAGCGCGGGGCCGAGGTCGTGCTCATCACCACCATGCCGCCGGTGGCGCACGATCGCGTCCGCGCGATCGCCGTCGAGACCGCCGCCGAGATGCACGACGCCGTGGCCGCGGAGCTCGATGGAGCAGCTGTCCTGGTCATGGCCGCCGCCGTCGCGGATTACCGCCTGGGCATGGTCGCGCCGGGCAAGCTCAAGAAGGCGGCGTCGCTGACCCTCGAGCTCGTCCCCACCGTCGACATCCTCACCGCGCTGGCCCACGACCCCAGGCGGGATGGTGTGCTGATGGTGGGGTTTGCCGCCGAGACCGACGATCTGCGCGCCAACGCGGTGCGCAAGCTCGAGGAGAAGGAGCTCGACCTGATCGTGCTCAACGACGTCTCACGCGCTCACATCGGCATGGGCAGTGCGGACAACGAGGTCACCGTCTTCGATCGCGCCGGGGTGGTGGCGGAGATCTCCCAGCGACCCAAGGCCGAGATCGCCACCGCCATCCTCGACATCGTCGAGGCACGGCTCCTCGGCGCGCGTCGATGAGCAACGCCGACGTCGCTGATCACCACGTGGCGGTGGTGCCCGACACCGGAGCGGTGCTGCCCCAGGACCGCTACACGTACTCCGTCGCCGATCACCTCGTCGCCGTTGCGGTACCGGGCGCGCGGGTCATGGTGCCGTTCGGCCGGCGCGAGGTGATCGGTTACGTCGTCGCCCCTGACCGCGCCCCGGCCGGTGTCGAGACACGTCCCCTAACGGCGGTGCTCGATGAGGCCCCCATCCTCGACGCCACCGCCCTCGAGCTGGCGCACTGGATGGCGGCGCGCTACTGCGCGCCGCTGGGTGAGGTGATCCGCGCCATGCTCCCCAAGCGGGTGAGGACGGCCCGCCCCGGCGGGCGCAGGTCGGGCCCGCGGACCATGTCAGCGGCCGTCGAAGCAGCCCGTGCCGGGGAATCGGGCGGCGCCGAGGCTGCACCGTCGCTCACCGACGCGCAGCGAGCGGCCGCGGCTCCGCTGCTCGCCGCCATCGCGGCGGGCAGGCACCGCCGCGTCCTCCTCCACGGAGTCACCGGGTCCGGCAAGACGGAGGTGTACCTGGTGGCCATCGCCGCGGCGCTGGCAGGAGGAGGGCAGGCGATCGTCCTGGTTCCCGAGATCGCTCTGACGCCGCAGACCATCCGCCGCTTCGCGGCGCGTTTCCCGGGACGGATCGCAGTGCTGCATTCCGCTCTCACCGAGTCCGAGCGAGCCCAGCAGTGGCGGCGCATCCATGCCGGCGAGCTCGACGTGGTGGTGGGTTCGCGCAGCGCGGTGTTCGCGCCGCTGCCGCGGCTCGGGGTCATCGTGGTTGACGAGGAGGACGCCGGCGCCTACAAGCAGGACCGCATCCCCCGCTACCACGCGGTCGACACCGCGCTGGAGCGCGGGCGACTCGAGGATGTGCCCGTGGTGGTGGGCAGCGCGACCCCTCGCGTGGAGACCTACTACGCTGCGCACACCGGCGGATTCGAGCTGGTGACCCTGGAGCAGCGCATCAGCGGGCGCCCGCTGCCCCCGATCGAGGTTGTCGATCTGCGCGAGGAGCTGCGTGCCGGCAACCGCAGTCCACTCTCGCTCGAGCTGGATCGTGCGCTCAGCGAATGTCACCAGGGTGGAGGGCAGTCGATCCTCTTTCTCAACCGCCGGGGCTCCGCCACGGTGGTGGTGTGCCGCGGCTGCGGAGCGGCCGTCAGCTGCGACAGCTGCAGCGTGTCGCTTGTGTACCACGCCCAGCGGCACCGCTGCGACTGCCATTACTGCGGCGCCTCGCGGCCGCTCCCCGAGACCTGTCCGAGCTGCGGATCGGCCGCCATTCGCGCTCTGGGGATGGGCACCGAGCGCCTCGAGGCGGAGGTGCACGAGCGCTTCCCCGGCCTCCGGCTGCTGCGCATGGATCGCGACACCACCGCCAGCCGGGACGCCTACTTCACCATCTACGACAGGTTCGCCAACCACGACGCCGATTGCCTGATCGGCACCCAGATGGTGGCCAAGGGATGGGACCTCGGCAACGTCCGCCTGGTGGGCATCGTCAACGCCGACTCCTCCCTGCACTTCCCCGATTACCGCAGTGGCGAGACCACGTTCTCCCTGCTCACCCAGGTGGCGGGACGGGCGGGACGCGGCGACGAGCCGGCCCGCGTCATCCTGCAGACGTACAGCCCGCAGCACTACGCGGTGCGCCACGCCATCACCCACGACTACCTTTCGTTCGCGCGTGAGGAGATCCGCGTGCGGCGGGCGCTGCACTTTCCTCCGTACACGCGCCTGGTGGTGTGCACCATCACCCATCGCGAGGATGCGCGCGCCGAGATCGAGGCGCGGCGGGTGCACGCCGAGGTGTCTGGTACACTCGGCGCCGGGTCCGGCCTCGACGTCCTCGGGCCGACTCCCGCCTTTCTCCACCGCCTTCGCGGCGAATATCGCTGGCAGATCACGGTGCGTGGCGAGGCGATCGAGAGGGCATTCGCGCACCTGCCGCGTGGGCGCGGCTGGAGCATCGACGTCGACCCCGGACCGTGAGGTGACCTGTGGCCCTGCTCCCCATCGTCGTCGCGGCTGACGAGGACCCGGTCCTGGTCAGCAGGGCCACCCGCGTGCCCCGCGTCGACGACATCATCCGCAAGCTCATGGACGACATGGTCGACACCATGATCGACGCCCACGGCGCCGGCCTGGCGGCTCCCCAGGTTGGCGTGCCCCTGCGTGTCATCGTGCTCAAGGTCGACAACCAGCTCTACCAGCTGGCCAATCCGGAGATGGTGCGCTGCGAGGGCGAGCAGACGGGGTTCGAGGGCTGCCTCTCCGTCCCGGGTTTGATCGGTGAGGTCACGCGCTGCCAGCGCGTCGTCGCCAGGGGGCAGAACCGCCACGGCAAGGAGATCCGTGTCAAGGGTGACGGTCTGCTGGCGCGGGCCATCCAGCATGAGGTCGACCATCTCGACGGCATCCTCTTCACCACCAAGGTGAACGAGGGCACGCTGCGCCCCTGGGATCCGGCGGACGCGGAGCAGGCCGAGGCGCTCGAGGGCGAGCTCGTCGGCTGACCGCCGCCGAAGCCGCGCAGGGAACCGCCTGATGCGCATCGTGTTCTGCGGCACGGCGGAGTTCGCCGTCCCCCTGCTGCGCGCGCTGGCGGACGCCCACCAGGTGCTCGCCGTGGTCACCCAGCCGCACCGGCCGGGGTCGCGCGGGCGACCGGCGCCGCGACCGGTCGGTGAGACCGCCGAGCGCCTCCAGCTGCCGGTGCTGCGCCCGCAACACATCGGCGCGCCGGAGAGCGTGAGGGCGATTCGCAGGCTCAGCTGCGACGCGCTGGTTGTGGCCGCGTATGGCCAGATCATCCCGGCGACACTTCTCGATGCGCCTCGCTGGGGCGGGATCAACGTCCACGGGTCGCTGCTGCCTCGCTGGCGGGGGGCAGCGCCGGTGGCCGCGGCCATCCTCGCCGGGGACGAGCGCACCGGCGTGTCGATCATGCGCATGGACGTGGGCCTCGACACCGGCCCCGTTTTGGCGACGCGCGCGGTCTCCATCGCGGCAGCCGACACCACGCCGCTGCTCGCGGAGCGGCTCGCCGAGCACGGAGCTGCGCTGTTGCTCGAGGTCCTCGCGGGCCTCGGCGCCGGTACTGTCACCGCCACCCCCCAGGACGAATCCCGAGCGACGTACGCTCCACGGCTGAGCCGCGGCGACGGCGCCATCGAGTGGTCTGCCGTCAGCGCCATCGACGTCGATCGGCGGGTCCGTGCCCTGCAGCCCTGGCCCGGGGTCACAGCCCCGCTCGCCGGCCTGCGGGTCCGGGTCATCGCAGGCAGGGTCGGCGACCCCAGCGTCGCCGCGGGTCGCGTTCCCGGTGAGCTGCTGGCGACCGCGGCAGAGGACATCGACGTGGTCACCGCGGCCGGGGTCTACCGCGCCGCCTCGGTGCAGCCGCCGGGGGGCCGGCCGATGACCGCCGCCGCCTATCTGCGGGGACGTCGCCAGCCGGGGCGATGACCGCAGCCACCCGCTCGCTTCCCGATTCGTGTTCGGCGCCGACAGTGCGATCGCGGTCGCAGCGGATGGAACGGTCTGGGCGAATGGGGCGCGCCCCCGCGGTCATCAGATGCTCGAGAGGCTCCCGGTCGTGGCTACGATGTGCCTCCCGTTGCTCAGGATTCAACCACCGGCGGCAGACGGAGGATGCACCAGGTGACCGGCGCCATTCCCACCCGTGGCTACGCGGCCCAGGGCCGGAGCTCACCTCTCGGACCATTCGAGTTCGATCGACGCGAGCCCGGTGCGCACGACGTGCTGGTCGACATCCTCTTCTGCGGCGTCTGCCACAGCGACATCCACCAGGCGCGTGACGAGTGGGGCGGCTCGATCTTCCCCATGGTTCCCGGTCACGAGATCGTCGGCACCGTGGTCGGCACCGGCCCCGAGGTGCGCAGCTGGAAGGTCGGCGACACAGTCGGGGTCGGGGTCTTCGTCGACTCCTGCCGCCGGTGCGAAGCCTGCCGGGCCGGCGAGGAGCAGTACTGCGAGCCGGGGATGACCCCGACCTACAACGGCCGGGAACGTGAGGGCGGCGCTCCCACGTACGGCGGCTACTCCGAGCGCATCGTCGTCGACGAGCACTACGTGCTGCGCATCCCTGAGGGGATGGCGCTCGACGCGACTGCCCCGCTGCTGTGCGCCGGCATCACCACCTACTCGCCGATCCGTCATCTCGGTGTCAGGGACGGCGAGCGCGCCGCCGTGGTGGGCCTGGGCGGTCTGGGGCACATGGCGGTGAAGTTCCTCAAGGCGCTGGGCGCGCAGGTCACCGTGCTGAGCCACTCGCCGGGCAAGCAGCCGGACGCCACCCGGCTCGGCGCCGACGACTTCGTGGTGACGGCCGGCGCCGACGCGTTCGCGACCAACGCCCGCCGCTTCGACTTCATCCTCGACACGGTGTCGGCGGCTCATCAGTACAACGACTACCTGCGGCTGCTGCGGCGGGACGGCACCATGGTCCTGGTGGGGCTGCCCGATCCCGCGCCGCTCGACGCCGGCGTCCTGACCGCCGGGCGGCGCCGCCTGGCCGGCTCGGTCATCGGAGGCATCCGCGAGACGCAGGAGATGCTCGACTTCTGTGCCGCGCGTCACATCGTCTCCGACATCGAGGTCATCCCCATCCAGGAGGTGAACCAGGCCTTCGAGCGGACGCTGCGCAGCGAGGTCCGCTACCGGTTCGTCATCGACATCGCCAGCCTGCGCGGCGACGCCTCGATCACACCCCCGTAGCTCTCACCAGCCGACCGCCCCGTCCACCAGCTCGCGAATGAGGTCGGCGTGGCCGTTGTGGCGAGCGTACTCCTCGATCATGTGCACGTAGATCCAGCGCAGTGAGCACGGCTCACCGTGACGCATCCCGGTGTCGTCGAGCTGGTGGGCGGCGGCAGCCACCCGGCTCTGCCGGCCTGGCCTTGCGGCCCGCGTCGTCGACACCCTCACACTTGAGCAGCAGCGTGGTCCGATGGAACTCGAGCCAGGCGTCGAGCATCGCCCGCTCAGCGAGAATGAACGGCGGCTCGACGCGACGAGGATCGGACAGGTCTTGCACCACGTGTGTGGCCTCCAGAAGCGAGAGAGACGAGGAGGACGTCGCAGCGTACAGCTGCCCAGGACCCCCCATGCCGGCAAGCAAGCCCACGACCCCCGACCCCACGCTGGCGCGCAATCGCCAGGCGTCGCACGAGTACTCCATCCTGGAGACCTTCGAGGCGGGGATCGAGCTCGTCGGCACCGAGGTCAAGGCGCTCCGCGACCACCGCACCCAGCTGCGCGAGGGCTATGTGCGCGTGGAGAACGGAGAGGCGTGGCTGCTGGGGGTGAACATCGCCGAGTACACGCAGGGCCACCGTCGCAACCACGAGCCCCAGCGCCGTCGCCGCCTCCTGCTCCACCGGCGCGAGATCGAGTATCTCGGCGCCAAGGTCGCCCAGCAGGGCCTGACCCTGATCCCGCTGCGCCTCTACCTCAAGCGCAACCGCATCAAGCTGGAGCTCGGGCTCTGCAGGGGCAAGAAGCTGTGGGACAAGCGCCAGGCCATCGCCGAACGTGACGCTCGCCGCGACGTCGAACGGATCACCGCGCGGGCGCGGCGGCTCTGACCACTCCGGCCATCGCCGGACGGTGGCGCCGCAGCGTCCCCACCAGTGTGACCAGGAGCGCCGCCGCCAGCACGGCGGGGATGGAGCAGGCCTGGAGGAACACCCACCACAGAGGCCCTGTGGAGATGGCCCGGATCCCCTGGACGCTGAGAGCCGCGATCCCGGCGCCACCGACCAGCCCGACGCCGAGAAGCGCGCCCGCGCTCCAGGTCGCCAGGGCGCGGCCCAGCCGGCCGCGCTCGTGGGCCAGCCCGACGCCCGCGGCGACGGCGATGAGCAGGTGGACGTAGACGGGATACCAGGCCACGGTGCCGACCAGCAGCATGACGACCACGCCGCAGGCGAATTCCGCCCCGCGCTCCGCCCGGGAGCGCTCGCGCCCGCGCACCGCCAGCAGCAGCAGGGCCACTGTCGCCAGCGAGAGGGCCGTGGCGGCGCCGTGGAGCACGGCCGAGGGTCCATCCACGGTCAGCACCGAATGCTGCCCCAGCCGGTTGATGACACCGTTCCATGTCTGGTTGTAGATCCAGCCGTTGTCGCGCTCGAGCGCCGGCACCACCGCGGTCAGATACTGGTGGGTCACCGACCAGCCCAGGGCGGCCACTCCCAGCCCGACGGTGCCGGCGGCGGTGGCGATCCCAGCGAGCGCACCGCGCCACCATCCGCGGCGGACCAGCACGAGGAGAAGGACGATGGGCGCGAGCTTGATCCCCGCGGCGATCCCGAGGACGATCCCGCAACGGGTGCGATGAGAGGAGAGATAGTCGGACAGGGCCAGCGCCAGCAGCAGGAAGATGACGGTGTTGATCTGCCCGTGCCAGAGGTTGTACGTGGCCGGGGGGAAGGTCAGCGCCACCAGGACGCCGATTCGTGCGCGCGGCCACGTCGACGGCAGCAGGGCGCGGGCGCTGATGACGGCGCCTCCGACGAGCGCACCGAGGGCGATCCACAGCCAGGTGAGCTCCTGCCACCGCACCGAGAGAAAGGCGAGGGGGCGGAGGATCACCGCGGCGAACGGCGGGTAGATGAAGCCCGACATCACGATCGTGCTCCCGTCGAAAAGAGCGTATGGCGAGGTTCCGGCGGCCACGGCGTGGGCGCCCTGCGCGTACGCCGAGAAGTCCTCGAACGGCCCCGAGAAGGACCCGACCAGAGGCAGCAGGACGAAGTTGTAGGCGCCCGCAAGCGCGGCGGCCACGGCAGCCACGGTGATCAGCACCGTCAGGATCGACCGCTGCCGGCGCGTGGAACCTCTGGCTCGCGGCGTCAACCACCGCCGGGTCATCACCGACACGGCGCAAGTTTCGGTCCTCCGAGCCGGCTGCGGGGCTGGGGTGCGCGACCGTTACGCAGGCGCGACGGTGGCGACGCCGGCACGGCCGGCGAGCGCTTCTGGGCTCAGGAGGCGGCTCGTCGCGGGCTGTCGACGGGCTCGTGGTCGCGCTGGGGGCCGTCGTCGTCGAACGTCCCGGCCGCGATGATGGGACGGTTGGCGCGAGTGTCGGGCACTGCCAGCGCAGCCAGCTCGTCGATGGCATGGCGCAGCTCTCGCATCCCCGTGCCCCGGGAGGCTGAGATCAGCACGGGGGGGAGCCCGGCGATGATCCCGAGGCGCTGGGCGATCTCGGCCGCCTCCGCTGCCCCCAGACGGTCGACCTTGTTGACGGCAAGCACCGACGGCTGATCGCAGTCCATCTCCTCGAGGGTGGCCAGGACGGTTTCCAGCTGGGTCTCGGCGTCGGCGTGGGAGGCATCGACCACGATGGTGAGCAGGTGCGCCTCGCGGACCTCCTCGAGCGTCGCGGCAAAGGCCTCCACCAGCTCGTGCGGGAGCGACTGGATGAACCCGACCGTGTCGGTGACGATGACCCGCCGTCCGCTGGCCAGGCCGAGCAGCCGCGAGGTGGGGTCGAGCGTGGCGAAGAGCAGGTTGTCGGCGAGAACGGTGGAGTTGGTGAGACGGTTGAGCAGGGTGGACTTGCCGGCGTTGGTGTAGCCCACCAGGGCGCACGCTGCCAGCGGCACCGCCGAACGCGCCGTCCGCCGGGTGGTGCGCTGCCGCTCGATCTCCCTGAGACGCTGGCGCAGCCGCCGCAGCTTCTGGTTGATGAGGCGGCGGTCCACCTCGATCTGCTTCTCTCCCATGCCGCCGCGCATGCCGCCGGTGCCGACCCGGCCGCGCTGCCGTTCCAGGTGCGCCCAGCCGCCGGCGAGGCGCGGCAGCTGGTGCTCGAGCTGGGCCATCTCCACCTGCACGCGCCCCTCGGCGCTGCGGGCGCGGCGCGCGAAGATGGAGAGGATCACCTCGGTGCGGTCGAGCACCGGCACCCCCCAGCTCTCCTCCAGGTTGCGCTGCTGGCGCGGCGACAGCTGATCGTTGATGAGCGCGGCGGGTGAGCCGAGCTCCTGGATTCGCACCCCGAGCGCGTCGACCGTCCCTGAACCGAAGAAGCTGCCGGGATGGATGTCGCGCAGCGGGACCGCGGCGCGCTCGACCACGTGGGTGCCCAGGGTGCGCGCCAGCTCCTCGAGCTCGTCGAGCTCGATCTCCGTCTGCTCGCGCCGGCTGCGGCCTTGGAAGGCGCCGGCGAGCAGCACCCTGTCGAGCGTGGCCGCGATCCCGGGATCGGCGCCGGTGCGGACCTGTCGTGCCATGTGTGGCCAAGCCTATAGCATCGTCGGGATCGGGATTGACCCCACAGGGAGCGAACATGCCCGCGAGGTCCAGCTCAGCCAGGCCCGTGCTCGTGTGCGTTGAGGCCACCGCCAAGCGGGCCTTCGCGAGCGCGCTCGACTGGCCCGGCTGGTGCCGGTCCGGCAGGGACGAGCGGGCTGCCCTGGATGCGCTGGCGGACCATGAGCAGCGCTACAGCGTGGTGGCGTGCGCGGCATCGGAGCAGTTCGTGACCGGCGACCTCGAGGTCATCGAGCGCATGGTTGGCAACGCCACCACGACCTTCGGCGCACCGGCCATCCCGGCAACGGCCGAGGGTGAACCGTCGACCACGGCGGCGGTGCAGCGGCTCGCCGCCCTCGTCGCCGGAGCCTGGACGGTGTTCGACCAGGTTGTCGCAGCAACGCCGCAGGCGCTGCGCAAGGGGCCACGCGGTGGCGGCCGCGACCGCGATCCCATGGTCGCGCACGTGCTCGCTGCAGAGCACGCCTACGCCGCCAAGATCGGAGTCCACGTGCCCGCGGCGCGTGGCAACGACCCCAGGGGGATCGCCGTGCAGCGGGAGGCCATCCTCGACGCGCTGCTCCGTGCCGGTGCGGACCCCGTGCTCACCGATCGCGGCTGGCCGCCTCGCTACGCGGCGCGGCGCGTTGCCTGGCACGTGCTCGACCATGCCTGGGAGATGGAGGATCGCACCGGCAGCTGACCTGACGGCGGCAGGCCTCGCCCCCAGTCCGACCTCCGCACCAGGCGGTGAGGCCGGCCGCCAGCCATGTTCGCGTACCCTCGATCGCGACAGGAGGTAGCCCATGGCACTTTTGGAGATCGGCGACCAAACACCCGACATCTCCGCACGTCGACGCGACGGCAGCACGCTGCAACTCTCCTCGCTGCGCGGGCGGTACGTGCTGGTCTACTTCTATCCCAAGGACGACACACCCGGTTGCACAGCCGAGGCGTGTGGGCTCAACGACAACCTGTCAGCTCTGACCGAGAGTGGTGCCGACGTCATCGGCGTGAGCGCCGACAGCTGGGACTCCCATCGGCGTTTCGCGGAGAAGTACGGACTGGAATTCGCCCTCGCATCTGACAGGGACCAGGCCATCCGCAAGGCCTTCGGGGTGAGCCGGATGATGGGCGTCCTTCCCGTCACCCAGCGCGTGTCGTTCCTGGTCGGGCCGGACGGCCGTATCGCCCATGTCTGGCCGCACGTCAACGCCGCACGGCACCCCGCGGAGGTGCTCGCCGAGGTGCGTGGCCGCACCTCACCGGAGGCGGTCAGCAGCTAGCCCCTGTACGACCCCGCTCAGGGCGCGAGCACCGCGGCTGTGGGGCTGAACCAGCTGCCGGTGCCGCCCAGGGCTGCCTGCAGCGGCCGCGGCCCGCGCCCGTCGCACAGGCCCACCGCCGTCACCCCGCCGCGCAGCGCGCGGTCGACCGCGACCAGCTTGGTGCGGGCGCGGCCGCGCGCCGCCGGGGCCAGCGCGGCCAGCTCGCTCGCGCCGGCATGGGCCACCGTGCTCTCGGGCCGGTCAGGGTCGGCGAGGAAGCCCGCGGTGTCGCTGAAGATCATCAGGCGTTCCGCACCGAGCGCCACCGCCAGCTCCGCAGCCAGCCGGTCGCCGTCCACGTTGATGGGCACGCCGTCATGGCCCAGCGCCGGCGGGCAGATCACCGGCGTGCGGCCGCTCTCCAGCAGTGCCACCACCAGGCTGGTGTCGACGTCGCCGATGCTCCCCGCGTGATCACCGTGCAGCACCACGGTGCGGGTGCCCTGGAGGGTCCGGATGTCGGCGCGCCGCCTGCCGCGAACCATGCCGCCGTCCATGGCTGCCAGCCCCACCGCGTTGACGCCGCGCGCGAGCAGAGCCTGCACCAGTCGCTTGTTGGCCAGGCCGCAGTACGCCATCAGGAAGTGATCCATGGCGGCGGCATCCGTGTAGCGGCTCACCGCTCCCCTGTCCGAGGCCACAAAGCGTGGCGGATGACCGAGGCTGACCGCCAGCTGGTCGAGCACGCGATGGGCGCCGTGCACCAGCACGGTTGGCCCCGGCTGCATGGCGACGCCGTCGAGCAGAGCAGCCGGGTCGACGATGCTGCCGCCGATCTTGAGCACCAGCGGAGGTGCGCTCATATGGGGTACAGCCCGGAGAACTCCAGGCCGGTGCACTCGTCGAACCCGGCACGGATGTTGAGCGCGTGCACCGCCTGGCCGGCGGCGCCCTTGCCGAGGTTGTCGATCGCCGCCAGGATGACCGCCCGCGGTGCGTGGGGGTCACGCTCGAAGCCGACATCGCAGTAGTTGGTGCCGGCGAGGATCTTGGGCTCGGGATGGCGGTGCAGCCCCCGCGCGTCGTGGATGACACGCACGAAGGGCTCGGACGCGTAGGCCTCGCGGAAGATCGTCCGCAGCACCCGGTCGTCGATGTCGTCGCGGAGCAGGGGGACGTGGGCGGTGACCAGCACTCCCCGAACCGCCTCCACCGCGGTCACCGAGAGCGAGACACGCGACAGCCCCGTCTCCTGCACGACCTCGGCGGTGTGACGATGGGAGGTGGGGGCGAAGGAGCGCATCGCCCCGCTGCGATGGGCGTGGTGTGACGATGCGCTGGCCTGCGCGCCGGCGGCAGACGAGCCGACCTTGGCGTCCACCACGGTCAGCTGGGCGGGGTCGACGACGCCGGCGCGGGCCAGGGGAAGCAGCGCGATGATGGCCGCGGTGGCGATGCAGCCTCCCACGGCGAGCAGCTGGGCGCCGGCCAGGCGCCAACGATCGACCTCCGGCAGCGCGTACACAGCGCTGTCCAGCAGCTCCGGGCGGGGATGCTCGCGTCCATACCAGCGGCGGTACTCCGCCGCGTCGCGCAGCCTGAAGTCGGCGGAGAGGTCGACGAGCAGCGGCGCGCGCTCGCGCAACAGGTCGATCGCCTGCGCGGACTCACCGTGCGGCAGCGCGCTGATGACGACGTCGGCCTGGGGCAGGCGATGGCGGGCGCTGAAACGCAGGGCGGTGCGGCTGCGCAGGGTCGGATGGGTGTGGTGGAGGTGGCGCCCGGCCAGCCGTTCGCTGGTCGCTGCCACCACCTCTACGCCTGGATGGGCGAGCAGCAGGCGCAGCAGCTCGCCACCGCTGTAGCCCGCTGCCCCCACCACGGCCACGCGCAGGCGCTCGCTCACCGCAGTGCCGCCAGCGCCGCCTCGAGGACGCGGCTGCTCCTGTGCAGATCCTCGATCTCGACTGACTCGTGCGGGGTGTGGTCCAGGCTGGGGTCGCCGGGACCGTAGACGGCGGCCGGGCAGCGCCAGGCCGGCAGCACGACGTTGAGGTCGGACGTGCCGGTCTTGGTGGTGTAGCTGGGCTGGCCGCCGGATGCGGCCACGGCCCGAGCCAGCGCCCGGCAGACGGGGTTGGCGCGCGACACCGCCACCGCCGGGCACGCCGAATCGATCTCCAGGTTCATGCCCGCGGTCGCGCCGGTGATGCGCTCCAGCGCCGCGTCCACCGCGACGGCGGCGGGCAGGCGCACCTCGACGCCGGCCACGGCGTGCTCGACGCCAGCGTCGGTTTCGCAGGCGAGCGTGTTGACGCGCAGCTGCAGCCTGTCCACGGCTCGGCCGGCCGGGCACGCGCCCGCGGCGTCCAGCTCGGCCAGGTTCCGCCGGAGCTTGGACAGCGCAGCGATCAGGCTGTCGGCGGCGCTGGGGCGGGGCAGAGCATGGTGCGCCACATCCTGCTCGAGCTGCAGGCGCACCCGCACGCAACCGCGGTAGGCGACGGTGATCGTGTCCCAGCCGCTGGGTTCGAGCACGATCAGATGGGAGGGCGGGGCGGCCCGGCTCAGGGCCCGGGCGCACTCCGAGGCGCCCTCCTCGTCGATGGCCGCCACCACCGTGATCCCCCGCTCCCGCCGCGGCAGCCGCGACACCGCCGCCAGCGCTGCCGCCAGCGGGCCCTTGGCGTCGACCGAGCCGCGGCCGTGCAGGCGCCCGTCCTCTCGGCGCACGCGGGGGCCGCCCGCGACGGTGTCGAGGTGTCCGAGCAGGACAAGGGCAGAGTCGATCGGAGGGCCGTCATCACCCCAGCTCATCACCAGGCTGCCCGCGAAGCCGGTGCTGGTCGCGAAGCCGGCGTCCCGCGCCAGCGCCGCCAGGGCGCGCGCCGCGGCGCTCACCGACCCGGTGGGGGAGGGATTGCGGAGCAGCGTCTCGAGCAGCTGCCCGGGATCGAGCCCCACCGCGGCGGCGACGTTCATGCGCTCACCGCCACCCGGGCGCGTCCGCCGGCCAGCGCCAGAGCGTGATCGGCGATGCGAGCGGCGATGTCCACACCGGTTACGGAGATGGAGTTGCGGAACTCCATGCCGTGGTTGACCTCGCTGACCAGCAGCCGGTCGCCGTCCTCGAGCAGGTCAACCGCCAGCACGCCGCCACCCACGGCGCGCGCGGCGCGCAGCGACAGGTCGGCGAGCTCGGCTGTGACCGGGCGATTCGAGGCAACCGCGCCGCGGGCTGTGTTGGTTACCCAATGGTCGGCGGCGCGCTCGATGGCGCAGATCACCTCCCCGCCCACCACGAAGGAGCGGATGTCGTGGCCGGGCTTGGCGATGTGCTCCTGCACGTAGTAGACGTGGTGCGCGGTGGATCCCAACGTCGCCTTGTGGTCGAGCACCGCCTCGGCGGCGTCACGGTCACGGACGCGGGCCAGGAGGCGTCCCCACGAGCCGACCGGTGGCTTGATCACCGCCGGATAGCCCACCTCGTCGACAGCACGCAGGGCGCCGTCCACCGAGAAGGCGACAATGGTGCGAGGCTGAGGCACTGCGGCGGCGGCGAGCAGCGAGGAGGTCGACACCTTGTCGGCACAGACCGCCACCACCTGGGGATGGTTGAGGGTGGCGACGCCCTGACCGGCGAGCACTCGCAGCGCCGGGCCGCTGAGAGATGGCTGCAGGCAGCGGTCGAGCACCAGGTCCCAGGGCGGGGTCGCGCCGCCGACGTCGAGCACCAGCCCGCGCACGTCGATGAGCTCCACATCGACGCGGTGCTCGGTGAAGGCGCGCAGCAGGAGCTTCTCCTCGGTGCGCACGCGCGAGACCAGCATGGCGATGCGCGGGTCACTCACCCCAGTCCTCCTCCTCGGGGGGCGCGAGCACCAGCGTCGCGGGGTTGCGCGAGGTCACCTCGAGCTCGGCGCCGCAGTCGGCACAGGCGACCACCTCGCCGACCACGGTCTCGGCGTCCAGGGTGACCGCCGCCTCGCACTCCGGGCACACCGCGCTCATCGTGACACCTCCTCGACCGCCGCCCAGCCCTGGGTGCGGATCAGCTCGACCAGCGACCCTGCCGAGGCGATCCGCAGGGCGAGCGCGGACGGTGGCTCGCCCTCGAAGCTGCGATCTCCAGCGCGGATCAGCCCGTGCTCGATGTCGACGTCGACGTCGTCGCCATCGGCGATGGCCACGGCGGCGCTCGGGCAGCGGATCACCGGCAGCCCGATGTTGACCGCGTTGCGGGCGAAGATTCGGCTGAAGCTGGCAGCAACCACCGCGGCCACGCCGGCAGCGCGGATGCCCAGGGGGGCGTGCTCGCGTGACGACCCGCAGCCGAAGTTGCGGCCGGCGACGATCACGTCACCGGGGCGAACCTGCGCCGTGAAGTCGGGACGGGCCTCGCAGAGGCAGGCCTGGGCCAGCGCCTGCACATCGGTGGTGAGGTTGTAGCGGCCCGGCATGATGGTGTCGGTGGAGACGCCGTCTCCGAGCTTCCAGACGCGTCCCATCAGCCGGCCCTCCGCGGGTCGGCGATGGCCCCGGCCAGCGCGGTCACCGCGGCCACCGCCGGGCTGGTGAGGTAGATCTCCGCCTCCGGGCTGCCCATGCGCCCGGGGTAGTTGCGATTGCTCGTGGAGACCACCCGCTCGCCGGCGGCGACGACCCCGTGCTGCCGTCCCAGGCACGGCCCGCAGCCGGGGTTCATGACCAGGGCGCCGGCGTCGACGATGGCTTCGATCCATCCCCGCCGCAGCGCCTCGGCGTAGATCTGCCGGGACGCGGGCACCACCACAGTGCGGGTCTGCGGATGGACGGAGCGGCCGGCGAGGTACCGGGCGACGACCTCGATGTCCTCGAGGCGGCCGTTGGTGCAGCTGCCGATGAACACCTCATCGATGCGCGTTCCGGCCAGCTCGCTGACAGTGCGGACGTTGTCTGCGGCAGGCGGCACCGCCACCTGCGACTCGAGGGCGCTGACATCCACCTCGAGCACGTCCGCATAGCGCGGCTGGTGGAGGCGGGGGATGGGCGTGCCGGCCTCCGGCTGCGCCACCGCCAGGGTGGTCTCGTCCACCTCGCAGAGGCCGGCCTTGCCGCCCATGTCGGCGCTGAGGTTGGCCAGCGTCAGCCGCTGGTCGAGTGACATCTCGCGCACCGTGTCGCCGCCCCACTCCACCGCCATGTAGTCGGCGCCGTCCGCACCGATGCGGCCGAGCACGTGCAGGGCGACGTCCTTGGCGGTGAGTGGTGGGGCGAGGGTGCCGGTGACCTGGATGCGCAGCGTCTGCGGCACTCGAAACCAGGTGCGTCCGGTGGCCAGGACCACGCCCACATCGGTGCTGCCCATGCCCGCCGCGAAACAGCCGAGAGCACCGTAGGTGGTGGTGTGCGAGTCGGCGCCCACCACGATGCCCCCGGGCCGGGCGAACCCCTTCTCCACCATGACGATGTGGCAGATGCCCTCGGCGAACAGGTTGCCCACCCGGTGCTCGGCGGCGAAGCGGCGAACCCGCTGGTGCAGCTCGGCGGCGGCGACGGTCGTCGCCGGCATGACGTGGTCGAACACCAGCACCACCCGCGCCGGGTCGTGGAGCGGCATCTCCATGCGCTCGAACGCCTCGATCGCCAGCGGGGCGGTGACATCGTGGGCGAGTGCGCAGTCCACCGGCGCCACCACCGTGTCGCCGGCGTCGACGTGGCGCCCGAGCCGGGCGCTGAGGATCTCCTCGACCAGCGTGCCCATCGCTCAGGCTCCTGTCGCCGCGCGCAGCAGCGCGTCGACGTCATGGTCGTGGAGGAGGCGCTCCGAGGCCTGCAGCTTGACCTCCGCGGTGACGCGGCGCAGCCACGCGTCGTCACCGTCGAGACCCAGGGCGGCGGCGCGGTGGCGCAGCGCGTGCCTGCCCACCAGGGAGTGGTTGACCAGCAGGCGGCGTTCGATGCCGAAGGGCTCCGGCGAGAACGGCTCGTAGGCTCGCGGGTCGCCGAGCATCGCCTTGGTGTGGATCCCGGCCTTGTGGTGGAAGGCGAAGGGCGCCGTGATCGGCGCGGTGAACGGGATCTCGACTCCCAGCATGCCGGCCACCAGGCCGTCGAGCGCCGTCAGGAGGTCGAGCCGGTAGTCCTCGAGGAGCTCGGGTTGGACGGTGAGAAGGCGCGCCACCAGCCCGGAGAGCGGCACGATGCCATTGCGTTCGCCGATGCCCAGGACCGTGGTGTCGATGTGGCTGGCGCCCGCCTCCAGCGCGGCGAGAGCGTTGGCCACGGCGCAGCCGGTGTCGTTGTGTCCGTGGAACTCGATGTCGCAGGTGACCGCCCTGCGCAGGGCGCCGACCAGCCGCGAGACATCCGCGGGAGTGGCCACCCCGACGGTGTCGGCGACGCCGATGCGGTCGACACCCAGCCCGGCGACCGCGGTGTGGAGGCGCAGGAGGTCGTCGGGGTCAGTCCGGAATGAGTCCTCGCAGCTGAAGCGCACCTCGAGGCCGGCGCCGCGGACGAGCCCGATGCAGCCCGCCGCGGCCTCGACGATCTCGTCGAGCTGCAGGCCGTGCGAGTGGGTGCGCAGCCACGCGGAGGTGCCGAAGAGCAGGTCGACGCCACCGACCCCGCAGTCGATGGCCAGCCGCACGTCGGCGGCCGCGCAGCGTGTGTGGGTCAGAACCTTGGCGCCCAGGCCGAGTCCGGCGATCTCCCGGCAGGCACGCTCCGACTGCGCAGAGGCCACCGGGGTGGTGACCTCGATGTACTCGACGCCGAACTCGTCGAGGCGGCACGCGATGCTGCGCCGCTGCTCGTCGGTGAAGCGTGCCAGCGCGAATTGCTCGCCTTCGCGAAGTGTGGAGTCGATGATGACCAGGCGGGGGATTGTCATGAGGGGTATCCCGGTGATGTGAGTGGACAACGAAGAGGGCCCCCGCGGGGGCCCTCTTCGTGCTCGCTGTCGGCTGCGGCGCTGGTCTAGCGCGCAGCTGGCTTGCAGGGCACGTTCGGTTTCCCGGCGGGAAACGAGCATGCCGTGGCTTTGCCTGCAAGGTGCGACAGGTGCATCACGAGCGCGAAGCCTAGGCCAGGGACGGCGTTCACGTCAACCTCCGGCGTCCAGGGAGGCCAGCACCGCGTCACCCACCTCCCGCGTGGTCGCGCTGCCGCCGAGATCGGCGGTGAGCACACCGGCGGCCAGCACCTCGTCCACGGCGCGGCTGACGCCGGCGGCGGCGTCGAGGCGTCCCAGCGAGTGCTGGAACAGCAGCGAGACGCAGAGGATGGCCCCGATGGGATTGGCGACCCCGAGGCCGGCGATGTCCGGCGCGCTGCCGTGCACGGGCTCGTAGAGCGCGGGTCCCCCCGCGCCGCCGGCGGGCAGGCTCGCCGAGGGGAGCAGGCCGATGGAGCCGCACAGAGCGGCCGCCTCGTCGCTGAGGATGTCGCCGAAGAGGTTCTCTGCCAGCACCACGTCGAGGTCGGAGGGATGCTGCAACAGACGCAGCGCGAAGCTGTCGACGAGCGCATGCTCGAGGATGATCTCGGGGTACTCCGCGCCGACCTCGGTGACGACCTCGCGCCAGAACCGGCCGCTGCTCAGCACATTCGCCTTGTCCACCGAGGTGAGCCGTCCCCGTCGCCTCGCGGCCAGCCGGAAGGCGGCGTGCGCCACACGGGTGATCTCTGCGCGTGTGTACACCATGGTGTCATGCGCGCGTTCGGTGGCACCCGTGCCACTGCGTCCGCTGTTCCCGTAGTAGATCCCGCCCGCGAGCTCGCGAACGATGACCAGGTCGCACCCGCGCGCGATCTCGGCGCGGAGGCTGCTGCGCGACTCGAGGCCGGGGTGCAGGCGAACCGGCCGGAGGTTGACGCAGAGGTCGAGGGTGCGGCGCAGCCGGATCAGGGCCGATCCGGGACGGCGATGGTCGGTGAGATGGTCCCAGGCTGGTCCTCCCGTCGCCCCGAAGAGGATGGCGCCGGCCTGCCGGCAGCGCGCGAAGGTGTGCTCCGAGATTGCCGACCCCTCAGCGTCGACGGCGGCGCCGCCCACGCGGTGGCATTCGACGTCGATGGCCACGCCGTGCTGCTCCGCCGCGGCCTGCAGCACCTCGACTGCGACCTCGATGACCTCAGGCCCGATCCCGTCGCCGGGCAGCACCGCGATCTGGAATCCCGCGGCAGTCACTCCCAGCGGGACATCTGGGCCGGATCGAAGTCGCCCACGGTGCCGTCGATGGATTGGCGAAGGAGGTCGGCGTGCCCGTTGTGGCGCGCGTATTCCTCGATCATGTGCACCAGCATCCAGCGCAGCGACACATGGCGGGGGTCGGTGCGCGAAGGTCTGGCCACCGCGGCGAGATCGGCGCGCTGCGCGATGGAGGCGTCGGCGGCGGTGCACTCCGCTCGCCAGCCGGCGAGGACGTCGCCCGGGGAGGCGCTGTCGAGATTGTCGAAGTCTCCGTCGGGCTGCGCGTCGTTGTAGTACAGCGGCGGGGCGTCGCTCTCGGTCAGGCGACGCTGGAACCAGTGCCGCTCCACCTCGGTCATGTGCCGCACCAGCCCGAGCAGTGAGAGCGTCGACGGCGGCACCGCGCGGCGGCGCAGCTGCTCGTCGTCGAGACCCTCACATTTCCAGGCCAGGGTGTCGCGCTGGAGCTGCAACCAGGTGAGCAGCATGTCGCGCTCGCCGGCGATGTATGGCGGGTCAACTCCATCGATCACGGTGCAGGCTCCTCCGCCTCGTCCGTCTGCTCGGGCGCGGCTGGTGAGGATGACGGCTGTCACGCGTCCCCGTCAAGAACCGCGGCGCACCCGGTGCGGCAGGACGATGATGATCCCGCTGGTGAGCGCCGGCCGTCAGCTGGTGGAGGGGTGCGTCAGCCGGCCGGCACACGTGGTGCACCGGTGCCACCCGGCGCCGGTGCGGGTGGTGGTCACCCCCACGGCGAGGAGAGCCAGGGTGCGCGCCTGTTCCACGATTCCCGGGCGGCCTCATCGGGCTGGCCGGAACGGCGGGAGATCATGCGCAGCAGGTCGGACGCCTGCCGCACCAGGCCGGCGAGCGGATGCGGGCGGTTGACCATGGGACCAGTGTCGCCAGCACCCGTGACGGCAGCCACGGCGAGGAGGCGACAACGGCGTCACGTGTGAGCGACGGGCGCCAGCTGTCCACGGGCGACATGCGCCACCCGGGCGCGGTGTGCCCCCATCAGCGCACTCGCCACGGTCCGCGGCGGCGGTTCGGACTGTGCACCCGATGGTGGAGGCGCCGGGAATCGAACCCGGGTCCGAAGCCGTGTCAAGCGCAACCTCTACGAGTGTAGTCCCGGTTTTGTTCTCACCGGTGCGACGCCCTGGGACCAGGCTTCGCACCGGCCAGTCACGGTGTGTGTCCCCCCCGCCGCCGTGACGCCAGCGGGGGGCGAGACTGCTGGTATTAGCGTCGGGTCCGGTCACCGCAGCCGCTCGACCGGTCGACGTCAGGCCGCAGCCTGATCGTTTGCCTTACTTACGCAGCGAGCGCAAGGGGCTGTGCAGTATTCGCACTTATGTGTTTCCC
Source organism: Candidatus Dormibacteria bacterium (assembly GCA_050734155.1). Classification (GTDB taxonomy): domain Bacteria; phylum Chloroflexota; class Dormibacteria; order Aeolococcales; family Aeolococcaceae; genus Aeolococcus. The sequence continues at coordinate 31,951 of JBOHUD010000076.1, forward strand.
GGTTTTACGAGCCCGGGGCTCGACTCGCCATCACGCAAACCACGACCCCGTCGAAACCGTACGCCCCCATGAGGAGAACGCATTCGGCGGAACGCGCTTTGCCAGCCACCATGGTACCGCGTCGCCCACCGGCTCAACCGCGGGCTGAGGATCAGCCGGTTACGCTCTCGCCGCTGCCTCCGTGCTGGGGCCCTCACCGCGGCGCCCTCGCCCACCCCCGCTCGGCGGCCGTGGTGGCCGCCCGCCAGGCGCAGCGGGCTCATCGCCCGAGCGGCTCGCGCCATGTCACCCGCACCCGGCCGCGGCCTGCTCCACCTACTCTTAGGCCATGACCAGCCGAGCGCGACGGAGCGAGCTCGACCTGCCCCGCCAGCGCGGGGTCGCGGCGGGATTGCGCCGCTGGACCATCCCGGCCATCGGTGCGCTCACCCCCGTCGGGCTGATCGTCGTCAACATCGCCGCCTTCATCGTCCACAACCTCGCCCAGTTCCGCCTCGGGATCAGCGTGCTCGCCTTCGTGAGCGGGCTCATGCTCAATGCCTGGGCGGGGTTGAAGATCTACCGGGTCACCAAGGTTCGGTTTCCCCGTTTCGGGCTGCTCCACGACCGCAACCAGGAGGTGGTGCTGGTGATCGGCATGGCGCTGATCGCGGGCATCTCCTTCGTCGAGGCGCTCTTCTGCTACAACGGCCTGAGCAACGAGGCCAACCTGCCCAACGCTCCCACCTTCATCCTCGGCATCGTGGCCATCGCCATCCCCATCATTCTCCAGGGCCTGTTCGCCCGCCTCCTGCTCGAGCACAACGACCAGCGCGCCGGCGAGCGTGTGGACGGGTACCCGCTGCCTCCGCCGCCGGCGCCCGGTGACCCCTGGAGACCTTAGATGGTGATCGACACAGCCCAGCTGCTCATGCATCACACCACCGCCCAGGCGCTGGTGCACCACGCCCTGCTGGCTCGCGCCGGCGGCGGCCAGGGATTCAGCGGCGGTGGCTTCGGTGGGGGAGGAGGCGGGTTCGGTGGCGGTGGCTACTACGGCGGCGGTGGCTACTACGGCGGCGGTGGGCTGGGGTCGCTCGGCCTGATCTCGCTGCTCTTCTTCGGTGGCGGTCCCATCTTCTTCATCTTTCTCCTGCTCTCCGCCTTCAACGCGTGGCGGCGGATGGCGGGCGGCGGCCTGCGCCGGTACCCACGGGGCGGCTACGGTGGCACCTACGGACAGTACGGTGACGACCGTCCCATCGGGGTCCCGACCGGTTTCGGGGTGGGTCAGCCGGCGCCTCCCACCGCCGACACCGTGGCCAACGGGCTGGCGGCGATCCGTGCCCACGATCCCCAGTTCGACGAGACCGAGTTCGTCAACCTCGCGCAGCGCGAGTTCTTCATCGTCGAGCAGGCGTGGAGCGACTGCAAGCCCGAGGAGAGCCGGCGGGTCATGTCGGACACGCTGTGGGACCAGCACCGCGCCCAGATCGCCCAGTACGTCGCCAAGGGTCAGCGCAACGTGCTCGACAACCTTGCGCTCGCCGGCGCCACCGTCATCAGCGCCGCCAGCGACTCGCACCACGACCGCATCGAGCTGCGCATGCATGCCGCCTGCGCGGACTACGACATCGACGTCGCCTCCAGCAAGGTCGTCCGCGGCGACCGCACTGTGCGCGAGTGGCAGGAGGACTGGCTCTTCGAGCGCTCCTCCACCGCCACCACCCGGCCCGACGGCGGCACCCTGGCCCAGCGCTGTCCCAACTGCGGCGCGCCGCTGGACGTCGACCTCAGCGGGGTGTGCTCGTACTGCAAGGCACCGGTGATGAGCGGTGACTACGACTGGGTGCTGGCCAGGATCGACCAGGTCCAGTAGCTACTGCTCCTTCTCGGCCTCCGTTGCGGCGCGGGTCTGCAACTCGTTGACGACGTTGGCGTCGGCGAGCGTGGTGGTGTCACCGAGCTTGCGGTTCTCGGAGATGTCGCGGAGCAGGCGCCGCATGATCTTGCCGCTGCGCGTCTTGGGAAGCTCGGGCGTGAAGGTGATCCACTTGGGCTTGGCGATGGGCCCGATCAGCTTGCCGACATGCTCGCGCAGCTCGGCGGCGAGGTCGGTGGACTCCTCCACGCCGCCGCGCACGATCACGAACGCCGAGATCGCCTGACCCGTCTGCTCATCGCTCTTGGCGGTGACGGCCGCCTCGGCCACCGAGGGATGATCGACCAGCGCGGACTCCACCTCGGTGGTGCTGATGCGATGGCCGGCAACATTCATGACGTCGTCGACGCGGCCCATGAACCAGAAGTAGCCCTCGTCGTCGATGCGCGCCCCGTCGCCGGCGAAGTAGCGGTCTCCGTACTTCTTCCAGTACGTCTCCTTGTAGCGATCATCGTCGCCCCAGATGCCCCGAAGCATCCCCGGCCAGGGCCTGGTCAGCACCACGTAGCCTCCGCCGCCGAGCGGGACGTCGTTGCCCTGCTCGTCGACCACCGAGGCGCCGATGCCCGGGAGGGGGCGCGTCGCCGAGCCCGGCTTGAGGGTGGTCTCTCCGGGGAGCGGGGCGATCATGATGCCGCCGGTCTCCGTCTGCCACCAGGTGTCGACCACCGGGGTCTGGCCGGCGCCGATCACCTCGCGGTACCAGATCCAGGCCTCGGGGTTGATGGGCTCGCCGACTGTGCCGAGCACGCGCAGTGACGACAGCTCGTGCCGGTCGGGGAACTGGCGGCCCCACTTCATGAACGTGCGGATGGCGGTGGGCGCGCAGTACAGGACTGTCACCCGGTACCTCTCGATCATCGCCCACCAGCGGTCCTTGTCGGGGAAGTCCGGGGTGCCCTCGTACATCACCGAGGTGACGCCGTTGCCCAGCGGCCCGTAGACGATGTAGCTGTGCCCGGTGACCCAGCCGATGTCGGCGGCACACCAGAACACGGACTCGGGGTGGATGTCGAAGACCACGTCGTGGGTGTACATGGCCTGGAGGAGATACCCGGCGGTGGTGTGCTTGATGCCCTTCGGCTTGGCCGTCGTCCCCGATGTGTAGAGCGTGTAGAGGAGATCCTCCGACTCCATGGCCTCCGGCTCGCAGGTGGCGTCCTGGGCGGCGACCAGGTCGTGGTACCAGTGGTCGCGCCCCTCCTTCATGGGGACGTCGTTGCCGGTCCGGCGCACCACCACCACGCTGCGGATGGTTTCGGTCTTGGCCAGGGCCTCATCGACGCTGCGCTTCAGCGGCACCGTGGTGCCCCGCCGCCACGCCTCGTCCTGGGTGATCAGGCACACCGAGCCGGAATCGTTCATCCGATCCGACACCGCCTCCGCGGAGAAGCCGCCGAACACCACCGAGTGGGCGGCGCCGATGCGCGCACAGGCCAGCATGGCCACGGGCAGCTCGGGGACCATGCCCATGTAGATCCCCACGCGGTCGCCGCGCTTGACGCCCAGCCCTTTGAGCGCGTTGGCGAAGCGGCAGACCTGCTCCAGCAGCTCGGCGTAGGTGATGGTGCGAGTGTCCCCCGGCTCCCCCTCCCAGAGATAGGCGACCTTGTCGCCCCGGCCCTTCTCCACGTGCCGATCGAGGCACTGGTAGCTGGCGTTGAGCGTGCCCCCCACGAACCACCTGGCGAAGGGGAGATCCCATTCCAGGACCCGGTCCCAGGGGCGCGAGAAGCTCAGGTACTTCTCCGCCTGCCTGGCCCAGAACGCCTCCGGATCCGCCTCAGCCTCGCGGTAGAGGCTGTCGTCGCGAACATTCGCCTGTGCCCGGAAATCCTCGGTGGGCGGGAATGTGCGCCCCTCCTTGAGAAGGGCATCGATGGTGGAATCCGAAGCCGTCTGAGCCATCAGGGTCTCCCTCCAGGCGCTTGCGCGCCGCTGGTCCGTGGTGTCGAGGCGGCGCCTGTCAGGTGGGCAGCAGGCGCCTCTTGAAGTTGGCGTTGGTCACGTCTGCGAACGACGCGTACAGGGCCGCGGCCGCGGTGGCCAGGCCGACGTAGCCGCCGATCTGGGTGATGCCCATGCTGGTGGCGAACTTGCCGATGGCGAGCAGCACGTAGGTGGCGGTCAGCAGCAGGAGCACCAGCTGCACCGCCCGTGCGCCTGCCAGGGAGGCGATGAACATGTACGCCGTGAAGAGGCCCCAGGTCAGCAGGTACCAGCCGACGAAGTTGTCGATGTCGTGGGCACCGGGATTCTTCACCCCCGGCGCGAAGACGACGACGAGCAGGTAGAAGCTGATCCAGAACGCGCCGTAGGCGCTGAACGCGGTGGCGGCGAAGGTGTTGCCCCGCCGGAACGCCCACATCCCCGCCAGCAGCTGGGCCGCGCCGCCGAAGGCCAGGGCCATGGACAGCACCAGCGTGGTGAGTGACGCCGGCAGGATCTGGGCATTGATCAGCGACAGCAGCAGCGTGGTGGTCCCGAAGCCCGCCAGGCCGAGGGGGGCCGGGTCGCCGATCAGCGGCGCCACGTTCTCTGGCGTCCTCAACGCCGTGTCCTCGAATGGTCGCGCCATGTGCGTGCCTCCTCTCGATCGTGACCCCTCGCGGAGCGTCCGCGGGCGGCTTTGCCACCCGATCATGCTCTCCGGCAAGGGGTTTGCAACAGGGGCAGGCGCGAAAAGAGCCCGGAACCTCGCCGTCCCGGGCTCCCTGCGCTGGGGTGATCAGACCTCTTTGAACTCCGCGTCGACGACATCCTCGCCCGCCGGTGGGCCCGGCTCCTCGCCGGCAGCGGGGGTCCCGTTGGGGCCACCACCCTGTTCCGGCGCCGCGGCCGCCTGGGCGTACACCGCCTCGCCGATCTTCTGGATGGACGACTGGAGGTCGTCCCCGGCGCGCTTGATGGCGTCGTTGTCGGCGGCGCTGATGGCGTCGCGCACCGCCTTGACCTTGGCCTCGATGTCGGTGCGCACGTCCTCCGGCACCTTCTCGCCGGCGTCGGCGAGTGCCTTCTCGGCCTGGTGGGCGAGGTTCTCCGCGCGGTTGCGGGTCTCGATCGCCTCGGCACGCTTGCGGTCGTCCTCGGCGTTGGCCTCGGCCTCCCTGACCATGCGCTCCACCTCGCTCTTGTCCAGCGTTGTGGACCCGGTGATGGTCACCCGATTCTCCTTGCCGGTGCCGCGATCCTTGGCGCTGACGTTGAGGATGCCGTTGGCGTCGATGTCGAAGGTGACCTCGATCTGGGGAAGCCCGCGCGGGGCCGGCGCGATGCCGTCGAGCGTGAAGGTCCCGAGGATGCGGTTGTCGCGGGCCAGCGGGCGCTCTCCCTGGAGCACCACCACCTCCACCGAGGGCTGGTTGTCCGAGGCGGTGGAGAACACCTGCGACCTCGACGTGGGGATCGTGGTGTTGCGCTCGATGAGCTTGGTGTTCACCTCACCCTCGGTCATGATCCCGAGACTGAGCGGGGTGACGTCGAGGAGCAGTACGTCCTTGACCTCGCCCTTGAGCACGCCCGCCTGGATGGCGGCGCCGATGGCGACCACCTCATCGGGGTTGACGCCGCGGTGCGGGTCCTTGCCGGTGAACGACTTGACCAGCTCCTGGATCACCGGCATGCGCGTCGAGCCACCCACGAGGATCACCTCATCGAGCTCGGAGGCCGACAGCCCGGCGTCCTTGAGCGCCTCCTGGAAGGGCTTGCGGGTGCGGTCGGTCAGGTCCTCGGTGAGCTGCTCGAACCTGCTGCGCGACAGGTCGATGGCGAGGTGCTTGGGACCGGAGGCGTCGGCGGTGATGAAGGGCAGGTTGATCTGGGTCTCCTGCCGCTGCGACAGCTCGATCTTGGCCTTCTCCGCAGCCTCGGTCAGCCGCTGCAGGGCCTGGCGATCGCTGCGCAGATCGATGCCCTGGTCACGCTTGAACTCGTCGGCGAGCCACTCCACGACGCGGCGGTCGTAGTCGTCGCCGCCGAGGTGGGTGTCGCCGTTGGTCGCCTTGACCTCGAAGACACCCTCACCGACCTCGAGGATGGAGACGTCGAACGTGCCCCCACCGAGGTCGAACACGAGGATCTTCTCGTTCTCCTTCTTCTCGAGCCCGTAGGCGAGAGACGCGGCGGTCGGCTCGTTGATGATGCGCAGCACGTTGAGGCCGGCGATCTGGCCGGCGTTCTTGGTGGCCTGGCGCTGGGCGTCGTTGAAGTAGGCGGGCACGGTGATGACGGCGTCGCTCACCTTCTCGCCCAGGTATGCCTCGGCATCGAGCTTCAGCTTCTGCAGGATGATCGCGGAGATCTGCTCGGGGGTGTGGCGCTCGCCGGCCACCTCGACCTCGACGCGGCCATCCTTGCCGGGCACGACCTTGTAGGGGACCTGCTTGGCCTCGGTGCTCACCTCGTTGACGAGGCGGCCCATGAAGCGCTTGATCGAGGAGATGGTGTTCTCGGGGTTGACGGCCGCCTGGCGGCGCGCCAGCGTGCCCACCAGGCGCTCGCCGCCACGGGTGAAGGCGACCACCGACGGCGTGGTGCGCCCGCCCTCGGAGTTGGGGATGACCACGGGCTCGCCACCCTCCATGACAGCCACGACGCTGTTGGTGGTGCCGAGGTCGATGCCGACGGTCTTGGGCATGGGGTCGATTCCTCCCAGGAATTTGCGGATCGGGATGCTCGAGGATGTCTGACGCGAGCTGCGCCACTGCAGTGGGGATACCTCAGCCAGCCCTGATGCTAAACGTGTGACCCGCTGCCCGGGCGGTACTGTGCAGCGGTGAGTGGTGAGCCCAACCCGGGGATGGCGGCGCAGCTGCACCGCCTCCGTGAGCGCGCCGACGAGGACTTCGAGAGCGCTCCGGGGGTCAAGCTCACCGGCCGCCACCAGGTCGACATCGCCGAGCTCGGCCTGCGTGTGGCGCTGACCCGGTCGCGCTATCCGAACCGCGAGGACGGGGTCGACCAGTACGCGGTCACCATGACCCGCACCCGCCTCGACCAGGCACCGGCGGACAGCGAGGTCGGCCGGGTGTTGGAGGCGGCCTTCGGGGCGGCGGCGGCAGGCGCGGTGGAGCGAACCGGGGGCGGCCCGCTGGTGCGCATGTTCAGGGTGCCGGCGGGGCCGGCTCAGCGCCGGTAGGCGTCGTCTCCGATCAGGGGAACGAAGCGGCACGGCCCCAGGCTGTCGGTGACCCACCGGCCCGCGATGAGGCGGAGGCGGACCAGCTCGTCCATCTCCTCGCCCTCGCGGTGCAGGGGGATGACCAGGCGGCCGCCCTCGCGCAGCTGGCGCGGCAGCGCCGGGGGC
>JBOHUD010000077.1:0-4185 GCA_050734155.1 Candidatus Dormibacteria bacterium
GCGCGCCGCCGCGCCGGACGCCCGGCCGGGGCGGCAGCCGCCGTGGGAACAGCGGCGCCCCTGGCGAGGATCGACTCGACTCGCAGCTCGGTCAGGTCGCTGCGGTACCCCGCCATGGTGCGCGAGCGCTTCTTGGCCTTGTACTTGAAGATGCGCAGCTTGCGGCCGCGGGGGTGGCCGAGCACGGTGACGGCGACGCGCACCCCGTCCACTTCCTTTCCGAGAACGGTGCTGCCGTCACCACCGGTGAGCAGGACGGGCTCGAGCGCGAGCACGCTGCCCACCTGGGCAGCCAGGCGATCGACGAGGAGACGATCGCCGGCGCTGACCCGGTACTGGCGGCCGCCGTGCGAGAGGATGGCGTACATGACTGCTCGTGAGAGATTGGCTGGTGCGCCGCGGCGGGCGCGACTGTGCCGCCGGCTGGCGCGAAGTCGGAGGATATCACAGCCTTGCGGCGCCCCCCTCGCTCAGCCGCTCACCGTCACCGGCGCCACCGCGTGCAGGCTGAAGGTGTCGCCGGCGGTGTCGGTGATGTTGGCGTCGACGGTGTAGGTGCCGGTGGACGGCAGGGCGGCGGGGGCCGCGGCGGTGGGACCCGGGGTGGCGGGCGGGAGGACGGAGCTGCGCCCCGCCCCGAGGACGGCGGCCCTGAAGACGATCACCACAAACCCCGGACCGGCACTCGAAAGCGGCGGCAGGGTGAAGCCGTCGTAGAAGACCTCCAGGGTGTTCTTGATGGGATCGACGCCCTGGTTGCGCGAGCTGTTCCCGGCAAAGGGCGTGACACTGCCGGCGAAGGTCATGACCGGGGGCAGGGTGATCAGCACCCCGACGTCCTGGGCGCCGCCCGTGCCGGTGTTGATCACCCGCACCTGGTAGGTGACCGTGCCGCCGCGCCTGGCCGAGACCGGTGCCGCGCTGACCAGCGCCGACACCTTGGCGGCGGGATCGACGACCACGTTGTAGGCGGTCGCGTTGGTCTGGCCGGCGTCGGTGTCCCCGGCGGCGAAGGCCTGCACCGTCTCACCACCGGGGGCGCCGTTGACATCGGCTGTGAAGGTGATCGTCACCCCGCTGTCGCCGCCTGGCCCGGGAGCCGGCAGCGTCCACAGCCCGAAGATGGGAGCGGCGCTGTTGACCTCGGCGTCGAGCGGCTGGGTGCGGGTGGCGCCGGGAGCGTCGATCGACGAGGTGGCGTGATAGCGCAACGAGCGGGGCAGGGCGACGTGGACGGTGACCCCGGTGACGCCACCGGGGCCGGCGTTGACCACGCTGACGCTGAAGGTCGCCTGGTCGCCCGGTTTGTAGTGCACAAACGACTTCGGCTGGCCGGCCTGGTAGTCCTGGGCATCGCCGCTGAGGCTGACCCGGAGCTGGCCGCTGCGCGTCCCGCATCCCCCCAGCGCCAGCAGCAGCGGGGCGGCGACCAGGAGCGTCGCGGCCGCGGCGAGCGGACGTGGGCGCACGGAGGCGACGGGCGCGCAGGCCCGGCTCAGGCGCGCTGTGCGGCGCGGAGCGGCGCGAGGGGGCGGCGGCCCGACCGCGGTGGGGCCAGCGGCACGTCGGTGGCCGCCGGCAGCGGGTCGGGATAGCCGGCTTCGGCGAGCAGCCGCAGCGCCAGGGGCACGTCGAGGCCGACCACGGTGTCGATCCGCCCCGACACCGCGTCGACGAGGTCCCCCCCGCCACCCTGGATGGCATAGGCGCCAGCACGATCGAGAGGCTCGCCGGAGTTGACGTACGTGTGCACCGCCTCGTCACTGTAGTCGTGCATCTTCACTGCCGAGCGTCCCAGCCCCAGGGCCTCGCGCTCGCTCTGCGCCACCACCACGCAGACCCCGGTGAGCACCGTGTGACGCCTTCCGCGCAGCTCGTGGAGCATCGCCTGGGCACGCTCGGGGGTGCCGGGCTTGCCGAGCGGGCCGGCGGGACCGACGACGATGGTGTCGGCGCCGATCACGAAGCTGCCCGGAGCCTGGCCGGCGGCCACGGCCATGGCCTTCTGGCGGGCGAGCAGCTGGGCCGCCAGGTCGGCGCATATCCCCGCGGGGATGGGGCCGTCCTCGGGAGGATCGACGACAGTGAACCGGATCCCCGCCCGGGTGAGCAGCTCGCGGCGGCGCGGGCTCGATGAGGCGAGGACGATTCGGGCCATCAACTCCTCATCTGTAGTGGCGACGTGGACAAAGACACGCTCCCCCTCCAGCCAGCCCGAGTGCCGTCGGGCACGGGCCAGCTGAATTCAATCGTACCACCGCACTGCAACGGCGGGTCAGAGGCGGCCGGACAGCAGTGCCAGAGTGGTGCCGGCCGCAGCCGCGGTGGCGGCGCTCGCCGCCCGCGCCGGGGACGGAGCCTGGCGGTGCAGGCGCCCCAGCAGGCCGCTGAGCGCCACCACCCCGAGGGACGCCAGCGCGCAGGCGATCGCCGGAGGGCCGGGCAGGGCGGTGGGCAGGACCAGCGCCGCGCCGGTCAGGGCCAGGGCCGCGGCGACCACCGAGGCGGCGCGGCCGGATCCGGTCAGGGTGGCGGCCATCACCAGGATGCCCGCGGCCAGCGAGCGCGCCGCCACTCCCCCGGCTCCGCCCGCGCTGCTGATCGCGGCCACGCTAAGAGTGCTCCCCGCCGCCGCCAGGGCCAGCACCGGGGCGGCGGCGGCGGCGGCCACCAGACCGGCGCGCCGTGAGGCACCGGCGAGATCGACCGCCACCGCCAGGAGCACCCCCACCACCACCACGTTGCCGGCCACCCCGGTGACCGGGGGAAGGCGCAGCGCCGGCGATCCCACCAGAGGCAGCATCGCCGTGGCCACGATGGCGGCGACCACCGGGAGCAGGCTGGGGGCGGGAACCGGCCCGCGCGTGCCCAACCCGGTGGGCCGGCCGGCGAGGCGGAGATGGACCAGCGCGGCCAGGGCCAGGAAGGCGGCCCCGGGGTAGACGGCGACGGCGAGGACGGCGTCGAGCAGACCGGTGGGATCCACCTAGCCCACCCCGAGCAGGGCGTGCAGGCTGGTGCTGGGGAGGAGGCCGACGGTGACCGCGGCCAGCGCCGGCGCCCAGGCGGCGAGGCGCGCCGCCCGCCCCGCCCTGGCCCCCGAGGGCGGGGCTGTCATGGCGGCCCGCGCCGCCCGGAGCGCGATCACCAGGATCGCCCCGGTCACCGGCAGGGTGGCCAGGAGGACCGCCCCCCCGAAGGCCGTGGTCAGCGCGGCCAGCAGCGCGAACCGCCCCCAGAAGGCGGGACCGGGCGGCACCCCGCACAACGCCGCCCAGGCTAGGCGGCGGGGCCGCGACCCCACAACGGGGGGATCCTGCACCAGCAGCGGGCCCACACAGATGTGGGTGAGCATGAGCAGGAGGCTGCCCAGCCGGGCCCCCGCCTGGGGCGTGGCCAGGCCCATCGCCACCAGTCCCAGGTCGGCGAGCAGCACGCGCGGGTAGCGCTCGCCGTCGCCAGAGCCCAGGCCCCGGCCCGCCGCCCAGGCGGCGCTGATCGCCCCGGCGGGCAGGAGGATGCCGCCGAACGTGCTCCGGGCGTCGGGAGGGAGGACGGTCTGCAGGGGCTGCACGGTGAACAGCAGGGCGGGGACGAGCAGCAGCGCCCAGGGGGCCAGCGCGGATCCGCGCACCAGCCGGGCGCCTCCGGTCACCCACCCCCCCAGGGGGACCAGCCCGAACCCCGCCGCGATGCCCCCGGCGAGCAGCGCACCGGCCACGTGAGCGCGGGGAGGGAGTGCCGCGACGTCGACGGGAAGGAACGGCGAGGAGGCGGTCAGGGCGGCCGCCCCGAGCGTGGCCACCCGGGCTGCCGCGAGGGTCGCCCGGGCGGGGGCGGCGGCCACCCAGCGCACTCCCAGCAGGGCGCTGCCGCCCACGAAGCAGATCCCCCAGACCAACGGCGATCCCGCGGACAGGGCGACCGCCGAGAGCGCGCCGCAGGCCGCCAGCACCAGGACCTCGCCGCTGTCGGGGGGTGGGGAGAGCAGCAGGCAGAGCGTGGCCGCCAGGGCGCAGAGCAGCACCAGGCCACTCGCCGGGCGGCCCAGGAGCAGGCCACCGGGGGCGGACGCGGCGCTGAGGTCGGCGCCGCCGCCCAGTGAGAGCAGCGCCGCCACCGCCGCCGCCAGGGGCACCAGCGCAGCCAGCCGGCGGCGGCGCGTGCGGGGGAGCAGGAGGGCCG
>JBOHUD010000078.1:0-3334 GCA_050734155.1 Candidatus Dormibacteria bacterium
GTCTATGCCGGTGCCATCGATGCCAACGGCCAGGTTCTCGGCTGGAACGCGCTCGGCGGCCTTCCCGTCGCCATGGGTGCACCCGCGGCGGGAATCGTCAACGGCCACCTGGTGGTGGTCGCGGGCGGCAACACATCCGGTGGGACTCCGGCGGCATGGCTGGCGCCGGTGCTGGCGCCGGGACAGCTCGGGGCATTCCGTCCGATCGCAGCTCCGCCCACCTGGATCGCCGATCCCACGTCCACAGTCGTCGGCGACACGCTCTTCGTGGGGGGTGGCACGGCTGGCGTCATGTACAGCCTCCAGGTCTCGCCCACCGGTGACGTGGGTCCGTGGATCACTCAGCCGGCGATCAGCCCTGCCCCGTCGGCCATCTCGGTCATGGCCAGCCTCGGGTCGACGGTCTACCTCATCGGAACCCCAGGTGCGAACGTTTTGACCGCGGACAGCAACCGCGTACCCACCATCTCTGTCCCCCTGCACGCGACCGGGCTGGCCGCGGCCACGTACGACATCGTCGTCTCGTTGGCCGGACCCAACGACCCCAACAACTCCCCCCAGGTGGGCCTCTCGTCGGGCGCCTCATCGCTCCCCTTTGCTGAGTCCAAAGCTGGGACAGCTGCGTGGGTGGGGGCGAATGACCAGCTCCCCGCCAATGAGAGCGGCACGAGCATTACAACCGGATGGGGTGACAGCACCGCGAACGCCACGGTCGCCTACGCGGGTGGTGCCATCGTGCTCACCTCGCTGGCCGCGGGAACCATGGAGTGTGCTCATTTTCTCGCCGTCACACCCAACACCGACTACACGCTGCAGGCGTCGGCAGAAGCGTCCGCAACGGGACGCTCGTGCCAGTTGAACATCATCTGGTACGACGCCAACGAGAACCAGCTGGCCTCGCTGTCCAGCGGACTGGTCGACACCACCGGCGTCTTCACCGCGGCCGCGGTCACCGCAGCGTCGCCTCCCAATGCTGCATTCGCGTTCCTCAGCCTCGAAGTCTTCGGCACGGCGGCAGCCGGAGAGGTCCACAGGTGGACCTCCCTCTTCTGGGGCGAGCCGTCCACTGTCCCGCTGAGCGTCTACGCCAGTGGCAACATGTCACGCCTCGTCCACGTCCTCTCTGACGTGCAGCACGGCGCCCCCCAGGAATGGGGAGCGCTGGCGTACAACTTCTGGGGACAGCCGGTGCAGTACCTCGAGGTGGTGCAGCCGCTTGTCAACCTGCTGAGCCCCAACGCGAGCAGCTTCGGCGGTCCGGTGCAGGGGACGACCGCGGCGTGGACGCCGACCAACTGCACGCTCGCCGTGGTGACGCCCCCCGTGCCGCCGCCGGTCGGCTTCTACAACACGCAGATCGCCCAGTACGCCATGAGCCTGACCTCGGTGGGGGCTGGCACGATGAGCGTCAGCACCGGGCTGAGCGGGATTCCCTGCGACGCCGGAGTCACCTACACCGCGTCCGCCGACTTCCTCGCGGTCACTGTGGCTCGCAGTACCACGGTGGGGCTGGCGTTCTACGACGCCTCCGGCACCCAGATCGGCTCGACCACGACCGGCGCGGCGGTAGCGGACGCGACCACCGCCTGGCAGGCCGCGCCGCCGTTTGTCACTGTGGCCGCTCCGGCCGGGGCTGCGACCATGGCCGTCGTCCTCAGCATCGCCGCCACCGCAGGGGCGGGTGAGGTCCACGACGTCGACCTGGTCATCGCGAGGGTTGGCCAGAGTGCGCAGTACGTCGCGCCGGGGCTGGGGCCGGGCGGCCTCCATGTCTTGCGCACGCTCACCTACGATCCAACCAGCGGCCAGCTCGTGTCGCTCACCTGAGGAGATTCCTGGCGGACGCACTTCTACTCGCAGCGCTGGCCCTCCAACACAACCCCTGGCGAGCCTACATGTACCTGGCGGCGATCACCACCGTTGGCAGCTCCTTGGTGGTGCCCTACGACACCATCCTCTACGACCCCCTCGGCAGCTGCACCACCGGTGCGGCGGCGAAGTACACCGCCCTCGTGGATGGCTTTTACGACGTGATCACCCAGATGCGCACCAACGCGGCGAGCCTGTCCGGCAACTACATCGGCAAGAACGGCAACAACAACATCGCCGAGAGCAGCGCGACCTACACAGCCAGCGGCCAGGAGAACGTACTGGTCGCCATCGTCAAGCTCGTTGCCGGCGACACCATCGCGGCGTACGGCAACGGCGGCTACACGACCGTCGGCAGCACCAGCCAGCGCGACTACATGGTGGTCGCGTTCCGCGCTCCCGCTTGAGGCTACCATTGCCCCAGAGGATTCCTGACCGAAGCACAGTCACCGTCGCCTGCCGCTCCGTCTTCCGCCTCGACGCACACTGTCAGCGAACACGATCCGTGGACTGAGAACGTCGGGGATCACCCCGCCCGCGCTGACAGTCCCGAGTACACGCGCTCGCGCGCGGCGATGATCAAGATCATCCAGAGCATCGCGGACTGGCCGCTCGGGCCGCCGCCCTATCAGGATCACCATGCGGGGTCGATCCCGCTCCACGACGGGACCGGTTGGCTCTTTGTCCTCGACCTCGCCGGCTCGGAATGGAGCGGGCAGTTCTGCCTGGACTTCGCCAAGGTGGATGCGTGGCGGCTGCGTGTCGCCCGCATCGTGGCGGCGTTTCCATCGACGCTTCCGGCGCTCGAGCTGCTTAGCTATCACGACGGCGAGACGCTCCTGACCACGCCGATCACCGATGCGACCGGCGTAGCGCTCTGGGTCGACGGCATCTTCAACGCCAGCCTTCCGGTCCCCGCGGGGTTCCACACCGGCGTGCTCTCGCCTGGCAAGCAGCAGGCCGGCCTACACCACTATCCGAAGCCCGTCGTCGACATCCAATTCCTCAAGCGCGACGATTTCACGTTGTGGGTGACCGACCCGGCGACCAAGAGTCAGGTCGCGGTGGTCCCCGTGGCACCGAAGGGATCCGGCGACGGACGCGTCCAGGTGATTCATGCGCTCGCCGGGACGCCGCTGCACAAGCATCTGCTGGACGCACACGCAGCGGGGCAGGCCGTTGTCCTCGACGCCTCGCACGACCTCGCGCGGCAGGCGTTCGCGCAGCAGGCGACTCCGCCGGCTGCCTGATGCCCGGCGGTCCCCGGCGCCCGGTGGTGCAGCAGTGGCCCGGCGACGCCGACAGCCTCGCCGCCCTGTGGCGGGAGTTCCGCGAGTTCCGGGGCGGCCTGCTGGGCACCGACGACTTCCCCCTCGGCGAGCTGCCCCAGATCAAGGCGGCCATCGCTGCCGCCGAGCGTCATCGCGCCGAGGACGTGCAGCGCCTCCACAGCCGTCTCGACGCC
>JBOHUD010000079.1:0-31909 GCA_050734155.1 Candidatus Dormibacteria bacterium
TCAAGCGATGGGACCGAGGCGGAGATCGACGGGTGAGGACCAGCCGTGGCTCCAGCGAGCGGTCCAGGTGTTGGCGTCGCCGCCCCTCCAGTAGAGGACCTGCTGGCCGTCGGCGGTGACGTCCACAGCCGGTGCTGAGGAGAGAGAGGCGAAGGACCAGGCGGCCTGGCCGCTCCAACCGTACGAGGCATCCCACCACTCCTCGCGGAGGAGGCGGTCACTGCCCTCCCAGAAGACGATCTGCTGGTTTGCCGGGGTGACCGCGGCGGCGGGCCCGCTCCCCATGGAGACGGCGCTGCTGACCGGAACCGGACCGTTCCAGCCGCTGAGGGGATCCCACCACGCCTCGGTCAGGGTCCCGTCCGAGCCCTTCCAGAACACCGCCTGCTCGGTGCGCGAGCCGACGGTGGCGGCGATCGCCGAGGGCGCGGAAGACATGTTGCCTGCCCCTGGGACGGGGAGCGGTCCGTTCCACCCGCTGCTGGAGTTCCACCACGCCTCCTGGAGCTGGCCAGCGAGTGACTCCCAGAAGACGACCTGGTTGCCGTCGGTGACCATGACCGAGGGACGGGATGCGAGAGGGATGGCGCCGTCGACGGGAACCGGACCGTTCCAGCCCGATCCGGGGTCCCACCAGATCTCGTGAAGGATCCCGTCGGTGCCCTTCCAGAAGACGATCTGCTGGCCGAGGGCGGTGATCGCGGCGGAGGGGGCCGAGGCCAGGGGAGCGGCCGAGGTGACCAGGACAGCCGGGGTCCAGCTGCCGCCGCTCTGCCACGCCTCCCAGAGGTTGCTGTCGCTGCCCTTCCAGAAGATGGCCTGGCGCCCGCCCGAGGCGATCACCGCTGACGGTCCATCCGGCGGGGCCACGACCACGGCCATGCCGTGGTACGCCGCCAGCCGATTGGCGAAAAGCGACATCGCGTAGGTGTGCAGCCGCGCATCCCAAGGATCGGCGAGGGTCACGGTGCCGGTGCCCATGTCGAAGCCGACCAGAACCTGGGTGTGCTCCTGCGGCGAGTACCACACGGACGTGCCATCCCACGCGGTCCACGCTCCGAAGCTGGGTGACGCGAGGAGGTGGGGCACCCACACCACCACGGGCTCGCCGGAGGCCACCGCCGCGTACAGCTGCGAGGGTTGCCATCCCGCCGCCCCGGTGGCGATGGCGCCGGCGGCGCGCGCGGCCGCGGCGACGGGGGGGTAGTACACGCCGTACCCGCTCCTCATCATCGTGCCGTTGGGGTCGCCGACGAACGAGGAGTACGGGTTGCCCCAGCGCACCGGATGGCCGCCGCGCATCATGGGGAGGCTGGGGTCGTTGCCGATGCTCTGGATCAGCGAGTCCTGGCTGGCGTTGATGCCGATCGCCGCCAGGGCGATCTGCAGGGCGGCGGCCTCGCAGTCGAGCGCATGCTGCTGAACGGTGGGACGCACGTTGATGGAGGCGGCGGACGCGGCGTGGGCTGGGATTGAGACGAACGTCAGCGAGGCGAGTGTGCCGGCTGCGGCGACGGCGCTGAGGAGGCGCCATCCACGCGAGATGCACGTGCGTGATGCGAGGATGGGCGCCGGGGAATGGGGCATGGAGCGCACACAGGGTACTTGAGGTTCGTGGAATTCGCGGCCAATGTCCGCAACAAGCCGCGTGTCGGGCCGGCGCCGGGCACGCCAACCGTCACCGTCAGAGTCCGAATCCAGCATCGCTCGCAGCCTGAGGATGGTCGATGAACACAGAGAAGCGCCGCCAGGCGGCCCGCTGGCTGAATGGCACAGGGATCGAGGTCGGCGCACTGCACAACCCGCTGGCGGTGCCGGCGACGGCCCGCGTGCAATACGTCGACCGGATGAGCAATGAGGATCTCCGTCGTCACTACCCCGAGCACGATGGTGCAACGCTCGCGCCGGTGTCCATCATCGGTGACGCCCACGACCTCTCGGCAATCGCAGACGCGTCGATCGATTTTGTCATCGCCAATCACCTGGTCGAGCACCTCGACAACCCGATTCGCGGCCTGGTCGAGATGGTTCGCGTGCTCCGTCCCGGTGGGATCCTCTACGTTGCTCTTCCGGAGCCGCGGGTGAGCTTTGACAGGTTCCGACAGCTGACCTCAGTCGAGCACATCGTCAATGAGTACCGTCATGGTCCCGACAGCACTCGCGAGGAGCACTTCCGCGACTGGGTGCACAACGTTGAGGCCCACGTCGAGGGGATTCCCAAGCGTGCTGACAAGGCCAAGGCCGATCGAGTGCGTGAGCTGATGGACATGGACTACAGCATTCACTTCCACCTCTGGAGGCCGGACACCTTCCTCGAGTTCCTGGTGGCGGCGTGCAGAGAGGGCAACCTATTGCTGGAACCGCTGGAGTTCATCCCCTGCATGGGCGGCGACGACAACGAGTTCATCTTCATCCTCGCCAAGGGCATCGCCGAAAAGCCCCCCTGGGTGCCGCCGCCGCCCGGCGAGGATGGCGCCCAGGAGGTGTTCGAGCTGCGCAGTCGGTTGCAGCGCACGGAAGCAGCCCTGGACGCGATGGCGCAGTCACGGAGCTGGCGGATGACAGCACCATTCAGGGCGGCCTTGCGGCGCGCCCGGGGGACGACCCGGGCTCGATAGCGGTGGTCGGTCTGGCCACGGGGCTCGAGGATGGGATCGCGGTCACCAACAACGGGATGGCGTCTGATCCTTTGGCCACGACGCTGTAACGGGGCTGTCAGCCTGAGAGGACGCCGGACTCTGGCTTGCTAGCCTGGCGACCTCGCCGCGGATCGCCCACTCCCCATCCCCCGGACGATCGCGGACCCATTGGGGGCGGCCCGGTGCCGCACCGTCAATCAGAGGCGTCTTTGCCATGTCCGTTTGCCCCGCGATTCCGCGCAACCGACCGGGTAGGAGCCCCCGGCGCGCACGCGCGCTGAGCCTCTCGCTGGCCGGCGCCGCGATAGCCGCGGCGATCGGTGCCGGGTCCATCACCGCGCATGCCAACACGGTCCCGTTCGGCACCGTCCTGGTGGCCGGCGCCACATGGGCTGGAGCGGACGCGGGACTCGGTGACCTCAACGTCTACAGCAACGGCTCAGGAACCCAGGACCGTCAGGGAACCTTCGGCCTGGAGTACGAGTGCACCGAGCTCGCCCAGCGGTGGGCACATTTCAAGTGGGGCGAGCCGGACACCTGGCCGATCAGCAGGGCGAGTGACATGTGGGCGGCCGGTCCCTCGCTACCGATCCCGCTGTCGCAGAACCCCAACGGCGGGGCCAGCCCTCCACAGTTCGGCGACATCATCGTCTACGGCGCGACGTCGAGCATTCCGACTGGTCACGTGGGAGTCGTCGCTGGGGTGACGGCATCGTCGGTCACCGTTGCCCAGGAGAACCTCACCGTCAACGGCACACCGACAGGGGAGTGGACCGAGCCGCTCCATGGAACGTCGGCGCCTCCGCTGGGAGGCCTGCCCGTGCTGGGATGGCTGCGCTCGGGTGAGCTCGCACCCGCGCTCTCACGCGCACCCGCAGCCCCGGCGCATCCGCCGCTGATCAGCGCCTCGTCGCCGAGCACCGCGATCATGCCAGACGGATCGACGCAGACGGTCTTCTGGCAGGGCCCCAATAACGACCTGTTTGAGAAGTGGTTCGCAGGCGGCACGTGGAATGGTCCCGTCGACGTCAGCGCGGCCTACTTTGGTGGCAGTGCACCGCTGCAGTCCGCCCCCGCGGTGACCATCACCGCTGCCGGTACCCAGATCGTGTTCTGGCGTGGCCAATCGAACCACGTCTTCGAGGCGTGGTACAGCGGGCGTTGGAACGGCCCGGTCGACGTCACCGTCAGCTACTTCGGCGGCGGCGCACCGGCGAGCTCGGCCCCGAGCGCAACCGTCCTCAACGACGGCACCCAGCTGGTGTTCTGGCAGGGAGCGTCGGGCCACGTGTTCGAGGCGTGGTGGAAGGGGCGGTGGACTGGTCCGGTCGACTGGACCGCGGCAGCGTTTGGCGGCGCGGCGCCACTCAACTCGTCGCCCAGTATCACGGTCGCCTCGGATGGCACCCAGCTGGTCTTCTGGCAGGGACCATCGGGCCACGTGTTCGAGGCGTGGTGGAAGGGGCGGTGGACTGGTCCGGTCGACTGGACCGCGGCAGCGTTTGGCGGCGCGGCGCCGCTGCGCTCCTCTCCCAGCGTCGCGGTCGCGTCCGACGGCACCCAGCTGGTGTTCTGGCAGGGACCATCGGGCCACCTCTACGAGGCGTGGTGGAAGGGGCGGTGGAGCGGGCCGGTCGACTGGACCGCGGCGGCCTTTGCCGGCACCAGCCCGCTCACCTCCGCGCCCAGCGTGGCGGTCACCGCCGCGGGTGCGCAGCTCGTCTTCTGGCAGGGCGGCTCTCAGACCCTCTGGGAGGCATGGTTCACCGCTCACTGGAACGGACCGGGGCAGCTGGGCAGCTGACCGCACCGAGCTCAGACGGCGACGGCCTCCTCGGCGGTGATCCCGGCGAAGAGGTCGGTCTCCGGCAGGGTGACCGGGACCCGCGAGATGACCAGCTGAAACGCCTCGGTGCCGAAGTGCTCGATCGTCACCTCCTCGGGGACGGCCAGCATCGGCCAGTCGGGACCGATCTGGCTGTGGTGCGCCACCAGGGCCTGGCGCTTGCGGCGCACCGCGGCGCGGATGTCGACTGTGGTGGTGATCCACTCGTCTGGGGTCACGAAGGGCAGGTCCTCGGGGTTGTCGACCCCGAACGGCGGGGGCTGGCCGGCGGCCCTGGCCATGTCGGCGGCCCTGCGCAGCATGGAGACGGGGATCGACGTGTAGTACAGCTTGTGCACCCTCCAGGGCTCGCCCGCCTGCGGGTACAGCGCCCTCATGTGCGCCGCCTCGACGGCGAGCAGGGTCACGCGGTGGGTCTGGATGTGGTCGGGATGCCCGTACCCGCCGACACCGTCGTAGGTGACCACGACGTGGGGGCGAAATTTTCGGATGTGGGCGACCAGCCGGCCCACCGCCTCATCGATGTCCGCCCTCCAGAACGCATCCGCCAGCTGGTTGCTGTCCGCCCCCCACATCCCCGAGTCGCCGTAGCCGAGGAAGTGCACCTCGTCGACACCGAGGATCGCGCACGCCGCCCGCAGCTCCTCCTGGCGGATGCCGGCCAGGTGCGGTCGCGTCGTCTCCTCGGGCATGTCGTCGGCGACGATGGTGGCGAGCTTGCCGTCCGTGCAGCAGATGTTGGCGGTGCGTATGTCGCGGTCGTGGCACGTCGCCAGCAGCCCGCCCATGGTGATCGACTCGTCGTCGGCGTGCGCGTGCACCGACATCAGACGCAGCTCGGCTGCCATGGCGCTACTCCTCGGTGACCGACACCGAGCGCATCACGTCGCCCTGGCGGATCTGACCGACTATGTCCATCCCCCCGACCACCTGGCCGAAGAGGTTGTAGGACTTGGCCAGCTTGTGGCGGTCGTCGACGGTGCAGATGAAGAACTGCGAGCCGTTGGTGTTGGGCCCCGCGTTGGCGCACGCCACCGCGCCGGCGATGTACTCACCGAGCACGGGCTCGTCCTCGAAGCGGTAGCCGGGGCCACCGTGGCCGCTTCCCTCCGGGCACCCCGCCTGGATCACGAAGTCGTCGACGACGCGGTGAAAGCTGAGCCCGTCGTAGAAACCCTCGCGGGCCAGGAAGACGAAGTTGTTGACGCTCCTGGGCGCCTTGTCGGGATGCAGGGAGATGACGATGTCGCCCTTCTCGGTGGCGATCGTCGCGCTGTACCTCCTGGCCGGGTCGATCACCTGGTCGGCGTGCGCGTAGGACTTGGGCATCGCCGCAGTGTAGCCACGCCGCCCCAACGGCGAGCCCGGCGCGCCCTGGCGGTGGCGGATGGCCCGAGCGGGGCTCAGGCGGCCGGGGTGGAGGTGGCCGGAGGCGGCGGAGCGGGGTGCCCGTGGCCCTTGCCGTGGAGGAGCTGGAGGGCTCTCTCCGCGTCCTTGATCAGCTGGGTGCCCGGTTCCGCCATGAGCGCCTCAAACCTGGTCCTGACGACGGCGAGCAGCGAGGCCTCGGCGCTGGAGGTGATCCTGCCGGCGCTGACCGCGCGGTCGGCGAGCTTGGTCACCTGGGCGATGATCCGGCTCTCGAGGGCTGGCGCCTTGGCACCCGCGATGGCGTCGATGGACCTGCCGGCGGCGAGCTCACCGCGCACGCCGGCGACGCTCTGTCCCGTCTCTGCGGCGAGCATGCCCAGGGCGCGCTGCACGATCCGAGCCCCGCCGGGGGCGGCCCCCGCATGGCCCCCCTTGGGGCTGTGGGGGGACGATGGGCTGGCGGCCGGCGGGGACGGCGTGGTGGTGTGCTGGCCGGCCACCGCATATCCGATCCCCCCGCCGGCCGCGCCGGTGATGACGACCGCGGCGGCGATGACGGGGAAGGCGTGGCGCCCGACCCAGCGGGTCGCGCGGCGGGCGAAGCTCAGCATGACTGCGTCTCTCGTGAGGGGTGACTGCCGCTGGCCATTCTCCACCCGGGCCGCGCCATGCGGCCTGAGCCGCACCTGAGAGGTGCCGCCGCAGCGCGCCGCCACCCCGAGCCGTCGCCTGGAAACGGTGGGGTAGAGTCACGGCTCCGCCGGCAGCCGGATGCAGGAGCGCCAATGAACGTCGTCGTCTGCGTCAAGCAGGTGCCCGACCCCAACTCGGCGGGCCAGCTCGACCCCTCCACCCACAACCTCAAGCGCGACGGTGAGCTGGTGCTCGATCCCGGCGACGAGTTCGGGGTGGAGGCGGGCCTCCAGCTCGCCGAGAAGCACGGCGGCGAGGTCACGGTGGTCAGCATGGGCCCGGAGCGCGGTGTCGACGCGGTGCGCAAGGCGCTGGCCATGGGCGCCGCCAAGGGGGTGCTCATCAGCGACGACCTGCTGGCCGGCTCCGATGCGCTGACCACCGCCAAGGTGCTCGCGGCGGCGATCCGCAAGCAGGAGTTCGACCTGGTCATCACAGCGACCGAGTCGACCGACGGCTACACCGGGGTGGTCCCGCAGATGATCGCGGGGCTGCTCGACATCCCCGCGGTCACCTTCGCCAAGTCGATCTCCTACGAGGGCGACAGCCTCAAGGTGGAGCGCCAGACCGAGACCGGCATCGAGGTGGTCGACGCCAAGCTGCCGGTGGTGGTCAGCGTCACCGCCGGCGTCAACGAGCCGCGCTACCCCTCGCTCAAGGGCATCATGGGTGCCAAGCAGAAGCCTCTCGATCGTCCCAGCCTGGCCGATCTCGGGGTCGAGGGGCTGGGTGGCGCCTCCGCCGGCCAGAAGGTCACCGCCGTGCAGGCGGCCCCGCAGCGCACCGCCGGCGAGATCGTCCAGGACGATGGCGAGGCTGCCAAGCGGATCGTCGACTTCCTCGCCGACAAGAAGGTGATCTGACATGGCCTTGGGGACCACCTGGGTGTTCGCGGAGATCGTCGACGGCAAGCCCATCCCGGCCGTTCTCGAGCTGCTCACCAAGGCGCGCTCGCTGGGCGGCACCGTCGAAGCGGTGGCCCTCTCCCCCCAGGCCGAGGCGGCCGCGGCGCAACTCGGCGAGTTCGGCGCCACCACCCTGCACGCCGGCAGCGACGCCGCCTTCGGCGAGCTGCTTCCCGGCGGCCCGGCCGCCGATGCCATCGCCGACCTCGCCGGCAAGCTCAAGCCCGACCTCATCCTCATCGCCGCCACCTACCTGGGCCGCGACGTGGCCGGCCGCCTGGCGGCCAAGCTCGACCTGCCGGTGGTGGCCAACGGGCTCGACGTCGCCGCCGACGCCAAGGTGTCGGTGCAGTCGTCGATCTTCGGAGCCACCCAGGACGTGACCACCGCCTTCGAGTCCAGGAAGCCGGCGATCGCCCTGATCCGGCCCAAGTCCTTCGCGGCGGAGAGCGGCGGCGGCGGCCCGGCCAAGGTGGAGCCGGTGACCAGCGCGATAGCCGACCAGCACCGCGCCGTCCGAGTGGTCGATCGGCGTGCCGAGTCATCCTCGGGGCCCAAGCTCGAGGAGGCGCCGGTGGTGATCAGCGGCGGTCGCGGGCTCGGTGATCCCAAGAACTTCGAGCTGCTCGAGCAGCTGGCCTCGCTCATCGGCGGCGCGGTCGGCGCCAGCAGGGCCGTGGTCGACGCCGGCTGGGTGCCCTACTCGATGCAGGTGGGCCAGACCGGCAAGACGGTGAAGCCCTCTGTCTACATCGCCTGCGGGATCAGCGGTGCCATGCAGCACACCGTGGGGATGAAGGGAGCCAAGGCGATCGTCGCCATCAACCGCGACGGCGACGCTCCCATCTTCAAGCTCGTCGACCTCGGAGTGGTCGGGGACGCGCTGAAGATCCTGCCCCAGGTGATCGAGGAGATCAAGGCCCGCAAGGGCTGATTCGGCGAAGGGGACTGGCGCTCCCCCCTGGTGTTGGCGACTGCCGAAATCCGCGGGAGTGGTCTACTGGGGCTGAGGCGCCGGTATACTCGCCCGGCCATGGACGACAAGGTCATTGTCGACCTGCTCGGTCAGGTCGGCAATCTCTTCACCTCCAGCCTGGAGCTGAAAGAGACGATCGACTTCATGCTCAAGGCTGCCTCCGACCTGGTGGCCTGCGACGCCGCCACCGTCTTCCTGCTCGATGAGGACGGCACCAGCCTGAGCGCCATCGCCACCTTCCCGTTCACCGAGTCGGTCGCCCAGGTGGCCACCTTCGAGCTCGGTGAGGGCATCGTCGGCTGGGCATCTCAGCGGCGCAAGGTGGTGTCGGTGGTGGACGCCACCAAGGACAGCCGCTTCAAGAACCTGCCCATGGCCCACGCCCCGAGGAGCTGCCTGGTGATGCCGCTGCAATCGCCACAGCGGCTGGTGGGCGCGCTCACCATGGCCCGACGCGAGGTCCGCCCATTCACCTCGGTGGAGCAGGCGCTCATGCAGGTGATCGCCAACCAGGCGGCCATCTCCATCGACAACGCCCGCCTCCACGCCCGCCAGACGGTGCAGCTGGCCCAGATCGCCGAGCAGAAACGCGAGCTGGAACGCAGTTACGCCCAGATCAACGAGATCTCCCGGCTGAAGAGTGAGTTCCTCGCCAACATGAGCCACGAGCTGCGCACCCCGCTCAACGCCATCCTGGGATTCAGCGAGATCCTCAAGGACAACCTGGTGGCCCTCGAGGAGGTGCAGCGCCACGAGTGCCTGGAGAACATCCACACCTCGGGCAAGCACCTCCTCGAGCTGGTCAACGACGTCCTCGACCTCAGCAAGATCGAGGCGGGCCGGATGGAGCTCAGCTACGACGAGTTCTTCGTCAACAACGCCGTCCACGAGGTCCACAACGTGATCCGCTCGTTGAGCGAGCGACGCGACATCGACCTCTCCATCGACGTCGTACCCGAGGACCTCCTGGTCCGCGCCGACAAGAGCAAGTTCAAGCAGGTGCTCTACAACCTGCTCAGCAACGCCATCAAGTTCACCGCCCAGGGGGGGAGGGTGTGGATAGCGGCCCGGGCCGAGGGCGTGGCGACGCTCTGCCTGCTGGTGGGGGACACCGGGGTGGGCATCCCCAAGGAGCACCACGAGCGGATCTTCAACGAGTTCTACCAGGTGGACAGCGCCACCACCCGGCAGGTGGAGGGCACCGGCCTGGGCCTCTCGCTGACCCGCCGCATCATCGAGCTGCACGGCGGGACGATGGAGCTGGAGAGCGAGCCCGGCATCGGTTCGGTGTTCACGTTCCGCCTCCCGCTGGCCGGCCTGGAGATCCCCAACGGGCACCGCCACAACCGCATCCTGCTGGTGGAGGACAACCAGAGCAACCGCGAGCTCGCCACCATGGTGCTGAGCGGCAAGGGCTTCGACGTCGACATCGCGGTGGACGGCAACGAGGGTCTGCACAAGGCGCGGAGTTCCCCGTACGATCTCGTCCTGATGGACATCGAGCTCCCCGGCATCGATGGCCTCACCGTCACGCGGATGCTCAAGTCCGACCCCAAGACCTCGTCGATCCCCGTCGTCGCGCTCACCGCCAATGCCATGAAGGGCAACGAGCAGGAGGCACTCGCCGCCGGCTGCTCGGGTTACATCTCAAAACCGATCGAGGTGGCGAACTTCGTGCAGAGGATCGCCACGTACCTGGAGACGCAAGCCTCATGAGCGGAGCCGGAAAGACCATCCTCATCGTGGAGGACGACGCCCCCAGCCGTGAGGTCGTCCGGCTCGCCTGCAGCGCCCAGAATCACACGCTGCTGGAGGCCGCCAACGGTGTCGACGGGCTGGCCGCGGCGCGTGAGCAGAACCCCGACCTGATCATCCTCGACATCAACCTCCCCGGGATGAGCGGCCTCGACGTCTGCCGCCGGCTGCGCTCCGAGGGCTCGCGGGTGCCGATCATCATGCTCACCGCCAAGGCCGACACCATCGACGTGGTGGTCGGCCTCGAGCTTGGCGCCGACGACTACGTCACCAAGCCGTTCGAGGTGCGCGAGCTGATGGCGCGCATCGGCGCCCACCTGCGCCGCAGCGAGATCTCCTCCCAGGAGCAGCCGCGCGATCGCTTCGAGTTCCCCGGCCTCACCATCGACCTCGGCCGCCGCCAGGCGTTCCGCGACAGCGAGGAGGTGATGCTCACGCTGACGGAGTTCAACCTGCTGGCCCTGCTGGCCTCCCGCCCCGGCCAGGTGATGAGTCGCGGCGAGCTGCTCCGGCGCGTCTGGGGGTACGAGGTGGAGATCGAGACGCGCACCGTCGACGCCCACGTGTACCGGCTGCGCCGCAAGATCGAGCCCGACGCCGAGAAGCCTACGTACATCCACTCTGTGCCGGGGATCGGATACCGCTTCTCCGGCTGACGCTCTGGCTCAGTAGATGAACCCGGCAACGCTGCGGAAATCGGCAGGGGTGATGGTGCGATGGTCCACCCGTC
Source organism: Candidatus Dormibacteria bacterium (assembly GCA_050734155.1). Classification (GTDB taxonomy): domain Bacteria; phylum Chloroflexota; class Dormibacteria; order Aeolococcales; family Aeolococcaceae; genus Aeolococcus. The sequence goes on from JBOHUD010000079.1 coordinate 10,916, forward strand.
CCCAGCCCCCGCCGTCTCCGTAGTAGTTCATCTCGGAGATGAGGAAGCTGCGGTCGGGGTGGACCTGCTCGACGTAGGCGACGTGGCCGAACCAGCCGGTGTGGAAAACCACCAGGGCGCCGGCCACGGCCACGTGGCCCTCGGGGCGGATGCCGTTGGCGGCGTCGAACCAGACCCAGGCGTTGCCCGCCCAGGTGACGTTGCGGCGCAGCGCGGCGTAGTAGGTGCACTGGCCGTAGGGGAAGCCATCCGGCACCGAGGTGTGGACCTCGACGATGGAGGGCACGCCGCCCGGCGCGCGGGAGAAGAAGCGACCGACCAGGGCGCCTCGGGGGGCGGCGGTGAGCGGCACCTGGAGGTAGCTGCCGGCGGGGCGCGGGGTGTCCTTGGCGAGGGCGTTGTAGTCGAGGACCACGCGCGGGTCGAGGCCCAGCCGGGTGGCGAAGTGGCTGGGTCGCTCAGCGGGCAGCACCGGCACCAGCGCGCCCGCGCTCGGCGGGATCAGGAGGGCCGCCCCGGCCACGGGCTCGGCGGTGGCGGCGAGGCCGTTGGCCCAGCGGATCGCCGCGCTGTCGGAGTGGTCGGCGGCGGCCAGCGTCTCGACAGTCTCCCCGGCGGCCGTGACCACCGTCTGGGCCGGGCGCGCGGCGATCGGGGGAACGACCGCGGGGCGCTCGATGACTGCGCTCAGGATGATGTCGCCGTTGACCTGGGGAGCGGTGACGACCGCGGCGACGGTGGATGGAGCACGGGGCGCCAGCACGGGCAGAAGGACCGCTGCCAGCAACACCCACGCGTGCCGGATGAGTCGATGTCGGCTACCGCGAATGACCACCCCTCCTCGTCGGGCCAGGCCCATGGGACATCCCCCGAGCGTCCCCCCAACGATCAGGCCGCGCCGGAGGCTAGCAAAGGCGCATGCCCGCAGTCAAAGTGAGCCGGGCGCAAACGGACGCCGCCCGTACACTGATTTCGATGAGCGATCGGGGCGCCGGCGAGACCATCACGGAGAGCGCCGCGCGCCGGCCGAGCGGTGGGTCGGCTGCGCGTTCGGCGCGGCCATCGGGCGGGTCCTCGCGAGCGGCAGCCACGGAGTCTCCGCCCCGCCACAGCAGGACTGAGGCGCCCGCTCCAGGCGACCCCGGCAAGGGACCACCGCCCAGCATGCGCAACTCCACATGGTGGTGGATCCGAGCGGCGGCGGTGCTGGTTACCGTCTTCGTCGCGGTTCAGCTGCTCACCGTGGTGCAGTCGGTGCTGGGGGTGATTCTCACCGTCATCCTCTACATCCTCTTCGGCGCCGTCATCGCCTTCATCGCCGAACCGATCGTGCGGCTCCTCGAGGCGCGCCTGCACCTCCATCCCACCGTCGCCATCCTGGTCACGCTGCTCGCCGGCCTGGGGATGGCCGTCCTCATCGGCTTCCTGATCGCCTCCCCCATCGTCGACGAGGCATCGCAGCTCACCAAGCGCGGGCCCGCGATCATCAAGCAGGTCAACGACATCCTCAACTCGGCGCGCACCCAGCTCGCCGCCCACGGGATTCAGCTGAGCGGCAACGGCGTCTCCACGACCATCAGCAGCGACATCTCCGGCAAGGTGGCCGGAGCCCTGCTCAGCATCGTGACCTCGACGCTGACGATCCTGGTCGACATCCTGGTCACCCTGGTGGTCGCGTTCTGGATGCTCAAGGACGGCGAGCAGCTGCGCGGCGGGATCGTCAACCTGCTGCCCGGACGTTTGCGCGCTGAGGCCGACTTCGCGTTCGACGCCTTCGGGGTGGTGGTGGGCGGCTACGTGCGCGGCCAGCTGGTGATGGCGCTGATCATCGGAATCCTGGCCGGGTTCGGCTCCTTTCTAATCGGGGTGCCCTTTCCGATCGTGGTCGCAATCGCCGCCGCGAGCTTCGAGCTGATCCCCCTGGTGGGGGCGTTCATCGGCGGGGCCGTGGCCATCCTGCTGGCGCTCACCAAGAACCCGGTCACCGCGCTGTATGCGCTGCTGCTGTTCATCGCCATCCACATCGTCGAGGGCTACTTCCTCGCCCCGCGCATCCAGGCCAGGTTTGTCCGCCTGCACCCGCTGGTGACCCTGCTCGCCCTCTTCGCCGGCATCGACATCGGTGGCTTCCTGGGAGCGTTCGTGGCGGTGCCCCTGGCCAGCCTCACCGCCGTCTTCGTCCGTGCAGCCCTCGGCGATGCTCGCAGCCGCCATCCCGAGGCCTTCACCGAGGAGCGCCGCGACCGGCGCGTGGAACGGCGGCGGCGGAGGCTCCTCAGCGAGTTCAGGCTCTTCCGCCGTCCTCAGTCCGCGACTGGTGCTAAACCTGATATTGACACTGTCCCATAGAGTGCTACCATGCATCGGATGAGAAAGTACAAGCCCGTTGAACTGCCGCTCAAGGACGTGCCCACCGAGTTCGCGGAGCAGCACGCCGTGTGCCCCAACTGTCTCGACCGTGACGCGGGGGTGATCGGCCGCCTCGGCCTGCGCCTGGTCTTCAAGTGCCAGCGCTGCCGGGTGCGCTTCCATCGGCCCACCGCCATGGTGGGGCTGGTCTGACGCGTCGCTGACCCGAGAGGGCCTGCAACACTGTGCCGGCCGTGCCCGAGTCGCTCCCTGCCCACCTGGCCACCACGCGCCGCGGGACGGCCCTCGAGGCGGTGGTGCGAGGCCACGTCGCGGTGGTCGACGCGTCGGGGATGGTCGTCGCCGGCGCCGGTGACCCGGACAACATCACCACGGTGCGCAGCTGCGTCAAGCCCCTCCAGGCGCTGCCGTTCGTGCGCCACGCCGCCGGTCCGCTGGGGGCCTCCAGCGAGGAGCTGGCCCTGGCCTGCTCATCGCACAGCGGCGAGCCGGTCCACGTGCGGGGCGTCCTGGGCCTGCTCCGGCGGATCGGGCTCGACGAGGACGCGCTCAGCTGCGGGCCACAGCCGCCCATGGACCAGGAGGCCGCCGCCTCGATCCTCGCCGCGGGCGAGCGGCCCGGCCGCATCCACAACAACTGCTCCGGCAAGCACGCCGGGATGCTGGCGGTCTGCGCGGTGCGGGGCTGGCCGATCGCCGGCTACGCCGCGGCCGCCCACCCGCTGCAGGGTGAGCTCCGCGCCACCATGGGCGGGCTGGGCGGCATCGACCTCGACTCGGCCCCGGCCGGCATCGACGGGTGCGGGCTGCCCACCTTTGGGGTGCCCCTGCGGACGCTGGGCCGGATGTTCGCTGCCGCCACCGCCGATGCCGGGTTCCGGCGCTGCCAGGAGGCGATGAGCGCGCACCCCCACCTGGTGGCCGGCCGGGGCCGCTTCGACACCGCCCTGCTGGCCGCGGCGGGCCGCGACCTCACCGTCAAGGGTGGGGCGGCGGCGGTGTGGGTGGCGGTCCGCCGCCCCCGCGGCCCGGCGCTGGCGATCAAGCTGGAGGCGGGAGACCAGACGGCCGTCCCCGCCATCGCCCTGGCGGCGCTGCAGCGCCTCGGCTGGATCGGCGCCGCCGCCCTCGAGGACGCAGCCCTGGGCGGCTTCGCGCATCCCACGCTGCGCAACTGGGAGGGCACCGCGGTGGGCTCGATCACAGTCGAGCCGGCCTGGATCGAGGGCCTGGCCGCGTGAGCCGCGCGGGTGACCGCGACGCCCCCCAGCGGCAGCGCGCCGCGCGGCAACCACCGGCCGGACGGCGCCGTCCCCCGGTGCTATAGTCACAGCAGAAGTGTTGACACCGATGTCAATTTGGGGTCCGCTTGACGCGTTCGCCTCCGGGACACCCGGTTGGGATGCGGGGCCGGATCGCTGCCTGTGGGAGGTCGCGAATGCCTGACCAGAGCCACGTGGGGCGCCGCTACCAGGCGACCGGCCAGGTGGTCGACGGCGCCGCAGCCGAGGCCTTCGGCCGGGCCATCGCGGGCTCGGACGAGGTGTACGCCCCGGGCGAGGTGCCGCCCACCTACGCCTCCTTCTACTGCCTCTTCCCGACCCTCCAGCAGCTCTTCGGCGACGCCGAGGTGGGGGTGAACCTCGCCGGCCTGGTCCACGGCGAGCAGTCCTTCACGTGGCCCACCCCGGTGCGCGGGGGCGACGTCATCGACGCCAGCGCGGTCATCGCCTCGGTGGAGGAGAAGCGGGGGATGACCTTCCTCGGCATCGAGCACGAGGCGCGCCGGCAGGATGGCGAGACGGTGTGCCGCGGCCGCTCGCTGATGATCATCCGATGAGCGACACCGGCGCCGCCACCCGCAGCGCGATCGCCGTCGGGGACGAGATGACCCCGCTGGCTCGCACCGTCACCCAGGAGCAGATCAACGCCTACGCGCAGGCGTCTGGCGACCACAATCCCATCCACGTCGATCCCGACTTCGCCCGCTCGGTGGGCCTGCCGGGGACGATCGCCCATGGCCTGCTCGACATGGGCATCCTCGCCGAGGCCGTGGCACGCTGGGCGGGGGGGTACGAGCAGGTGGCGTCGCTGTCCTGCCGCTTCTCCAAGCCGCTGCTCCCCGGGGAGACGGTCACGTGCACCGGCCGGGTCGCCGCCATCGATGAATCCGACGGGCTCGCCACCCTGGAGCTGGAGGCGGTCTCCAGCAGCGGCGACCGCGTCCTCAGCAACGGCCGGGCCACCGTCCGGCTGCCACGAACGAGGGGATAGACATGGGGTTCGACTTCAGTTTCACTCAGGAGCAGGAGGAGATCCGCAAGCTCGCCCACGAGTTCGCGGTCAACGAGATGCGCCCCGTCGCCGCCGACTACGACGAGAAGGAGGAGACGCCCTGGGCGGTCATGCAGAAGGCCCACGACCTCGGCCTCGACGCGGCCAGCGGCTTCCCCGAGGAGTACGGGGGTGGTGGCATCGACCTGATGAGCTCGCTCATCCTCACCGAGCAGATGGCCTGGGGCGATGCCGGGATCGGCGTCTCCATCAACGCCTCCGGCCTGGCCGGGGCCGCCATCATCGCCATGGGCACCGAGGATCAGAAGAAGAAGTACATAGGCATGATGTGCGACCCCAGCGCGCTGCGCATCGGGGCGATGGGGCTGACCGAGCCCAACAGCGGCTCGGACTCGATGGCGCTGGAGACCACCGCCACCAAGGTCGAGGGCGGCCACGTCCTCAACGGCACCAAGCAGTTCTGCACCAACGGCGGCATCGCCGACATCCAGGTGGCCTTCGTCACCACCGACAGGTCGGCGGGGGCGGCCGGGATCGCCGGCTTCGTCGTCGAGAAGGGCACCAAGGGGATGCGCCAGGGGCGCAAGGAGAAGAAGCTCGGGGTGCGCGCCTCACACACGGCCCAGGTCATCTTCGAAGACTGCTTTGTCCCCGAAGAGGCTCGCCTCGGGTTCGACACCGAGGGCAACGCCACCGGTCCCGGTGCCATCGGGGCGCTGCTCATGCTCGAGGCCACCCGCCCCCTGGTTGCCGCCGGGGCGGTGGGGATCGCCCGCGCCGCCTACGAGTTCGCGCGCGACTACTCACTGGAGCGCCACGCCTTCGGCAAGCCCATCGCCCGCCACGAGGCGATCGCCTTCAAGCTGGCCGACATGGCGACCGAGATCGACGCGGCGTGGCTGCTGACCCTGCGCGCCGCCTGGATGGCACAGAACGGCGTCCCCTTCGCTCGCGGCGAGGGCTCGATGGCCAAGCTGATGGCCGGCGACGTCGCCATGCGGGTGACCACCGACGCCGTCCAGGTCCTGGGCGGCTACGGGTACATCAAGGAGTACCCGGTGGAGCGCTTCATGCGCGACGCCAAGATCTACCAGATCTGGGAGGGCACGGCGGAGATCCAGCGCCTGGTGATCAGCCGGCTCATCCTCGGCGAGCGCAAGGCGCTGGCGGCGCGGCCCCGGGTCATCGAGGAGGATCCCGCCGAGGCGGCGACGGTGGCCGCCACCGCCTGAGGCGGCTCGAGGCTCAGGCGCGGGTGCTGTACCGCTCCCGGCAGCGGAGGATCTCCGCCTCGGCCGCGGTGCGACTGTCCCAGCCGCGCACCTGGCTGACCTTGCCCGGCTCCAACTCCTTGTAGATCTCGAAGAAGTGGGCGATCTCGAGCAGCAGCGGCTCGGGAACGTCGTCGAGCTCAGTCCAGACGACCCTGGGGTCGGCGGACGGGACCATGAGCAGCTTGGCGTCCGGGCCGTGCTCGTCGGTCATCCAGAACACGCCCAGGGGGCGGCAGAAGATGTGACAGCCCGGGAAGGTTGCCTCCCCGAGCAGGACCAGCGCATCGACGGGATCACCGTCCTCGCCGAGGGTGTCGACGACAAAGCCGTAGTCGGCGGGGTAGCGGGTGGCCGTGAACAGCTCGCGGTCGAGTCGCATGGCGCCGACCTGGGCATCCCACTCGAACTTGTTGCGGCTCCCCTTGGGAACCTCGACCACCACGTCGACCTGGAGGGACTCACCCATGACCGTCAACCACCTCCGCTGCGCTCACCGCAGGCTGAGGCGGTGCTCGGAGATAATCTCCGGCGGCCGCACCGCCTGTCCACAGGGAGCATGAATGTTCGACCTCACCGGCAAGGTTGCCGTCGTCACCGGCGGCTCGCGCGGCCTCGGTCGCGCCGACTGTCTGGCGCTGGCGCGGGCCGGTGCCGACGTGGTGGTGACCGACATCCTGATCGAGTCGGACCCCAACATCCAGCAGGCGGCGCAGGGCGCCAACTCGGCCCTCGCCCAGCTCTTCACCTCGCAGCACGCGGTGTACTCGGAGCAGACCAGCGAGGCGATCCGCCAGATGGGACGGCGTTCTGCCGCCATGAAGATGGACGTCACCGACCGCGATCAGGTCGGAGAGGTGTTCGCCCAGGTGCGCAGGGAGTTCGGCTCCCTCGACATCCTGGTCAACAACGCCGGCACGCTGGACCACATCGCCCAGATCGAGAACCAGAGCGACGAGCTGTGGGAGCGCGACCTGCGCGTCAACCTCAGCGGAGCGATGCTCTGCACCAAGGCGGCATGGCCGTACATGCGCGAGCGCAACTGGGGCCGGGTCATCTACATGGCCTCGGTGGCGGGCACCCTCGGCGGGTTCGGCCAGGCGTCCTACGCCACCACCAAGGCCGGCCTCATCGGGCTCGGCAAGTCGATGGCGCTCGAGGGTGCCCGCTACGGCATCACCGCCAACGTCATCGCCCCGGGGATCATCGGCACCGAGGCTTTCAAGGCGGGAAGCCCGAAGATGAACGACCGCATGGTCCTGCGCACCGCCCTGCGCACCGCGGGTGAGCCCGACGACATCGCCCACGCCATCTGCTTCTTGGTGTCGCCGGAGGCGCGCTACATCACCGGCCAGGTGCTCACCGTCGCCGGAGGCATCGACCTCTTCGTCTACTAGGCTGCGCTGATGACGCGGCCCAGCCCCGACCACCTCGAGGTCGGGGTCACCTACTGGCCGGCCGCGGTGGGCCCGTACATGTGGCAGGAGTTCGCTGCTGACGTGGTCACCCACGACCTCGCCGCCATCGCCTCGCGGCACATCCCGGTGGTGCGCATCCTGCTCGCCTGGGACGCGTTCATGCCCACCGATCGGGCCCCCAACCCGCGCCGGATGCGCGACCTTGAGACGCTCCTCACCGGCGCCCGCGAGCTGGGGCTGCGGGTGGTGCTGACACTCTTCGCGCAGTCCGTCGGCGACTGCGTGATGCTGCCCGCGTACGCCGTCGACCCGCGGGTCAGCCGGCGGGGGGTGCGCTGCCTCACCGAGGCGCGCGTCGCCGCCGGCGGACCGCGTGACATCTATGCCGACCCGCTCATGCTCGAGGTGCAGGTGCGCTGGCTCGACGCCATGCTGGCCGCCTTCGCCGGCCACCCGGCCATCGCCGCCTGGGACCTCGGCCACGACCCCGCGACCACCATCCGGCCGCGTCGCATCGTCGAGATGGCGGCGTGGACGGCGCTGCTCGCCGAGCGCGTGCACGCCGCCGGGGAGGAGTGCCGCCTCACCCTGGGCCAGGACGACGTGGTGCGCGGCCGCGGCGTTCGCCTGGCAGCGCTGGCCGAGCACGTGGACGTGCTCGGCCTGGTGCTGCGCCCCCAACTCCTGGCCCTCCCGGGCGAGCCCCTCGCCGCGGACAGGGCCGTGTTCATCACCGAGCTCGCCCAGGCGCTGGCCGGCGCGCCAATCCCGTTGGTGGTGGAGCTGGGCATCGCCTCCGGCGAGGTCCAGGACGACCCGGCCGCCGACGAGCACCGCCGTGATCGTGTGACCGCCCCGCCCGATGACGCGCGACGCCACGCCGACCAGGTGACGCAGCGGTTGATGGGCTCCGGTGTCGCCGGGCTGCACGCGGGCGCGTGGTGCGACTGGGGGGAGCGCCTGGCGGAGGTCCCGCCCACAGACCTGCGCCCGTGGTGGTCGCGAATGGGAATCGTTGACAGCACCGGGATCGCCAAGCCGATCGCCGAGCCCTGGGACGCTGTGAGCGCCCGCGAGCAGGCGCTGGGGACGCCCTCGCCGTATCCCGCGACACTCGATGTCACGTCGTATTACGCCAACCTCCCCGATGCGCTGCTCGACCTGCGGTCGTCGTGGCAGAACGATCGGGGTCACGCTCCTGCTATCCTCGAGTGAGCGTCGACACGGAACGGACAACCGCTTGCGGTCACGCTCTCGATCGCGCTGATCGCAGGTCCTCGGCGCTGACCCGGGGCGTCCCCTGGTGGGGTCGGCGGCGCGAGCGTGTCGGGTTGTTCGATGTCAGCTCGAGTCCTGGAGGACGAGAAGTGCCCGCTGGCCGCATCAAGATGATCAGTCCCGACCGCGGTTTCGGTTTTGTCCGCGGTGACGACGGTTCGGAGGCGTTCTTTCACCGCACCGAGCTCACCACAGTCGATTTCGACAGCCTCGAAGAGGGTGAGTCGGTGACCTTCGAGGTCATCGACAGCCCCAAGGGCCCGCGCGCCCGCAACCTCCAGAAGGTCGGCTGAGGAGATCGCCTAGCGCGATCCCGAAAGAGGAGAGCTGCCGCTCTCCTCTTTTTCTTTGCTCGCCACCTCCGCGATGAGCAGGTCGCCGCGGGGGTCGAGCTCGAGCAGCCGCTGCGCCGCGGCGCGCACGCGTTCGGTGTCGAGCCCGCGGAGGCGGATGATCACCCGTCGCGCCTCGGACTGGGGGTACGACCCGGCGGCCACCTCGGGGTACTCCCGGCCGAGCCGCTGCAGCGGCGTGAACAGCTCCGACTCGGGCACACCCGAGAAGCCCACCTCGATCACCAGCGCCGCGGTGCCGCCGGCGAAGAAGCGCGGCATCAACTCCTCGTCGACGATGGTGGTGAACTCGTGAGGGACACCGGGAAGGATGAAGAGCCAGCGGTCAGCCCCCAGCGCGTAGGCCATCGGGGGAGCCATGCCACGACGGTTGGGGAGCACGATCCCACCCGCCGGAACGGTGGCGCAGCGCCGGTTGCCCTCGCTGACCACGTCGTGGGCGATCCAGCCCGCGGCATGCATTCGCGAGACCATCGCGGTGATGCGGGCGAGGGCCACGGGGTTCTCCTCGAGGGGCCGGCCCAGGGCGGCTGCCACGGCCTCGAAGGTGCGATCGTCGGGGGTGGGCCCGATCCCTCCGCACACCGCGACGCGGGTGACCTCGGCCTCCGCCAGGGCGCGATGGATGGACGCCACCACCTGGTCGGGGCGATCGGCGACGACCTCGATGCGCCGCACGGGAAAGCCCGCTGCGAAGGCCCGCGCCGCCAGGAAGGCCGAATTGCTGTCCTGGGTGTGGCCGGACAGAACCTCGTCGCCCACAGCGATGACGACCGTCGCTGGCGTCTGTGACATGGCTTCGAGCCTACACGTCGACATCGCGTCAGGGCCACCGGTCGCTACAATCTCGCGGCTCGCCCATGGCGGCCGCCGCGCGCAGTGCCGCCCGTTCGGAAGGACCGCATGACCACCAATGTCCTGCTGCCCATCGCCGCCGCCGGGGTGCTGGGACTGGCCTACGCTGTCTACCTGATCTTCTGGGTGCTGCGCCAGGAGCAGGGCAACGAGCGGATGCGCGAGATCGCCCAGGCCATCCAGGAGGGGGCGCAGGCCTACCTCAACCGCCAGTACTCGATCATCGCCGCCATCGGCGCTGTCATCTTCGTCTTCCTCCTGCTGACGCTGGGCTGGCAGACGGCGGTGCTCTTCCTCCTCGGCGCCGCTCTCAGCGCCGCCGCCGGGTACGTGGGCATGAACATCTCCGTGCGCAGCAACCTGCGCACCGCCGAGGCCGCGCGCCACGGCCTCCAGCCCGCCCTGCGCATGGCCTTCCGGGGGGGCGCGGTCACCGGGCTGATGGTGGTGGCGTTCGGGCTGATCGGCGTGGTCATCGCCTACGGTGTGTTCCAGAACATCGACGACATCGTGGGCTTCGCCTTCGGCGCCTCGTTGATCTCGGTGTTCGCCCGCCTCGGCGGCGGCATCTACACCAAGGCAGCCGACGTCGGCGCCGACCTGGTGGGCAAGGTGGAGGCGGGCATCCCCGAGGACGACCCGCGCAACCCCGCCGTCATCGCCGACAACGTCGGTGACAATGTCGGCGACTGCGCCGGCATGGCCGCCGACCTGTTCGAGACGTACGGGGTCACCGCGGTGGCGGCGATGCTGCTCGGTGGCCTCCTCTACAAGAGCAACACGGGCCACAACCTGGCGTTCATCGTCTACCCCCTGATCCTGGGAGCGATCAGCATCGTCGCCTCCATCGTGGGCACCTGGTTCGTGAAGATCCCCCGCAACGGCTGGATCATGGGGGCGCTGTACAAGGGGCTCATCGCGGCCGTGGTGGTGGCGATCCCCCTCTTCTACCTGGCCACGCGCCTGCTCGACAGCAATGGCGAGTTCAACAACAGCGCGTTCACCGCCGGCGCCAACAACCTCTTCTGGTGCGCTGTCATCGGCATCGTCATCACCGTGCTGATCGTGGCCATCACGGAGTTCTTCACCGGCTCGCAGTTCTGGCCGGTGAGGACGATCGCCCGCGCCTCGCAGACCGGACACGCCACCAACATCATCGCCGGGCTTGCCATCGGCATGCAGGGGACGGCCATCCCCGTGCTGGTGATCGGGGTGGGCATCCTGGCCTCCGCCGCCCTGGCCGGTCTCTACGGCATCGCCATCGCGGCGATGTCGATGCTCTCGATGACGGGGATCATCGTCGCCATCGACTCCTACGGCCCGATCACCGACAACGCCGGGGGGATCGCCGAGATGGCCGACCTGCCCGAGGCGGTGCGCAGCGTCACCGACCCGCTGGACGCGGTGGGCAACACCACCAAGGCCGTCACCAAGGGGTACGCGATCGGCTCCGCCGGCCTGGCCGCGCTGGTGCTGTTCGCCAGCTACACCGACGTCCTCAAGAACCACCACGGCGGGGTGCCCTTCAGCTTCGACCTCTCGCTCAACAACGGGCTGGTCATCGTCGGGCTCTTCCTGGGCGGCATCATGCCGTTCCTCTTCGGAGCGCTCTGCATGCTGGCGGTGGGACGGGCCGCGGGCGGCGTGGTCATCGAGGTGCGCCGCCAGTTTCGCGAGATCGTGGGGATCATGGACGGCACCGCCAAGCCGCAGTACGCGCGCTGCGTGGCGCTGGTGACCGCGGCGGCGCAGCGGGAGATGATCATCCCCGGGCTGCTCCCCGTGGTCGCGCCACTCGCCGTCGGCTTCATCCTGGGGCCGCAGGCGCTGGGCGCCATGCTCCTCGGCACCATCGTGGTGGGACTGTTCGTCGCCCTGCAGATGACCACCGGAGGCGGCGCCTGGGACAATGCCAAGAAGTACATCGAGGACGGGCACTTCGGCGGCAAGGGAACGGACACTCACGCCGCCGCCGTCACCGGTGACACAGTCGGCGATCCCTACAAGGACACCGCCGGTCCGGCGATCAACCCGATGATCAAGGTCATGAACATCATCGCCATCCTCGCCGCCCCGACGATCGCAGTGCACCACCTGCTCTATTGATTCGAGGCGGCAGCACCCGCCACCGAGGAACGTGGACGAGTACCAGCTCGAGATCGAGGCGATCCGCTCCACCCTGACCCGGCTGCGCGCCGACGAGGCCGACCCCGAGCTGATCGAGGAGTACGAGGCCGAGCTGCGCATCCTGGTGGCGCTGTACACAGCCGCGACGGAGACGCTGGGAGCGGGACACAGGGACGCACGCCTGCGCTCGGTGCTCGCCGAGCTGGAGCTCGGCGACTGGACGATGGAGAACGTGTACGCCTTCGTCTACGACGCCGCCCTCGACATGGACGAGTCGGGGCACGACCTGGCCGCGCGGGTGGGCCAGACGGACTTCGTGGCGGCGCTCCTCGCCGCCGAGCGGTGACGGGGCGCGCGCCTCGCACGTCCGCCAGAGGCCGCGGTCAGTGAACGCCTGCCACCTCCCGCTCCGGCTCCGGCGCGCCGGCCGGGTGCGCCGGCACGGGGGGAATCTTCTTGCCGGGGTTCAGAATCCCCGCCGGGTCGAAGGCGTGCTTGAGGCGCCGCATCAGGGCGACCTGCTCTCGCCCGAGCTGCCGTTCCACGAAGGCGAGCTTGGCGGTGCCCACGCCGTGCTCGCCGCTCAGCGATCCGCCCATCGCCAGCACCGTTTCGAACAGCTGCTCGGCGGCGGCGGCGGCCTTCAACCTCTCCCCGGGTAGGCGCGGGTCGATCAGGAAGGTGGTGTGGATGTTGCCGTCGCCGAGGTGCCCGAAGTTGACGACAGCCAGCTGGTTCGCCAGCCCGATCTGCCGGCTCCGGGCCACCAGCTCGGCGACCCGGTCGCGGGGCACCACCACGTCCTCGTTGACCTTGCCGATCTGCACCTTGGCGACCGCCGCGCTCACCGACTTGCGCAGCCTCCAGAGGCGGGCGGCCTCCTCGGCGCTGGTGGCATGGTCGATGGTGCGCGCGGCGGAGCCAGCCAGGCTGGCGCGCACCGTCTCCCCGTGCACGTTGACCTCGGTGACGCCGCCCTCCACCTCGACGATGAGCAGCGCGCCCGCGCCGGGGGCCACGTCCCCCGCCCCGGTGGCGGTGATGGCGTCCAGAGCCGCCCGGTCGAGGAACTCGAGGGCGGCCGGGACGATGCCCGCCTCGGCGATGGCCGCGACGGCCGCGGCGGCGGCCTCCATGCCGTCGAAGGTGCCGGCCAGCGTGGCCCGGGCGGCCGGCGCCGGGATGAGACGCAGGAGGACCTCGGTGATCACCGCCAGCGTGCCCTCGGAGCCGCAGAGCAGGGCGATGAGCTGGGGCGCGCCGGCGCCCTCGCCCACCCGCACCACCCGGCCGCCGGCCAGGACCACGGTCAGCCCGGCCACGAAGTCGGTCGTGGTCCCGTAGCGGAGCGTGTGCGGGCCGGCGGCGTTGCAGGCCACGTTGCCGCCGATCGTGGAGGTGCTCGACGACCCGGGATCCGGAGGGTAGTAGAGCCCGGCCGCCGCGGCGGTGGCGTGGACCTGGGCGGTGATCACCCCCGCCTCGACGGCGAGGCGCTGGGCCTCGACCTCCAGCGCACCCATCCCGGTCATCCGGCTGAGGTTGAGGATGACCCCGTCGGCCGCGGTGGCCCCGCCGGCGTACCCGGTTCCGGCCCCGCGGGGAACCAACGCCACCCCGTGGCCGGCGCACACCGCCGCCACCCCCGCCACCTCGTCCGTCGACGCCGGGAAGACGACGGCCTCGGCGAGGCGCCGCAACCCGGACGCGCCATAGGCGTCGTACGCGTACGCGGCGAGGTCGGCGGGACGGGTGTAGACGTGCGACGTGCCCACCTGGCGCTCCAGGTCGCGGAGGACGTCGCGGCTCAGCATGACGCGCAATTCTAGGAGCGAGGGGGGAGAGGCGTTCCCCCTTCGACCCTCTGCCATACTCGAACACGAATGAGTGACGCCTCGCCGCCGGCTGTCCTCGAGCGCGCGCTCGCCACAGTCGTAGACCCCGAACTGCGCCGTCCCATGCTGGAGCTGGGGATGTTGCGCGACCTCCGCGTCGAGGGCGCAACCGTCTTCATGCGCGTGGTGCTGACCACCCCGGCGTGCCCTCTCAAGGACCAGATCCGCGGCTTGATCGAGGCCGCGGTGATCGGGACGGTGCCGGGCATCGAGACAATCGAGATCAGCTGGGACGCCAATGTCACCTCGACCCGCGGCCTCCCCGGCCGCCAGGAGATACCAGGGGTGCGCAACGTGCTGGCGGTCAGCGCCGGCAAGGGCGGTGTCGGCAAGACCACTGTCAGCGTCAACACGGCGATCGCGTTGAGCCTCAGCGGCGCCCGCGTCGGCCTGCTCGACGCCGACGTCTACGGTCCCAACGTGCCCATCATGATGGGCATCACCGCGCAGCCCGAGCCGGGCGCGTCGAACCGCATCAGCCCGCTCAGCGCGTACGGCATCAAGGTGATGTCGTTCGGCACCATCCTCAAGCCGGGCCAGCCGGTGATCTGGCGCGGACCGATGCTCGCCAAGGGGCTCCGCGAGTTCCTCTACGAGGTGGAGTGGGGCGACCTCGACTACCTGGTCGTCGACCTGCCTCCGGGCACCGGTGACGTGCAGCTGAGCCTTGCCCAGAGCGTCCCCATGACCGGCGCCGTGATCGTCACCACCCCGCAGGACGTGTCGCTCGCCGACGTCAGCCGCGGCATCGAGATGTTCCGCCAGGTGAAGGTGCCGGTGCTCGGCATCGTCGAGAACATGAGCGGCTTCATCTGCGCGCACTGCGGCCAGACCACCGACATCTTCGGCCGCGGCGGGGGCGAGGACCTGGCTGTGAAGTACGACGTGCCCTTCCTGGGCGCCATCCCGCTCGACCCGCGCATCCGCGTGGGTGGTGGCGACGGACAGCCGCTCATGGCGGCGGCGCCCGACAGCACCGTCGGTGGCGTCTTCCGTGAGGTCGCCGCCCACATCGCCGGGCGGGTGAGCCAGGAGAACTACGCCAGCGCCGCGGGCCCGGTGATGCCCTCGGGCCCGCGCATCCCGCTTCGCCCCTAGCGCCGTGGCGACCTCGCGGGTGGCCGATCGCGCCGTCGCCACCCCGCGCGCTCCCGCGTCCAGGGGCGCGGACACCGACAGTGGCGCCCCGAGCAGATGGCTGCTGGTCGCGCTCGCGGTGGGCGCCTTCATCAGCATGGCCGACGCCACCATCGTGGCGGTCGGGCTGAACCCGCTGGTCGGCCACTTCAGGGTCCCGCTCAGCGCCGGGCAGGAGGTGCTCAGCGTGTACCTGGTGGCGATCACGGCCACGCTGCCCACCCTGGGCAGGCTCGGCGATCGGTTCGGGCGGCGCCGCGTCTACCTCACCGGCTTCGCCGTGTTCGCGCTGGGATCGGCGATGGCCGCCCTGGCGCCGTCGTTCGGGATGCTGCTGGCCGCGCGCGCCGTCCAGGCGGTGGGCGGCGGAGTGCTGACCGCGGGCAGCCTGTCGCTGATCGCCGAATACGCGCCGCGCGGCCGCACCGGTCGTTCGGTGGCGGTGCTGGTGATCACCCAGGCGCTGGCGGGGCTGGCGGGGCCGCCGCTGGGGGGCATCCTGGTGGCGATCGGGGGCTGGCAGGCGATCTTCTGGGCAGGCCTGCCCATGGCCGCGGTCGGCGCCGCCCTGGCGCTGCGCTTCGTGCCGCCCGGCGGTGCCCGCCGGCCGGTGCGGCTGGACGTCGCCGGCTCGATCCTCACCGCCACCCTGCTGCTCGGCATCGGCGCCGGGATCGCCTCCATCGGGGGACCGGTGGTCGGCGCGGCGGGGGCGGCGGTGTGGTTCTCGGTCGCCTGGGTCAGCCTGCTGCTGCTGGTGCCGACCGAGCTGATCGCCAGGCGACCCGTCATCGACGGCCGCCTGCTGCGCCACCCGCGCTTCGCCGCCGCCACCACGGCCACCCTGCTCAGCACCGGGACTCTGATGTCCTGCTTCGCGCTGCTGCCCTACTGGCTGGAGCAGGCCCACGGCACCGCCCCGATCCTGGCGGGGCTGGCCTTCGTGCCCATCGCCGTCGGCATCGGGGCCACCTCGCGCCGCGGCGGCGCGCTCAGCGATGCCGGGCGCACCGGCCTCAGCACCGCCGCCGGCATGGGCCTGGCCGCCGCCGGGTTCGCCACCGCGGCGCTGGCCGCCCACCTCGATGCCTGGTGGCTGCTGCTGATCGGACTGCTGGTGCTCGGCCTGGGCAACGGCCTGTTCTCCTCACCGAACACCTCCGCGGCCATCCGGGTGGCGCCGCGCGATGCGCTGGGGAGCGCGGCCGCGTTCCTCTCCACCGCGCGCAACGCCGGGGTCATCGTGGGGCTGGCCGTCACCGGGGCGGTGTACACCGCCACCGTGCACGGCGCTGCGGGTGCGGATGGTGTCGCCACCGCGACCTTCGCGGTGGCGGCTGCGGTGTGCGTGCTGGTCGCCGGGCTCACCGCCCGGGCCTATCGGGGGCGCGCCGCGGCCTAGCCGAGCAGCCCGCGGATGGCCCGATCCAGCGCGGGGATGGCGTCGACGTCGTCGGTGAAGACGCGCACCAGCTGGTTGTGCTGCGGCAGCCGCTCGATCATCGCGGCGGTGTGGGTGCGCTCCACGGCGCCGGTGATGGGGTCGTACATGGCGACGAACCCGTGATCGGACATGGGGTTGTGGGGTGCGATCTTGGCCGAGACCACGTCCACCTGCACGCGGGCGCGGGCGGCCACTTCGGGAACGGCGTCGAGCAGGCGCCGCTCCAGGGTGGAGAGGTCGACGCCGCGGTGGGCGATGGTCTCGTAGGCGAGATGCCAGCGCAGCTCGCGACGCAGCAGACGGCCCCAGGCCTCGCCGAGCCGCCGCTCCTCGCTGCCCCGGGGTGAGCGGATCCAGCGCTGCGCCGCCTCCAGGACCGCCCAGTCGTTGAGCTGGAGGTAGGCGTCGGGATGCTCCTGGGGATTGCCGGGGAGGAGGAGCGCGATGGTGTCGGAGAAGATCTCGTGCATGGACAGGTCGAACCGCCGTCCGGTGCGGTGGTGGTACACCTGCGTGTACATGTAGAGCCGCGACGCCAGGAACATCTGCAGGGCTCCGGCGGCGTGCATGTGCAGCACCATGGTGCCGCCGGCGATGAATGAGTAGTGGATGAGCCGCTGCACGTCCACCGGACCCAGCGCGATGCCGCACATGTAGGCGTCGCGACGCACGTAGTCGAGGTTGTCGACGGTGGCGGGCCCGCAGAGGATGGGTTTGCAGGCGCTCAGCCACCAGGGTGGCTCGTAGCCGGGGATGGCGGCGTCGGCCATCACCCAGGCCACCCAGCGGGGATCGACGGACTCGCCGGGTGCGAAGGAGCCCGACGGCGAGGCGCGCAGCGAACCGATGATGTCGGCGAGGTCGTTCTCGACGAGCCAGCGCCCCACGTCCTCGTGGTCGATGTGCCATCGGGCCAGCACCTCCTGGTCGAAGAAGTGGCCGAAGGGGCCGTGGCCGACGTCGTGGAGCAGCCCGGCGAGGCGCAGCGTCTCCTCGACGCATGCCGGCGAGGGGGCGTCGGGGAAGGCCGCACGCAGCGACTCGTCGACGCGGCGGGCGAAGAGGCTGGCCAGGTGCATGGCACCGAGCAGGTGCACGAATCGCGAATGCTCGGCGGAGGGGAACACCCACCAGGCGGATTGCAGCTGGTGGATGCGGCGCAGTCGCTGCAGCCAGGGAGCGTCGAGCAGAGTGCGCTCGCCCGGCTCGGTGGGCGTGCCCTTGGTGATCTCGATGTACCCGTACAGCGGGTCGGCGATGAGGTTGACCTCGCTGAAGCGGTCCGCCGCCGGCAGCGACGGGTTAGCCACCGCAGGTCGACATCGGGGCAGGCCTCCCGTGGCTGGATGGAAGCGATCTTTATACGCCACCGCCGCCGCGGGGCAGGAGGCCCGGCGCGCCCGGGTCGGCGATGATGCCGGGATGGAGGCAGCGCGAACCCTCGCCGGATTCGCCGCCACCGCGGCTGCCATCGCCGCCACCCCGTCGAAGCGGTCCAAGGTTCGCCTGCTCGCCGATCACCTGATCGACCTCGACCCCGCCCGGCTGCTGCTGGCCACCCGCTACTTCGCGGGTCGCGTCTTCGCTCCAGGGGATGCCCGCACCCTCAACATCGGCGGTGCCGCTCTGTACAAGGTGCTGCGCGAGGTGTCCGGTGTCGACCTGGGCGTGCTCGGCGCCACCTACCGGCGCCACGGTGACGCGGGTGACACGGCCGCCGACATCCTGGCGGCGGCGCCCGGCGGTGCGCAGGAGGGCGGTGTCGACCTGCTCGACGTCGACGCCGCCTTCGCCGCCATCGCCAGCGCCGCCGGCGCCAGGAGTCGCGAGCGGGCGTTCGCGGAGCTGCTCGGGCGCTGCTCGCCGGAGGAGGGCCGCTACGTGGTCAAGCTGGTCACCGGGGAATTGCGCATCGGACTTCGCGAGGGGCTCGTCGAGGAGGCCATCGGGATCGCGTTTGGCCGGCCCCCCGCCGACGTGGCCCGCGCGGTGATGCTGCTCGGTGACCTCGGCGAGGTGGCCTGCCTGGTGGCTCGCGGCGAGAGTGTCGACCGGCCCCGCCACTTTGCCCCGATGCGATTCATGCTCGCCTCGCCGGTGGCCGACGCGGCGGAGGCGGTGCGGCGGATGGGGGAGGAGGTGTGGGTCGAGGACAAGTACGACGGCATCCGCTGCCAGCTGCACCATGGGGAGGGTCGCGTGGCCCTGTACAGCCGCGACCTCAACGACGTGACCGCGCAGTTTCCCGAGGTGAGCGCGGCGGCGGCGCACGTCGCCGACGTCATCCTCGACGGCGAGATCCTGGCGTTCCGCGAGGGGAGGGTGCTGCCCTTTCACGACCTTCAGACGCGCCTGGGGCGTCGCCATCCGGCGGAGGCGATGCGCCTGGCCGTGCCCGTCATCTACGTGGCCTGGGACCTGCTCCTCGAGGGCCGGGAATCACTGCTCGACACGCCGCTGCGGGAGCGCCGCCATCGCCTCGAATCGCTGCAGCTCGGCGAGGGGTTCGCGCTCGCCCACCTCGAGCCCGCCGTCGGGGTGGCGGCGATCGACGAGCGGTTCGCCGCCGCGCGGGCCCGGCGCAACGAGGGGCTGATGCTCAAGGACCCCGACTCGGCGTACACCCCAGGACGGCGCGGGCTGGCCTGGCTCAAGCTGAAGCGGCCGCTGGACACGCTCGACGTCGTCGTCGTCGGCGCCGAATGGGGCCACGGCAAGCGCCGTGGGGTGCTCAGCGACGTCACCTTCGCGGTGCGCGACGCGGACGGTGAGCTGGCCACTGTGGGCAAGGCCTACACGGGACTGACCGACCTGGAGATCGCCCAGATGACAGCGCTGCTGCTCGACATCACTGTCGACGATCGCGGCCACTTCCGCACGGTGCGGCCGCAGATCGTGCTCGAGGTGGCCTTCGACGCGGTGCAGCGCTCCACCCGGCATGGCTCCGGCTACGCGCTGCGCTTTCCGCGCATCGCGCGCTGGCGACATGACAAGCCGCTCGACGAGATCGACACCGTGGCCCGCGTCGCCGCCATCGCGGAGAGCCAGGCCCACGACCGCGAGCAGCTGGTCGACCCCGCGGGGTGAGCAGCGCTCAGTGAGGTGGAGGCGCGGCGGTCAACCGCCCGGGTGGGGGATGAGCGCGCCGAAGAGGGCGTCGGTGTCGATGGCGGGATCGCCCACCTGCTCGAACGACCCGAAGCGGGCTCGCAGCGCCGCGTACTGGCCGGCGAGGGCGGGATCGCCGTACGCCTCGGTGGGATCCCAGGCATGCAGGTAGCGGACCTCGGTGATCCCCGCCTGGAGCATCTCCTTGAGGCAGCCGAAGCAGGGCTGGGTGGTGGAGGTGAGCGATGACCCGAGGGTCTGCTGGCCGAAGCGAGCGGCGGTGAGGATGGCGTTCTGCTCGGCGTGGACGCAGACGCAGATGTCGTAGGCGCCGCCGCGGAGCGCGGTGTTGGTGTCGCGCTGCGAGCAGCGGTGGCAGCCGCCCTCGCTGCAGTTGGGCATGCCGAAGGGGGTGCCGTTGTAGCCGGTGCTGACCACCCGGCCCTCCCGGGTGATCACCGCCCCCACCCGGCGCCCCAGGCAATCGGCGCGAGTGCGGGCGGCGAGCGCGATCAGCAGGAAGTAGAGGTTCTTGTCGGGGCGCGGGGTGCGCCCGGACGTGGGGTCGGCTGATTCGCCGGTCATGGTCATGGATGGCACCCTAGCGCGAGGCCTCGGCCTGCGGCGGTGACGGGGTAGGCTTGCCGCCCGCGGGCGGGTAGCTCAGCCGGTTAGAGCACGGGGCTCATAACCCCAGGGTCGCAGGTTCGAATCCTGCCCCGCCCACGTTCAAATCGCCACTTTTATGTCCTCGCATGGCATGATTGGTATCAAATATGTATCAAAACGTCGGCGAACGCCGGCGGCCGCGAGAGGACGATGGCGAACAAGCGACGCGGACGACATGAAGGGTCGATCGGCTTCTACGACGGGCGCTGGATAGCGCAGGTCACCGTCGAGACGGGACAGCGTCGACGCTTCTACGGACGCACCCGGGCGGAAGCGAACGACAAGCTGCAGGCAGCGCTCGGCGCGCTGCGGTCGGGCCTGCCTGTGCCGACCGACCGCGTGACGGTCGCCGAGTACATGGACGACTGGCTGACCGGTGCTCGGCGGGCGCTTCGTCCATCCACCGCCGGCACGTATGAGCGGCACATCCGCCTCCACATCCTCCCGGCCCTGGGACGGCTGGCCGTCGCGCGCGTGCGTCCGGAGCAGCTGGACCGCCTCTACGCCGGGCTTCTGGCCAAGGGCCTGAGCAGGACGACCGTGCAGCACGTCCACGCCATCCTGCGGCGCTCGCTGTCGCAGGCGACACGGCGGGGTGTCATCGCTCGCAACCCGACCGACCTCGTGGACGCGCCGGGGCGCGATCACCCGGAGATGCAGGTCCTGTCCGT
Organism: Candidatus Dormibacteria bacterium; assembly: GCA_050734155.1. Lineage (GTDB taxonomy): Bacteria > Chloroflexota > Dormibacteria > Aeolococcales > Aeolococcaceae > Aeolococcus. The sequence continues at coordinate 31,807 of JBOHUD010000079.1, forward strand.
CGACCAGGCGCGCGCGCTGCTCGCTGCGGCCAAGTCGCCTCGTCACGCCGGGCTCGAGGCGCTGTACGTGCTGGCGCTGACCACGGGGATGCGTCGCGGCGAG
>JBOHUD010000080.1:0-23031 GCA_050734155.1 Candidatus Dormibacteria bacterium
CCGCCTGGCGGTGCGGCTGGTCGAGGACGACGTCCGGCCGCGCGGCCTGGCGACGCGCGACGCCTTTGAGAACGCCATCGCCTGCGTCGCCGCCAGTGGCGGCTCGACCAACGCGGTGCTCCACCTGCTCGCCATCGCCGCGGAGGCGGGCGTGCGCCTCGACCTCGACGACTTCGACCGGATCTCGGCGCGAACACCGATCCTGGCCGACCTCAGGCCGGGCGGCCGCTTCGTCGCCACCGACGTGCACGCCGCCGGTGGGCTCGCCGTGCTGGCGCAGCGCCTCGCCGACCTGGGCATCCTCCACGGCACCTGCCCCACGGTGGACGGGCGCACCATCGGCGAGATCGCCGCGGCGGCGCAGGAGGTCGCCGGCCAGGAGGTCATCCTCCCCAGCGCGCATCCGCTCAAGCCCCGCGGCGGCATCGCCATCCTCCGCGGCGACCTCGCTCCCGACGGCTGCGTGGTCAAGCTCGCCGGGCATGATCGAACTCAGCACCGGGGGCCGGCGCGGGTGTTCGACGGCGAGGAGGCCTGCTTCGCCGCGGTCCAGGCCGGGGGGATCGCCGCCGGCGACGTGGTGGTGATCCGCCACGAGGGCCCGGTGGGCGGCCCCGGGATGCGCGAGATGCTCTCCGTGACCGGGGCGCTGGTGGGCGGGGGGCTCGCCGACTCCGTGGCCCTGGTCACCGACGGCCGCTTCTCGGGGGCGACCCATGGGCTGATGGTGGCCCACGTCGCTCCGGAGGCGGCGCTGGGCGGCCCCATCGCTGTGATCTGTGACGGCGATCTGATCACCGTCGACGTCGACGCCAAGCGTCTCGACGTCGAGCTTGGCGCGGGTGAGCTCGAACAGCGGCTCCGATCCTGGGCCCCACCTCCGCCGCGCTATCCCCACGGCGTCCTCGCCAAGTACGCGGCGACCGTGGGGTCGGCCTCGCGCGGGGCGCTCACCTCCCCGGTGCCGGACCTGGTCGACGCCGTGCCCACCTGAGAGGGGGGAGGGTGGGGACGGTGGTGGTGCGTTTCTGCCAGAGGTGACAGGAAATGGAAGGGGGCTCCGCGGCCGACCTGTCACAGGACTGTGCTTGACGTCCCCAACGGTCGTCGCGTAGGCTTCCGGCACATGACCAAGCGGCTCGCCGTCGTCCTCGTACTGCTCGGCCTGCTCCTGATTGGGAGCGGGACCTCGAGGGTCCGGACGCGGCGCGTGCTTCGCTAGGCACAGACCAGAACCGGATCACCAGAAGGGTCCCCTCTCAGGAGGGGGCCCTTCTTTTTTTACCCGCCAGACGCCACCCCGCACCGAGGAGCACCCATGGACGACCGAGGCCACCGACCAGCCCCTGCGAATCGCGCCGAGGATCGCGACTCCGCCAGCCCGCCGGCGATGGAGCGGCATCGCGACGGACCCGACCAGTACCGGCACAGCCCCGGATCGGCGGCCGCCCAGTGGCGCGCCGAGGGCCTCGATTTCGTCCGCGACGCCATCCAGCTCAGCTACCAGTGATTCAACCTCACCCCGCCGCCGGTGACGAGGACACGGCCCCGGCGCGGCGCGTCCTGACCGGGGCTGAGATCGTCTTCGAGTGCCTGCTTGCCGAAGGGGTGACGACCATCTTCGGGTACCCCGGGGGCGCCAACCTGCCCCTCTACCAGCACCTGCCGTCGTACCCCGGCCTGCACCACGTCCTGGTCCGCCACGAGCAGGGCGGGGCCCACGCCGCCGACGGCTACGCGCGCAGCCGGCCGGGCGCGGTCGGGGTGGTCCTGGCCACCAGCGGACCCGGGGCGCTGAACATGGTCACCGGCCTGGCGACCGCCTTCGCCGACTCGGTGCCCGTGGTGGCCATCACCGGGCAGGTGCCGATCACCGCGGTGGGAACCGACGCCTTCCAGGAATCCGACGTGATCGGCTCCACCATGTCGGTGACCAAGCACAGCTACCTGATCACCCGCGTCGAGGACATCGCTCCGACGATCCGCGAGGCCTTCCACGTGGCTCGCACGGGGCGCCCCGGACCGGTGCTCATCGACATCCCCAAGGATCTCCAGCAGGCGACGACCGAGCTCCGTGTCGCCAGCGAGCCCGTGCGCCTGCGCTCCTTCCCGGCGCCGCCCGCCCCCGAGGATCGCAAGCTGCGGCGCATCGCCCAGCTCATCGCCGAGGCCCACCGCCCGGTCATGCTGATCGGTCGCGGGGTGCTGATCTCCGGTGCCGAGCAGGCGGTCATCGAGCTCGCCGAGCGCGCCGGCATCCCCGTGGGCTGGACGCTGCTCGGCACCGGTGCCTTCCCGCTCCGCCACCCCCTGGCCCTGCAGATGGTGGGCTTCATGGGAGCCGGCTTCACCAACCGGGCGGTCTGCGACGCCGACCTCCTGATCATGGTGGGGATGCGCTGTGACGACCGGGTGACCACCCGTCTCGACTCCTTCGCTCCGCGCGTCGAGCACATCGTGCACATCGACATCGATCCGGCCGAGATCGGCAAGAACGTGGTGCCCCACGTGTCCGTGGTGGCCGATGCCCGCCAGGCGCTGAGCGCGCTGCTGCCCCTGGTGGATCCCCGGCGGGAGCACCGCTGGCTCACCCAGATCGACCAGTGGAAGGAGGAGCACCCCGTCCGCTTCATCTCCAACAACGGTCTCCTGCAACCGCAGGAGGTGCTCATCGAGATGTACGCCCGCTGCCACGACGAGGCGATCGTCCTCGCCGACGTGGGCCTCAACCAGATCTGGGCGGCACTCTGGTTCGACTACGCCAGGCCCGGGCGCTTCCTCAACTCGGGCGGCACCGGCACCATGGGCTTCGCCTTCCCCGCCTCGATGGGAGCCAAGCTCAGCAATCCCGACACGACCGTGTTCTGCGTCAGTGGCGAGGGCGGCTTCGTGATGAACATGCAGGAGATGGCGACCATGGTCGAGCAGAACATCGACGTCAACGTCCTCATCCTCAACAACTCGTCGCTGGGCATGGTGCGCCAGTTCCAGGACGACTTCTACGGTGGGATCCGCTCCGCCGTCGATCTCACCTTCACCCCGGACTTCCTCAAGCTCGGCGAGGCCTTCGGCATGAAGGCGATGAGCACCGCCCGGCGCGAGGACGTCGGCCCCATGCTCGACCTGGCCCTGGCGCACCGCGGACCGGTGCTGATGAACTTCGACATCGACCGTGACGCCAACGTCTACCCGATCGTGCCCCTCGGCAAGGGCATGCTCGACTTCGTCGAAGCGTCGTGACCCAGAGCCGCCTGCTCTCCGTCCTGGTGGAGAACAAGCCGGGCGTGCTCAACCGGGTGGCCTCGGCGGTGCGGCGACGCGGCTTCAACATCGATTCGCTTTCGGTGGGACCCACCGACGACCCCTCGGTGTCGCGCATGACCATCGCCGTCCACGTCGGCCGCCAGCAGGCGGAGCAGGCCACCAAGCAGCTGGCCAAGCTCATCGACGTGATCACCATCGACGATGTCACCGGCCAGCGGGTCGTCGCCCACGAGATCCTGCTCATCCGCATGCACGCGCCCCGATCGCAGCGGCGCGACATCCTCGACATCGTCGACATCTACCGCGGCCGCGTGGTCGACGTCGCCTCGGAGTCGGTGATCATCGAGGTGACCGGATCGACGGAGAAGATCGACAACTTCATCGACCTGATGCGCCCCTTCGGCATCAAGGAGCTGGGCCGCAGCGGTGCTGTGGCGCTGGTTCGCGGCGACGACGCACGACTGCGCCTCGTCGACTTCGAGGTGCCTCGGGGCGAACCCGGCGTCCTTCCCCTTCCCGGAGACGGTCCAGGACCCGTCGACACGACCGGCAACGTCTAGCACTCATGAGGACACGCTGATGGCGGCGCGGATGTACTACGAGACAGATGTCGAAGCCGGTGCCCTGGAGGGCGCGCGCATCGCCGTTCTCGGCTACGGCTCTCAGGGCCATGCCCACGCCCAGAACCTGCGCGACTCCGGCCACGACGTCCGGGTCGGCCTGCCCGCGGGCTCACGCAGCCGGGCGGCGGCGGAGGGGGAGGGGCTGCGCGTGCTCACCCCTGCCGAGGCGGTGGCGGAGGCCGGCGTGGTGATGGTGCTGGCTCCGGACACAGCCCAGAAGGCGCTGTACGACGCGGCCATCGTCGACAACCTCGAGCCCGGCGACCTGCTGCTCTTCGCCCACGGTTTCACCATCCGCTTCGCTCAGATCAGCCCGCCCGAGGGCGTGGACGTGGCCATGGTGGCTCCCAAGGGCCCCGGACACCTGGTGCGCCGCACCTTCGTCGACGGGCAGGGGGTGCCTTGCCTGGTGGCGGTGCACCAGGATGCCACCGGCACCGCCTGGCAGCGCACTCTCGCCTACGCGAGCGGCATCGGTGGAACCCGGGCCGGCTGCCTGCGCACCACCTTCGCCGAGGAGACCGAGACCGACCTCTTCGGGGAGCAGGCGGTGCTGTGCGGCGGGATCTCCAGCCTGGTCAAGGCCGGCTACGAGACGCTGGTCGACGCCGGCTACCAGCCCGAGCTCGCCTACTTCGAGGTCATGCACGAGCTCAAGCTGATCGTCGACCTCATGTACCAGGGCGGACTCTCGTACATGCGCTACTCGGTCAGCGACACAGCCGAGTTCGGCGACTACGTCAGCGGCCCCCGAGTGGTCGATGAGCGGACCAGGGCGACCATGCGCTCCATCCTCGCCGAAATCCAGGACGGCAGCTTCGCCAAGCGCTGGATCGCGGAGAACGAGAACGGCCGCTCCGACTTCCTCGAGTACCGCGACGAGGAGCACCGCCATCCTGTCGAGCGAGTCGGTGCCGATCTGCGCGCGCGCATGACCTGGCTGGAGTCGAAGACCGCCCCCGGGATGGAGAGCGCCGCCGACGGCCCCGGGGGCACACCGAGATGAGTGGCGACCAGCGCGGCAACGGCCACGTGGTCAGCCTCGGCAACCCGCTGCACACCGCCGCGGCGCCGGCGGAGCTCGAGCAGCTCACCATCCTCGACACCACCCTGCGCGACGGCGAGCAGTCACCCGGCGTGGCGCTCTCCGCCGACGACAAGCTGGCCATCGCCCGGCAGCTCGCTCGACTCCGCGTCGACGTCATCGAGGCCGGCTTCCCGTTCTCCTCGCCGGGAGAGTTCGCGGCCGTGCGGGCCATCGCCGAGCAGGTGGACGGTCCCGTGATCGCCGGGCTGAGCCGCTGCTTCGATGCCGACGTCAGGCAGTGCGCCAGCGCTCTCGAGCCCGCCGCCCGGGCACGCATCCACGTCTTCATCGGCACCTCGCAGATCCATCGCGAGTCGCAGCTGCACATGTCCCAGGCGGAGGTTCTGGCGCGCGCTGTCTCGATGACCGCCATGGCCAAGGCTCTCCGCGAGGACGTGGAGTTCTCGCCGATGGATGCCAGCCGCACCGAGCCCGAGTACCTGGCCGAGGTGGTCGCGGGCTGCATCGCCGCGGGCGCCACCACCATCAACCTGCCCGACACCGTCGGCTACGCCACCCCCGACGAGTGGCGGGCGCTGATCGACTGGCTGCACATCCGGGTTCCCAGCCTGGCCGGGGTCACCCTCTCAGTGCACTGTCACAACGACCTGGGGCTGGCGGTGGCGAACTCGCTCGCCTCGATACGGTCCGGGGCGCGCCAGGTGGAGACCTGTGTCAACGGCATCGGCGAGCGCGCCGGCAACGCCGCCCTCGAGGAGGTGGCCATGTCGACTCGGCTGCATCCCGAGGTGTTCGGGGTCAGCACGGGGCTCGACCACGCCCAGCTGTACCGGACGTCGCGGTTGGTCGCGCAGCTCACCGGCATGCCGGTCCAGCCCAACAAGGCGGTGATCGGCGCCAACGCGTTCGCGCATCACTCCGGCATCCACCAGGACGGTGTGCTCAAGGATCCGCGCACCTTCGAGATCATGGATGCGGCGGAGGTCGGCGCGGGCAGCACGCTGGTGCTCGGCAAGCTCTCCGGCAGGCACGCCCTGCGCAACCGTCTCGAGCAGCTCGGCTACAGGCTCGACGAGGAGGAGCTGGGGCGGGCGTTCGTGCGCTTCAAGGAGCTGGCCGACCGCAAGCGCGACGTCACCGACCGCGACCTCGAGGCGGTCGTCGCCGACGAGCGGCGCACCGGGGAGGAGCGCTATCGCCTCGAGCATCTCCAGGTCAGCTGCGGCACCGCGCTGCGTCCTACGGCGACAGTCCGGATGCTGCTGCCCGACGGCATCTCCCGCGAGGCGGCCGCGATCGGCGACGGGCCGGTCGACGCGGCCTATCGGGCCATCCAGTCGCTGTGCCAGGTGGAGGGCGAGCTCGAGGAGTTCGCCGTGCAGGCCGTCACCGGTGGCATCGACGCCGTCGGCGAGGTGAGCGTGCGCCTCCAACGCGCCGGTGCCAGGGCGGCCGGCCACGGGGCCGACACCGACATCATCGTGGCCGCGGCCAAGGCCTACGTGCACGCCATCAACCGCATGGCGGAGGGCGTCGCCAGCGGCGACAGGCCGACGCCGGAGACCGCCGGATCCGCGGTGGTGGAGGCGTGATGACGGCGCGCACTCTCTTCGAGAAGGTGTGGGACGCGCACGCGGTGGTGCCCGACGGCAGCGGGCCCACGGTGCTCTACATCGACCTGCACCTGGTCCACGAGGTCACCTCGCCGCAGGCCTTCGAGGGATTGCGGCTCTCCGGCCGGGCGGTGCGCCGGCCCGACCAGACCGTGGCCACCATGGACCACAACGTCCCCACCATCGACCAGCTCGCTCCCATCGCCGACCCGATCAGCGCCGCCCAGGTGGAGGCGCTGCGCCGCAACTGCGCGGACTTCGGCATCGCCTGCTACGGCGTGGGCCACCGCTGGCAGGGCATCGTGCACGTCATCGGCCCCGAGCTGGGGCTCACCCTTCCCGGCACCACCATCGTGTGCGGCGACAGCCACACGGCCACGCACGGAGCCTTCGGGGCGCTCGCCTTCGGCATCGGCACCACCGACGTCGAGCATGTGCTCGCCACCCAGACGCTGCGAGTCAGCCGGCCGCGCGCCATGGAGGTGCGCATCGACGGCGTGCTCCCCATGGGGGTCACCGCCAAGGACGTCGCGCTCGGCGTGGTGCGCACCATCGGCACGGCCGGTGCGGCGGGTCACGTCGTCGAGTACACAGGGACGACGGTGTCCGGCCTCTCGATGGAGCAGCGCATGACGCTGTGCAACCTCACCATCGAGGGCGGCGGCCGTGCCGGCATGATCGCGCCCGACGACGTCACCGTCGCCTATCTGCGGGGGCGGCCCCTGGCGCCCCGTGCCGCGGCGTGGGACCTCGCGGTGGCAGCCTGGGAGGAGCTGCGCAGCGATCCCGGGGCGGCATACGATCGCGAGGTCCGCCTCGACGCTGCGGAGATGGCGCCCTTCGTCACCTGGGGAACCACGCCGGCGCAGTCGGTTGCGGTCACCGACCGCATCCCCGACCCGGAGAGCTTCGCCGATGCGTCATTGCGGGAATCCGCTGTGCGCGCGCTCGCCTACATGGGGCTGACCGCGGGGACACCGATGGAGGAGGTGACCATCGACGCCGTCTTCATCGGGTCGTGCACCAACTCACGCATCGAGGATCTCCGCAGTGCCGCCGCGCTGATGGACGGCCGGCACGTGGCCGCTGGCGTGCGCGTCCTCGTCGTCCCCGGCTCACACCAGGTCAAGCAGCAGGCGGAGCACGAGGGGCTCGACCGCATCTTTCGGAGTGCGGGCGCGGAATGGCGCGAGGCGGGCTGCTCGATGTGCCTGGGGATGAACCCCGACATCCTCCAGCCGGGCGAGAGGTGCGCCAGCACCAGCAACCGCAATTTCGAGGGGCGCCAGGGTCGCGGCGGTCGCACCCACCTGCTCTCGCCGGCGATGGCCGCGGCGGCAGCGATCGAGGGCCGCATCACCGACGTGCGCGGCTTCGGCGCCCGTCTGGCGGCGGCCGCGTCGTGAAGCCGTTCCGCTGCGAGCACGGGGGCCTGGTTCCTCTCGACAGATCGGATGTCGACACCGACCAGATCATCCCCAAGCAGTTTCTCAAGCGCGTCGAGCGAAGCGGCTACGGCGCGTTCCTCTTCCACGAGTGGAGGTCGGACCCGGACTTCGTTCTCAACACCGACGCCCATCGCGATGGGACGGTCCTCGTGGCGGGGCGCAACTTCGGCTGCGGCTCCTCGCGCGAGCACGCCGTCTGGGCTCTCCAGGATCACGGCTTTCGCGCCGTCGTAGCGCCGTCGTTCGCGGACATCTTCCAGGGCAACGCGCTCAGCTGCGGCCTGCTCGCGGTGACCCTCGCCGAGCACGAGGTCCGCGCCCTGCTCGACCTCGCGCTCGAGGAGCCCGGGGTGGAGTGCATCGTCGACCTGGAGGATTGCAAGGTGAGCGCCGGCGATCTGCGTTTCGACTTCAGGCTCGATCCCACCAGGCGCAGGGCGCTCCTCGATGGGCTCGACGACATCACCCTGACGCTGCACAACCTGGAGGAGATCTCGGCATTCGAGGACAGCCGGCCGGCGTGGATGCCCAACCTGTCGGCTGCAGGAGAGGCGGGGTGACCCTGCACCTGGTCGCGCTGCCCGGCGACGGCGTGGGGATCGAGGTCACCGCCCAGGCCATGGGTGTGCTCCGTGCCGTCACCGGCACCGCCGGGATCGACCTCGCCGTCGAGGAGCACCTCATCGGGGGCAGGGCGATCGACGAGGTCGGCGACCCCCTGCCCGAGGACACCCTGGGCGCCTGCCGGGCGGCCGATGCCGTCCTCCTGGGTGCGGTGGGCGGACCCAGGTGGGACCACCTCAGCGGCGAGCTGCGCTGCGAGTCGGGACTGCTTCGCCTCCGCGCCGGACTCGGCGTCTTCGCCAACCTGCGCCCGGTGCGCGTCCACCCCAGGCTGGTGGATCGCACCCCGCTGCGAGCCGAGGTGGTGCGTGGGGTCGACCTCCTGGTGGTGCGAGAGCTGACCGGCGGTGCCTACTTCGGCCAGCCCAAGCGCCGCGACGAGCTCAGCGCCGTGGACACCATCGCCTACACCCACGACGAGGTCGCCCGCGTGGCCCGGGTCGCGTTCGCGCTGGCTGCGGAGCGCCGTTCACGACTCATCTCGGTCGACAAGGCCAACGTGCTCGCCACCGGGGAGCTGTGGCGCGAGACCGTCAGTGAGGTGGCGGCAGAGTACCCGGAGGTGAGCCTGGAGCATGCCCTGGTCGACTCCTTCGCGATGCGCCTGGTGCAGCGCCCTCGTGATGTCGACGTCGTGGTCACAGAGAACCTCTTCGGGGACATCCTCAGCGACGAGGCCGCTGTGCTCACCGGCTCGCTGGGCATGCTGCCCTCAGCCAGCCTGGGGCTGGCGGGGCCGGGGTTGTACGAGCCGGTCCACGGCAGCGCGCCGGAGATCGCGGGGATGGACCGCGCCAATCCCTACGGCGCCATCCTCAGCGTGGCGCTGCTGCTGCGCCACTCGGCGGGGCGCCCCGACCTGGCGGCGTCTGTCGAGGCAGCGGTGGCTGATTGCATCGCGGCGGGCGTGCTGAGCGCGGACCTCGGCGGGGCTGCCGGGACCCGCGAGGTCGGAGAAGCGGTGCTGGCCTCGCTGGCCGGGCGGGTGAGCTCCGCGGTGGGAGTGGCGTCGTGACCCTGGAGATCTACGACACCACGCTGCGCGATGGCGCCCAGGGTGTCGGCATCAACCTCTCTGTGTCCGACAAGCTCCGCATCGCCGAGCACCTGGACCGGCTGGGCGTGACCGTCATCGAGGGCGGCTGGCCCGGCGCCAACCGGACCGACACCGAGTTCTTCGAGGCGATGCGCGGAGTCCGCCTCCGCAACGCCACCCTGGCGGCGTTCGGTGCCACCCGCCGCGCCGGCGTGCGTCCCCAGGACGATCTGCAGCTCCGCGCGCTGCACGACTGCGCGGCACCGATCGTGACCCTGGTGGGCAAGAGCTGGGACCGCCAGGTGCACGACGTGCTGAGCACCTCTCTCGAGGAGAACGTGCGCATGATCGAGGAGTCGGTGGGGTGGCTGGTCAGCATGGGGCGTGAGGTGTGCTTCGACGCAGAGCACTTCTTCGACGGTCATGCTTCCGACGCCGAGTATGCGATCCACTGCCTGGAGGCGGCCGTCCGCGGCGGGGCGCGACGGCTCGCGCTGTGCGACACCAACGGCGGCACGCTGCCCGAGGCGGTGGAGGCCCTCACCGCCAGGGTGACTCGGGCGTTCGGGCCGGTGGTGGGCATCCACTGCCACGACGACAGCGGCTGCGCGGTGGCCAGCACGCTGGCCGCGGTGCGCGCGGGCGCGGTGCAGGTGCAGGGCTGCATCAACGGCTACGGCGAGCGCACCGGCAACGCCAACCTGTGCACGCTGATCCCGACCCTGCAGCTGAAGATGGGCCACCCGCTCATCGCCGAGGAGCAGCTCCGCCACCTCACCACCGCCGCGCGGGACGTCGCCGAGATCGCCAACCTCCATCCGCCCATCAGTGCCCCTTACGTCGGCGGCGCCGCCTTCATCCACAAGGGCGGCCAGCACGTCGACGCCATGCGCAAGGCATCCTATGCGTACCAGCACGTCGATCCCGCCGTGGTGGGCAACCGCTCGCGCACGGTGGTGAGCGCGCAGTCGGGGGGCGCCAACATCCTCGAACGAGCCGCCGAGCTGGGGCTCGACATCGGCGACGACCGCGCCCTGGCTCGCCGGGTGACGGCGCGGGTCAAGGAGCTCGAGCACCAGGGCTACGCCTTCGAGGGAGCCGACGGATCGTTCGAGCTGCTCCTCGAGCGCGCGCGGGGCCGCGAACCCGCATTCGAGCTGATCGACTACACGGCCCTGATCCAGCAGGGCCGCGACGGGCCGCCATCGTGCGAGGCGACCGTCAAGGTGCGCATCGGCACGGCGACGGTGCACACCGTGGCCTCGGGGAATGGTCCCGTCAATGCCATCGACGCGGCCATGCGCAAGGCGCTCTCGCCCTCCTTCCCGGAGACGGCGGCGACCCGGCTGCATGATTACAAGGTGCGCGTGCTCGACGGCCACGACGGCACCGCCGCCGTGGTCCGGGTTCTCATCGAGTCGGGTGACCACCAGCGCCGCTGGTCGACTGTGGGGTGCAGCACCAACATCATCGAGGCATCCTGGACGGCCCTCGCCGATGCGTTCGACCACTGCATCCTCAGGGCCGAGCGCTGCCGCGAGCGGGCCGCCGTCTGAGCCTGCCCCCGCGGGCATCGCGAGCCTCTCGATCCGTCAGGGCGTGGCGGTCGACGTGGCGCTGGCCGTCTCGCGGGTGGTGGGGACGGCTGTCGGATGCCGCCAGGGACCGTGGGCCGGCTGCGCCGCGATGGCCCTCTGCAGGGTGCTGACCACCTGGCGCAGATGCTCGGCCATGGCCTCCTCACAGGCATCCGGGTCGTGTGCCGCCAGCGCGGCGAGGATGGCCTGGTGCTCCTGCAGTGACGTCTGGGCGCGGCCGGGCTGCAGGATGGTCCGGTACTGGAATCTGATGCTCTGCGATTTCAGCGTGGTGAGCAGCGAGGCGGCGAGCTGGTGGTCGGCGATCGCCCAGATGCGGCGGTGGAAGCGGGCATTCAGCTCTGAATAGCCGAGGGGATCGCCCTCGCCGACGCGCTCGCGCATCTCGCCGACGGTCGCCACCAGGTCGTCCAGATCGGCACCGGTCACCCGCTCAGCCGCGAACCTGGCGAGCATCTTCTCGAGCGCGATGCGCACCTGCTCGATCTCGATCGCCTCCCGGCCGGAGATGAGTCGCACCCGGGCTCCGCGATTGGGCTCCCGGGTGACCAACCCCTCCTGGTCGAGCCGGACCAGGGCGGCCCGGACCGCGCTGCGCCCGGCGCCGAACATGGTCACGAGCTCGGCCTCCACGAGACGCTCGTTGGGCTGGAAGCGGCCTCCGGTGATCGCCTCGCGGAGCTCGCGGTAGGTCTCGATGTTGCCGGCGCGTGGCGGCGGGCGGCGGCGTGACCATGGCGGCGGGGGAGGCCTGGTCATGGCGCCGGGCCGGAGGTGAGCTGTGCGGGCATCTTCTCTGGGGGAGGGCTTGAAATTGTCGATGCTTTTGTGGATAGGATTGTCCACAATCAGTCCCTGCCGCCGCCGGCCCCCGGAGGAGAGCGTGATGCATCTGAGCAGTCAGCATCGGCCCAGGTCCCTGGGCACGTTGGCCGCGCTCGGCCTGATCCTGGCCGCCTGTGGAAGTGAGTCTGGGACGACGTCCTCAGGCGGCAACAGCTCGCCACTCCTGGTCGGCGTGGTGGCGCCGTTTACCGGTGCCGACGCGGCGCTCGGCCCGGCGTACTTCGCCGCCTGCCTGCCGGCGGCCCGGGCCATCAACAGCGCCGGGGGCGTGATGGGCCACACGGTCAGCTGCAAGCAGTTCGACACCCGTGGCGAGCCCGCCGACGCCGTGCCCGCCGCGCAGCAGATGCTGGCGAGCAACTCCAACCTGATGGCGGTGGTCGGGTGCACCTCTGACGAGGCCTCCAGCGTGGTGCCCATCATCGACCACGCCCACATTCCCATGTTCTGCATGACCGGGCAGTCGGAGTTCAACAAGTCGAGCTTCAGCTACTTCCACCGGCTGGTGCCGCCCGACGAGTTCGATGCCTTTGCGATCGTCGGCAGCGCGCTGGACTTCAACCACTACAAGCGGGTGGCCATGGTGTTCGGCAACGACATCGGCTCCCAGGCATTCGTGAAGCCGGCGATGACCGCTCTCCAGAACCTCGGTGCGACGGTGACCATCAACCAGGCGATCGCGCTGGGCCAGCCCTCCTACCGCACCGAGGTCACCGCCCTGCTGGCCACCCACCCCGACGTCATCTTCACCGAGGCGCTCGGGCCCACGGACGCCACCTACCTGGCCGAGGTGAAGCAGTTGAACGGCAGTTCCCTGCCGTTCATCGGGACCTCGGCCACGATCGACCCGGTGTGGTTCAAGGCGGTCTCTGACGCCATCGGCATCGCCGACGTGCTCAAGTACTTCCAGGCGGTGGACCTCGGTGTCACCTTCAGCGGCCCGGGCTACACCGAGTTCAAGACCAACCTCGACGCGTCTGCCTCCCAGTTCGCCGACGCGCCCAAGTACGCCGAGCGGGGCGCCACGCTGCACCTCTACGACGGCATCATCCAGGCTGCGCTCGCCATGGACGCCACCAAGAGCACCGATCCAACCGTCTACAACTCCAAGGTCAAGGACATCGGCAACGGCGTCAGCGGAGCGGTCGTGGTCCACACCTACAAGGACGGTGTGGCCGCGCTCGCCGGCGGCAAATCGATCCGCTGGGTCGGTGCCGGCGGACTCACCCAGTACAACCAGTACAACAACTCGCAGCAGGGCTACATCCTGGTCAAGTACGACGCCTCGGGCAACGAGGTGACCATCGGAACCCTGACGTCTGCACAGACCGCCGCGGTCATCGCCGCCGGCGGTGGGTGATCGGATCGGCTGACCGGCGGAGCGGCCGGTGAATCTCTACGTCGCGGCCTTCGGCTTCGGGCTGGTGAGCACCTCGGTGCTGGCCATCGCCGCCGTCGGCTTCACCATGCAGTTCGGCATCAGCAACATGATCAACCTCGCCTACGGCGAGGTCATGATCGCGTCCGCGTACGCGGCCTACAGCCTCAACAGTCAGGGCATCAGCATCTGGATCGCGCTGCTGGTGGGGGCGTCGTTCGGGGCCGTCTTCTCCTACCTGCTCAACCGGGTGCTCTACGCGCCCTTTCAGCGCAAGGGAACCGCGCTCATCGGCATGGTGATCATCTCGCTGGCGGCGTCGCTGATGATCGCCAACGTGATGCTGCCGGTGGTCGGCTACTACAGCGTCTCCTACCACCAGGACGCCGGCCCCACCTATCACCTCGGCGCCATCGCGCTGACCGGCGTGCAGCTGGCGATCATGGCGGTGGCCGTGGCCATCATGCTGGCCATCCACGCCCTGCTCACGCTGACCAGGCTCGGCAAGGCGATGCGAGCCACCGCCGCCAACCCCACCCTGGCGAGGAACTGCGGCATCCCCACCCGTCAGGTGGTGGGCATCGCCTGGCTGATCACCGGGGCACTGTGCGGAGTGGCCGGGACGGTCGCCGGGATGAACTCGGAATCGTTCTCGGTCAGCAGCGGCTCGGGTTTCCTGATCACCATCATCGCCGCGGCGGTTCTTGGCGGCGCCGGCCATCCCTACGGAGCGATGGTGGGAGCGCTGCTCATCGGTGAGTTCACCGAGGTCAGCGCGGCGGTCATCTCGCCTGAGTACAAGGAGGTGGTGGCCTTTGCCATCCTGGTGCTCGTCATGGTGCTGCGCCCGCAGGGCCTGCTCGCCAAGCGGGGTGCCATGGCGGCCGCAGGGTGACCTACTACCTGACGACGCTCGCCGTCTACGCCGGCGTCGACATCATCGCCTGCGTCGCCCTCAACCTCCAGTTCGGCGTCTCCGGCATCGTCAACTTCAGCTTCATCGTCTTCCAGGCAGCGGGCGCGTACACCGCCGCCGTGCTCTCGCTGCCCCCGGACACGGCCAACGGCGGCTTCCAGAACTACGTGCTTGGCAGCCAGCTGCCCTTCCCGCTGCCCTGGATTGGTGGCGCCGTTGTCGGCGGGCTCCTCTCCATCCCGGTGGGCCTGGTGGTGCTGCGCCGCCTGCGACCCGACTACCAGGCGATCGCCATGCTGGTGCTGTCGGTGATCGCCAACCTGGTGATCACCAACGCGCGCCCCTTTCTCAACGGCGCCGCGGGGTTGTCGCTGGTGCCGCAGCCGCTGGCGGACAGGTTCAACGTGTTCTCCGCGGGTTACCTCTGGGCCTACGTTGCCGCCACCGCCCTCTGCTGCGTGCTGGTGTTCGTGGTGGCGCAGCGCATCGTCAGGTCGCCGTACGGCAGGACGCTTCGGGCGATGCGCGAGCACGAGGTCGCCGCCGCCGCCCTGGGCAAGAACCCGGTGGCGCTGAAGATGACCATCTTCATCGTCGGTGGGGTGATGGCCGGGTTGAGCGGCGCGCTGCTGGTGGGATTCATCACCATCTGGGCCCCGTCGACCTGGCTCTACCCGGAGACGTTGATCCTCTTCGCCGCGGTCATCGTCGGGGGACGCGGCAACAACCTGGGGGCGCTGCTCGGAGCCGTGCTGGTGCCGGTCGGCTTCGAGGAGGCCACCCGCTACCTCCCGTCGGTGGGGCCGCCCGGTCTCATCCCGGCCTTCGAGTGGGTGGCGATCGGCCTGCTCATCATCGGCTTCCTGTGGTTCCGGCCGAAGGGTGTTCTCCCCGAGAGACCCGGCCGGATCCCTGCCCCCGCCGCCCCCGCCGGTGGGCGCCTGGCCGAAGACCGCGGTGCGGGCTGACCTGCCGGGCGTGGTCACCACACCCGTCACGACTCCCCGCGCGGAGAGCTCCCCGCGCCCGATGATGGCGACGCGTGACCTGCACCGCCACTTCGAGGGCATGCACGCCGTCGACGGTGTGTCGCTCGAGGTGTCGGCGGGGCGAATCACCGGCCTGATCGGGCCCAACGGCGCGGGCAAGTCGACGCTCCTCGCCGTTCTCGCCGGGACGCTCCCGGCCTCCCAGGGAAGCATTGCCTTCGAGGGCACCGACATCACCCGGTGGCCAGCCTACCGCCGCGCCCGAAACGGGCTGGTGCGCACCTTCCAGCTGCCCTCGGAGTTCGGCCAGCTCACCGTGCTCGAGAACCTGCTCGTGGCAGCGCAGCACCACCGTGGTGAGTCGCTGCGCGGGGCTCTCCTCGGCAAGCGCTACTGGGGTGCCGATGAGCGGAACCTGGTGGGTCGCGCCCGCCAGCTGCTGGCCCGATTCTCCATGTCGGCAAAGGAATCCGACTACGCGGGATCGCTCAGCGGTGGCCAGAAGCGGCTCATCGAGATCATGCGTGCACTGATGCTGCGGCCCCGCCTGCTGCTTCTCGACGAGCCCATGTCGGGGGTTCACCCGTCGATCATCAGCGAGATCGCCGCCTATCTCGAGGCCCTGCGCGACGAGGGCCTGACGATCCTCCTGGTCGAGCACGAGCTGCACATGGTGGAGCGACTCTGCAACCCGGTGGTGGTGATGGCCCAGGGCCGGACCATCGGGCAGGGATCGATGACCGACCTGCGCCGCCAGCGCGAGATCGTGGACGCCTACCTTGTCGGCTAGCGCCACCGCCGGCGGAGATCGCCCCGCCCCGCTGCTCTGGGCGCAGGCCATCACCTCCGGGTACGGGGGTGCTCCGGTGGTCCGCGCGGTGTCGATCGCGGTCGGCCCCGGCGAGATTGTGGCCATCATCGGCCCCAACGGGGCGGGCAAGAGCACTCTGCTCAAGGCCATGATCGGCATCCTCCGCGTGACCGATGGGCGGGTGATGCTGGACGGAGCCGAGGTCACCAACCGTCCGCCTGAGGAGCTCGCCCGCAGAGGAGTCGGCTACGTGCCCCAGGTGCAGGACATCTTCGAGCCGCTCTCCGTGCTGGAGAACCTCGAGATGGGCGGTTACCTGCTGCCCACCGACCTGATCCGCCGGCGGGTGGAGGAGGTGATCGATGTCTTCCCGGCGCTGGCCCCGATGCTCAAGCGGCGTGCCGACAAGCTGAGTGGGGGAGAGAGAAAGATGCTCGCCATCGGCCGCGTGCTGATGCTCGACCCGCGGGTGCTCATCCTCGACGAGCCGACCGCCAACCTCGCGCCCCAGCTGGCGGACACCCTGCTCGGCGAGCACGTCCGCGGCCTCGGGGGGCGCGGCAAGGCGGTGCTGCTGGTGGAGCAGCGGGCGCGTGCTGCCCTGGACATCGCCGCCTGGACCAGCGTCCTGGTCTCGGGCACGACACGGCTGGAGGGCCGGCCTGGCGAACTCCTCGAGCGCCAAGACTTCGAGGAACTGTTCTTGGGAGCCGCAACCAGGCTGACGCCGGCGGGCGGTTCGGAGGTGGAGGTCACGTGAAGCTGCTCATGTTCCAGCACGGAAGCGGGAGGCGCCTCGGCGTGGTGCGGGAGACGGCGCCGGAGGAGGTCCTCGACGTCGCCGAGTTGGCCGGCAGGATCGGCGCCGAGGTCCCGGAGGATGTCCTCGCCGTGGTCGATTCGGGAGCGGAGGGTCTGGGACGGCTGGGTGCGCTGCTGGCGTCGGCCGGCGCCTCGCCGGGATCGGCGCTGCGCCGTCTGTCCGAGCTGACCCTGCTGCCACCGCTCGACCCGCCGCGCGGCAATGTGCTGGCCATCGGCCGCAACTACCTCAAGCACGCCGAGGAGGGGGCGCGGGCCCTGCACACCGAGCTGCGCCCCCCGACCATCTTCACCAAGGCGATCACCAGCATCAACGGCCCCCACGCCGACATCCCCATCGATGCGGCGGTGAGCGAGAGCATCGACTGGGAGGTGGAGCTGGGTGTGGTCGTGGGACGCGGCGGGAGGAACATCAAGCGGCAGGACGCGCTCGACCACGTGTTCGGATACACAGTGGTGAACGACGTCACCGCCCGCGACATCCAGCACGGCTGGGGCGGCCAGTGGTTCAAGGGCAAGAGCCTGGACGGATCATGCCCGATCGGTCCATGGATCGTGACCGCTGACGAGGTGCCCGACGTGGGCTCGCTGCAGCTGCACCTGCGCGTCAACGGCGAGCTCAAGCAGGACGCCAACACCGCGGACATGATCTACCCCGTCGACGCCATCATCGAGTGGCTCTCGGTGGGCATGACGCTCCTGCCCGGGATGCTCATCGCCACGGGAACACCCGAAGGCGTGGGCTTCGCGCGGACCCCCCCCGAGTTCCTCCACCCCGGCGACCTGCTGGAGAGCGAGGTGGAGGGTGTGGGATGCCTGCGCAACCGGGTGGTGGCGTGTGCCGGCTCCAGCCACTGATCCCCCGGTCGTTCAGCCGGGGGTCATCGCCAGGTTGGTCTGCGGGTCGAAGAAGTACAGCGCGCTGGGCGCTGCCGACAGGGCCACCTCCTGGCCGACGGTGAGCCCGTTGAGCGCGGTGACGATGGCGACCACGTCGCGCTCGTCGCTGACGCCGTGGATGAGCTCGTCGTTGCCCAGGAACTCGATGACATCCACCACCGCGGTCACGCTGAGCCCCAGGCCCTCGGGCTTGCCAACCACGAGGTGCTCGGGGCGGAACCCCACGGTGACGCTCTTGCCCCCGTGGCTGCGCAGCATCGCCGCCTGGCTGTCGTCGAGGCGCACGTTGGTACCGCCCGCCCGCAGGTTGGCGTCGCCATCGCCGTCGACTTCGAAGTCCACGAAGTTCATGGCCGGAGAGCCTATGAAACCGGCCACGAAGCGGTTGCTCGGCGACCCGTACATCTCCTTGGGAGTGCCGGCCTGTTGGAGCACCCCCTCGTTGATCACGGCGATGCGGTCGCCCATGGTCATGGCCTCGACCTGGTCGTGGGTGACGTAGATCATGGTGGCGTCGAGGCGCTGGTGCAGCCGGGCGATCTCCGCGCGCGTTGCCACGCGGAGCTTGGCGTCGAGGTTGGAGAGTGGCTCGTCCATGAGGAATGCGGACGGCTCGCGGACGATGGCACGGCCGAGGGCAACGCGCTGACGCTGGCCTCCCGAGAGGGCACCGGGTTTGCGATCCAGGAAGCGCTCCAGATCGAGGATGCGCGCGGCCTCGCGCACCGCCTTCTCGATCTGCTCCCTGGGGGTCCTGCGCAGCTGCAGGCCGAACGCCATGTTGTCGTAGACGCTCATGTGGGGATAGAGCGCGTAGCTCTGGAAGACCATGGCGATGTCGCGGTCACGCGGCGGCAGGTTGTTGACCACGCGGTCGCCGATCCTGATCTCCCCGCTGGTGATCTCCTCGAGACCGGCGATCATGCGCAGGGCTGTGGTCTTGCCGCAACCTGAGGGGCCCACCAGACAGACGAATTCGCCGTCGGCGATGTCGAGGCTGAGGTTGTCGACGGCCAGCGCCCCGCCGGGATAGCGCTTGGTCATGCCGTCGAGGACTACTTGTGCCATCGTGGGTGCCTCACTTCACCGCCCCGGCGAGCACGCCGCGGACGAAATAGCGCTGGAATGCCAGGAAGACGATCAGCGGGGGGAGCACCGAGATCATCGCCCCGGTGGAGATGATCCAGTAGTTGGAGGCGAAGAACCTGGTCTGCCCGTACAGGAACAGGGTCAGGGTGTGGTGCGAGTTGCCGCCCAGGAACACGAGCGCGACCAGCAGGTCGTTCCAGACCCAGATGAACTGGAAGATGGCCAGCGAGGCGGCGGCGGGGAGGCCGAGCGGGAGCACGACACGCCGGAAGAGCTTCCACTCGCCGGCCCCGTCGATGCGCCCCGCCTCGAGCAGGTCGCGGGGGATTCCCTGGTAGAAGTTGCGCATCAGGAAGATGCCGAACGGCAGGCCGAAGGCCACGTGGAAGATGATCACCCCCGGGATGGTTCCGAAGGGATTGAAGCCGGTCACCGATCCGAAGGCCCTGTAGAGCTGCACCACCGGCACCAGCGCCACCTGGATCGGAACCACCAGCAGCCCGACGATGAGCAGCAGCACCACCGTGCGACCGCGCCAGCGGCCGAAGACCAGCGAGTATGCGGAGAGGCTGGCGATCACGGTCACCAGGATGGTGGCGGGGATGGTGATCAGCGCGGAGGTAACCAGTGAGTCGAGCAGGCCGCCCGACGCAAATCCCTGACTGAAGAGCGCCTGGTAGTTCTGCACGGTGAGCTGGGCTGGGGCGGTGAGGGCCGTCCACCATCCGGACTGGCCGAAGAGGGCCTCAGGCCGGAGCGAGACGATGACCAGGCCGATGGTGGGGACCAGCCAGAAGATGGCGATGACGGCGAGCAGGATGTTGAGCAGGGGTCGGGCACGACGGAGCCGCTGCGGGACGCGCAGTGGCCACCTCCGGGTGGCCGGCACGGTGGCGACGGCCGATGCCGCGCTCATCCGCGGATCCTCCTGATGTTCAGCAGCATCGCGGGGACGACCAGGATGAAGAGGATCACCGCCAGGGCGCTGGCCAGGCCGAAGTCACCGCTGCCCGTGAACCCGTAGTTGTACATCGCCAGGGCGAGCGTGTTGGCGTCACCCTGCGACGATCCCGGAGCCATGTTGATGATGATGTCGAACAGCTTCAGGACATTGATCAGCATGGTGACCAGCACCACCACCAGGACCGGGGCGAGCATCGGCACGGTCACCCGCCGCAGCGTCTGCCATTCGCTGGCGCCGTCGATCTTGGCGGCTTCGAGCACCTCGCGGTTCATCGCCGCCAGCCCCGCGGCGATCACCACCATGGCAAAGCCCGCCCAGATCCAGAGGTAGGCGATGATCATGGCGATGTCCACCAGGGGAACGCTGAGGATGGCCTGGGCGGTCTGGTCGAGGCCGCTGGTCGGGGTCAGCGACTGGGTGCCCAGAAAGAAGACCCCGGTGAAGCCGCTCTTGAAGTTGCTGGCGTCGACCTGGACGCGGTAGCTCCCACCGCCGACGCCGTCGAAGCGGAAGAGGCCGTTGGCGGCGGTCGTCGTCGAGGCCGCGCTGCTGCCGTCCCCGCGCAGCAGGGTCAGGTGGAGGCCGGGAAGCCCATCCTCATCCGGGAGCACCTGTCCCCTGGCGGTGGGATGGGTCGGCGAGAAGTCGCGCCAGGCCACCCCGGTGATGGCGCCCTGAACGGGCGTGGGCGTCGTGGCCGGCCGTGCGCCGACGAGCTTCAGCGTATCCAGGCTGACGGCCACGAACCCGAGCCGCGCGGTGTCACCCGGCGACAGCGTCGAAGAGCTCCGCAGGGTGCCTGACGGTCCTGCCTGCAGCCCGGTGGCGGCGAGCCCGGCGACGGTCTGCCCGGCAGCAGCGTTGACCGGGTAGAAACCCGGTGGGCTGATCCAGTTGGCGACCGTCTGGGTGGTGGCGTTGACCAGGCCGATGTGGGGGTCGAGGTCGAAGATCGTCCGCCACACCAGGCCGGAGGCGGTGGCGCTGAAGATGATCGGCATGAAGATGACGGTCTTGAAGACTGTCGACCAACGGATGCGTTCGGTGAGCACCGCGAAGATGAGCCCGAGGAAGGTCACCAGGAATGGGAACACCAGGAACCAGATGACGTTGTTGCGAAAGGTGACCAGGATGCTGGCGGTGGAGAAGATCTCCTGGTAGTTGTGCAGGCCGACGTAGCCCGTGCTCGAGGCGTCGTAGACGCTGTTGCGAAACGTGGCGATCAGCGGGTAGACGGTGATCAGCAGCAGCCAGATCGCCCCGGGAGCGAGGAACAGGAGCGAGCCCAGGTGGCTGCGCCAGCCGCCCCCGGGGGGCCTGCCCGTTCCAGGAAGGGAACGGTCCGTGGCGCCGGGCTGACCCGCCGCGGGCACGGGCAGGGCGACCGACCCGCGCATGCTGCCGCGCCGGCGCCGCCGTACCGGAGAGGACGGCATTCTCAGCCGCTCGAGGACCAACGCGCCAACCTGACAGTCACACCTCACTCACCATGGGCGGCGGTGATCCTAATCCTCATTCCAGCCCGATGTCCATCCTGGTGATCGTCGGCGCCGGAGTTGACGTTTGCCGACCTGAGGTGGAACATCCGCGTTGGCCCGGGGCACGAGCACGTCCCGGGCAAGGCCAAGCCGGGCGATTCGGGAGGACAGCGTGATGAGACAGGTGAGGAAGGCGAGCCACGTGGCCGTCGCGGCGTCCGTCGTGCTGATCGCCGCGGCGTGCGGTTCGGGGAGCACACCCAGCTCGTCGGGCTCGTCATCGTCGTCGCACATCGGCGGCACCATCAATCTGTGGGCGGAGTGGACAGCCGCTGAGCAGGCGGCCTTCCTGGCGGCCCTGCAGCCGTTCGAGACGCAGACCGGGATCACCATCAACTACTCGGGGAAGGGAAGCAACATGGACACCGCGCTGGAGTCGGCCGTCCAGGGGGGCGCGCCTCCGGAGGTCGCTCTCGTCCCCGATCCCGGGACCCTGCAGACGCTGGCCAAGAACGGATCCATCCAGGACCTTGGCGGCGTGCTCGGCAATCTCACCTCCAGCTATGGCTCCGCCTGGAACCAGCTGGCCACCTACAACGGCAAGCAGTACGGGGTCTGGTTCAAGGGTGCCAACAAGAACACCATCTGGTACAACCCGGCCGAGTTCACGGCGGCGGGGATCACCTCGCCGCCGACCACCTGGGAGCAACTGGTCAGTGACGCCGCGCAGCTGAAGGCGGCAGGCGTCACCCCGCTCTCGCTCTGCACGGATGTGGGCTGGCCGGTCGCCGACTTCTGGCAGAACGTGTACCTGAAGAGCGCGGGCGCGGATGCGTACAACAAGCTGTCGAGCCACGCCACCAAGTGGACCGATCCCAGCGTGACCAAGGCGTTCACCACCATGGCCCAGCTCATCGGGCAGCCCTCGTACCTGGCGGGCGGCCTCACCGGATCCCTGTCCAACGCATACCCGGACTGTGTCGACAAGGTGTTCCCCAAGCCGCCCGCGCAGCCGCAGGCGGCCATGGTCGTCGAGGCGGATTTCGTGGTCTCTGAGATCACCGCCAACTCGGCCACCTACACCCCCGGCAACAGCGGTGCCAACGGCGCCTCCTGCACCGCGGATCCCTCCAAGACACCGTGCTACAACTTCTTCGCATTCCCGCCGCTGGCCGCCGACAGTGCCAACTCGGGGGCCATCCAGGGCGCGGGGGATGTGGCCCTGATGCTCAAGAGCACGCCCCAGTCCCAGGCGCTGATCAAGTACCTCGCCGGCCCTGATGGTGCCGCCATCTGGGCACACCTGGGTGGCTTCGCCTCCCCCAACAAGTCGGTGCCGACGAGCGCATACCCGGATCCCGTCGCCCAGGCCGATGCCAAGGCGCTGGTCAACGCGAGCAGCTTCGTCTTCAGCCTGGATGACCTTCAGGGGAGCTGGGAGCATCCCATGTGGCAGGACCTGCTCAACTTCGTCAAGGATCCCAGCAGCTCCAGCATCTCGACGATCGAGGCGACCATGGACCAGCAGGCCACGTCCGCGCTGGGGCACTAGCAGCCACCGCTCATCGTGGCGCGGTGCCGGGA
>JBOHUD010000081.1:0-38211 GCA_050734155.1 Candidatus Dormibacteria bacterium
CCGCCAAGGGCTCCGCGGTACCGGCGGCGGCACCGCTCGCCAGCGGGGCGGTGAACGCTCCGCCGGCGCGAGTTCCCAAGCGGCGCAACAACAAGCGCCGACGCTAGGCACACTGTGATGGCGGCGAGCGGGTGAGGAGACCGATGTGAACCAGATGGAGCGGGTGGCGCAACCCGCCGGCGCTGTCGCCCCCCGAGGCGAGGGGGTGGAGGGCACCGGCGCCAGCGTCGAGGAGGCGACCGCGCAGGCGCTCGCCCAGCTCGGCGCGGAGCGCGACGAGGTCGTGGTGGAGGTGGTCTCGCGAGGGGGGCCGCGCCCGGTTCCCGGTGAGCACCTGTCCACCAGCGCGGCGAGGGTCCGGGTCAGCAGGATCGACGCCCACACCGCGCGGGGACGCGAGCTGCTCGCCGCGCTGCTGGCGGAGATGGAGATCCCGGCGCGGGTCTCGGTGCGGGTCGGCAGCAGCGCGCGCGCGGGCGAGGCGGAGGCGCCGATGATCCTCGAGGTCTCCGGGGACGATCTCGGTCTGCTCATCGGCTGGCGCGGGGAGACGCTCCGCGCGCTCCAGACCACGCTCAACCTGATGATGGGAGACGAGCAGGCGGAGGGGCAGGGGCGCCGTCTGATCCTCGACGTCGAGCGCTACCGGGCCCGCCGCGAAGAGCAGGTGCGCGAGCTGGCCCAGCGCCTCGCCGAGCGGGTCCGGGCGAGCGGCGAGCGCTACACGCTCGATCCGATGCACGCCTACGAGCGCCGCATCATCCACCTCACCCTCCAGGATGATCCCGGGGTGCGCACCGAGAGCAGCGGCCACGAGCCCGCCCGCCGCGTGGTCATCCATCCCACGGGCCCGGCCCAGGGCGGCATGCCCGCCCGGCCGGAACGGGGGCGCGGGCGCTGGTAGGACCAAGGGGGGACCGCGTTCCTCCCTCGGACACCCCCCAGCTGCCGGCGTTGGTCGCGACGACGTGACGTCGCCTGCAGCGCCGCTGTTGGTCGCGGCCGAGGATCGTGGCCACGTGCGCACCGTCCTGGACTCGCGTGTGCGGCTGCTCGCCGCCCCCATGCGCGAGCGCGCCTCGGTGAGCATCGCCTTCATGTTCGGGACGGGCTCGCGCGTGGAGACGGCCGAAGAATGCGGGCTCGCCCACTTCATCGAGCACATGGTGTTCAAGGGCGGGGAGCGCTACCCCACGGCGCGGCTCATCAGCGAGGCCGTCGAGGGCGTGGGGGGCACCATCAACGCCTCCACCGACAGGGAGGCGACGATCTTCTGGGCCAAGGTGCCCGCCGACCGGCTGGAGGTCGCCGTGGGGGTGCTCAGCGACATGCTGCTGGCCCCGCGCTTCCTCGAGGACGACGTGGCGCGCGAGCGCCAGGTGGTGCTTGAGGAGCTGCGCATGTACCAGGACAGCCCTCAGGACCACGTCCACACCCTGTACGACGCGATCATGTGGCCGGACCACCCTCTCGGCTGGGACGTCACCGGCACCGAGTCGACCGTCCAGTCCTTCACCGCCGCCGACTGCCGGCGTCACCTGCTGCGCCACTACAACCGCGACGACCTGGTCATCTCCGCGGCCGGCGCGCTCGACCCCGACGGCCTCGCCGAGATGGTCACCGAGGCCCTGCGGGGATGGTCGCAGCCCGGTGCGGACGCCGGGCACGCGCTGCCCGCGACGGCGGCCCCCGGGCCGGCCGTCAGCCTGCTGGAGCGCCGCGCCGGCCAGGCCAACATCGTGCTCGGGGCCCGGGCGCCGTCGTATCGCGACGAGCGCCGCTTCGTGGCCGACATCCTCAACGTGGTGCTCGGCGAGGGAATGTCGAGCCGGCTCTTCCTGGAGCTGCGCGAGGAGCGCGCCCTGGCCTACGACGTGCACTCCTTCCTGACCCGGGTCGTCGACAGCGGAACGCTGGCCATCTCGCTGGGCTGCGAGCCCAAGCGCGCGCTCGTGGCGATGGGCGCCGCCGTGGCCGAGCTGGAGCGGCTGGCGACCGAGCCGGTTGCTCAGGAGGAGCTGGACAGGGCCAAGCAGTACACCTGCGGACGCCTCTCGGTGCAGCTGGAGAGCACCTCGGCCCTGTGCAACCACCTCGGCCAGCAGGAGCTGCTCACCGGCGAGATCCTGCTCGCCGGCGAGATCGCCGAGCGCCTGCTCGCCGTCGAGGCGGAGGCGATCAGGACGCTCGCCGCGGACATTCTCAGCGGGGGTCTGCGCGCCGCGGTGATCGGTCCCTTCCGCAAGCCCGACCCGTTCCTGGAGGTCCTCGGTGGCAGACGGTGAGATTCCCCCGAGAAGAGAGCGCACCCTGGTGCTGATCAAGCCGGACGCCGTGCAGCGCGGGCTCATCGGCGAGATCGTCGCCCGCTTCGAGCGCCGCGGCCTTCACCCCGTGGGCATCAAGCTGATGCAGGTCACGACCGCCCTCGCCGAGCTCCACTACGCCGAGCACCGCAGCAGACCGTTCTTCGCCGGGCTGGTGGAGTTCATCACCTCCTCGCCGGTGGTGGCGATGGTGTGGGAGGGCCCGGGCGCGGTCGCGCTGGTCCGCTCCATGATGGGCAGCACCGACCCCGCCGGCTCGGCGCCGGGCACGATCCGCGGTGACCTGGCGGTGAGCCTGGCGATGAACGTCATCCATGGCAGCGACTCCGTGCAGAGCGCCACGCGCGAGGTGGCCATCTTCTTCTCGGAGTCCGAGCTGCTCGATTGGGAGAGCAGCGGCACCGGCTGGATCGTCGCCGACGACTGAACGCGCCGCGGTCAGGCGCGACCTGCAGCGGCGGCGCGGCGCTGACGGCGGCGGCGGCGCCAGGAGAGAAGGACTGCCGGGGGAAGGGCCAGGACCACGGCGGGGACGACGGGCATCTCGATCGCCGCCGAGCCGTCCGGCACCAGGGTCGGGCCCGCCCCCAGTCCGAAGTGGCCGAAGGGCAGCACCCGCACGAAGGCCTTGGCCAGGATGCTCTTGCGGGGGACCAGGCCGAAGCTCCTCGAATCGCTGGACCGGTTGCGGTTGTCGCCCATCACGAAGTACTTGCCGGCCGGAATGTCGAGGGGTTGGGCGACCGATGAGCCCATCCCGTCGGGGAGGCAGCAGTAATTCATGGTGTCCCACCTCTCCGGAAGGTAGGGCTCCTGGAGGCGCTGCCATGGTCCCTTGCCGCCGGGCTTGATGAGCAGCGCGGTCGGCGAGCGGCCACCATCTATCTCGATGGTGTCGCCGGGAATCCCGATGACCCGCTTGATGAAATCCTTGCTGGGATCGCTCGGGGGGATGAGCACGACGATGTCGCCCCGCTGGGGATCGCCGAAGTAGTAGGAGATCTTGCTGGCGAGCAGCAGGTCGTTGTTCTGCAGGGTGCCGACCATGCTCTCGCCGTCGACGCGCACCGTCTGCAGGGCGCTCCAGATGGCGAGGTAGAGCACCACCGCGATGATGAGCACCTCGAGCACGTCGCGCAGCAGGCCATGCGGGCGGCGGCGTGGCCTCGGGACGTCGATGGGCTCAGGCTGCACGCGTGGTGATTATACGGACGCCTCCGGGTGCGACGAGGGCAGGACCGGTGCCCGGCGCGGCACCGACGCCGTGTGGTGATGCGCTGCCACAATGGAGGCTGGCCCAGCGGGGCTGCAGCCGTCAGGACTGGAGGCGAGGAGAACGATGGCACTGCTGACCAAGACGCCGTACCGGGCACGGGAGTTCGACCTCTCCGGCCTGGTGGGCATTTCCGACAAGACCATGGAGACGCACTTCGGACTTTATGCCGGGTATGTCAAAAACACGAACACCCTGAACGAGCAGCTCGTGGAGCTGACCCATTCGGGCAAGGTGGCCACCCCGTCCTACGCCGAGCTCACCCGCCGTCTGGGCTTCGAGTACAACGGGATGGTGCTCCACGAGTGGTACTTCGGCAACATGACCAAGAGCGGGAATGGCGGGGAGATATCGAGCTCGTCCGGCCTCGGTCGCGCCCTCGGCGAGTCCTTCGGTGACCTCGACACCTGGCGCAAGGACTTCGCCGGTGTCGGCGGCATGCGGGGTGTGGGCTGGGCGGTGACCTATCTCGATCCCGCCACCGGCCGGCTCAGCAACCACTGGATCACGCTGCACGAGGACGGCAACATCGCCGGCTTCAAGCCGATCATCGTCATGGACGTGTGGGAGCATGCGTTCCTGTTCGACTACAAGCCGGCGGATCGGCCCAAGTACATCGAGTCGTTCCTGGCCAACCTCGACGTCAGCGCGGCGGAGGCGAGGCTGGCCGGCACAGCCGACCGTCCCATCGGGTAGCCGCAGGCGGCATTCGCCGCTCCCCGCCCGCTCAGCGTTGCGCGGCGCCGAGGCGGCGGTAGAGGGCGTCGAGGTCGCCGTCGTCGTGGAAGGCGATGGTCACCCTTCCGCCGCGACGGCGCCGCTCCAGGTCGACGGGCAGGCCGAGCTGCTCCTCGATGCCGCGTCGCACCGCCTCGTCGTCGGGGCTGAGCACCGGTCGCGTTGCCACGGAGCGGGGGCCGGGGGCACGGCCGAGGGCGACCTGCACGGCGGTCTCGGTCTGGCGCACCGACCAGCCCTCGTCGGCGACCCGCCGGGCCATGGCCTCCTGGCGCTCGGCGTCGGGCAGGCCCAGCAGGGCGCGGGCGTGACCGGCGCTGATCGTGCCCTTGGCCACGGCGCGCTGGACGGGCGCGGCCAGCGCCAGCAGGCGGATGGTGTTCGAGACAGTGGGCCGGCTGCGCCCCAGGCGCACCGCGATCGCCTCATGAGAGAGCCCGAACGTGTCGGCAAGGCGCGCGTAGGCAGCCGCCTCCTCGAGGGGCGAGAGGTCGGTGCGGAGCAGGTTCTCGGTGAGGGCGGTCTCCAGCGCATGGCGGGCGGATTCCGCGGCGGGACGGACGATGGCCGGCACCCGGGGCAGCCCGGCCAGGCGGACCGCGCGGAGCCGCCGCTCCCCGGCCACCAATCGGTAGTTCGGTCCGGAACGCTCCACCACGATGGGGTGGAGAAGACCGTGGGCGCGAATCGACTCCCCCAGCGCCAGCAGCGCGCCGTGGTCGAAATCCCGCCGCGGCTGCTCGGGGTTGGCCTCGACCAGCCCAGGATCGATGTCGATGAGCACGGCGGTGTCCGGCGAGGGCTGGACAGCCGTCTCGCGCGGCGAGGTCTCCGCCGCCGGGCCGAGCAGCGAATCGAGGCCGCGCCCCAGCCCGCGCCGGCGCGGTCCGCTGTGTGCCGGAGGCAGGGATGTCACCGGCCGGCCCCGACAGCCGCGGTCACCTGGGTCGCCACGGTGACGGGCCCGTTCAGTCGTGAGTCGAGGTTGGCCGCCAGCTTCCCGTAGGCGACCGCCCCGCGACAGGCAGGGTCGTAGAGATTGATGGGAAGGCCGTGGCTGGGGGCCTCGCTGAGGCGGACGTTGCGCGGGATCAGAGGGCTCAGCATGACCTCGGAGAAGCGGGCCCTGACCTCGTCGACCACCTGGTGGGCGAGGGCGAGACGGGCGTCGAAGAGCGTCATCACGATCCCGGCGATGCGCAGCTGAGGATTCAGCTCGCGCCGGAGCAGGGCGAGGGTGTGGGAGAGCAGGCCCAGGCCCTCGAGCGCGTAGAACTCGCATTGGATGGGCACCAGCAGCGCCTGGGCGGCGGTGGCGGCGTTGACGGTCAGCAGGCCCAGGCTCGGGGGGCAGTCGATGAGGACGTAGTCGACGTCGTCGACAGCCTCGAGGGCGTAGGTCAGGCGGCGCTCGCGCATGGCCAGGCCGATCATCTCGATCTCGGCGCCGGCCAGGCTGAGATCGGCGGGCACGAGGTCGAGACCGGCGACCAGCGTGGCGATCCGCGCCTCGGAGACGGGCCGTCCACTGACGATGACGTCGTAGCTGGTGATGTCGACGTGGGCGCGGTCGACGCCCAGCCCGGAGGTGGCGTTGGCCTGAGGGTCGATGTCGATGACCAGCACCCGGCGGCCCATCGCCGCCAGTGCTGCCCCCACGTTGATGGTGGTGGTGGTCTTGCCGACGCCTCCCTTCTGGTTGGCGACGGCGAGAACGTGCGCTGCCACGCGGGAATTATTGACCGCGACAGGGGTGGAGCGCAGGCGAGAGCGCTGCTGGTTCTCGAGTTATCCACCGTATCCCCAGCCACCTCGAACCCGTGACAACCTCCTGCGAGATCAGATTTCCTCTCCAGGGCGCCGGTCTGTGGATAACCTTGGTCGCGTGGAGCAGGCGATCTCACGCGCAGCCGGGCCGCCCGGCGCCGGCGATCCACGTGGAACCCGCGGAGCCTCGCCGGCCGGGCACCGTACAATCGCCGGCGTGCCTGCCAAGCGCGTCCACCATTGGCGTTTCGTGGTCTCTGCCCCGCCGCGCGAGGTCTTCGCGGTCATGGAGCAGATGATCGGCACCCCCCCATATCGCTTCGAGGTCGTGGGCGAGAACAGCGCCCGGGTCGTGGAGTTCCAGCGCAACAGCCTGGTGGGCCACTGGCGGAGGGTCGACGGGAGCGGCAGGTTCATGGGACGGGCGCGCCGCCCCGCCCGCAACCAGCGCTGGGTGGGCTGCAGCGCGGTGGTGCAGGACACCGGGACGGTGGTCGAGCTGGAGGCCAGCCGGGGCCGTGGAGCGCTGCCCCGCGCGCTCCAGCTCATCGGGGTCATCAGCCGCGGGGTCCAGGATCAGCGCACCATCTATCGGAGTCGCCAGTTCCCGCCCGGGCCGGTGACCCTGGTGGCCTCGTGGGCGGGAGTGCCCTACCGGCTCCACCAGGCGCCGGTCCGCGAGGCGCCGCGGGGGGCAGAGGTGTTCACCGCCACACGCATGGAGGCCATCCCCGGGGGCACCGCGGAGTTCGTCAGGGTGCGGCTCAGCGACGGCACCGAGGGCTACATCGACCGCGACCAGGTCGTGGCGGCTCCCGAGGTGGCCACCCGTGAAGCAGGTCTCGAGGCCGCCCGCTTCGTCTGACCTGGTCGCGGAGCGGCAGCCGCGCCCGGGGCGCAGGAGAATGAACGGCGGACCCGAGAGCGCTCGGGCCCGCCGCGGTGCGTCGAAGCGTCGGGGACTGTGAGACGGCTGGCGTCTCTCTGGGAGGCGCGGTGGGCCCGCGCAGCCCGGTGTCCGCCCCGGCGATCAGCCCGCCGCTGCGGCGCGGGTCGGCTGAGTACTACCGGAACAATCGGTCATGGGCAGGACCCTCCTTTTTTCGGAGTGCCCCGTCGCCGGTCCGCGTGCGTCGGTGGAGGTGCGGTGGTGACGGGGCCGAGAGACGCACCGCGAGTGTATCCAACCCGGGCCGCGCCCACCACCTGCCGCCGCCCCGCCCCCGCAGGTTACAGCCATCTCTGACCAAATCAGCAAATCCGGGAGCACCGTCTCCCGGTCATCGGAGGGCTCCGATCAGCGGTGCCGAGGCACACGTGAATCAGCAGCGCCCATCAGGCAATTCGGCTGCCCCGAGAGGCGCGCCGGCGGGCCGGATCCTCAGTAGATGCCCAGCTCCAGCCGCGCCTCTTCGGAGGCCATGGTGCGGGGATCCCAGGGCGGTGCCCAGACCAACTCGACGTGGACGTCCCTGACGCCGGGCAGCCCGTGGCAGACGGCGTGCGCCTGCCCCTGGATGAGGCTGCCCATCGGGCAGTAGGGCGTGGTCAGGGTCATGTTGATGGTGAGCAGGCCGTCGTCGTCGATGTGGGAGCCGTACACCAGGCCCAGCGAGACGATGTCGATGCCGATCTCAGGGTCGTACACCTCGCTGAGCGCGGCCAGCACCAGCTCGGGAGACGCCTTGGCGATCGCCACTCCGGCGGGGTCGCCGGCGCCTGTGGTGTCGGGGTTGCTCATGGTCCATCCTCCGGCTGCCCGAGCGCCTGCAGGAGCGCGTTGCACGGCAGCGTCGCACACTTCACGCGGACTGGATACGCCCGCACGCCCTGCAGAGCCTCCAGGTCGCCGAGATCGTCGGAGCTGCCGCCGTCGACGAGCATGGCGCGAAAACGTCCGGCGACGTCACGAGCCCGCCCCCGGCTGGCACCGCTGACCTCGTCGCAGAGCATGCTGCACGCCGCCTGGCTGATCGAGCAACCGCTGCCCTGGAAGGCGATGGCGGCCAGCTGGTCGCCGGCGAAGCGCACCGAGATGTCGATCTGGTCGCCGCAGAGGGGGTTGTCCGCCTCCACGACGGCGTCGGCGGGGTCGACGCGACCGCGGTGGCGGGGGTGGCGGTAGTGGTCGAGGATGATCTCGCGGTAGAGGTCGTCGGCCACCGGCGTAAATCCGACTTGCATGGTCAGGATTGTACCTCGACGTGCCCGCCGGCCCCCCGGTGACAATCGGCCGCGTGCCTCCCCTCCGCCGCCCGCCCACGTCCCCGCTCTTCTGGCTCCTGAGTGGCCAGCTGATCATGTTCGCCGGGGTGGCCGCCGTCTTTCCCATCGCTCCCCTGTACGTGCGCCGCCACGGGGGCGGCTCGCTGGCGATCGCCCTGTTCATCGCCGGCCCGCTGATCGCCAACATGCTGGTCCAGGTGCCGGCCGGGCGGCTCACCGACCGGATCGGTCGCCGGCCCATGCTGCTCGGCTCCCGCGCCGCCTTCGGGATGCTCTCGCTGCTCCTGTTCGCCGACGTCGGACCGCTGTGGCTGCTGGCCACGCTGCGCACCCTCCAGGGCGTCGCCTCCGGCGCCTACGTCCCGGCGCTGCGGGCGGCGCTCGTCGACCTCAGCGGCCCCGAGAAGCGCGCCGAGGGATTCGCCCAGCTGCAGGCCTGCGAGATGGTGGGACTGCTGGTCGGACCCTTCGTCGGGGGCGCTGTGGCGCTGTGGCGCGACTCCGGTGTCTTCGGGGTGGCCGGGGTCGCCGTGCTCGTCGGACTGCTCGCCATGCGTCGCATCCCCGAGACCCGCCTGGCTCGCGACCCGGACGAGCCCTCCATCCGCCTGCGCTGGTGGCGCAATCCCGGGATCCTGGTGCCCTGTCTCGGGGTTGCCGCGCTGGGCACGGTGTTCTCGATGTACGACGTGGTCTGGCCGCTCTACCTCTCCGCCCGGGGCAACAGCAGCCTGGTCATCGGACTCACGGTCAGCCTCTTTGCCGTCCCCCTGCTGATCCTGGCGCGCCCCGGCGGAAGGCTGGCGGACCGGTCCAATCGCCGCTGGCTGATGGTGGCCTCGTTCGCCGTCAGCGGGGGCTGCGCCGCGCTCTACCCGGCCCTGCGCTCGCTGGCCCCGATCATCGCGCTGGGCACCATCGAGGCCTGCGCCTACGTGCTGGTCGAGCCCACCCTCTTCGCCGTCATCGGCGACAGCAGCTCGGCGCGGGAACGGGGCAGGGCGATGGGCATCGGCGGGATGTTCCAGTTCGGGGGGATGGCCTTCGGCGCCCTGGTTCTCGGCGCGCTCTACGGCGTGGGCGAGGGCATCTCGTTCTGGGGCGCCGCCGGGGTGCTGGGCGCCGCCGCCGTGCTCTGCGCCCTGGCGCTGCCGGCGCGGCCACCGCAGCGCCACGCCGAGTCCCGGGAGCGGGTCGCCATGAACCCGCTCGAGTCGTGATGCCAGTGAAGCCGGGCGGGCGCCATCGCTCCGGTCGCCGTCCTCGCGGGCGCGTCGGAGCTAACTCGGCACAAGTTACCCAGCGGCCACCCCAGTTCCGATCACCGCGGCCATGATCAGCGGCGCGGGGCCGCTGCCGGGCCCGGACATGCGTTCGCGCAGCCACTGGAAGAGCGTCTCGCGAGCGCTCTCGGCGAGCTCTGCGACGCTGGGGCCGTAGGGCGTGCCCATCATCCCCCGCGCGGCGATCTCAACGCTCGGCCAGCGCAGATCCAGACGGTGGGGCCTCGCGGTGACGTCAACGAAGCCGGCACCCTCGAGCAGGGCGGTGAGCTGCTCGGCGGGGATCGTGAAATGGTGCTTCTCGTACGCGTGCGGGAATGGCTCCGGCACCCCCGCCGCCTCCAGCGCATCCGCGTAGGTGTCGAACGGCTCGAGGCGGCCGCCCGGTTGCCATACGGCGATGCCGGCCACGCCATCGACGCGCAGGATCCGGCGCATCTCGGCAACCACCCGCTCGCGCTCGCGGATGAACTGCAGCCCTTGCTGGCAGAATACGGCGTCGACCGAGGCGTCGGGGATGCGCAGCTCGGTGGCGGAGCACTCCACCACCTCGACGGCACCTGCGCCTGCCTCCGCCGCGGCCGTGACCTGGGCGAGCATCCCGGGGCTGATGTCGGTGGCGATCACCCGGCCACCCGGGCCGACCCGGCGTGCCGCGAGGCGAGCCACCACGCCGGTGCCCGCGGCGACGTCCGCCACCACCATCCCAGGCGCCACATCCACGGCGTCGAGTAGGCGCTCCGCCCACGGCTGGAAGATCGCTGGCTCGAGGAGCTCCCGGTAGATCTCCGCCACTGAGGCGGCGGCGAAGTTGCCGGTGTCCGCGCTGCTCACACCGGCATGGTGGCAGAAGCGCCGACGCATGGCTTGGATGATCTGTCAGTTACGAGGAGTGAGCCGACGCAGCACGGCGTCGACGATGTCATCCGCAGCGCGGACACGAAGCGCACGACCAGAAACACCGTCACCTGCAACAGATGTCCGGGGAGTGATGCGAAGCCCCTGACGTGGCGGAATCCGGTTCGGCTGTAGCGAACGCGAATACGTGCTTCTTCGCATGCGGTCGTTGTTAGGGCGCACCTGGATGCGCAGGCGGGCGCGCAGGTTCGTGCGCTCGCCGATCCGTCTCCGCGTCCGGTGGCGGCGCCGGGACTATCCGGGAAAGCGCGAAAACGGGACAGCCGAGGCGAAATCGTTACAAGAGTGGGCGCTGAGCGTGAGCGACTGGTCCGAGGCGTTGGCCCGCTGCCCACCTCATACGTTGGGTACCCGTTCACGAGCTTGTCGTGGGCACCAGTTGCGCCCTCGCCGGGGCTCGGCGTGCACGCCACGCTATCGGCGTCGGCCGTCACGGACCCCTCTTCGCCGTGTTCACCAGCTTGGTCATGGCATCGGGAGCGGGCTGGGGGCCAACTTCCGCGCGATCCAAGGCCCGTACGTGCGGCGATCATGCCGCCTGGCTGCCCAGCCAGGCGACCTCCCCACCGACCACGGTCGCCAGCACCCCCGTGCCGTCGACCACGGTCAGGTCGCACTGCAGCCCGGGGCGCAGCCGCCCGGTCAGCCCCTCCATCCCTGCCGCGTAGGCCACTCCATGGGAGTAGGCCCGCAGAGCGGCCGCGCGGGTCAGGGCCAGCTCCGGGTACCACCGGGTGCGGCGGCGCCAGCCGGTGGCGGCGTCGAGGCCGAGCAGGGGCGACGCGCTCTCGACGGGAGCGTCGGAGCCGAACGCGAGCCGAGCTCGGCAGCGCGCCAGCGCGCCCCAGGCGTACGCCCCCTCCTGGCGATCCGGCCACAGCCGCTCCGCCAGCTCGCGATCCGAGACCGCGTGGAGGGGCTGCATCGACGCGATGACCCCGATCTCCGCGAAGCGCGGAAGGTCGTCGCGATGGACACACTGCGCGTGCTCGATGCGCGGTCGCCAGAGACGCCCCGCGCCAGCAAAGGGCAGGAGCGCATCGAGGGCGCGGCGCACAGCCCTGTCACCGATGGCGTGCAGGCAGACATTCAAGCCGCCCTGCGCACAGAGCCGCACCAGCTCGACGAGCTCGCCCTGGGGGATGCCGGTCACCCCCCCGCCGTCGAGCATCTCGGCTGTGCGGCTGCCCAGGGAGCCGTCGAGGAAGCCCTTCATGCCCCAGACACGCAGGCGCAGGTCGCCGTAGCCGGAGCGGATGCCCATGGCCAGGGCCGCCGCCAGCTCCGCCTGGGGGAAGTTCCAGACCACGCGGATGGGCAGCCGGCCGGCGTCGTGGAGGCGTTGCAGGGACCCGAACAGATGCGCCGAGTCCATGGTGTGCACGGTGGTCAGACCACGCCGGGCCAGGTCCCGCAGTGTCGCGGCAAGGTCGGCGGTGAAGTCGTCCTCCGACGGCGCCGGCACGGCGCGCCGGGCGATCGCCGAGGCCGCCTCGCGCACCACCCCGGAGGGCTCGCCGCGGCGGTCACGGTCGATCACCCCGCGCTCCGGGTCGCGGCTGCCGCGCCGGAAGCCGAGCGCGTTCAGCGCCGCGGTGTTGAGCCATGCGGAGTGGCCGTCCTTGCGGGTCAGCACGGCAGGGCGGCCGGCGGTGACAGAGTCGAGCTCCTGGCGGGTGGGCAGGCCGGGATCATCACCCCAGAGGTCGTTGAACCAGCCCTGGCCGGAGATCCATGCATCGGAGGGCCGCCCGGCGGCGAACCGCCGCACCCGTCGCAGCGCCTCCTGGCGCGTTCGCGCCCCGGTCAGGTCGACCGCATGACGAGATCGCGCCAGCCATTCGAGATGCAGGTGCGCGTCGCCCAACCCCGGGAGCGCCGTGCCGGCCAGCTCGATGCGTCGCGCGCCTCGACCTCCCACCCGCCGCGCCTCGCTGCCGACCGCGAGGATCGCTCCCCCCGGCGCGCAGGCCACCTCGGGCGCGCAGCCCACAAAGACGGTGTTGGTCGTCGGCGCCACGGTCGCGGCCTCCCCTCTCTAACCGAAGATGCGGCGGACCTCGGCGAGGGCTGCACCGAGGGCGTCGATCTCCTCGTGCGTGTTGTAGAGGTACACCGAGGCGCGGGCCGTCGCGGCCACCCCGAGCCGCTTCATCAGCGGCTGGCAGCAGTGATGGCCGGCGCGCACCGCAACCCCGGCGCGGTCGAGGATGGTGCCGACGTCGTGGGCGTGCACGCCGGTGACGTTGAAGCTGACCGCACCACCGCGCGCCTCCAGCGTGTGCGGGCCGTAGACCTCGACGCCGTCCGTCTCGTCGAGCAGCGCCAGGAGGTGACCGGTCAGCTCCTGCTCGTGGGCGTGGATGCGCTCCCGGCCGATCCCGTCGAGATAGTCGCAGGCGGCGGCGAGGCCCGCGGCCGCGCCCACGTCGGGCGTGCCCGCCTCGAACTTGTGGGGAACGGTGCTCCAGGAGGAGTGCTCGAGCGAGACGCGCAGGATCATGCTGCCGCCACCGAGAAATGGCGGCATGCGCTCGAGCAGCTCGGGTCGCGCCCAGAGCACGCCGGCGCCCATCGGTGCGCACATCTTGTGGCCGCTGAAGGCCAGGAAGTCGCAGTCGAGCTCCGCGACCGACACCACCATGTGCGGGACACTCTGGGCGGCGTCGACACACACCAGGACGTCGCGCTGGTGGGCGGCTTCGATGACCTTGCGCAGCGGTACCACCGTGCCCAGCACGTTGGACTGGTGGACGATGCTGAGCAGCCGCGTCGGCGGCGCCAGCAGCTCGTCGAGGTCGGAGAGGGCGACTGTGCCATCGTCGTCGACGTGCAGGAAGGCCAGCGTCAGCCCGGCACGCTCGGCGGCCAGCTGCCAGGGGACGAGGTTGCTGTGGTGCTCCATCTCGGTGAGCACGATGCGGTCGCCGGGAGCGAGCAGCTCGCGCGCGTACGAGGAGGCCACCAGGTTGAGCGCCTCGGTGGTGTTGCGCACCAGGACGATCCCCTCGGCGGGGGCGTCGAGGAATCGGGCCACGCGCTGCCGGGCGTTCTCGAACACGTCGGTGGCCTCGTTGCCGAGGGTGTGCACGCCGCGGTGCACGTTGGCGTTGTGGAGCTGGTAGTAGCCGTCCACCGCGTCGAGCACCACCTGGGGCTTCTGCGAGGTGGCCGCGGAATCGAGGTACACCAGCGGTTGCCCGTTGACGGACCGCTGCAGGATGGGGAAGTCCGCGCGAATCCGGGGGACGTCGAGCGGAATGGTCGCCGCGCTGGCGGTGCTCACAACGCATCCTCGTTGAGCGCGATCCTGATCACCCCGTCGCTGGTGTCGATGTGATGGACGTGCACCGCTTCCACCGCCGGCAGCGAGATGGGGTCACCGGTGCGCAGGTCGAACGCCGAGCCGTGCAGCGGGCACTCGATGGCGCAGCGCGCGGTGTCGAGGTCGCCGTCGCTCAGCGAGGCCTGTGCATGGCTGCAGGTGTCGTCGAGGCAGAAGAACTCATCATCGATGTTGAAGATGGCGACCGGCACCCCGGCGATCTCGACGCGCGCGGCGTGCCCGGGCGGCACATCCTCCACGCGTCCCACCTCGACCCAGCTGGCGACCCT
The DNA here is from genome assembly GCA_050734155.1 of Candidatus Dormibacteria bacterium. Taxonomy (GTDB): domain Bacteria; phylum Chloroflexota; class Dormibacteria; order Aeolococcales; family Aeolococcaceae; genus Aeolococcus. The sequence goes on from JBOHUD010000081.1 coordinate 14,148, forward strand.
CATGCATCGACCACCGCGATCCCCGCCTGGGCATCACCGCGGAGCTCGCGCTCGAGGAGCTCGCCGATCAGCCCGGCCACCCCCCGGTGCGGGCAGTCGGCCAGGGCATCGTCCAGGAAACCCCGGACGATGAGCCGATCGGCCTCGTCCGCCGTGACCCCTCGCGCCATCAGGTAGAAGCGGTGGTCATCGTCGATGTGCCCGGCGGTGGCGCCGTGGCCACAGCGCACGTCGTTGGCCCGGATCTCCAGGCGGGGGACGGAATCGGCGGTGGCGCCGTGGCTGAGGATGAGGTTGCGGTTCTGCACGTAGGCATCGGTCTGCTGGGCGATGCGGTCGACGTCGATGAGCCCGCTGTACACGCTGCGGGCGCGATCGCGCACCGCCACCTTGAGCTTGAGCCTGCTGGTGGTCTGGCCGGCGCGGTGCGCCTGCAGCGACTGGTGGTCGAGGTGCTGAGCGCCATCGCCGAAGACCACGCCTGCCACCTCGGCCTCCGCGCCGGGTCCGTCGAGGAGCACCTCCCAGTACGCCTTCTGCAGACGCGAGCCCAGGGTGGCCCCGAACATGCGCAGCCGCGCGTTCTGGGCGAGCACGGTGCGGTGCAGCGCCATGTGCCATGCCCCCTCGCCCCACTGCTGGAGGACGCAGTGGTCGAGGCGCGCATCGCGGCCCGCGATCACCACGGTGAGGGCATCGCTGAACAGCTCGTCGTCGCCGGCGGCGGAGAGGTGGTCGTCGACCAGGGTCAGCGACGAGTCGTCCTCGAGCAGCACCACGGTGGCGGGAAAGGTGGCGGCGAGGTTGCCGGCGGCGCTGTGGGCCACCCAGACGGGGACGGCCGCGTGCACCGACCTGGGCACGTGGATGAAGGCGCCCCCGCTCCACATCGCGTTCCAGAGAGCCACGAACGGCGACTCGGCCACCCCGACGGAGGCGAGCGCCCGCTCCACCAGCTCGGGATGCACCCGGGCCGCCTCATCGAGAGAGCTGAGCAGCACCCCGGCGGCGGTGAGCCGGTCACTCTGCTCGATCCGGGTCACCGGGGCGGCGTCGACCATGAGGGCGGCGTCCGAGGCACCGCGGTCACGGCGCCGCCTGATGGCGGCGATGAGCGACTCGTCCACCCCGTCGGCGAGGTGAAAGGACGGCAGGTGGAGCTTGCTGATGTCGGTGCGGCGCCAGTCCTCGTCGCGGTGTGAGGAGGGCATGGGCATGGCGGTGAAGGCGTCCCAGGCGGCCCGGCGCCGGTCGCGCAGCCACCCCTCGGCGGACGCGATCCGCTCCTCCGCCTCCGCCGCGAACGCCGGCGCATCCGGCGCGGCGAGGCGGGTGTCGGTGATCACCCGACCGACCCCTCCATGGACAGCGCCAGCAGGCGGTTGAGCTCCACCGCGTACTCCATCGGCAGCTCCTTGACGAAGGGCTCGAAGAAGCCGTTGACGATCAGCGCCGTCGCCTCGTTCTCGTCGATGCCGCGCGAGGTCAGGTAGAAGATCTGGTCCTCTCCGACCTTGCTCACCGTCGCCTCGTGGCCGATGGTGACGTCGGGGCTCTCCACGTCCATGTACGGGTAGGTGTCGCTCTGCGACTCCGGGTCGAGGAGCAGGGCGTCGCAGCGCACGTTGATGCGCACGTCATGGGCCTTGGGGTAGACCTTGACGTGACCGCGGTAGGAGGTGCGCCCCGTCCCTTTGCTGATCGACCGCGAGACGATGTTGCTGGTGGTGCGCGGGGCCACGTGGATGCACTTGGCGCCGGCGTCCTGGTGCTGACCCGGTCCCGCGAACGCGGCGCTGAGCACCTCCCCGTGCGCACCCTCGCCCATCAGATAGATGGAGGGGTACTTCATGGTGACCTTGGACCCCAGGTTGCCGTCGACCCATTCCACGGTGGCGCGCTCGTGGGCGATGGCCCGCTTGGTGACCAGGTTGTAGACGTTGTCCGACCAGTTCTGGATGGTGGTGTAGCGAATCTTGGCGCCCCTGTGGGCGATCAGCTCGACCACCGCGGAGTGCAGCGAGTCGCTCGAGTAGTTGGGGGCTGTGCAGCCCTCGATGTAGTGGACCGAGGAGCCCTCCTCGGCGATGATCAGGGTGCGCTCGAACTGGCCCATGTTGTCGCTGTTGATGCGGAAGTAGGCCTGCAGCGGGACCTCGACGTGGACGCCCGCGGGCACGTACACGAACGATCCCCCCGACCAGACCGCCGAGTTGAGCGCGGCGAACTTGTTGTCGTTGGGCGGGATGACCGTGCCGAAGTACTTGCGAAAGATCTCGGGATGGTCGCGCAGGCCGGTGTCGCAGTCGCAGAAGATGACCCCGAGCCTCTCCAGGTCCTCACGGATGTTGTGGTACACGACCTCGGAGTCGTACTGCGCCGAGACCCCGGCCAGGAACTTGCGCTCGGCCTCGGGAATTCCCAGGCGGTCGAAGGTGTTCTTGATCGACTCGGGCACGTCGTCCCAGGAGCGGGACTGCTCACCGGCGGGCTTGACGTAGTAGTAGATGTCATCGAAGTCGATGCCGGAGAGATCGGCGCCCCAGGAGGGCATGGGCCGCTTCTTGTAGTGCTCGTAGGCCTTGAGGCGGAACTTGAGCATCCACTCGGGCTCACTCTTGTGGTCCGAGATGGCCGCCACCACCGCCGGCGACAACCCCTTCTCGGTTCGGAAGACGGAGATGTCGACGTCGTGGAAGCCGAACTTGTAGTCCTTGGTGAGCTCGTGTGCCTGGACGGTCATGTGTGCGCCTCCGCAACCACGCCGGTCAGCGACGTGCGTGAGGCCCCGACCGCGGCGGCGGCGGGACCGATGATCGGTTCGTAGCCCTCGCGCTCGATCTGCTGCGCCAGCTCGGAGCCGCCGGCGCTGACCACGCGTCCCTGGTGGAGCACGTGGATTCGATCAGGCTTGAGGTGGTCGAGGATACGCGGGTAATGGGTGATCACCAGCACGCTCATGTCGGGGCCGGCGAGGCGGGTGACCCCGTTGGCGACGGTGCGCAGCGCGTCGACGTCGAGCCCGGAGTCGGTCTCGTCGAGAATCGCCAGGCGGGGGCGCAGCATCGCCATCTGGAGGATCTCCGCGCGCTTCTTCTCGCCGCCGCTGAAGCCGTCGTTGATGTAGCGCGCCCGGAAGCTCTCATCGATGCGCAGTGCCGCCATCTCCTCGTTGAGCCGGCGGATGAACTCGCGCGCGGGCATCTCCTTGCCCTGGGCGCGGAGGGCGGCACGCATGAAGTTCACCGTGGTCACGCCGGGGATGGCGGTGGGGTACTGGAAGCAGAGGAACAGCCCGAGCCGGGCGCGGGCGTCGGCGGGCAGCGCCAGCAGGTCGTCGCCGCCGAAGGTCGCGCTCCCCGAGGTCACGGTGTACTTGGGATGACCGCTCAGGGTGTAGGCGAGGGTGCTCTTGCCCGAGCCGTTGGGCCCCATCAGGGCGTGGACCTCGCCGGCCGGGACGGTGAGGTCCACGCCGCGAAGGATCTCCTTGTCCTCGACGGAGACGGACAGCCCGCGCACCACGAGGTCGGCGGCGAGGGGGTTGGAGCTGGTCATGCCAGGCCTCCCTGGTGCTCGTCGACCGGGGCCATCGCTGCCAGCAGCGACTGGTCGTGGATCAGCTCGGCCAGCGAGGTCTGACGGAGCACCGAGTCGATGCTCTCCTTGAGGCGCTGCCAGAGCCCCCGTGACGCGCACTCCCCCTCGCGGACGCAGCTGCCGCTCACGTAGTCGGAGGAGACGCACTCCACCGGCGACACCTCGCCCTCCACGGCGCGCACCACCTCGAGCACGCAGATCTGCTCGGGGGCGCGGGCCAGGGTGTAGCCGCCGTGGACACCGCGGGTGCTCTCCACGAGCCCGCTGCGGCGCAGCTGGCCGGCCAGCTGCTCCAGGTAGGCGAGCGGCAGATGCTCGACGTGGGCCACCTCGGCGATGCTCAGGGGGCCAGCGCCATAGGCGCGGGCGAACTCGGTCATCATCCGCAGCCCATAGTGGGCCTTGGAGCTGACCCGCATCGAGAAGGAGGTGCTGGGATCCGTCCGGCGAGAGGCCTGGGAAGGCTGCGAGCGTGGCGTGGAAATTCCGACCGTCATGGTCAGAATTATACGTCGACGGCTGCGATGGACGGGCATCCGACATACTCGGCCCAGGTCCGCAGCCAGGTGAGCACGCCCCTCCTCGACCTCGCCCCCGCGGTCCCCGCGGCCGTGCCGGCCGACGGGGCGACGCCTGTCGGCCGGGCCCGAGGGCGGCTGGTGCGGCGCATCACCCGCCTGGCCACCGTGGTCATCAGCGTGGGGGCGCTGGCCATCCTGCTGCGCCGCGTCGACCTCCCCGCCTCGGTGCGGACGGCCGCGGCCGAACCCTGGCCGGCCCTCGCCGCCGCGGTGGCCGTCAACGCCGTGGCCACCTGGCTGCGCGCCGCCCGCTCGCAGACCGTGCTGAACGCTCTCGGACATCGCGTCAACCGGCTGCGCATGATGGGGACCCAGCTGGCCGGCCAGACCCTGAGCTGGGTCAGCCCGGCCGCGGCCGGGGACTTCGTGCGCCCCTACCTCTGGCGCAGCCACGACGGGGTGCCCCTGACCCCGGGGGTGGTCACCGTCCTCTACGAGCGCATCTTCAGCTTCGGCCAGCTGATGGTCCTCGGGGCGGTCTGCCTGGCGCCGTCCGTGCTCGGCGGGGCGGCGCTGGCGGCCGCCGTGGCGGGGGCGGTCTGCCTGCTCACCCTTCCCTGGCTGGTCCCCCGGCTGGGCCGCGCCGTCGCCGAGGCGGTGGAGCGGCGCGGTGCCGGCGGCTGGCGCTCGCGCCTGGCACTGGCGGCGGGCCGGCTGTGGCGCCTCGCCGGGGACGGCCGCCTCACCCTGCGCTTCACCATCCTGACGGTCGCGGTGGTGGCGGCGAGCGCCGTGCAGATCGAGGTCCTCGGGGCCGGGGTCGGCGTCGCCCTGCCCATCTGGACCGCCGCCGCGGCCTACACCCTGTCCCAGGTGATCGGGAGCGCCTCGAGCCTGCCCTTCGGCCTCGGCCCCGCCGATGCCGTCCTCATCGCCCTGCTGGTCCACGCCGGTGCCGGGCCGGCGGGCGCGCTGGCCATCACCCTGCTGACCCGGCTGACGGTGACCCTCCCGCTCGGGCTGGCCGGCGCCCTCGCCTATCTGCGCCTGGGCCGCCCCACCCCGGCCCGGCTGCCGGTGAGGTGAGCCGCGGCGGGCCGGCCCGGCGGGTGGCCGTGGTCGGCGGGGCCGGGTTCATCGGCTCCCACGTGGTCGAGCGCCTCGCCGGGCAGGGCTGGGCCGTGCTGGTCATCGACGACGGCTCACATCCCTGCGGGATCCCGCTCCCCGCCGGGGTCGATCTCCTCGAGGCGGGAGGTGGCAGCGAGGCCGCCCGTCACGCCCTGCTGCGCTTCCGCCCCAGCGCGCTGGTCCACCTCGCCGCCAAGGGTGGGGTGAACCGGGCCCTGCGGGACCCCGCGGCCCACGTGGTCAGCGTGCTCGCCGAGTCGGTGGGCTGTTTCGCGGCAGCCCAGGCCGCAGGCTGCAGGGAGATCGTCATCGCCTCGTCGGGTGGCGCCGTCTACGGGGATGCCCGCGTCCTGCCCGCCGGCGAGCGGCTGCGCCCGGCACCGCGCTCCGCGTATGGCGCCGAGAAGCTCTGCGAGGAGACCTATCTGGCCACCTTCGCGCAGCACGGCGTCCGCACCCTGGCACTGCGCTACGGCAACGTCTACGGCCCGCGCCAGGATGGGACCGGAGAGGCGGGGGTGGTCGCCATCACCGCCACCCGGCTGCTCCAGGGGCGTTCGGCGGTGATCTTCGGCGACGGCATGCAGACCCGGGACTTCGTGTACGTCGCCGACGTCGCCGACGCCACCGTGGCGGCGCTGCAGACCGGCCGCAGCGGTGCTGTCAACGTTGGCACGGGCAGGGAGACGACCGTCTCCGATATTGTCAACGGACTGGTCGAGCTGACCCGCCGGGGGGCGGACATCGACCATCAACCTGCCCGCGAGGGCGAGGTGCGGCGCGCCGCCCTCGACGCCTCCAGGGCGGAGAGGTGGTTGGGTTGGAGGGCACAGACCCAGTTGACAGACGGGCTGGCGCGCACCGCGGCGTTCTTCGCAGGACGCCCGCCCGCCCTGACCGCCACCGCCGCGCAAGGAGCCCGCTGAACATGCGAATCATCGTCCTCGGTGCCGACGGCTACCTCGGCTGGCCAACCGCACTGCACCTCTCCGCCAGGGGCCACGACGTCGTGGCCGTCGACAACCTGGTGCGCCGGCGCTGGGATCGCCGCTGCGGCACCCACAGCCTGGTGCCGATCGCCTCCATGGAACGGCGCGTCGAGCGATGGAAGGAGCTGAGCGGGCATGAGGTCACCTGGCGCAAGCTCGATCTCTGCGACGCCCAGGCGGTCACCAACTTGGTGCGCACCACCTCACCTGACGCGGTGGTGCACTTCGCCGAGCAGCGCTCGGCGCCGTACTCGATGCTCAGCCGTGGCCACGCCGTCGAGACCCAGGTCAACAACGTGGTCGGCACCCTCAACCTGCTGTTCGCGCTGCGCGACCATGCCCCCGACTGCCACCTCGTCAAGCTCGGCACCATGGGCGAGTACGGGACCCCGAACATCGACATCGAGGAGGGGTTCATCGACATCACCCACAACGGGCGGACCGACCGGCTCCCGTTCCCCAAGCAGCCGGGCTCGATGTACCACCTCAGCAAGGTGCACGACAGCCACAACATCGCCTTCACCTGCCGCATCTGGGGGCTGCGCGCGACCGACCTCAACCAGGGCGTGGTGTACGGCGCCAACACCATCGAGACCGCGCTGCACCGCGACCTGGCCACCCGGTTCGACTACGACGGGATCTGGGGCACAGTCCTCAACCGCTTCTGCGCCCAGGCCGCCATCGGCCAGCCCCTGAGCGTCCATGGGAGCGGCCGTCAGACCCGCGGGTTCCTCGACATCCGCGACACCGTGGCGTGCGTCGAGCTCGCCGCCACCAACCCCCCGGCGGCCGGCGAGTACCGCGTGTTCAACCAGTTCACCGAGCAGTTCAGCATCCTCGACCTCGCCCACCGTGTGCACGACGCCCGCGCGGCGCACGGGCTGCCGACTGAGATCGTGCACCAGCAGAACCCCCGCGTGGAGGCCGACTCCCACTACTACAACGCCAAGCACCAGCACCTGCTCGACCTCGGGTTGCATCCACATGCTCTGGCCGACACCCTGATCGAGGATGTGATCACCGTGGTGCAGCGCCACGCGTCGCGCGTCCGTCCCCACACCCTGGTGACCGCGGTGGACTGGCGCAGCGGTGGGGATGTGTACCGCACCCCGGACGCGGTGCCGCTCGCGCCGCGTAAGGTCGCCCCCGAGCCTGAGCGCGAGGAGTCGGTGATCAGAGCCCGCGGGACGCTGGTGGGATCCGCCTCGGCAGCGAGCGTCGCATCGTCCAGCGGAAGACGATCAGCTCTCTGATGGCCCGCAGGATGGCGCGGGGACGCGCCCCCGAACGCCGCCCCGCTCGCCTCGGATGGTGGGGCACCGGGTGCTGGGCGATCCGCCAGCCCGCATGGCGGGCCTTGTAGTAGAGCTCGGTGTTGATCAGGGCGCTCTGGGCGCGCAGCTCCACCGACTCGACCACCTCGCGGCGCATCACCTTCATGGCACAGTCGATGTCGCGGTAGGGCAGCCTGTAGAGCACCAGCACCAGCGTGTTGAACACCCAGCTCACCACCGAACGCATGGCGGCGTCCCGGCGCTGCTCGCGCCAGCCGCCGACCAGGTCGGCATCGGCCAGCAGCGGCAGCAGCTGCGCGAAGTCGGCGACCTCGAACTGACCGTCCGCGTCGGTGAAGGCAACGTAGGCGAGCGCGGCCGCGCGCAGGCCGTCGCCGACCGTCGCCCCGTAGCCGCTCTTGCGCTGATGGCGCACGATGCGCAGCTCCATGCCGAGCTGCGCCGCCAGGGACGTCGCCAGGGCTCCGCTGCCGTCGCTGCTGCCATCGTCGACGACGATGACCTCAAAGTGTTCGGCCAGGGTCGGCAGCGTTGTGGCCAGGTGCGGCAGTAACCAGCGGATGTTGTCGAGCTCGTTGTGCACGGGAAGGACCAGGCTGAGCCCGGGCAGCCGGGTGACGGCGCCCAGACCTCCGCTGCCGCCGCCGGCGTCGTCCACCGGCGCGCTCACCCCGACCCCGCCAGCGCGCTGCTCAGACCGACGACGGAGAGGCAGACGGCGGCGGCGGCGCAGGCTGCGCCGGCCGTGCACAGCCAGGCGCGGCCGCGCAGCAGACGGCCGGCGCCCCAGGTGAGCGCGAGCAGCGGGCCCACCGCCGCCACCAGCAGGTAGCGCCCCTGGGGTTGGAAGACCACGAGGATCGCGTTGCCGAGCGAGAGGGCGAAGGCCCCGGCGCCGGCCAGAACAAGGCAGAGCAGGGCGGTGCGCCGGGGCGGCGACCACCCCGGCCAGGAGCGCAGCGCCAGCACCGTGCCGGCGGCGGCACCCACCAGCAGGGCGGCGGCGAGGAGCAGCAGCAGGGCACGGCCGGCTGGGGGCAGCACCAGCGGCGAGCCCTGGTAGCGCTCGGGAGTGAACAGCCCCTGCAGCGATTGCGACAGGAAGACGCGCAGCTGCCCCAGGGTGCGGAGCCGGTTGGGGGCCACTCCGAGCGGTGTCAGGGGCGGGAGGGGCCGGTGAAAGGAGACCAGGTTGCGGGCGTACCACCAGCCGGCGACGGCCGCGACCGGCAGCACGGCCGCGAGGAGGAGACGGGGAGTGAGGCGGTCGCGCCAGCGCCAGGCCACCACCGTGGCGAGGATGATGACGAGCGGGAGGTCGGTCTCCTTGGAGAGCAGCGCCACCCCGAGGCTGCAGCCAACCAGGGCGAGCAGGCGCGCGCGCGGGGCCGGGGCCAGCGCCACCCGCGTGGTCAGCAGCAGCGCGAACGCGCCGGCCGCGGTGGCCAGGCTGTCGTCGGTGATCGACGCTGAGACGAACTGGAACCCGGGCAGGAGCGCCAGGGCCGCGGCGGTGCCGGCGACGAGCCAGGGCCGGCGGGGGGCGAGGTGCCAGACGGTGCCGGCCACGAGAAGGATGGCGGACGCCCCCAGCGCGATGGAGAGAAAGCGCAGCGCGACGGGCGGCGCCGAGATCCGCAGCAGCGCCGCGGACAGGAGGTAGTAGAGGGGCGGCTGCTGCCGTTCAGGCACGGCGGCGCCGGGCAGCGCGGCATGGCCGGAGATGAGCTGCGCGTAGTTGAGGTGGGACAGCTCGTCGGCCGAGCTGCCCACCGGCACGCTCAGCGCATAGGTGATGGTGATGGCCGCGTAGACGGCGGTGGCGGCGGCGAGCGCCAGCGCCGGTCCACGTCTCACCCCGCGCGCCTACGAGTGGCTGGGGGCGCGCGCCAGCGCTGCGGCGGGGCCCGGACAGGCCACGGCGATGGCGGCGAGGATCCGCCCTGCTGCCTCGACGACGTCGGAGGCGCTGGTCTCCCGGCCCAGGCTGATGCGCAGCATGGCGGTGGCGCTTGGGTCCTCGCCGATCGCCGCCAGCACGTGGGAGGGCACGGCCGCGCCGCTGGAGCAGGCCGAGCCGCTGGAGACGGCGACACCGGCGAGGTCGAGAGCTGTGACCAGCGCCTCCGCCGAGGCCCCGTCGACGAGCAGCGCTGTCAGGTTGGGAAGCCGGTCCGCGGAGCGGGCGGCGACACGCACCCCGGGGGCGCCGTGGAGGACGGCCGCCTCCATCGAATCGCGCAGATCGGCCTGGCGCGCCACCTGCCCGGCGCGCTCGCCCTCCACCAGCTCGGCGGCCACCGCGAAGCCGGCGATGGCGGCCACGTTCTCGGTGCCGCTGCGCCGCCCCCGCTCCTGGCCGCCGCCCTCCATCTGGGCACCCAGGTGCGTCCCCCAGCGCGCGTAGAGCAGGCCGCAGCCCTTGGGGCCATAGCACTTGTGGGCGGACACGGTGAGCAGGTCGACGCCCAGTGCGGCGGGGTCGACCACCATCCTGCCCAGCGCCTGCACGGCGTCGCTGTGCACCAGGATGCGCGGGTTGCACCGGCGAGCGGCGCGGGCGATCGCGGCCACGTCCTGGACCGTGCCGACCTCGTTGTTGGCGAGCATCAGCGACACCAGGACGGTGTCGTCGCGCACCGCCGCAGCCACGCGGTCGGGATCCACCCGCCCCGCCGAGTCGCAGCCCACCACGGTGACCTCGGCCTCGCCGCGCGCCCCGAGCCTGGTGGCGGTGGTGAGCACGGCATCGTGCTCGATGGCGCTGACCACGAGATGGCGGCCGCGCTGCGCCCCCCAGCGCTGCAGAACACCGCGCACAGCGAGGTTGTCGGCCTCGGTTCCGCCACTGGTGAAGGTGAGCTCGCGAGCGGCACAGTGCAGCACCGCGGCGAGCCGATCACGCGCATCGTCGACCGCGCTGCGCGCCCGCCGTCCATGGCTGTGCGGCGACGACGGGTTTCCCCAGTGCTCACGCAGCAACGGCAGCATCGCCTCGACCACCGCGGGCGCGACGGGGGTGGTCGCGGCGTGGTCGAGATAGATGCGGCGCGGGGCGCTCAGCTCATCCCCAGCGAGCCCCAGAGCTCGAGCTTGTTGCGGACGGCCTCGATGACCGCGCCGGTGAACTCATCGCTGAAGGAGTGGCCGCCGAGGTCGGCGGTGCGCGTGCCACTGCGCACCGTCTCGAAGGTGGCCTCGTAGATCGCTCGCGACACCACCTTGCAGCGCGCCTCGTCCATGAACGAGAGCAGCGACGCCGCCGCCAGGATCATCGCCATGGGGTTGGCGATGTTCTTGCCCTGGAGAGCGGGCGCGGTGCCGTGGGGTGCCTCCGCCATGACCACGTCAGGCCGGGTGGAATCCTCAGTGAACCCGAGCAGCAGTGACTCGGCCCCGGCGATGCTGCCGAAGAGCTGCAGCACGAAGTCGCTCAGGCAGTCACCATCGCGATTGAGCGCGGGGATGACCAGCGCCTCGCCGCCGTGGCTGAGCAGCAGCGCATAGGTGGCGTCGATGAGCTGGGGCTCGTAGGCCACGTCGGGGTGGCGCTGGGCGGCGGCGTCCATCTCCTCCTTGAGCATGCCCTCGTAGATCCGCGAAACGGTGAACTTGGGTCCACCGAACACGCGCGCCTGGGTGCGCCGCGCCTGGGCAAAGGCGAACTCGGACACGGCGCGGCACGTCGATCGCGAGATGTGCTCGGTGCGGAAGGCGAGCTCGTCCGCGCCCGACGGCTCGCGCCACTCGGTGGCGTTGTAGGCGCCATCGACCGCCATCCTGACAACGCTGAGGGGAGCGCTGACACCTCCCACCGATGCCACCCCGGGGATGCGCCTCCCGGTGCGCAGGATGACCTTGCCCCCGACCCGCTGGCGGAGCACCGCGTTGGGGCTTCCCACATCGCCGGCCCGCTCCGGGGTCACCGTGGCCGCCTTGAGCCCGAACCCGCACTCCACCATGGCGTCGGCGGCCTCGAGCACCACTGCGTTGGCGGTGCTCCGGCGATTCTCGAGAGACAGGTCGAAGTGGCGCAGCTCGAGGTCGATGCCGATGACCTCGGGCGCGATCACCTGCAGCGCCAGGTCGAGCAGCTCCTGCCCGGTCTGGTCACCCTGCAGGACGGCGACGGTGGCACCCATGTCGCGCCACAGGGTAGCCGCGTCCCCCCGCCGATCGCAGTCGCGCGTCCGGCGCGGCTGCGCGGCTCGCCGCCGTGCCTATGATCGGGCCCGTGCAGAGCCCCGCGCCCGCGACCGAGGAGGAGCGACGTCCGGCGGCGATCCTGGTCATCTACAGCTGGGACATGGTGCTCGCGCTGCTGGCGCTCCTGGGCGCGCTGGCAGCCTTCGGGGGGCAGGCGACCGCCGGCAACCGCACCGTCGCTGTGGGACTGGGCGAGCAGGTCCTCGCCGCGGTGGAGTCGGCGTCGTTCGCCGCGCTGCTGATCATCCTGGCCACGCTGCTGACGCGCCGGCGGCGCTGGGTGCGCACCGCACAGCTCGCCACCCTGGCCATCGCGATCGCGCTCGGCGGGGTGTCCATGCTGCTCGCCGCGGTCGTCCCCGGCCAGGGGTTGCAGCTGAGCGCGCTGACGGCGCTGCTGGTGCTCGTCGTCGACGCCGCCGCCATCGTCGGCCTCACCGGGCAGCGGGTGATCGCGTGGTACGACCAGGCCGGCCCCATGCCCCGATACATCAGCGGCACCATCATCTTCTGGGCGCTGACCAGCGCTGTGCTCATCGTCCTGCAGGCGTTGCGCTGAGCCGCGCTCAGATCATCGAGAGCAGGTCGCCGACCACCGCCACCAGCATGTCGGAGTCGAGCGGTTTGGCCAGCACCGCGGCGGCGCCGAGCTGCTGGGCGCGCTCCTTGGTGCGCCGGTCGCCCGCCGGGGTGAGCACGACCACGCCCGCTCGAGGATGCTCGGGGGCGAAGCGGATCGCCTGGAAATACTCCAGCCCGTCGGTGTCGAGGGTGGTGTCGAGGAGCAGGAGGTCGGGAGCGGTGTCGGCCATCTGCTGGCGCAGCTCGCGCATCTGCCGGACCCAGCGCACCCTGTGCCCGGCCTCGACCAGCCTGCTGACCACCGGGGCCGCCACCGACGCCTGGTCTTCGGCGAGCAGGATTCGCGCGTTCACCCCCATCGGCAGCCGATGGTAGCGAGGCGGACCGGCGAGTGTTGCACCGCACGGGAGCGGCGGCGGCAAACGCGTAGACTGGCGCTGATGCCGCGCCGCGAGCCCGCCATCCCCGCCGCCACGGCGCGACTTCGCCGGCTGCAGGCCCGCCTCCCCGAGCTGCCGGTGCCGGCGCTGCTGCGCCTGCGTGATGCCATCGAGCCGCTGCTGGAAAGGGAGCGGGTTCGCCTCAGCGACGTCAACGCAGTGCTCCGCGCCGCCGGCCGCGACTGATGCGCGCGCCCGCCGCGCTGCGCCGCCTCTTCGATCGGGGCCGCCAGTCCGCGCCGGAGCGCGGGCCACTGCGCCGCCTTCCCGCCGGCGAGCGCCCCCACCTCGTCGATGCCCACACGCGCACCTTCTGGAGGGCGGGAGCGCTGACCCCGACCACGCTGGTGGAGGCCGAGGCGATGCCTCCCGGGGCCGCCGTGGGCAGGGCGGCGAGCCTGGTCGCGGACCACCAGCGCGGGGTCACCGGGTCGGCGCGGCCGCGCGCCAACCCCGCCTTCAGCGAGGCAGTCTTCGTCGAGCTGATGCGCGCCCGCCAGTACCGCCGCGCCTACGCCCTGCTCAGCCCGGAGTGCCAGCAGAGCTGGGGGTCGCTGCAGCCCTTCATCGACGCCCAGCGGATCGGGGCCCTGGTCCAGCTCCGGGGGGTGCGCGTCGACTCCGTGCGCCAGCTGGAGAACTGGCGCGATCCCGACTCGGGGATGGTCCACGAGCACGCCGCCGAGCTCGAGGTGCAATACCAGATCGGCGATGGGACACGCACGGCCGTGGTCCCCCGGACAGTCCACCTGGTCGCGTTCGGAGGCGGCTGGCGCTCGCTGTGCTACCCGACCGCCACGCCGTCGGGCTGAGCATCAGCGCGCGGCGGACATGGTTCGCCGGTGGGGCTCGCTGCGAGGCTGTTGCGGAGGCGGGCGCTCGGCGGCGCCGTGGGTACAATGCCCCCCAATGGAGAATGCAGCGCTTCCACGGCGCCTGTCCGGCCCGCTCGAGCGCACCGTGCTCGAGCTGCGCCGCATCGATCGTGACGCCGTCTGGAGGAGGCCGCGGGTGGGGCGCACCCGTCTGCTCCTGCGCGAGTCGGACGCGCTGATCGATCTCATCGAGCGCTGTCGCGAGCGCGGGGAGCGGCTGCTGCCCACCCGCCTGTGGAGTGCGGTGGTGCGTTTTGTGGGGGCGCTCGACGGCTCGCTTCGCGACGAGCTCGGGATCAACCGCGAGGCCGGCCATGTCGCCGACGTCCTCTTCGCCAGCCAGGAGCTGCTCCTGGAACGGGCCCGGGAGGAGCGTGTCCCGATGACGGCGCGGATCATCCCGCTCTTCCGCCGCTAGCGTCGCCGGCATCGATTGGCGCCGCGCCGGAGCGACGCGACGTGACCTGGGAGATCGCCGTCGCCGGCACGGTGCACTGCGACCACATCACCACCCCGGCAGGACAGCGGCCCGACCAGCTCGGGGGGTCGGCGATGTTCTTTGCGCTCGCCGCGGCGCGGTACGCCAGAGTGCACCTCAACGGCATCGTCGGCCGCGACCGCGCAGACGCGGCTCTCCACGTGCTCCGCGATGCGGGCGTTGGGGTCGACGGGTTGGCCCAGAGCGATCTGCCCACCTTCCGCTGGCATGCCCGCCACGACTTCGTGCGCTGGGTGGCCACCGACACCAGCAGCGAGGAGGGATGCGACCCGACCTGGCGGCCCGCGCTGGGCGACGCCTCGGCGGGCGCGGAGGTGCTCTTCCTGGCCAGCATGCGGCCCTCGCTGCAGAGCCAGGTCATCGCCCAGAGTCGTGCCCGGATGATCGGTTCGGACTCCATGGTCGACTACACCCGGTCGCACGCTGAAGCGGTGGGCGCGGTGGCGCGTGCCTCCGACGTCATCTTTCTCGACCGTGCCGAGCTGGCCAGCCTGACCGGCACCGAGGCGTCGCGATGGCACGAGGCCGCAGCTTCGCTGTGCGGCCAGGGCCGGCTGCGGGCGGTGGTGGTCAAGGCGGGCCCCGAGGGCGCCGCCTGCGTCACCGCCGCGGGAGTGGTCGAGCGGCCGGCGGCGCCGGTGGCGCGGGTCGTCGACCCCACCGGCGCCGGTGACGCGCTGGCGGGCGGTTTCCTGGGGACGTGCGCCGCCGCCGAGCGTGACGATGAGGAGTTCTTCGCCGCGGCCCTGGACGTGGGGCTGGCCTGCGCGGCGGCGGCCATCGCCGGGTTCGGGCTCGACGGGCTCACCAGGGGATGGCGCCGGGGATGACCCGCCGCGGGGGGCAGCCCGTCAGTGGATCAGCCCCGCGAAGACGGTGGTCACAACCAGGATGGAGGTCAGCACGGTGAGCACCGTGGCCAGGGTCACGGCGATGACGTTGTAGGCGATCCCGTTGCAGTGTCTGCCCAGCAGCCTGCGGTCGTTGGCGAGGATGATGATGAACACGAGCAGCACCGGGAGCAGGATGCCGTCCAGCGTCTGGGTCCCGATGGCCACGCCCGCGATGGGCACGCCCGGGATCAGCATGACCCCAGCCCCCACGGCGAGGATCCCGATGAAGAGCGTGAAGAAGAGCGGGGCGTCGGCAAAGCCGCTCTGCACGCTGCGCTCCGCGCCGAAGGCCTCGCAGATCACGAATGCGGTGCTCAGCGGCAGCACCGCCGCCGCCAGCAGCGAGGCGCCGACCAGCCCCACCGCAAAGAGCTGCTGGGCGTGGACGCCGACCAGCGGGCTCAGCGCCGAGGCGGCCTGCTGCGCTGAGGCGACCCCGCTGCCCGCCAGCCCGTGGGGATACTCGCCCGACGGGGAGAACAGCGTGGCGGCCGTGGTGATGACGATGAACATGGCCACGATCACAGCGAAGATGGAGCCGCTGATGACGTCGCTGCGAACCAGCCTCAGGTCCGCTTCGTGGGTCCCCTTGTCCACGATCGACGACTGCAGGAAGAGCTGCATGTAGGGGGTGATCGAGGTGCCGATGAGCGCGATCAGGTCCACCAGGTAGGCGCCCGTGGGCACCGACGACGGATGGCTGAAGCCGGGGACGACGAGGTCGTGGCCGATCGTCGACCATGCCAGGTGGGGCACCAGGAAGGCGGTGACGATGTAGGACACGAAGGTGAGCCCGAGGGCGAGGAAGATGCGCTCGACCAGGCGGCGGTTGCCGCGCATCACCACCACCCCGATGAGCACGGCCGCACCGATCACCGCCACCGGCAGCGGCACGCCGAGCAGGCCAAGCCCGCCGGCCACCCCGGCGAACTCCGCGAGGGTGGTGCCTCCGTTGGCGACCAGCACGACCACGGCGGCGAAGAGCGTCCAGCGCACCCCGAAGCGCTCACGGATCAGGTCCATCAGGCCCTTGCCGGTGACCGCCCCGAGGCGGGCGACCATCTCCTGGGTGATGATCAGCGCGACCGCGATCGGCAGGAAGGCCCAGAGCAGGCCATACCCGTACTTGGCCCCGGTGTTGCTGTAGGTGAACACCCCACCGGCGTCGTTGCCCGCGTTGGCGACGATGATCCCGGGACCGATGACGGCGAGATACCGCCACAGGCCCGCCCCGCGGCGGGGCCGGCGGCTGCGCCGCTCACGCCGCTGGGCGACCACCTCCGCGGCCCGGCGACGCAGCGGGCCGGTCTGACGGGGGGCCGTCTTCACGTCCTCTCCGCCGCATCACATCGCCCTCGCCCGCCGCCGCACGCCCGCCGGCATCACCTCGTCCATGGCGTCGTCGATGGTCACGATGCCCTGCATGCGGTCGTCGTCGTCCACCACCGGGACCGCCAGCAGGTTGTACTTGGCGATGACCGCGGCAACGTCCTCGGGACGGGCGTCGAGCGGGACTGCGACCACCCGCTTGATCATGATGTCGGCAATCGGCATCTGGGGTGGCGCGACGATGAGGTCGCGCAGTGAGAGCACACCGAGAAGGCGCT
The DNA here is from genome assembly GCA_050734155.1 of Candidatus Dormibacteria bacterium. Taxonomy (GTDB): domain Bacteria; phylum Chloroflexota; class Dormibacteria; order Aeolococcales; family Aeolococcaceae; genus Aeolococcus. Next base: position 30,786 of record JBOHUD010000081.1, read on the forward strand.
CCTCCTCGTCGACGACGTAGACGTAGTAGATCGACTCGGCGTCCGGCTCGAGCTCGCGGAGACGGTCGATCGTCTCCTGCGCGCCGAGGGTCACCGGCACGGCCACGAACTCGGTGGTCATGAGGCCGCCCGCAGTGTCGTCCTCGTAGCCGAGCAGCTCCTCGACGTCCTCCGCCTCGTCCGCCTCCATCTTGGCGATGAGCTGCTCGCGCCGCTCCTCGGGGAGATCGCCGAGGAGGTCGGCCGCCTCGTCGGGCGACATGGCCTCGAGGATGTCCGCGGCGCGCTCGTCGTCGAGGCGGGCGAGGATCTGCGCCTGCACCTCGTCGGACGACTCCTCGACCACGTCGGCGGCGATCTCGTCGTCGAGCGAGGCGAAGATGGCCGCCCGATCGCGGCCCCCGAGCTGGCCGACGATCTCAGCGATGTCGGCGGGGTGCATCTTGCTCAGCTTCCGGTGGCTGATGCGAAGCCGCATGGAGCGCTCGTCGCTGCGCACCGGGTCGACCGCGTCCCAGGAGATGAGCCGCTGCGGGAAGTCGCGGCCGACCAGGTGGGTGATGCGCCGGCCGGCACGCTCCATGCCCAGCCGGCGCAGCAGTCCGCGGGCGCCGATGTCCACCCCGACCACCAGCATCCTGCCGTCCTGCTGCTGGAGCTGGAGATCGTTGACCCGCACCACCCGGCGCCCGTCGGTGTCCACGATCTGCTTGTCGAGAACGTCGCGCGCCAGCCAGATCTCCTCGCCGGCGCGGGAGTAGAGCTGCAGCCCCGAGGTGGGCACGTTGAGGCTCAGCTCGCCGCTCTCGCCGGCCCGCACCGCCCCCCAGTCGATGGCGGCGGGCAGCTGCTTGCTGCGGCCCCGGATGGCGAGGGCTGTGACCACCGGGTAGGGCTCGCCCATGCGCACGATGACATCACGGACGGAGCCGACCGTCCGCTGGTCGATGTCGACGACATCGGCGCGAAGGAAGTCGCTGAGAAAGATCACGGCTCGGTGATGGTGCCACCTCAGGCAACATCCCGACCGGGAGAGGCGGATCCTCGCCCGCTCTGAGGCTGCCCGGCGCCGTTATGATCGCGCCCGATGCCCCGGAGCCCGTCGCGCGACCTCGGCACCCCCATCGACCGCAACATCGCGCTCGAGCTGGTGCGCGTCACCGAGGGTGCGGCCATGGCCGCCGCGCCCTTCATGGGGCGCAACCGCAAGAACGACGCCGACCGGGCGGCGGTCGACTCGATGCGGCGCAGCCTCAATTTCGTCGACATGGACGGCCTGGTGGTCATCGGCGATGGCGAGAAGGACGAGGCGCCGATGCTCTACATCGGTGAGCAGGTGGGCAACGGCAACCCACCCCGGGTGGATGTCGCCGTCGATCCCATCGACGGCACCCGCCTGGTGGCGCGCGGCCTCCCCGGCGGCATCGCCACCGTGTCCCTCGCCGAGCGCGGCTCTCTCTTCTACACCCACGTGCCCTACATGGAGAAGCTGATCGTGGGGCCCAGGGCGGCCCACGCCATCGACATCACCGACTCGGTGAAGAGCAACCTGCGGCGCATCGCCAAGGCCGAGGATCGCCACATCGAGGACCTCACCGTGGTGGTGCTCGACCGCGATCGCCACGAGACCCTCCTCGAGGAGATCCGCTCGGCCGGCGCCCGGGTCAAGCTGATCATGGACGGCGATGTCGCGGCCGGGGTCATGGCCGCCATGGAGCACCGCACCGGCATCGACGTGCTCATGGGCATCGGCGGCGCCCCCGAGGCGGTGCTCGCCGCCTGCGCCATCAAGTGCATCGGAGGGTCGATGCAGGGGCGCCTCTGGCTGCGCGAGGGCGACCAGGCGCTGCTCGATGCCGAGGGCAAGTCCGCCGATCGCGTCCTCGACCTCGACGACCTCGTCGCCGGGGACAACGTCTTCTTCGCCGCCACCGGGATCACCGACGGCGAGCTGCTCGACGGCGTCCGCTTCCTGGGAGAGGATCGCTGCCGCACCCAGAGCCTGGTGATGCGCAGCTACTCGGGAACGGTCCGCTACGTCGACGCCGAGCACAACCTGGCCAAGCTGCGCATGCGCCGTGAGGAGGCGGAGGCGGAGGGGGTGAGCGCGCTCATCGCCACCAAGGCGGAGAAGCTGGAGAGGCTGGCGCCGGGCTGATCACGGCCGATCTCAGCGCTGGGAGGTGACGGTCGGCGCTGCCGTGGGACAATCGCGCCACCCATGAAGACCTTCCGCCCCAGCCCCTCGCTGATGCGCTGGTTCACCCCGGGGCTGTACATCAAGCGCTGGCTGCTGCTGCTCTTCGTGAGCATCGTGATGATCAGCCTGGCGGTCGGCTACGTGCTCCGTGACATCTACAGCAGCAACTTCCGATTCCCCTCCGCGGTGCAGACGATCACCCTGCAGTTCCTGCCCCGCGCGGTGCGCGCCACCCTCTTCGCGGTGGCGGGCATCGCCATCCTCGTGCTCTGCTTCTACAAGCTGGGCCAATCCCTGCTCGGTCCCTTCCTCCGCGCCGGCAACACCAGCGAGCGCCGCAACCTCATCGAGCACCTCTACGCCCATCGCCAGCTGGCCAAGGGACCCAGGGTGGTGGCGCTGGGCGGCGGCACCGGGCTGAGCACGCTGCTGCGCGGCATCAAGAAGTACACCGGCAACATCGTCGCCATCGTCACCGTCGCCGACGACGGTGGCTCGAGCGGCCGGCTGCGCGCCGAATACAGGGTGCTGCCGCCGGGGGACTTCCGGCAGTGCCTCACGGCCCTCGCCGAGACCGAGCCGCTGATGACCCAGCTCTTCCAGCACCGCTTCACAGGCGAGGGATCGCTGGGGGGGCACTCCTTCGGCAACCTCTTCATCATGGCCATGGCAGAGATCACCGGCGACTTCGAGCACGCCCTGCGCGAGTCCGGGCGCGTCCTGGCGGTGCGCGGCACCATCGTGCCCAGCACGCTGAGGGACGTGGTGCTCTGCGCCACCTCGGGCGGCGAGGTGCGCGTCGGCGAGTCCAAGGTCCCCAACGCGGTGGGAGAGGACCGCATCGACCGCGTCTTCCTGCAGCCGGACGCGCCCCCGATCAACCCCGAGGCCGAGGCGGCGATCCTCGACGCCGAGCTGGTGATCGTCGGCCCCGGGTCGCTCTACACGTCGATCCTGCCCAACCTGCTCGTGGACGGCATGGTCGAGGTGCTGCGCGCCACCCCGGCGGTCAAGGTGTACGTCTGCAACGTGGCCAGCCAGCCGGGCGAGACCCACGGCTACACGGTCAGTGAGCACCTCACCGCCATCGAGGATCACGTCGGCGGAAACCTCTTCGACTACGTGATCGTCAACAGCAACCTGTCACCGGCGCTGCCCGCGTCAGCGCAGGCCGCCGGGACCTCGCGCATCCTCTTCGACCGCGACCAGGCGTCGCGCAAACCGGTGCACTACATCCTCGCCGACGTGGTCTCGCCGTCGGTGTCGTCGCACCACGATCCCGAGAAGCTGGCCCGGGTCATCATGAAGCGCATCTGGAGGTAGCCAGGCCGGGTCGTCCTCGCGGACGCTGCGGAGCTAACTCGGCTTCGCCCGGTCGCCAGCCAAGCCGGGTCAGGCACCATCGCTGCGCTCGCCGTCCTCGCGGACGCTTCGGAGCTAACTCGGCTTCGCCGAGTGGATCTCCTCGCTGCTGCGGGAGGCTCCCTTCGCGATGGTGCCTGACCCTCACCGTTGGTGCACCGTGCCCGCGCCGTCGGTCCCTGTCAGCGTGGCTCCAGGCGGCGGCTCGGCTCAGACCTCGGGGCGCTTGGCGCCACGGGGTGACCTGGGTGCCTTGGCCGGGAGGCCGGCGGCGTAGGCGTGAGCGCGGCCGACCCAGTCCTCGATGTCGCGCTGGGCGGCGAGAGACGCGGGGACGACCACGTACTCCTTCATGGGCCGTCCGGGCATCGGCTCGAAGAGCCCGGCCTCGTGGCGAGCCAGGAACTCACGCCGGTCGCCCTCACCGAGACGGAGGACCAGGCGATCGCCGAACAGGCTCATGAACATGTGGCCATTCAGAACGCACGACGGGTACCCGAACATCTGGCGGCGGGTGACGCCGGGCAGCCGCGTGCTGAGCTCCTCGAAGCGGGCCACCAGCTGGGCTGGCGACTTGTCGAAACTGGGTGCTGGCAACGGGCGTCCCCCAAGTGGCGCTGCGATGATGCGACGCCGCCGCTGCATCCGGCAAGTGGCGGTGGCTCAATACAGCAGGTCGTGATGGAGGTGGCGGTTGACCCGCTGCGCGGTGGGCTCAGCCCAGCGCTGCCAGGCCCCGGCGGCACGCGGCCGGAGCGGGAGGTCCCAGGTGCCGATGAAGTCGGTGATGGTGTCGCTGAACCCCGACTTGAAGCGATAGAGCCCGTACAGGGGATGCTCCTCCGCCAGCGCCGACGAGTGCGGCACCGCCACCAGGTCGTAGCTGCGCACCCCCCGCGCGCGCAGCCAGCGCATCACCTCCCACTGGAGCAGGTGCGGGGCCATCAGCTCGCTGTGCTCCTTGATCGAGCCACCGTCCTTGTACCAGCCGCGCTGGCCGACGAAGGTGGCGAACACGCCCGCCAGCACCCCACCCTGCGAGGAGGCGAAGAACAACTGCCCCTGGCCGCTGGCCGCCTGCAGCTCCCAGTAGCCGCGGAAGTACCGCTCCGAGCGCAGGAAGAAGCCCGCCCGCTCCCGCGTCGCCGCCATCAGCGAGTACATGGTGGCGATGTTGGCGTCTGTCATCGGCACCGCCTCCACCTCCACCCCGCGGCGGCCCGCCAGCCTGATGTTGTAGCGGCACTTGGGCTTGAAGGACGCCAGCAGCGCATCCTCGTCGCGATCGAGGTCGACCACGATGGTGGAGCGGCTCATCTGCACGTCGGTGGCGGACTTGCGCAGCCCGGAGCGGGCCAGCGCGCCGGTGTCGGCCCGCGACTCCTCGATCTCCGGTTCCACCCTGACCAGGAACGCGTCGCGCAGCCCCCGCCGATCCGCGAGCAGCTCGGCGAGCGCAGCGGCGTCGGCAACGCCGGGGCCCTTGGGGGCGTACCAGAGCTCGCCGAAACCCCAGACGTGGCGGCGGAGAAAGAGCACCGCCACCTCCGCACCCCCCATCTCGCCGATCGTGTAGGTCGGTCGCCATCCCCAGGCGCGCTTGAACTCGCCCCAGGCGCGGGTCTGAAGAATCTGTCCACCGTCGGGGTTGGCGCCGATGAGCTCGTCCCAACGTCCGATCTCAGCACGCGTCGCCGGCCTCACCCGCCGACCGTCCCCGACCGCGCCAGCCACCTGCCCCGACCGCTGCCGTGCATCAACCGCGCCCCGCACGCCGGGTCAGCACCTGCGAGCTGGACACGGCGTCACCGTAGCACAGCGTCGAGCGGCGCCGGCACGCATTTGCTGCGGTTGGCAAAAGCCCTTGCGGTTCCTTACAATTCCGCGCGTTTCCCTCCGACCATCTGGAGAATGACGATGGCCAATGTCGTTACCCGTGACGTGCTTGCAGCCAAGCTCGCCGAGCGTGCCGATATCACCATGAGCGCGGCTCGCGATGAGGTGCGCTGGTTCTTCGACACCATCTCGACCGCGCTCGAGAAGGGCGACGAGGTCCGTGTCCACGGCTTCGGATCCTTCAAGACAGCCCAGCGTGCGGCGCGAATGGGTCGCAATCCCCGCACCGGCGAGGCGGTCAGCGTGCCCGCGCGGCGGGTGGTGCGCTTCGCAGCCAGCACGACTCTCAGCGGTGCCTTGAAGAACGCGCGCGGTGCCAAGCGGGGCGCTCGCCGCTAGACCGCCCGATCTCACGTGGCGCGCGGCCGGCCCGCCCGGGGCCCGGCCGGGCGCGCCGTGCCGGTCGAGGGCAGCGTGCCCCGTCTCCTGATCCGCCTGCTGCTCGCCGGCGTCCTGGTGGCCGCGGCGGCCACGGCGGGCACCCTCGCGGCCGCCCGCATCCGGGCATCGGCTCCGCCCCTGGCTCCAACCCTGCACTGGAGGAGCCCGTGGGCCGCCGCTCCGGGGACGCCCGCCTCGATCTCGCCTCCTCCCGGCGGGAGCCTGGCGGTGGCGGCGGTCGCGGGCAACGCGGTCACGCCGCTGGCGTCCGCTGACGCGCACACCATCCGGCCCATCGCGTCGGTCACCAAGACGATGACGGCGCTGGTCATCCTGGAGGTGCACCCGCTCTCCCCCGGGCAGGACGGTCCCACCCTGACCATGACGCAGCGGGACGTCCAGGACTATCGAACCATCGCCGCCAGTGGCGGCTCGTATGCCCCGGTGACCCTGGGAGAGCGGCTCAGTGAGCGCGACCTGCTGCTCGGGCTGATGCTGCCCTCGGCCAACAACCTCGCGCTCACCGCGGCCCGCTGGATCGACGGCAGCGTCGCTGCCTTCGTGCACCGCCTCAACCTCCGCGCCGCCGCGATCGGCATGGTCGACACCCACTTCGCCGATCCCGACGGGCTCGACCCCGACACCACCTCGACCGCCGCCGACCTGGTGCTGCTCGGGGCCAGGGCGGTGGGTGACGCGGCGCTGGTCAGCGTGGTCTCCACAGCCGCGGCGACGCTGCCCGACGGGACGGTGGTTCAGAACCTCGACCTCCTGCTCGGCGGCGACCCCGGCTGGCTCGGCGTCAAGACGGGCTGGACCCCCGCCGCGGGAGGCTGCCTGCTCTTCGCCGCGCGTCGCTCCCTGGCCCCGGGGGCGCCGCCGCTGACCGTGGTGGGGGCGGTGCTCGGCCAGCCCCCCGACGGCAGCGTCGACCCCGGTCATCCCGAGCTCGGGGGAGCGTTCGCGGTGGCCCGGGCCGCCGTCGACACGGGGTTCGCCGGCTTCGTCGACGTGCGCGTCGGGCCCGGCACCGTGCCGGTCTCGGGCAAGGTCTTCGGCGCCTGGGGGACCGCCTCGGGGCTGCACCTCGAGGGCCCGGACATGTTCGTGCTGCTGCGCCTCGGCCAGACGCTTTCGGTGCGGGTGAGCTCGACCAGCCTGCTCACCCCCCGGGCCGCCGGGGCCGCCGCCGGCACCGTCAGCGTGTCGCTGGGAGATTCCCAGGTGGGGACCTGGACTCTGGCCACCGACAGACGGCTCGAGGGCCCCTCGCCCTGGTGGAAGCTGCTCAACGGCTGAAGCGCGCCCTCACCAGCTGGCCTCGGTGCGCTCCGCGGCGGCGCGCAGGGCGGCCACCGCCTCATCGGCACGAGGCGCGAGATCCTCGGCGATGCGCAGCGATTCGAGCCGCTCGCGGGCGGTCACCATCTCCAGCTCGTGCAGCCCCAGGTGCGGCCTGGCGGCCGGATGGCCGCGGTACGCCGCCAGCGACGCGCGCCACCTCTGGCGCAGGGCATGCGGCGACAGCTCACCGGCCCGCACCACCAGCGCAGAGCCGCCCCGCCCCGGTGCCAGCCGGAAGCGGAA
>JBOHUD010000082.1:0-32499 GCA_050734155.1 Candidatus Dormibacteria bacterium
ACGCAGCATCTTGGGCGTTCGCGTCTAACCGCGGCTCCGTCTGGTACCGCTGGTCAGAGGCGAATAGTCAACCGAAGCTGCTCGCAAAGATTGGGAAGATAAGCCTGCTGCCGCCGCAAGAACTCCAAGTCTTGGACGCCGGTGGGACCGTTTCTCAGCCTGACTGCGCCATCTTCCCGACCAAAGTCGGGGCGTTCGAAGTCGGCCCCGCTGGTGTGGCGTTCTTCTCGTCGCTCGGGCAAAGCGTCACCGGAGGGTCTGTGTTCGCGGCCACATTCCCGGGGCCTTGCTCCATTCTGGCAACAGCGCCGAACGGTCAGACGAGCACAATTGCCTCGTACCCCACGACCGGCGTGACCTTTTTCGCCGGCCACGTGATCGACGATCCGCTACTTGGCAGGATCTGGTTTACGGACGGCGCAGGGAACTGCGAGCAGCGCGGGGCACCTTCGGCGTGGTGCACATGAGAAAGAAGCGCACGCCAACCCTGCACAGAGCCTCGGTCACTATCGGATTCCTTATTGTTCTGACGAGTCCGTTCGCCCAGCCAGCTTCTGTGACCGCAGGCTATGGACGGGGAGCCGGCGGCTGTGGCGGCGCGGGTGGAGGTGGCACCGCCGGGATTGGCGCCGCCCTCGCGTGCGGTCTGCCACCACCGGCGGCACCGACTCCGCAGGACGATGGCAACGGCGTGCTCGGCGCTGCGGCCGTACTGCCACTCGGCTCCCAATGCATCGCCACGAGACAGCTGCCGGCGGGAACGATCGACCCCACCACAGGAGCCGCCAGTCGCGACTACGTCGTCCTCGCACCCTCGGTCGCGGGCAATCCTGAGACCGGGCTCATCGCCTCCGCGGCCATTCAATCCCCGCTGCCCATCGGCTCCCCCACCGGCCCGACGCAGGTCTCGGTTCCCGCCGAGCCCGTCGCGACGGCGGCGCAGCAGAACGCAGCCGCTGCCAGCGAGGCTCAGGGCATCGCCGATCAACTCAACGCTTTTCAGCAGCAGCAGATCAGCGCCGCCACCGCATCAGCCTTCGATCAGCCGTCTGCCGCGATCGCTGCACTGCTGAGATCACCCCAGTACAGCGCGTCGAACTTCTACGTCCCGGTTGGGCCGGCCGTTCCCGGCGCTGAAGCCGCCTCCGAGGACGCCACCACCTGGACATTCCTGGAGACGGTGTACGTGCAGGTCGGCCGCGTCGTGCACAACCAGATCGGGCTCACCCCGGCCGGGCTGCCCATCTACGGCCCCGAGTATTGCAGCGAGCTGAAGGTTGTCGGAGCCGACCCGCTGCATCTCAATGCGCAGTTCGCCACGACCGTCCCCAGCTTCACAGCGCAGGTCAATCAGATCGCCGACGCGCTGTGGCGCAGCTTCCGGCGCGGCGCGATCGTGACCCTGCCGGCGAACGGCTCCCCAACCTACGTCGGCATGCCCACCTGCGCGGGGCTCGACACCGGGCTGCCCACCGGGTCGGCCACCCCCAACCCGTTCACCCTGACCCTGCCGCTCGCCCTGCGCGGAGTGGCCGGGCAGCTGCCCGTTGGTGTGTCCGGCCGCGTCGCCGTCTCCATCCTCGCCGACGGTGTGCAGTGGAGCTTCCACGATCCCAGCGGCGACGTCCAGGTGCATGGCCAGGGTTCGTCCGATCCGTCGGCTCCCACCGGCACGCCCACCTTCGACGCGGCCACGAGCACATGGCGCAATGCCGATGCTGTGTGCACGGTGTACCACCAGTACCGTGGACTTGCGGCTGCGCCCGGCGTCACCATCACCGCCTCCGAGCACTTCCACATCGCGGTGTCCGGCGTCTACAGCACGGGGTCGGCCGTCCCGGTGAGTTTCTCCTACCAGTACGAACCACCCGATTCGCCGGTGACCTGGTCGACCGGGCCGTACCCCGTGTACCAGATCGAGGCGGTTCCATACGCCCCCGGGGGCTGAGGCGGCGACAGGATTGTGAGCGCCGACCGACCCCGGGTCCCCTATGCATGGAGCTGGCAGTCTCCTACATACCTTGGGCGTACCATTGAGGTGCGCACGAGCGTGATGGAGGAGTTGAGATGGCCCAGTTGATCAACCGAGAGGCTGCCCCGCTCCTGGACGAGATTCGGGACATCCTGGGCCTGAGCGAGAGCGAGATCGCCGACCTGTTTGGGGTCCGCCGACCCTCGCTCACGGCCTGGCGGTCGGTGGGGATTCCCCAGGGCCGGAGAGCGACGGCGGAGCGTCTCCGGGGACTCGCCCGCGTCTTCGACCGTGAGCTGATCCACTCGCGCATCCCCGAGATCGTTCGGACGCCTGATGCCTGGCTCGGGAACCGCACCATCCTGGATGTCCTGATCGCCGAAGGACCGGATCCGGTGTACGGATATCTCAGCCGTCTGTTCGCTTACGCCGAGGGCGCGTGAGGTCACTGACCCGATCGGGTACCTACCTGCGTGTCTTCAGCCCGGACTGGAGTGACCCCCTCGACACCACGCCCAGCCGGATCTCCGGGGGCCGCTGGAATCCTCCGGGAGCCTTCGGCGCGCTCCACCTGTGCGCCGATCGGACAGTGGCCGCCGCCAATGCCCGGGCCCAGCACGCGGGCCGGGCCATTGGGCTCTTCGACCTCGAGCCCGAGCGCCGGCCGCATGTCCTCCAACTCCACGTGCCCCGCAGCACCTGTGTTGACGTGGTCACGGCCGCCGGGGTTGGCGATGTGCGCCTTCCCGCCCGCTACCCGTTCGGCGTCGGGCACGACCGCTGCCGGCGGATCGGGCAAGCCGCCTATCGGGATGGCTCCTACCGCGGGATCGCCTGCCGCTCGGCTGCTGAATGTCGTCCGACGGCGTGGGTGGGCGAAGAGCTGGCCTGGTTCGATTCGGCGCCTGTGCTGAGCGAGGATGGGCGCGCGGACTTCGCAAACTGGTACCCCGATCCGATTCCCTAGGTTTGGTCGATCGTTCCCCGTCGACAATGCTCGGGTGACGGATCCAGAACCCCACCGCTCAGGGCGGCTCAGGTATCGCCGGACGACCATCGATGACGCGCTCCGGTTGGTCGAGGAGCCGGTGCTGATCGACGGGCCCCGCGCGGGCGGCTACCCGGATGAGGGCACCCGCTTCTTCGCCCTGCGCATGCTGGAACGCGGCACCGACGACGCCGACGTCTTCGGCATGTACCACGTCATCGACGCCGCCAGCGGTGCTCTCATCGGTCATGTCGGGTTTCACGGCGGACCGGACTCAGGCCACGCAGTTCGCATCGGCTACGCCATCGCTCGCGACGCGCGCGGCCAGGGCCATGCGCAGGAGGCGGTCGCGTGGATCGTCGACCTCGCTCTGACCCAGCCCGGGGTCGAGCTGGTGCGCGCCGACACCGCCCATGACAACCGTGCATCCCAGCGCGTCCTGGAACTCAACGGCTTCGTCCAGGTGCGCGTCGACACCGCCAGCCGCTTCTACCAATACCCAGCCGGTGAGTGAGGCAGCGGCCGGGTGGCGCCGCTACAGCCGCGGCGGCGACCCCGTGCTCAGCAGCGACCGAACCTGGTCCACGTCCCGGCCGATCTGCCCCACCAGCTCGTCCACCGACGCGTAGGCACGCTCCTCGCGCAGCCGTTCCACGAAGGCGGCGCGCACCTCGCGGCCGTACAGGTCGCCCGAGAAATCGAGGAGGAACGCCTCCACGGTGAGCCGGTCGCCGCCGAACGTCGGTCGATAGCCGACATTGGTGGCGGCCGGGTGCCAGGCACCGTCGACGCGCAGCCACATGGCGTACACCCCGGGCGCGGGCAGGCACTTGTCGGGCGCGATCGACAGGTTGGCGGTGGGATAGCCGAGATGCCTGCCCACCTCGTCACCGTGCTCGACGGTGGCGTCCATGAACAGCTCGCGCCCCAGCAGCATCGCCGCGCCCGACACGTCGCCCTCGGCCAGCAGCGACCGGATGCGCGATGATGACACCGTCTGCTCGCCGGCGCGCACCGCCCCCACCTGCTCCACTGTGAAGCCATGGCGCTCGCCGTAGTCGCGCAGGAAGGCGACGTCGCCCTGCCGCCTGTGGCCGAGCGCGAAGTCGTGTCCCACCACCAGCGCACACAGGTCGAAGGCGGTCCGGAGCATGTCGCAGAACTGCTCCGCCCTCCAGCTGCTCACCTCGCGGGTGAAGCCGAGCACCACCAGGCGATCGAGATGGCGGGCGGCCAGCAGGTCGCGCTTCTCGCTCAGGGTGGTGAGCGATTGCGGACAGTGCGCGGGATCGAGCACGCAGCGCGGATGGGGGTCGAAGGTCAGCAGCGCGGTCTGCGCCTGCAGCCGCCGCGCCACCGAGTCGACCAGGTCGAGCAGCGCCCCGTGGCCGCGGTGCACACCGTCGAAGCTGCCGATGGTGAGCACGACCGGGGCATCGCCGTCCTGCCTGCGCCCCAGGCCGCTGTCGACCTGCATCGGATCAGTTGCTGAGGACCTTGGTCGGGCGCAGCAGGTTGCCGGCGATCTCGCCGATGGCGATGAGGCGCCCGTCGGCGCTGTGCACCCGGCACTGGTTGCCCGCCGTCAGCGCGGGCGTGCGCGGCAGCCACACCGACTGGCCGCGGCCGAGCATGGTGGCCGCCTGCGGGGGGAGGTCGACGCGCGGCAGGAACTGCACCGCGCCGTCCATGGGCAGCAGCGCGCTCGCCGGGTCGGGGTTCTCCGCCAGCGCCTCGGGTGTCACCGCATCCTCGAGTCGCAGCGGCCCGTAGGCGGTGCGTGCCAGCCAGGCCAGCAGGGCGCCGGTGCCGAGGCGCTCTCCCAGGTCGGCGGCGAGCACGCGCATGTACGTCCCCTTGCCACTGACCACGGTCAGGTCGGCCTCGGCGCGCGCTCCGGGGCGGAAGGCGGTGACCTCGATGCTCTCCACGCGCACAGGGCGCGCGGCCCGCTCCACCTCCTGACCGCTGCGCGCCAGCTCGTAGAGGTGCCTGCCCAGGTGCCGCACCGCGGAGTGCATCGGCGGCACCTGCTCGATGTCGCCCACGAACCGCTCCACCGCGTCACGAACCTGCGCCTCGGTGAGCGCCGCCGCATCGCTCCCGGCCACCACCAGGCCCTCGGTGTCGAGGGTGTCGCTGCGCTCGCCGAAGCGCACCACGCAGCGGTACGTCTTGCTCTGCTGATGGAAGTAGTCGACCAGGCGCGTCGCCTGGCCGATGCACACGGGGAGCAGGCCGGTGGCGGTGGGATCGAGCGTGCCGGCGTGGCCGACGCGGCGCTCGTTGAAGACGCGGCGCACCACCCGGACGGCGTCGAACGAGGTCATCCCGGCCGGCTTGTCGATGGCCACGATGCCGCTGCGCGCCACCGCTCCCGCCCTCGCCCCGGCCAGCGCCGGGGTCACCTCGATGACCGCAACAGCTCCCGGGCGACCTCGAGAACGCGCGGCTCGAACGCCGCCAGCGGTTCGTGCATCTCGGCGCCGGCGGCGCGATGATGCCCTCCCCCACCGAAGGGGCGGCACACCGCGGTGGCGTCGTGGGGATCGCGGGTGCGCACGCTCACCTTGGTCACCCCCGGTGAGTTCTCCTTGAAGAGCACCGCTATCTCCATGGTGTCGATGCTCTGCAGCTGGTCGATGACGCCCTCCGACTCCATCATGTCGGCACCGGCCTCCGCGAGCATCGCCGCGGTGATCTCCGACCAGATCAGGCGCCCGTCCAGCTCGGTGTGCAGCCGGGCCACGGCGAGCCCCTCCAGCTTGAGCTGGGGAACCGACCGCGACTTGTAGCTCTTCAGCGCCACCCATCCCGGGTTGGCTCCGGCGGCGACCAGCTCGGCGCCCAGGCGCAGGGCCACCTCGGTGGTGTTCTCGTGGCGGAAGCCGCCGGTGTCGGTGAAGAGCGCGGCGTAGAGGTTGGTGGCCACCCCCGCGGTGATGGGCGCGCCCAGCATGGTGAGCAGGCGGTGCACCACCTGTCCGGTGGCACTGGCGCCGGCCTCGATGAGGTTGACGGTGCCGAAGCCCTCGTTGCTGACGTGGTGGTCGACGTTCACCACGGTCGCGGTCCTGCGGATCAGGTCCTGCTTGTCGCCGAAGCGGCCCACCGTCGCGCAATCGAAGGTGAAGAGCACGTCGACGTCGCCCCCGGCGTCCTCGGAGATGGTGTCGAAACCGGGCAGGTACTCGAGCATGCGCGGCATGGGGGCGGGCACGAGCACGCGCACATCGCGTCCCATCGCCCGCATCGACAGCGCAAAGCCCAGCGCCGACCCCAGGCTGTCCGCATCGGCGTCCCGGTGGGCCAGGCAGACGATCACACCGGCACGGTCGAGGATGGCGCGGATGTCGTCGACGACGTCCTCGAGGCGCGGCCAGGTGGAGGTCACCGCGGTCACTCCGCCACCTCCGCCAGCGGCTCGCCCTCCGCGGCGGGCGGGCCCAGCTCGCGCAGCAAGCTGCTGATGTGGACGCTGTAGGCGATCGACTCATCGAGCTCGAATCGCAACTTGGGAGGGGTCTTGAGGTTCTCGAGGCGCACGCCGAGCTGGCCGCGCAGGTACCCCTCGGCATGACGCAGGGCGCTGACCACCGCGTGGCGTTCGCGCTCGTCGCCGACCGCGCTCACCAGCACCCGGGCACTGCGCAGGTCGCGGGACAGGCGCACCGCGCTGACCGAGGCCATCCGCACCCGCGGGTCCTTCATGTCGACCAGCATCAGCTGCGAGATCTCCTGGCGGAGCAGCTCGGCGACGCGCTCGACGCGCGGCGGCCGCGCGCCGTGCTGGGCGTGGCTGTGGAAGTTGGTGGTCAACACCCGACTCCGCCGCGGCGGCGAGCCGACGCGGCACTCACAGGTTCTGCTGCTCGACCGTGTGCGCCTCGAGGATGTCCCCAACGGCGAAATCGCTGAAGTCCTCCAGGGTGATGCCGCAGTCGTAGCCGCGGGCCACCTCGCGGACATCGTCCTTGAAGCGCTTCAGGACGGCGATCCGGCTGCGGGCGATCTGCCTGCCGTCGCGGAGAACTGTGCAGGTGGAGTTGCGCGGGATGCGGCCGTCGACGACGTGGGAGCCGGCGATGGCGGGCCTGCCGTCGACGGTGAACACCTGGCGCACCTCGGCACGGCCCTGGAACACGTCGACGAAGGTGGGCTCGTACAGGCCCTTGATGGCGTTGGCGATGTCGTCGGTGACCTGGTAGATGACGTCGTAGTAGCGGACGTCGACGCCCTGGGTGTCGGCGGCCAGCTTGGCGCGGTCGTCGGGACGAACGTTGAAGCCGATGACGATCGAATCGGTGACCGCCGCGAGGTTGACGTCGGCCTCGCCGATGGGACCCACCCCGGAGGCCACGATCACCACCTTGACGCTGGGGTCCTCGATCTTCTCGATCTGGCCGCGCAGCGCCTCGAGCGAGCCGTTGGCCTCGGCCTTGACGACGACGTTGAGCGCCTTCACCGATCCCTCGGCCACCTGCGAGGCCAGGTCGGCGAGGGTGATGCGCCGCACCGGCTGCGCCTGCTGCTGCTTGGCGGCGAAGCCGCGCTCCTCGGCCAGTGAGCGGGCGCTGCGCTCGTTGGCCATGACCTGGAAGACGTCACCCGCCTCGGCGACACCGGAGAGCCCGGTGACCACCGCGGGCACGCTCGGCCCCGCCTGCTGGAGGCGTCCGCCGCGCTCGTCGAGCAGGGCGCGGATGCGACCGTGGACCTGGCCGGCCACGATGTGGTCGCCCACCTTGAGGGTGCCGTTCTGGACCAGGACTGTGGCCACCGGTCCGCGACCGGCGTCGCGATGCGACTCGATGACTGTCCCCACCGCGCTGCCCTTGGGATCGGCCCTGGGCTCCACCTCGGCGTCGGCGGTGAGCAGGATCATGTCGAGAAGGTCGGTCACCCCCTCGCCCGTCTTGGCGCTGGTGCGCACCACGGTGATGTCGCCGCCGTAATCGCTGCTCACCAGGCCGCGGTCGGCGAGCTGCTGGAGGATGCGGTCGGGATTGGCGCCGTCCTTGTCGATCTTGTTGAGGGCCACGATGATGGGCACCTCGGCGCTGCGCACGTGCTGGATCGCCTCCTCGGTCTGGGGCATGACCCCGTCATCGGCGGCCACCACCAGGATGGCGATGTCGGTGACGTCGGCACCGCGGGCGCGCATGGCGGTGAATGCCTCGTGCCCGGGGGTGTCGATGAAGGTGATCGGCCGGCCCGCTGCCTCCACCTGGTAGGCGCCGATCTTCTGGGTGATCCCGCCCGCCTCCCCCGAGGCCACGGTGGTCTCGCGGATGGCATCGAGCAGCGAGGTCTTGCCGTGGTCGACGTGGCCGAGCACGGTCACCACGGGTGGACGGGGCACCAGCGACGCCGGATCGGCGTCGCGGAAGTTCAGCAGAGGGTGGCGCTTGCGCCCCGACGCCCCGCCGGCGGGCGCCGCCACCGCCTCCTCGCTCTCCGCCTCGAAGCCGAAGTGGTCGGCGGCGAGCGCGGCGGTGTCGAAGTCGACGGACTGGTTGAGGGTGGCCATGACGCCATTGCCCATCAGGTACTTGATGAGCTCGGATCCGGAGACCGAGAGGCGTTCGGCGAGCTCCTTGACGCTCACCGTGGCCGGCAAGGCCAGCTTCTTCACCGTGGCGATGGCTGTACCTCCTGTCGAAGCGCCCCGAGAGCTGCGCTCAACTCGTCGTAGTTGATGACATCTTCCCCCACGCGGAGGGAACGCGTCAGCCCCCGCCGGCGCCGTGCCTGCGTCAGGCAGTCCATGCCGTCCGCGCAGAGGTAGGCTCCCCGGCCGGGAAGCTGGTTGCGAGCGTCAAGAGTAACCTGTCCGCGGCTTCCGAGGGCGAGGCGGACCAGCTCGGGCCGGCCGCGGGCACGCCGGCAGCCGACGCAGGTGCGCTGGGGGACGTGGGGGCTCATCCCTCCGTCGCGCCGGCGATGACGTCGATCCGCCAGCCGCACAGGCGGGCGACCAGGCGGGCGTTGTCGCCGCCCCTGCCGATGGCCAGCGACAGCTGGTCGGGATCGACGATGACGCTGGCGGTGCGGCTCTCCGAGTCGAGCTCGACGCGGACCACCGTCGCCGGCGCCAGGGCGTTGGCGATGTAGGTGGCGGGGTCCGCCGCCCAGGCCACGATCTGCACCTGCTCCTGGCCGAGAACCGAGGTGATCGCCCGGTGCCGGACTCCCCTCGGCCCGATGCAGGCGCCGCGCGCGTCCACGGCGGGGTCGGCGGCCTCCACCGCCACCTTGCTGCGCCGCCCGGCCTCGCGGACGATGCCCCGGACCAGCACCTGGCCGCTGGCCACCTCGGGCACCTCCTGCTCGAGGAGCAGGCGGAGCAGCTGGGGGTGGGAGCGCGACACCACCACCACGGCGTCCTGGCTGCGCCGGCGCCCCTCCAGCACCATCACCTTGAGGTGCTGTCCGGCGACCAGCTCCTCCCCCGCCGTCTGCTCCTCGGGCGGCAGGAGCACGCGCAGGTCGGCGGCGCGCAGGTACCAGACGGCGCCGGCGTGGCGGTCGACGATGGCGTCGATGAGCTCGCCGCGGCGCAGCGACGCCTCGCGGAGCACGCGGTCCTTGCCGGCCTCGCGGAGCGCCGCTGCCACCGCCTCCCGGGCGGCCTGCGCTGCCTGGCGCGGGAAGTCGGGCACGTCCACCTCGACAGCGCGCTCCCCGCCGTCGGCACCGCCCCGGTACATCTCGAAGCTGCCGGTGAAGAGGTCCACTCGGGCGCGCACGGTGCGGTCGTCGTCGACCACCCGGCGGTAGGTCTCCACGAACGCCGACTCGAAGAGGGCGGCGAGGCGCTCGTCACTGAGCTCGGTGGTCTCGCGGAGGCTGGCGATGGCGCCGTCGAGCGGCGTCGGCGGGAGGGCGCTCACGGTCAGATGTCGACCACCACGCGGGCGGCCACGACGTCGGCGCGCAGCACGGTGGTGAGCCGGCGACGGTGGCGATCGCGGGCCTCGACCTCGATCTGGGCGTCGTCGAGGTGGAGCAGCCTGCCCTCGACGATCATCTCGCCCTCGCCCGCGTGCACCCGGACGTTGACCCGCCGCCCCAGCGCAGCCCGCCACTCGGCCTCGGTGCGCAGCGGGCGTTCGGCCCCCGGCGAGGACACCTCGAGGGCGTACCTGCCGGCGATGGGGTCGTGGGCGTCGAGCACCGCCCCCACCACGTGGGAGACGCGCTCGCAGTCGTCGAGGGTCACCCCCGCCGGGGTGTCGATGACCAGCCGGAGCACGCTGCTCCGCCCCGGCCGCCACTGCAGGTCGACCAGGTCGAGCCCGAGGTGGCGCAGCGATGGCTCGACGAGCCCGGTCAGCTCCTCTGTCGACACCGTATTCATGTGTGCACGCTGCTGTCTCAGGCGGCGCGAGCCACCCTCCGCGGCGCCCCCGGGGGCGGGACTCCGCGCCGCGCCGCCGAGGCCTTCTGCCAGGCCACCAGCAGCGTGCTGGCGTTGAAGATCGAGCTGTACGTGCCGGTGATGATGCCGATGAGCAGCGCCAGCACGAAGCCCGTGATGGTCGATCCCCCGAAGAGCACCAGGGCGAGCAGCACGAAGACCACGGTCAGAGAGGTGTTCAGCGAGCGCGTCATGGTCTGCACCGTGGAGAGGTTGATGACCTGGTCGAAGGTCAGCCGGGGTCCGAATCGCAGGTTCTCGCGGACACGGTCGAACACCACGATGGTGTCGTGGATCGAGAACGCCACCGAGGTCAGGATGGCGGTCACGAACAGCGTGTCCACCTCCCCGAGGCTGCTGAAGTGCCCCAGGATCGCCCAGATCCCGGCCAGCACGAAGACGTCGTGGAGCAGCTTGAAGAAGGCGCACGCCGAGAATCGCCATGCCGAGATGGCCCGCTGGCGGCGGAACGCCAGCGCCAGGTAGATGGCGATCAGCCCCGAGGCGACCAGGATCAGGATGATGGCGCTGCGCACCAGGTCGGAGGCGACGCTGGGCCCGATGAACTGCTCCTGGATGTCCGGGTTGTGTGTCCTCGGGTCGGTGGGGATGCCATAGGCGTTGCCCAGCGACGTCTGCAGGGCGTCGACCGGGTCCTTGCCGCCGCTCGCCGACCCGGGCAGGAAGCTGATCTCGTAGCGGTTGTGGGACTCGGCCTGCACCTGGGGCTCGAGGTTGCCGATCGCCGCCCCCACTGTCTTCGCCACCTGGGCCTGGGTGGTGGGCTTGATGAGCGCCAGGTCGACCTTGTAGCCGCCGCGGAAGTCCAGCCCCAACCGGAAGCCCCAGAAGATGATCGCCAGGATGCCGGGGATGATGATGGCCAGCGACCCCGCGAAGTACCAGTTGCGCGAGCGCACGATGTCGAACCGTCCGCGTGGCGGCTTCTCCGCGTACTCCTCGTGGATCTGCGTGTAGAGCGTGGGATTGCGGCCGAGGCGCAGCCGCAGCGCCGCGGCCAGCAGGGCGCGGGTGACGGTGACCGCGCTGAAGAAGCTGACCGCCACACCGATGCCCAGGGTGATGGCGAAACCACGCACCACGTCGGTGCCCAGGATTGCCAGCACCAGGCAGGCGATGATCGTCGACACGTTGCTGTCGCGGATGGCCGGGAAGGCCCGCCGGAAGCCGGTGTCGACCGCAGGTCCCACGCTGCGGCCGTGGCGTAACTCGTCGCGGGTTCGCTCGAAGATGAGCACGTTGGCGTCGACGGCCATGCCCACGCTGAGCACGAAGCCGGCCAGCGCGGCGAGCGAGATGGTCACCCCGATGATCTTGAAGAGCGCCAGCACGATGGCCCCGTAGGCGAGCAGCGCGATGCAGGCGAGCAGTCCCGGGAAGCGGTAGTAGCCGATCATGAAGAGCACGATGATCAGCAGGCCGACGGCGCCGGCGATGAGGCTGCGCTGCACTGTCTGCTGACCCAGGGTGGCGCTGACCACGTTGGCCTGGACGGTGCTGATCTCCGCGGGCAGGGCGCCGGCGGAGATGTCGCTGGCCAGCGTCTGCGCCGCCGCGCTGGTGAAACCGCCGGTGATCTGCGTCTTGTTGCTCGACGGGCCCCGCACCACCGGGGCGGTGATGATCTGGTTGTCGAGGAAGATCGCCAGCTGTGCCTGGGGTGGCGGCGCCGACGGGCTCTGCTGGGTGAACGCGTAGGCCGCGGTGGTGAGCTTGCTCCACTCGCTGGCGCCGGCGTCGTTGAAGGTGATGTTGACCGCGATCTGGCCGTTCTGGTCGGTGCCGACGTCGGCTGCGGTCACGTCACTGGCGTCGAGGGCGTCGTCGATCTTCCAGTGATAGCCGGGCGGGTAGAGCTGGGGGTTGCCGAACTGGCTGGCGTCGAAGAGGTGCTCCTGGTCGGCCAGGAACTTGGGATCGAGCGGGTTGGGAGGGCCGGCCACCGCGGTGGCGAAGTGCAGCTTCGCCGTCGTCCCCACCACGGCCTTGGCCTGGTCGAGGCCGATGCCGGGAAGCTGGATGAGGATCTGGTCGCTGCCCTGCGCGGAGACCGCGGACTCGGAGACGCCGAGCCCGTTGACCCGGGCCAGCAGCAGCGGGATCGTCTTGTCGCGCGCCTCGGTGACGCTCTGGCCCTTGGGGCCGTTGCGGCAGCCCACACCGGGGGGATCGTTGAGGCCGTGGCACACCTCGACGACCAGCTCGGTGCCACCCTGGAGGTCGAGGCCCCTGACGTAGGTGATCGGATGGCCACCGATGTTGGGGATGGTGGTCAGCTTCTGCGGGAAGGGCTGGTGCACCACGACATAGCGGTAGAAGACGCTGTAGCCGTCGATGAACAGGGCGCCCAGGACGATGAGGATGACGATGACCAGGCGCACGCGGGTGACGCGAAGGAAGAAATCAGCCACGGGGGCCGAGTGTACCCGGGATCTGCGCTGACCCGGCCGCCCCCGAACTGCGTGATGGGACGGTCGCAGCCTCGCTGACAAGGGCACCGTCGCGGTGGTCAGGTGACTGCAGTCGCGCCTCTGTGGCGGCGCGGAAGGCGGCGAAGCGTCCGCCGGCGATGGCCTCGCGGGTCGCCGCCAGCAGCGTGCTGACATGGGTGACGTTGTGCACGCTGAGCAGGCGGTGGCCGAGGATCTCGCCGGCGACGAAGAGGTGGCGCAGGTAGGCGCGCGAGAAGCGTGAGCAGGCCATGCAGGGACAGCCCTCGACGAGGGGACGCAGGTCGTCGCGGAAGGCGGCGCGGCGCAGCGACAGCCGGCCCTGCGGGGTCATCGCGGTCCCGGTGCGGGCCAGCCGGGTGGGGGCGACGCAGTCGAAGA
Source organism: Candidatus Dormibacteria bacterium (assembly GCA_050734155.1). Taxonomy (GTDB): domain Bacteria; phylum Chloroflexota; class Dormibacteria; order Aeolococcales; family Aeolococcaceae; genus Aeolococcus. Next base: position 13,233 of record JBOHUD010000082.1, read on the forward strand.
GGTCGATGCCGAGCCCGACCATGGCCAGCAGCTCGCTGTCGGTGCCGAGGCCCATGAAGTAGCGGGGGCGGTCGGCGGGCAGGCGGGCGACCGAGACCGCCGTCATCGCCTCCATGACCGCGCGCGGCTCGCCCACCGACAGGCCGCCAACGGCCACGCCGTCGAAGTCGAGAGCGGCGATCACCTCTGCCGACCTCGCCCGTGTCGGAGCGTCGAAACCTCCCTGGCAGATCCCGAAGAGGAGCCGTCCCGCGCCCGGGTGCACCGCCCGGCAGCGCGCCGCCCAGCGATGGGTGCGCTCCGTGGCCACGGCGGCGGCACGCGGGTCGCCTTCCCACTCCGCCGGCTGGTCGAGACACATGAGGATGTCGGAGTCGAGCCTGGCCTGGTGGGCGATGGAGTCCTCGGGGCTCACCCGCAGCCGGGTGCCGTCGTATGGCGACACGAAGGTGGCGGCCTGCTCATCCACCGCGGTGACGTTGCGCAGGCTGACCAGCTGAAAACCGCCGCTGTCGGTGAGGATCGGTCCGTCCCAGGCCATGAATCTGTGCAAACCGCCGGCACGCTCGATGCGGTCGATTCCGGGGCGCAGGGCCAGGTGATAGGCGTTGCACAGGAGGATGTCGGCGCCGCAGGCGCGCACCTCGTCGGGGTCGAGCGCCTTGACGGTGGCGTGCGTCCCCACCGGCATGAACGCCGGGGTGCGCACCTCGCCGTGGGCGGTGTGCAGGCGACCGCTGCGGGCTGCGCCGTCGCGCCAGTCGATCGAGAGCGAGGTCACCGGGTGGCGGCCCGCGGCCAGCAGAGCATGCAGTCGCCAAAGCTCAGGAAGGAATACCCCTGCGCCAGCGCGTGCTCGTAGGCATGGCGCCACCCGGTCGCGCCGAGGCAGGCGGCGAGCAGCACCAGCAGGGAGGAGCGCGGCTGGTGGAAGTTGGTGAGCAGGCCGTCGACGACGGCGAAGCGATGCCCCGGGGTGATGAACAGCGCTGTCGACATGGTTCCCGGCCGGAGGCGTCCCGCGAGGTCGACTCGGGACTCCAGGGTGCGCACCACAGTCGTGCCCACGGCGACGACGCGGCCGCCGCCGGCACGGGTCCGGTCGATCATCGCCGCGGTGGCAGCCGGCAGGGTGCACCGCTCGCTGTGCATGCGGTGGCTGCGCACGTCGGCGGTTGTGATGGGAGCGAAGGTGCCCAGCCCGACGTCGAGCTGGACGGTGGCCCAGCCGATGCCGCGGGCGGCGAGGGCGTCGCGGACGCGATCCGTGAAGTGCAGACCGGCGGTAGGGGCCGCGGCCGACGCCGGGTCTCCGCTCGCGTAGACGGTCTGGTAGCGCTGCGGATCGCCCAGCGGCGCTGTGATGTACGGCGGCAGTGGCGCCTCGCCGGCGGCGGCGATGGCGTCCTCCACGTCGCCCTCCGCCTCGAGGTCGACGACGCGCGCGCCGGGATGCCCGGGGGCCGGTCCGGCGACGGTGATGCGCAGCCCGTCGGAGACGCTGACGCGGGCTCCGCGGCGCAGGCGGCGCCCCGGGCGCACCAGCGCGGTGAAGCGGTTTCCCTGCTGGCGCTCGAGGAGGAGGATCTCGGCGGCGCCTCCGCCGTCGCTGCGGCCGCGCAGGCGCGCCGCCCGCACCCGGGTGTCGTTGGCGACCAGCAGGTCGCCCTGGCGGAGCAGGCCGGGGAGATCGGCGAACCCGTGGTCGGCAAGGGCACCGCCGGGCTGCACGTGCAGGAGCCGCGAGGAGTCGCGCGGCTCGCTTGGCGTCTGGGCGATGCGCTCGGCGGGCAGCGTGTAGTCGTAGGCATCGGCCGGCAACGGGGGCAGGGCGTCGACGGTGGTCCCCGCAGCGATGGCCATGGGCCGGCTACGCGAACAGCGAGGTCTGGGTGTCGCCGGCGCCCACGGTGCCCGCGGGCACGGGCAGGCCGAGGTGCTCGTAGGCACGCGCGGTGGGCACCCGCCCGCGCGGTGTGCGCGCCAGCATGCCGAGGCGGATCAGGTAGGGCTCGACGATGTCCTCGATCGTCTCCGGCTCCTCCTGAACGCTGACGGCGATGGTCTGCGCGCCCACCGGATGGCCGCGCAGCGGACCGCAGAGGGCGGCGAGCACGCGCCGGTCCATCTCATCGAGCCCGGTGCCATCGATGCCGAGCAGGTTGAGCGCGGCGGTGGCGGCGGCGACGTCGATGTGGCCCGCGGCGCGCACCTGCGCGTAGTCGCGGGCCCGGCGCAGCAGACGATTGGCGATCCGCGGCGTGCCCCGCGCCCGCGACGCCAGCAGCGCCGCCCCGTCGTCGTCGACGGCAATCCTGAGCAGCCTGGCGCTGCGCCGGATGATGTCGGTGAGCTCGGCTGTGTCGTAGTAGTCGAGGCGGAAGGTGATCCCGAAGCGGTCGCGCAGCGGACCCCCCAGGGCGCCGGCCCGGGTGGTGGCGGCGATCACCGTGAAGCGGTTGAGGCTGAGCCGCAGCGTCTGCGCGCCCGCCCCGCGCCCGGCCACGAAGTCGAAGGCCAGGTCCTCCATGGCCGGGTAGAGGGCCTCCTCGACGGCATGGTTGAGGCGGTGCACCTCGTCGATGAAGAAGACGTCGCGATCGTTGAGAGAGGTGAGGATGGAGGCCAGCATCCCCTGGTGCTCCAGCGCCGGCCCCGACGTCAGCCGCGCCTGCACGCCCATCTCGATGGCGATGATCTGCGCCAGCGTGGTCTTGCCGAGGCCGGGCGGTCCGTACAGGAGGATGTGATCGATGGGCTCGCCACGGCCGCGCGCCGCCTCCACCAGCACGCGCACCTGCTCATGGATTCCCGCCTGGCCGACGAAGTCGTCGAGCCGCTGCGGTCGCAGCGCCACCTCGGCGGCGTGCTCCTCCTCGAGCTCCAGGGGGGTCACCTCGCGAGGCTCGTCCATCACCCCGCCGCCACCATGTCCAGACGGCGCAGTGCGGCGGCGACCAGCGCGGCGACGTCGAGGGGTGCGGCGCCCTCACGCAGCGCCGCCCTGACAGCCTCGCGGGCGCTGGCCTCGCGGAACCCCATGGTGGCCAGCCCGTCGACGGCGGTGCGGATCGCCTGCTCCCCCGCCGCCTCGGCAGGGGTGGCGGAGTCGCCGGGGAGCGCCAGTGAGTCGAGCTTGTCGCGCAGCTCCAGCACCACCCGCTCCGCGGTCTTGGCACCGATGCCCGGCACCGTCGCCACCATGGCGGCGTCGCCGCTGCGCAGGGCGCGAACCATGGTGGCCAGGTCGGCGCGTCCCAGGATGCCCAGGGCCGCCTTGGGCCCGATCCTCTCCACGGCGATGAGCAGGCGGAAGAGGCGCAGCTCCTCGGGGCTGGCGAAGCCGTACAGCCGGATGGCGTCGGCGCTCACCGAGGTGTGCACGTGGAGCGTGACCTCCCCCGACGCCGCGTGCAGCCCGACCGCGGTGCGCAGGTGGCACTGCACCGCGTAGCCCACGCCGTTGACGTCAAGGGTGACCAGATCATCGTCGACGGCCAGCACCCGCCCGCGCAGCAGGGCGATCACCTCGCGGCTCCGAGGCGGGCGCGGGCAGCGGCGACGGCGCTGTCGAGCGCGCTGCCCGCCCCGGCGACGCCCTGGCGTCGGACCCGGATGGTCAGGGCGGCGCGATGGTGGTGGCACACGGCGATGGCGCAGGCGTCGGCGACGTCGTCCGGTCCGTCGATGCGCTCGACCGAGAGCAACTGCCTGGTCATGCGCAGCACCTGCGGCTTGCGCGCCGCGCCGTAGCCGGCCACCGCCTCCTTGACCTCGTTGGGGGTGTACTCGACCACCGGCACGGCGGCGGCGGCGAGGGCGCAGAGGAGCACTCCGCGGGCCTCGCTGACGCGCATTGCGGTGGCCCGGTTGGTCGAGAAGAAGAGTCGCTCGACCGCGGCGAAGGCCGGCCGGTGCGCGGCCACGACAGCGGCGATCAGCTTGGAGAGCAGGAAGAGTCGCTCCGCGTCCTCACCACCGGGCGGCGTGCTCAGGCATTCGCTGTGAATCAGCGCCAGCGCTCCCGGCCGCCCCTCGACGACGGCGATGCCGGTGCGGGCGAGCCCCGGATCGACGCCCAGAACGCGCACCCGGTCAGCCGACCTGGGCGAGGACGTCGTCGGGGATCTCGGCGTTGGCGTACACCTGCTGCACGTCGTCGTCCTCCTCGAGGGCGTCGAGGAGCCGCAGCACCGCCGCCGCCTGCTTGGCATCGAGCGGCACCGACGTGCTCGGGTTCATGGTCACCTCGGCAGACTCGACTGTGTGCCCCGCCCCCTCGATGGCGGTGCGTGCCGCCTCGAAGCCGGCGGGGTTGACGGTGACCACGACGACGTCGGAGTCGACGGTGATGTCGCCGTCGGCGCCGACGTCGACCGCCTCGAGCAGCTCGAGGGCCAGCTCCTCGGGGTCGCCGTCCGCGGCGGCGACATGGAGAACGCCCTGCTGGGTGAACATCCAGCCCACGCTGTTGGTCTCACCCAGCGATCCGCCCGAGCGGGTGAAGAGATTGCGGACGGCGGCTACGGTGCGGTTGCGGTTGTCGGAGAGGACGTCGACCATCACGGCGACGCCGTGGGGACCGTAGCCCTCGTAGCGGATCTCCTCGAGCTGCGCACCCTCCTTGCCTCCCGCCCCACGCTGGATGGCGCGCTCGATGTTGTCGGCGGGCATGTTGACCTCGCGCGCCTTCTGGATGGCCAGGCGCAGGCGGAAGTTGGAGGTGGGGTCCGGGCCACCTTCGCGGGCTGCCACCGACAGCTCGCGGGTGACCTTGGTGAAGGTCTGGCCCCGCTTGGCGTCGACGATCGCCTTCTTGTGCTTGATCCCCGCCCACTTGCTGTGACCGGACATGAGTCCTCCGTTGCCGAACAGGCGTTTGCCATTGTATTCGCGCCGCCATCCCCAGTCTATGAGGTGCCTCCCGGGTGGCCGAGCCGGTGCCTGCGGAGCTGCGCCGGCCCGCTGGTGACGGATCGACTGCCCCCCTTGACTAGTGGCCCCGGCGAGCTATCCTGAGGATACGGAACCGACTGCATACGGAGGACACCTTCACGATGCGTACGGTCTTCCAGCTTCTCCGGCACACGCGAGCCGAGAGTTAGGGCCCGACTTTCGGGTCGCACCGCCCCACCGTCTGAGGCGTCACCGTTGATACCCGGGCACGATGCCGACAGGGGTTCCGGTACTGGTTGGAAAAGAGCGCAGGGCGGCGGTGCGGGGTGAACGAGGATCGGGCTGGCCAGCCGGCACCCAATGGTGCCCACATCAGCCCGGCTCATCCGCCGGGCGGCCGACTCAGATCGGCAGAATTTCGGGACCGGCCTCAGCGCCGGTCCTTTTCTTTGTGGCGTGCGGCTGTGCCGCCGACACCGCGGGGTGGCCCCTCCACAAGAAGCGCAGGGGCCACTCGACCGCCCGGCTGATGCCGACGCGCGGTCCCGCTGACACCGGCACCGGCGCCTCCGCCGCCTCGACATGGAAGCGGCCCACGCCACCGCAGAGATCAGCACCGTTGTCGCCCGACCCGATCCCCAGGCCGCGGCAGAGGTTGCCGGGACCGCTCAGCAGCCGGGCGGCGGCCGGGATGACCCCGCGCCGGGCCCGCACCACCTCCTCCCCGCCCTCCACGGCGGCGGCGCGCAGCAGCACCGCCGCGGCGGTCCCGTCCGGTCCGCAGACGATGTTGGCGCAGTGGTGCATCCCGTAGCTGAAGTACACGTACAGGTGTCCCGGCGGCCCGAACATGATCGCCGAGCGCGGGGTGGGGCCGCGCCCGGCGTGGGAGGCGGGATCGTCCTCGCCGAGGTAGGCCTCCACCTCCACGATCCGCGCGCGGACCTCCTCGGACGTCCCCGAGTCGGCGACCAGGAGCGCGCCCAGCAGCGATCTGGCCACCTCGGGCGCGCTCCGGGACAGAGCCGACCGGCTCAGCCGGCGGGCGATCGCCGCACCTCGGCAGCGCATCGCCTGAGCAGCGCGCTCGCGATGTCCTCCTGGACGCTCTGCGCCTCCTCGGAGGTGAGGGTGCGGTCGGCGGCCCGGTAGGCGATCCGGAATGTCCAGCCCTTGCGCCCCGGTCCCAGGCCGGCGCTCCTGTACTCGTCGTAGAGGACGGCGCTTTCGACCAGCGCCCCACCCGCCTCACGGAGGGCACCGAGCGCGTCGCCGGCGCGCGTCGCCTCGGGCACGGTCACGGCCAGGTCCTGGACCACCGCCGGGAACCGCGGGGGAGCCAGGTAGCGGCGCGCCGTCTCGCTCGGCGGGATCAGGCTGTCCAGCTGGATCTCGGCGACCGCCAGGCGACCGCGCAGCCCGAACCGCGCCGCCGTGCCGGCCTCGAGCTCGCCGATCAAGCCCACGTCCTGCCCATCGCAGACGAGCCGTCCGCTCCGCCCCCGATGGAGGCCGGGGACACGGGCGGGCTCCGTCTCCACCGTGCCGGCGCCGAGGTCGGCGGCGAGCCTGACCACCAGCGCCTGGAGATCGCGGAGGCGGGCGGCCGAGCCGTCCGCGTCGGCTGCGGAGGCGGCGGCTCCGAGCAGGAGCGGTTCGGCGGGAAGCGGGGTGAAGCGGTCGTCGGCGGCGTCGTGGGTCGATCCCGGCACCGGGCCGCGGCGCTCGCCCTCCCAGAAGCCCCGGCCGAGCTCGAAGAGGCTGACCTCCCCCACGCCGCGACGGAGGTTGCCGGCCACCGCCTGCACCACGCCGGGCAGCAGGCTGGTGCGGAGCACGCTCCACTCCTCGGTGAGCGGGTTGCGCAGCGGGATCGGGCGGCGCTCGCCGCCGATGCCCTGGAGGGCGCCCGCCAGCGGCCGCGACACGAATGACCAGGTGATCGCCTCGTCGTAGCCGGCACCGACCAGGACCTCCTTGACGCGATCCTCGACGTCGGTCGGGGCCGCGGGTTCGCCGACCGGGGTGCGCCGCCCGGGCAGTGTGCTGGGCAGGCGCTCGTAGCCAAGCGAGCGGCCCACCTCCTCGACCACGTCCTCGACGATGGCCACGTCGCGGCGGAAGTGGGGGACGGTGACGGTCAGCTCGTCGCCCTCCTGCTCGACACCGAAATCGAGGCGGGCCAGCACGGTGGCGGCCTCGGTGGCGTCGACCGGGTAGCCGAGCTGGGCGGAGATGACCGCTCCGCTCATCTCGATCGCGGGGATCGCCGGCAGCGGGCGGGCGCGCACGTCAACGCTGCCCTTGAGCACGTGGCCCCCGCCCAGCTCGGCGATCAGCGCTGCGGCGCGGTCGAGCGCGATCGGCGGCAGCGTGTCGCTGAGGCCCTTCTCGTAGAGGCTCGAGGCATCGGTGCGGACCCCGAGGCGCTTGGAGGTGGCCCGAACCGTGGGGCCGTCCCAGCTGGCCGCCTCCAGGAGGACGTTGTGGGTGGCCTCGTCGACCGCCGTCGCCGCCCCGCCGATCACCCCGGCGATGCTCACCACCGTGGCGGCGGCACACACCGCCATGTCGTCGGGACCCACGGAGCGCTCCACCCCGTCGAGACAGACCACGGCCTCTCCCCGGCCGCGGCGCACCACCACCCGGGCGGCGCGACCGCCCTCGGCCTGGGCTTCGACGAAGCGATCGAGGTCGAAGGCGTGCAGGGGCTGGCCGATCTCGCGGGCGACGTAGTTGGTGACGTCGACGATGTTGTTGATGGGGCGCAACCCCACCGCCCGGAGCCGGCGCTGCATCCACTGCGGAGACGGCGCCACCGCGATGTTCTCGATGATGCGCACCGCGAAGCGCGGGCAGCCGTCGCCGTCCTCCACCTCGACTTTGGCGCGCCGGGACAGGCTGGCGGCGCTGAGCAGGCCCTCGGGGATGGTGGGGTCGGGCTCGCGCACCGTCTCCCCCACCGCGGCCGCCATCTCCCGGGCGACACCGACGTGGCAGAGGCAGTCCGGCCGGTTGGTGGTTACCTCAACCTCCAGCACCGTGTCCAGGGCCAGCACCTCGTGGAGGGGCTGGCCGGGCACGCCGTGGTCGAGGTGGTGGATGCCGGCCGCGTCCTCGCCGACGCCGAGCTCGGCCGCGGAGCAGAGCATGCCCGGCGAGCTGTACCTGCCACCGAACATGCTGCGCACTCCCAGCGGCTCGGCCGCCCCGGGGAGCGTGGTGCCCGGGGGCGCGTAGGGCACCAGGTCGCCGACATCGAGGTTGGCGGCACCGGTGAGCACCCGGATGCGCTCGCTGCCGACGTCGATGTCCGCGAAGAGCACTCCCCGGGTCGACTCGGGCACGGGTTCGAGGCCGACGATGCGGGCGGCGACGATCCCGGCGGGGCCGCGCTCCACCCCGTCCACCTCGGTGCCGGTGTCGATCAGGCCCTGCACCAGGGTGTCGAGCGGGGCATCGAGGACGCCGTACTGGCGCAGCCAGTCCAGCGAGATCTTCATCCCTGGCTCACGAAGCGCACGTCGTTCTCGTAGAGCAATCGCCCATCCTCGATGCCGTTGGCCAGCATGGCGATCCGCTCCGCTCCGATGCCGAAGGCGAAGCCGCTGTAGTGGGCGGGGTCGACATCGCCGTTGCGCAGCACGTTGGGATGGATCATGCCGCCACCGAGGATCTCCAACCAGCCGCTGCCCCTGCACAGCCGGCATCCCTCACCGCCGCACATCGCGCAGGACACGTCGAGCTCGACTGAGGGCTCGGTGAACTCGAAGTGGTGGGGGCGCAGGCGGATGGCCCGGTCCACGCCGAACACCGAGTGGGCGAAGAACTCGAGGGTGCCCTTGAGATCGCTGAGCGCGATGCCCCGGTCGATGCACATCCCCTCGACCTGGAAGAACATGGGGAAGTGGGTGGCGTCGTTGTCGCGCCGGAAGGCCTTGCCGGGCACGATCACCCGCTGCGGCGCGCCGCGCATCAGCATGCTGCGGATCTGCACCGGTGAGGTGTGGGTGCGCAGGAGGCGCTCGTCGTCGATGAAGAAGGTGTCCTGGGTGTCGCGCGAGGGATGCCCAGGAGGCATGTTGACCAGGGTGAAGTTGTAGCGGTCGTACTCGACCTCGGGACCCGCCACGGCGATGTAGCCGAGCTGGGCGAAGATGCGCCGGACGTCGCGGAAGACGCGGCTCACGGGATGGAGATGCCCGCGCCGCAGCGGTGGTGGTGGCCAGGTCAGGTCGATCGCCTCGGCGCTCTCGTCAGGCGTGCCGGTCACCTCCAGCGCGGCGCGGCGATCATCGAGTGCCTCGGTCAGGCGATCGACCACGGCGTTGACCAACTGACCCGTCACCCGCCGTGCCTCGGCGTCGGTGATGGCCCCGATGCGCCTCCGAAACTGGGTGAGCAGGCCGGCCCCCCGACCCAGGTAGCGCACCCGGATGGCGTCGAGCGCGGCGGGATCATCGGCCGCGCCGACCTCGTCCAGCGCGGCGGCGGCGACGGCGTGCACGTCGTCGTCGGCGGCGTCCGCGGCCCGTCCTCGCGGCGTGGCGCGATGCTCGGTCACGCTGTCGTCAGCGCGCCCCTGGCCACCTCGACGAGCTGGGTGAACGACGCCGAATCCTGGACGGCGAGGTCGGCGAGCATCTTGCGATTGATGTCGATGCCGGCGTTCTTGAGCCCGTGCATGAACTGGTTGTAGGCAAGCCCGTTCTGGCGCGCCGCGGCATTGATGCGCGTGATCCAGAGGCCGCGCATGTCGCCCTTGCGCAGTTTGCGATCCCGATACTGGTAGGCCAGCGAGTGCATGACCGCCTCGTTGGCCGCCTTGAAGTGCAGCCTGCGGTCGCCCTGCATGCCCTCGGCCAGCTCGAGGATCTTCTTGTGGCGGGCACGGGCTGTGACGCCCCTCTTGACTCTCGCCATGGTGGTTCCTCCCCGCCTACAGGTACGGCGCCAGACGGCGCACGCTCTTGACGTCGGCCGGCGACACCTCATGCTGCACGTTCATCACCCGCTTGCGCTTGCTGCTCTTGTGCTCGAGCATGTGCGACTTGAAGGCCTTGCGCCGCATCACCTTGCCGGTGCTGGTGATGCGGAAGCGCTTCTGTGTTGCCTTATGAGTCCGGATCTTTGGCATTGGCTCCCCTCCGCGTCTCGGCGGTGGTCTTCTCGGTGGTCCTGGCGGCCTGCTTCCTGGTGGTCGGGCTCAGGATCATGATCATGTTCCTGCCCTCGACCAGTGGGGATCGTTCGATGGTGGCGAGGTCGTTGAGCTCATCGGTCATGCGGTCGAGCAGCTTGCGGCCGAACTCCTGGTGGACCATCTCCCGGCCCCGGAACATGATCGTCAGCTTGACCTTGTCGCCCTCGCCGAGGAACTGCTTCACCTTGGCCAGCTTGGTGCGGAAGTCGTGGTCCGAGATCTTCGGGCGCAGCTTCTGCTCCTTGAGCTGGACCACGTTGTGGTCCCTGCGGCTGTCCTTCTCCCTCTTCAGGGCTTCGAACTTGAACCGTCCGTAATCCATCAGCCTGCAGACCGGGGGCTGCGCCAGCGGTGCCACCTCGACGAGGTCGAGGCCACGGTCCACGGCCAGCTGACGGGCTGCCTCGATGGGAACGATTCCGAGCGCTTCATCGGTGGTGTCGTCGAAGAGACGCACCTGCGGAATGCGGATCTGCTCGTTGATCCTCAACTCTCGAAAGGCGATGGGTGGAAACCTCCGAACACAAAAGGCCTGGACAGCGATCCGCTATCCAGGCCTGGGTCTGTTCTGGACCTTCAAGGCGGACCCGGAAGGTGGAGTCCGCAGCGCACGGGCCCTCTTGGCGGCGCCACGACGGCGTCGGCAATTGAGCATATCACGCTCATCGCGCCACCATCGCTCAGAGACGCCTGGCGTGGAGCAGCATCTCCCGTGCCCCTCTGCTGCCGGTCACGGGCGAATCCATCACCCCCTGCACCGCCCAGCCGGCGGCGCTCACCCCGGTGCTAGCCGCCGCCAGGGCGGCGTCGAGGCTGGCTCGATCCGACGGCGCGGTCGGGGCACGCAGCTCGAACATGGGCTTGACCAGGGCCACCAGGTCGGCGTCGCGGGCCAGCGTCACCCGATCGAGCTGCGCCGCCGCCGCGGCCACGCTCAGGTAGGACACATCGACGGTGACCACATCGATCGGCTCCGGCACCCGGGCGGCGTCGAGGTCGGCGATGTTGACCGCCTCCAGGTTCACGACCCGGGGATGCTGGCGCAGGGAGCCGAGCAGCTGCCCGTGGCCGGCGTCGACCGCGTACACCCGCTGGGCTCCCGATTCGAGCAGCACGGTGGTGAACCCGCCGGCCGCCGCGCCCACGTCCAGCGCGACCCGGCCGCCGACGTCGACGCCGAAACCTGTCAGCGCGGCGCGCAGCTTGGCTGAGCCCCGCAGCGCGGTGACAGGTCGCAGGGTGACCCGGGCGCGGGCGCGCAGCCGGCTTGCCGGGTTGGTCACCGGCAGCCCGTCGACCAGCACCTCCCCGGCCGCGATCGCCGCCTCCGCGTCGGGGCAGGCGAACAGCTCGGCAACCGCCTGCGCGAGCGAGCGCCCGTCGCGCCCCACGCTCTGAGCTACCCGCCCGGCGAGCGCGACGCGGACTCAGCGACCAGCCGCGCCACCAGGTCTGTCGCGGGCACGTTCTCCTGGGTTCCGGCACGCGTCGAGCGCACGTTGACGACACCGTCCCCGCGCTCGATGTCGCGCCTGCCGATGACCGCGATGTAGGGCACCTTGCGCAGCTCGGCGTCGCGGATGCGCGCCTGCATGCGCTCACCGGGCTTGTCATTCACCACCGCCCGCAGCCCGGCAGAGCGCATCGTGTCGCGCAGGCCGCTGACGTACTCGAGCACCTCGGGCGCGTCGTCCTGCACCGGCACGATCTCGCACTGCACGGGTGCGAGCCACACCGGGAAGTGTCCCGCGTAGTGCTCGAGGAGCACCCCGAAGAACCGCTCCACGGAGCCGAAGAGGGCGCGGTGGATCATCACCGGTCGCGCCGCGGAGCCGTCCGCCTCGATGTAGGTGAGGTCGAAGCGCTGGGGGAACTGGAGGTCGACCTGGATGGTCGACATCTGCCAGTCGCGGCCGATCGCGTCCTTGGCCTGGACGGAGATCTTGGGGCCGTAGAACGTCCCCCCACCCTGGTCGAGCACCAGCTCGAGGTTCATCGCCGCCGCCGCCGAACGCAGCGCCTCGGTGGCCTCCTCCCACTCCGCGTCGGTGCCCACCGCCTTGCCCTCGGGCCTGGTCTGCAACTCGAGGAAGAAGTCGCTCAGGCCGAAGTCGCGCAGCAGGTCGAGGACGAAGCTCAGCAGGCTGCGCAACTCCTCGCCCATCTGCGCCCTGCCACAGAAGATGTGCGCGTCGTCCATGGTGAGGCCGCGGACACGGGTGAGCCCGTGGACCACGCCGGACTTCTCGTAGCGATACACCGACCCGAACTCGAAGAGACGCAGGGGCAGCTCCCGGTAGCTCCGTTGGCGGCTGCGATAGATGAGGATGTGGAACGGGCAGTTCATCGGCTTGAGGTAGTACCTGGTGCCGCCGTCCAGCTCCATTGGCGGGAACATCCCGTCGGCGAACCACTGCAGGTGCCCGGAGGTCTGGAAGAGATCCTCCTTGGTGATGTGCGGCGAGTTGACGAAGGAGTAGCCCGCCTCCTGGTGACGCTGGCGCGAGTAGTCCTCCATCAGCTTGCGCACCAGCCCCCCGTTGGGGTGGAACACCGGCAACCCCGAGCCGATCTCCTCGGGGAAGGAGAAGAGGTCGAGCTCGGCGCCGAGGCGGCGGTGGTCGCGGCGGCGGGCCTCCTCGCGCTGGGCCATGAACGCGTCGAGCTCCTCGCGCTCGAAGAACGCGGTCCCGTACACGCGTTGCAGCTGCTCGTTGCGCTCGTCGCCCCGCCAGTACACCCCGGCGACCCGGAGCAGCTTGATGGCTCGGAGGTGACCGCTGTGGGGGACGTGCGGGCCGCGGCACAGGTCGACGAAGTCGCCGGTGCGGTACACGCCGACCCGGTCGACGTCGACATCCATCCCGTCGATGATCGCCACCTTGAACGGCTGGTCGATGGCGGCGAACAGTTGCCGCGCCGTGTCGCGATCCACCACCTCGCGCTCGAAGGGGATGCGCCGCTTGGCGAGCTCTCGCATCCGCGCCTCGATGGTGGCCAGGTCGTCCTCGCTGAAGTGGCGGCCGTCGGGAAGGCGGAAGTTGTAGAAGAAGCCCTCCTCGGTGGCGGGACCGACGTCGTACTGCGCACCGGAGAACAGCTCGACGACGGCCGCCGCCATCAGGTGGGCGGCGCTGTGGCGAAGCATGCCCAGGGTGGGCTCGGCCGGCGCCTCCAGGGGCGGGCCGGCCTCAGCGGAATCGTCGACTACGTCCTCGGCCATGGCCGCAGAGTGTAGATGCTGTCCGCGGACCGAGCTCCGGACGCGGGCGGCGAGCCGTCAGCTGCAGAGCTGGGACATGCCCCGGGGCACGTCCTCGCGAGCCGCGCAGACGCGCGAGATGGCGGCCTCGGGATTGTTCTGTGCACTGAGCCCGAGGCTGAGCTGGCGGGTCATCGGCAGCACGCGCCGATTCGATCGCTGTGCGGATTGGCGGAGCCGCGCGTGGCGCTCCGGGTCGATCGCGCAACAGCGCACGCTGCAGTACTTGGCGATCGCCTTCTTCACGGGGTTCGAGCATCCGCGGCGGGTGCAGATGCGAACCTTCATGCGCCGCGAGTCGGGGACCACGCTGTCACGGTCGCCTTCCACGGGCGGCAGTTTACGGCGGCGCTCTCGCCCCTTGTCAACGACTCCAGACGACGCATTCGCGTGCTCATCGGTGCACAACTGGCGGCGCTGTCAGGAGGTGCGCCTGTGCACAATGTGGACAACTCCCCGCCTGCCGCGGACGCCAACCCGACAGAGCTGTGAGCAACATGTGCAAAACCCGGTGAGCCGGGTCCCTGAGACTCATTGCCCCGAGCTCTTGCATCGGCGAGAGACCGTCCTGCATTCGGACGACCACGATGGTGGGCGCATCTGGATTCGAACCAGAGACCTCTGCGATGTCAACGCAGCGCTCGTACCAACTGAGCTATGCGCCCGCACCGCGGTGGGCGGGTTGCCCGGGGACGCGATGATACCAGCCGTACGCTCCACCCCCCCGTGGGGAGCCTACACGCGGGCCCTGCGCGAGCGGCCCACACTCTTCTCCGCGATGCTGAGGTCCACCGCGGTCACCTCGACGCGCAGGATGCCCTCGCACTCGTGGCAGACCACGTGGAAGGCCTCCGGGCGCCCGATCGGCCGCGCCACCGCCTGGCGGTGACCGCAGCACTCACACGTGACGATGGCCCGCATCTCGTCTCCACGCTACCGACCTGGACCCTCAGGGGGTGCCCGAGAGCTTTGCACCAGCCCCAGGTCAGCAGCCGTACATGATCAATCCGCGACGCCACCGTTGCAGTGCCGCGACTCGGCTCAGCTCGGCGAGGCGGTCACCGTGTCCAGGACAAGCAGCCGCCGCCAGAATCCCAGCCTGGCGATCACCGCGCCGGCCAGGATGATCACGCCAAGTCCGGCCACAACACCGGCGACACCGACGGCATCGGCGACGATCCCGGCGGCGAGCAGAGGGATGGCCACGGCGGCGTTGATGACGGCGAAGATGCTTCCGAAGATGCGACCGCGCGTCTCCTCGTTGGTGCGCTCCTGGAGGATGGTGAACGCCGGGATGAGCAGCGCCCCGAGCGCGCAGCCGAAGATCCCGCTGAGCACCAGCACCACCGGGACCACGGCGCCCTGGGCACCCCACCCCCGCAGCAGCGGCGGCGTGACCCCGATGGCCGCCAGCGAAGCGCCTCCGACCGCCAGCGCGGCCACCAGGGTGACCGCCTTGGAGAGGAGGTTGCCCGCTCGCTGGGCAAAGACCGCCGCCATGGCGACGAGCCCGAGGGTGGCGGGGATCAGCACCAGGTAGGTGTCCTCCGCCGACCGATGGAGCTCGCGCACCATGAACACCGGACCGAGGGCGAAGACTGTGAAGACGACGATGAGCGCCACCGCCAGCTGGTAGAGGCCGAGGCGGATGGCGGGGTTGCCCGCGATCATGCTGATCCCCTCGCGGAGCTCGCGACGCAGGCTGGCGGGCCGCTCGGGCACGGCGCGCACCGCGCGCAGGGGGGTGCCGATCCGCCAGATCGACAGCGCGGCCACGGCGAAGAGGGCAGCGGCGATGTAGAAGGGAGCGCGCTCGCCGACGATCCGGATCGCCAGGGTGGCGGCGGGGACCCCGAGCACCAGTGTGAGGATGACCGTGGTCATGAACAGCGACGTCGCGCCCATGATCTGGTCGCGCCGCACCAGCGACGGGATGCTGGCCGCCTCGGCGGGAGCGAAGAGCTGGCCGACCGAGCTGAACAGGAAGGTGATCAGGATGAGCAGCCAGGCCTGGTCGCCCACCGCCGGGATCGCCTCGCTGATGGGGATGAGCAGGATCAGGCCGCCGCGGATGGCGTTGGTCGCCATCATCAGTGTTCGCTTGTCGTGGCGGTCGGCATACACCCCCGCGGGCGCGCTCAGGAAGACCGACGGCAGCGTGTAGGCGATCATCAGCACGGACTGGATCGACGCCTTGTGGCTGACGTCGTAGACCACGATGAGCAGGGTGAACATGAGGAACTTGTCGGCCAGCTGGCTGGCCGCCTGGGCAAGCCAGAGCAGGCGGAAGTCGCGGAGTCGCAGGACTGCCCGGAAACCCTGGCGGCCGTCGGCGAGCGGGGGCACGGCCGGCCGGGCCGCGTGCAGGTGGCGTCGCGACGCCGGCGGGGCGATCTCGTCGCCCGGCGGGAACGCCGTCCTCGGTTCCTTCACGGTTGACCGCCAAGGGTACGGGCGGCCACCGCGATGCGGTGCCACTCCTCGACATCGAGCGTGCCGGGGCGGCGCCCCGGATCGACGCGCGCAGCCTCCAGCCAGGCCAGGCCGCGGCCCTCATCGCCGCCCGCGGCATGGGTGATCCCATGGCGGAGGGTCTTGCGGCGCATCTGGAAGGCGAGGCGGGCGACGTCGAGGACCTCCCGGCGCGCCCCCGGGTCGAGCGACCGGGCGGGACGGAGGCGGATCACCGCCGAATGCACGGCCGGGGCAGGATCGAAGCTGTCGGGGGCGACATCGCGGATCCGCTCCACGGTGGCGAGGCTGCGCACCGCGACCGTGGCCAGGCTCCACGCCCCCGGCGCCGCCGCCAGCCGGGCGGCCACCTCTCTCTGGACGAGGAACACGCCGCGCCGGGGCGGGGCAGGCAGCTCGAAGAGACGGGTCAGCAGCGCGGTGGTGATGCTGTAGGGGATGTTGCCGGCCGCCAGCCATCGCTCTCCCAGCCCGAGGTTGGCCGGCTGCACACCGAGCGCGTCGCCGTGCACCGCGACCACGTTGCTCCGCTCGCGCTGGGTGAGCCGCGTCGCCGCCACGCAGCGGGCATCGATGTCGACGGCGACCACCCGGCGCGCCCGCTGCGCCAGGGCGCCGGTCAGCGTGCCCACCCCCGGCCCGATCTCGAGCACGTCCTCGTCGGAGGCGGGATCGAGGGCTGCGGTGATGTCGTCGAGCACCGTCCTGTCAACCAGGAAGTTCTGACCCAGCCTGCGGTCGGCCACCAGCCCCACCCGCCGCGCCAGGGCGCGCAGGGTGGCGCGGTCGCAGAGGTCGGCCTGGGGCCGCAGCTGTGGCGCCGTCATCGCCGCAGGCCGGGCAGGCCGAAGAGGCGGCGCGCGGTGGCGGTGGACTGGGCCCGCACCTGACCCTCGTCCTCCGAGCGCAGCGCTGCCAGCGCCGCCGCCGTGGCGGCCACGTAGCCGGGCAGGTTGGGGCGGCCGCGATGGGGAACGGGCGCGAGGAAGGGCGAGTCGGTCTCCACCACGTACTCCGCGCTGCCGGCGGCGCGGGCCGCCTCCTGCTGTGCCTCGCTGTGCGCGAAGGTGATGATCCCCGAGAAGGAGATGACGTAGCCGGCGGCGACGCAGCGCCGCGCGAACGCGGCATCGCCGCTGAAGCAGTGCATCACCCCGCGCACCTCGGGATGGAGCAGCAGCGCCTCCAGCACAAGCGAGTGGGCGTCGCGATCGTGCACGACCACCGGTTTGCCGCGGGAGGCGGCGAGGTCGAGCATGACGTGGAGGGCGCGCTGCTGCTCCTGCAGCGGAGTGTCGTGGTAGCCGGGGCGAAAGTAGAGGTCGATGCCGATCTCGCCCACCGCCACGGCGCGGGGATGGGCGAGCAGCTCGTCGAGCGCGCCCAGCTGGGCTGGGTCGGGGGCGTGGGGCTGGTGCGGATGCCAGCCCACCGTGAACCAGACGTTGTCATGGGCTTCGGCGAGGAGCCGGTTGCGGTCGGAGTCCTCGACGTTCAACCCCACCGTGACCATCTGCTCCACCTCCGCCGCCGCGGCGCTCTCCAGGGCGGCCTCGAGCAGACCCCGCTCCTCGAGAAGGACCAGGTGGCTGTGGGTGTCGACCAGGGGGCCGCGCGGCGCGGTGCTACTCATTCGGAGGCGAGCACGGCCTCGCGGTCGAGGCGGGGGAAGAGGATCTCCCCGACGCCTATGGGCGCGCCGGCGTGCAGCCGCGGCCAGGCGCGGAGCTCCTCGGTGAGGTCACCCGCCAGGTCGAGCCCCATCTCGGCGGCGACGCGGCCGGTGGCCCGCGGGATCACCGGGTGGAGGAGGATCGTCGACACCCGGATGGCCTCGAGCAATTCGGCGCAGACCGTGGCCAGCCGGGGATCGCCGGCGCGGTGCAGCGCCCACGGGGCGGTCTGCTCGATGTATTTGTTGGCCCGGCCCACCAGCTGCCGGGCCGCCGCCAGCGCCTCGCTGAACTCCAGGCGGTCGAGCGCCGCGTCGTACACCGGCACGATCCGGGCCGCGGTGGTGCGCAGCTCGTCGTCGATGGGGTCGCGCGCCGCCATCGCCGGCACCACACCTGCGAAGTACCGCTGCAGCATCTTGGTGGTCCGTGAGACCAGGTTGCCGTAGTCGTTGGCCAGGTCGGCGTTGTAGCGATCGACGAAGCTGGACATCGAGAAGTCGCCGTCGCGATCGAAGGGGATCTCGCTGAGCAGCACCCAGCGCACGGCGTCGCTGCCGAACTGGTCCACCAGCTGCATGGGCTCGACGAAGATTCCCCGGCTCTTGCTCATCTTCTCCCCCTCGAGGGTGATGAAGCCGTGGGCGTGCACCTGGCGCGGCAGCGGCAGGCCCGCGGCCATGAGGATCGCCGGCCAGGTGATCGCGTGGAACCGGGTGATGTCCTTGCCGATGACGTGGACGTCGGCCGGCCAGAACTGGGCGAACTCGTCCGAGTCGGGGTACCCGACACCGGTCATGTACGCCGGCAGCGCGTCCAGCCACACCCAGATCACCTGGGAACTGTCACCGGGGACCGGGATCCCCCACTGCGAGAAGCCACGCGAGATGCTGATGTCGGTGAGCCCCCCGCGGATCACGTTGAGCATCTCGTTGCGCCGTGACGGCGGCACCAGGAAACCCGGCTGCCGCAGATAGAGATCGAGCAGGGGCTCGGCGAAGTCACTGAGGCGGAAGAACCAGTTCTGCTCCTCCACCCACTCCACCGGGCGTTCATGGACCGGGCACATCCCGGCGACGATCTCCTTGTCGGTGTAGAACTGCTCGCAGGATGGGCAGAACCAGGCGCGATACCAGTCCTTGTAGATGTGGCCGGCGTCGGCGACCGCTCGCCAGAGCGTCTCGGCGGTGCGCCGGTTGGCGTCGCTGCTGGTGCGCACGAACGCCGTGGGCTGCACGTCGAAGGCACGCATCATGGTGCTGAACACCTCCACCTGGCGGGTGCAGAAGTCGGCCGGCTCCATCCCCGCCGCCCGGGCGGCGCGCTCGACAGACTGACTGTGCTCGTCGCTGCCGACGGTGAAGCGGACCTGGTCGCCGCGGAGGCGGCGATGCCGGGCCAGGACGTCGCAGCCGATCTTCTCGTAGGCATGTCCGAGATGGGGATTGCCGTTCACGTAGTCGATCGCGGCGGTGACATAGAAGTGCGCCGGTCGGGTCACGTCAGCTGGCTCCGATGAGGACGGTGCACTCGCCGCGTGGCGGATGCGCGGCAAACAACTCCGCCAGCGAAGCCGCGGTGCCCGTGTGGAAGGTCTCGTGGACTTTAGTCAATTCGCGAGCGACCACCACGGGTCGGTCCCCGCAGAGGGGCGCGATCAGGCTGAGGGTGCGCGCCAGGCGCAGGGGGGACTCGAAGAAGGCGACAGTGGCATCGGTGAGCAGCCCGGCGGCGACGCTGCGGCGCAGCTTGGCGGGGCTG
>JBOHUD010000083.1:0-5662 GCA_050734155.1 Candidatus Dormibacteria bacterium
GTCCGGGACGGTATCGCGATTGCTAGGAATCTGGCGAGGTCCCGGAGTGCGCCAAGGTCGTCGCGCGCCGCCCTGCTCCGGAATTCGACTGCGCCAGGGGTTCACTCGCTGGCCGAGCGGCGGTGGCCCAGGACACTCACCGTTCGCAACTCAAACACAAGCCGCCGCAGGGCGCTCCGGGCGTGAACTGTGTTGAAATCCAGGACCTCTAGCTTGGCGGCGCGGGCGAACACCTCTTTCACCGGGTACAGCTGACCTTCAACCTCCACGGCGTGCTGCCGGACTGGTCCAAAACCTCCCTGGACGACCGCCCGGAGTACATCCGATCGGCTCAGGAGAATCGGCTCGCCTCGAACCACTATGTCGATAGCATCCTTTCGCATGGACAACCCCTCCATCTCGCTTCATGACTAACACCACCAATAATACCTATTTGACCGCCCGTGGTTCGGCGGTGGACGAGGGCACACCCGTGCCGCGGCCGCAGCCAGACGTGGGGCAGGCTGAAGATCCAATCCCACACGCGCTCGTGCGTGCCCTCCTGGCTCAATCCACTCGATGGGTCGCGGCTCAGAGCTGCACACAAAGGTGGAAGGGCTTGGGTTGCTGCGCCACGGGCCGCCTTGAGGCCCCGCAGCTCGGCCGCGAACAGACGCAACGCTTCTCGTACTACTCGAGGTCGGACGGCGGCCCAGCGAGGACTTGGATCGCCGATACGACCTCGCCATCGCGATCGCGAATACCCGGGCCGCTCCCGGCAGCCGAACGACTACCCATGGATCATCGGCAGGCTCGTGGTGGATCAGACGCTTGTCCGTGGTGGATTGGACGCCGGTTGGCGGTGGTTGGGACGCCCGAGAACGACGCGCGCCTTGTCCGCTCCATGAACACGGTCTGAACACGCCATGAACAGATGCCGCACACACGTTACGTGTGTAGTTCCGGGTAACGGGCGACACCGGAGTTCCGGTACATCCTTGACACCTTGCGGCGCGGTTCCGGCTCTTTCTTGACACGGCCGCCCGACCTGACCTTGGGTTCAGCGATTGGCTGAGCAGCGAGGAGAGGGCCGGGATGCTTGTGGAGTTGAGCGTGGTTGCGCATTCCGGTGATTCCGGACACCCGTTCCGGCTGGAACCGGACACCGATTCCGATTGAAAGCGGACACAGGTGGGGCGGTCGGCGCCGTGACGTCTTCGGGTGTGGGGAGTCAGAACGAGCCGGTCATCACCTCCTCGCGCAAGGGTAGTTGGTGGGCGTTCCCGCCGGGTTGGGCGGGCGAGTGTTGCAGGTCACGGCGACCGGTTTCCGGGCCGCACGGGCCGTCCTGTGGGCACGCGCTCGCGTCACCTGGAGCGTTCACGTCGTTTTGGTGGTCCTCCATCCGTCGCCGGCTCTGTCAGCGCTTCCTCGGGCGCTCGCCGGCGCAGCGAGCCGCCCTTGAGGGCGATGCGGTGGGCTTGATGCAGAAGACGGTCGAGCACAGCCTCGGCGAGCGTTGGATCAGCCATGGCGCTGTGCCAGGTGTCGACGGGCAGCTGGCTGGCAACCAGCGTGGAGCGCAGCTGGGCGCGGTCCTCGACCACCTCGAGCAGATCGCGACATTGCTCGATGGTCGCGGGCGTGAGCAGGAAGTCGTCGAGCACCAGCAGCGGCGCCCGTTGCAGCTGCGCCAGCAAGCGTTGGTAGCGGCCGTCGCCGCGACCGACGGCGAGATCATCGAGCAGCCGTGGCAGGCGCACGTAGAGCGCGGCGTGTCCCTGCCTGATCACCGCGTGAGCGAGCGCGCAGGCGAGGAACGACTTGCCGCAACCGGTGGCGCCAGTGATGAGGACGTTGTGGCGGTGGGTCACCCAGCCACCCTGAGCCAGGCTGAGGATGACGCTGCGGTCGAGGCCTCGGGGCGCTCGGAAGTCGACGTCCTCCACCGTCGCCGGGTGGCGCAGCTTGGCCGCCTTGAGCCGGGTGGCCAGCCGCCGGCTGTCTCGCCAGTCGGTCTCGCGATCCACCAGCATGCCGAGCCGATCTTCGAAGCTGAGCTCGCGGTACTGCGGCGCCTGCTCCAGTTGCTCGCGCATGGCGGCGGCCATGGCGTGCAGGCCGACCGCCTCGAGCTTGTCCAGTGTCTGCTGCACGAGCATGCTCAGGCCTCCTGCTGGGCGCCGTAGTACGCACCACCGCGCAGGTTCGCGTGCGCTGGCGGTGGTGGCACCAGGGAGAGCTGCGCCTCGGGCAGTGGCAGCCGATCCAGGTTCTGTTGCAGGATCGACTTCACCGAGGTGTACGAGACAGCGTTGACACTGAGCGCTCGAGCGCACGCGGCAGCGACGCGCTCGTCGCCATGGTGCCGGGCCAGGCTCATCAAGCCCAGACAGGCGCGGTAGCCGTGCTCCGGGTGCACCTTGGTCGCCAGGATCCGCTCCGTCACCGCCGCTGCCGCCGGACCAACCGTCCGCGCCCACTTGATCAACCGCGACGGCGACCACTCCAGGTGCGCCCGGTGCGACGCCGGCATGTGCGCCGGGTCGGTGATGTAGCGCCGCCGCCCGTACTCGCGCACGTGGCTGGCCACCCGCCGGTGCCCCTGGTAGATCTCGACCGTCTCCGCCGCGGCCCACACCTCCACCTTCTGCCGCACCAGGCGATGGGGCACGGAATAGAAGCGATGGTCGAACTCGGCGTGATAGTCGATGTTCACCGTGGCCGTCCTGATCTCGGTGAACTCGTAGCGGGTGACCGGCAGCGGCTGCAGCGCCGACCGCTCCAGCTCCTCGAAGAGATCACGGCGGCTCGTTGGCTGGCCACGAAACGCGCGCGCGTTCACCGTCGCGGTCTTCTCGCTGATGGCCGCGTTGAGCTCGGCCAGGCTGAAGAACTGGCGGTTGCGCAGCGGCGCCAACACCCACCGTTCCGCCACCTGGACGCCAGCTTCCGCAGCGGCCTTGTCCCGTGGGTGCGCAACCCTGGTGGGCAGGATGATCGTGTTGACGTGCCGGGCCATGTGCAGGTAGCTGCGGTTGATCTCGGGCTCGTACCAGCAGGCTTTGGTCACCCCTGACTTCAAGTTGTCCGGCACGGTGACCTTCGGGACCCCGCCCCACGCCGCATAGGCGTGCCCGTGCGCCAGCAACCACGACTTGAGGTCCTGGCCGCGCGTCGCCTCCACGTACAACATCCCGCTGCAGCCCAGCACCGCAACGAAGATCTCGCACTGTGTGATCGCGCCCGTCGCGGCGTCGATGACCGCCATGTGATCACCGGCGAAGTCGACGAAGCAGCGATCTCCAGCGGTGTACTCCAACCGCATCACCACGTCCTGGTGTCCCAGCCAGCCGTGATACCGGAGGCAGAACTGGCTGTATCCCCACCCGTCCGGCTGGCTCTCCCGCCACTCCAGCCAGAGCAGGCGCAGGGTCACGTGCCGGCCTCGCTTCAGCTCGCGGTGCACCTCCCGCCACTCCGGCACCGGCCGCCCTGCAGCCAGATCCGCCGTGAGCGGTGGGAATAACTTCGCCTCCACCGCCGCTTCGTCCATGTCGGCGGGCAGCGGCCAGCTCAGGCCCGCCGCCTCAGCACGGGCCAGGTACTCGTACACCGTGGTCTTGCCGACGCCGGTGCTGCGAGCGAGCTCACGCGTGTTCAGGCCCGCGGCCTTGAGCCGCAGCACCTCACCGATCTTGCGCATGGATAGTCTTCTCCTGGGCACGCGGCTCCTCCTTGCTGAAGCTGTACGAACTCCGCAAGTGGACCGCGTGCCTTCTTCGAGTTGATGGTCCAGGCGCCGCCCGCCCCGCACACTCCAGGGGTGGCGAGCCCTCAGGGCCTGTCCGCTTTCGATCGGAACGGGTGTCCGGATTCGGTCGGATTCAGTGTCCGCTTTGGATCGGACTCACTGTCCGCTTTCGACCGGATTGCGCAGCGTGGTGGAACAGCGCTATCGCATCGTCCTGGCGGTCGTGGAGAACCGCCTCTCGGTCACGGATGTGGCCAACGAGCACGGCATCAGCCGGCAGACCCTGCACACGTGGCTGCGGCGGTACACAGCGGGCGGCCTCACCGCCTTGGTGGATCGCCGCGCCAGGCCGAGCTCGTGCCCGCACCAGATGGCACCAGCGGCCGAGGTGCTGCTGGTGGAGCTGCGCCGGCAGCATTCTGGCTGGGGACCGACCCGGTTGCACTTCGAGCTGGCCCAGCGCGGCGTGGAGCCGCTCCCAGGGCGCACCAGCATCTACCGCGCCCTGGTGCGCAACCAGCTCATCGAGCCAGGCGTCCAGCGCCGCCGTCGCACCGAGTACCGCCGCTGGGAGCGGAGCCGGCCCATGGAGCTCTGGCAGATGGACGTGGTCGGCTTCCGCCTGGCCGATGAGACGCCAGCGGCGATCCTCTCCGGCGTCGACGACCACTCGCGCTTCTGCGTCGCCGCCGCTGTGATGGCCCGGGCGGACTCACGCGCGGTGTGCCGTGGCCTGGTTGCGACCTTGCAGCAGCACGGGATTCCCGACCAGATCCTCACCGACAACGGCCGCGTCTTCACGGCTCGCTACTCGAGCTTTCCCGCCACGGTGGACTTCGACCGGATCTGCCACGAACACGGCATCCGGCATCTTCTGGCCGCGCCCTACTCGCCGACCACATGCGGCAAGGTGGAGCGGTTCCATCGCAGCCTGCGGGCCGAGCTGCTCAACCAGCGTGAGCTGGAGACCCTCGAGGAGGCGCAGGAGGCGATCGACGGCTACGTGCGCCACTACAACACCGAGCGCCCCCACCAGAGCCTGGGAATGCTCACCCCGGCGCAGCGCTTTCAGTACGACGAGGCGGCGCGCACGCTGCCCGAGCCGAACGCGTCCGCACCGGTCCCGGAACGTCCGCAGTTGACCGCGGTGGCGGTGGAATCTGCCGAGGGGGGTGACGACCCCTTCCGCGTCACCCGGCTCATTGCCAAGCAGGGCACGGTGGGCTATGCCGGCGCCGTGTACAGCATTGGAAGACGCTACGCGCGCCGAGAGGTCACCATCGTGGCCGAGGACGACGTGGTGCGCTTCTATCTCGGCGAAGTCCTTGTCAAAACCCATCCGAAGGGCACCCCGGGAAGCTATGTCAAAGGGTCTGCAACGAAGGAGGTGGTGCGCAGACACAAGCTCGTTCGATCAGCTGTCAGTTGAGGGACGTGTCAAATCTGAGGCGGTACTACTTCGTCAAGCGTGTACCGGAACTAAACACGCACACACGTTACGCGCACGCCGTTGGCGTAGCTGAGGGTCAAGAAACCGGATCGATCAGGTGAAGGCGGCCGCGGCGCCGAGGCAAGACGCTCGGTGCGACGGCCATCTCCGCGGGGATGCGGTAGGGGGTGCGCCGGCCGAAGCCGCGCCGGTCGACGGGCGGCTCAATGACACCCGCAGCCACGAGCGCCTGGAGCGACTGCCAGATTTTTCCGCCGCCAGTCGAGAGCAGTTCGCATAGTTCCGGCTGAGTGATCTCTGCGCGTCCCGTCGAGTCAAGCCTGCCCAGCAGGGCGAGGAAGGTGGCCAGCGGGAGGCCGGAGAGCCGCAGAGCGGCCACGCGCTCCAGGCCTTCCGCAGAGAGGTGAATCGGGTGCCGCTCGTCAGTCACGGCCTGCCCAAACGTACTCCCACCAGGGAGGTGCCACTGTGTGTATCTA